>JAAFIH010000030.1 GCA_013297755.1 Cytophagales bacterium
TTTCTGAGTAAATGGAGACTCAAATCCAGGTAAAATCGCCTGGCTAGGGCTCACATATTTGGGTGCTGGTGCACGCTTTTTTTGGGGTAAGGTCATATATCCTTGCACTTAGGAAAGTAAAAGTGGGCTAAAATATTGGTCAGTTATCTACAATAAGGCTTTTTTAGTTTTTCAGCAGACCCTAATTAAAAATGCTACTTATTATTTAACAAAAGATGAAAATAATAAAAAATCAATTTTGGCTTTATTTCATTCATTTAATAAACTTCAAATAAAAGATTCTACCTTAAAATATGGAGTTCGCTATCTCAAACTTGATTCTATCGATATAGATATAATAAAAAAAGTAGCAGAACTATCATTTGAAACTAAAAAGTATGATCAAGCCCTGTATCATTTCAAAAAAATAGATTATGATAGTACAGATTCAGATCTTAATTACAAATTGGGTGTATGTATGGTTTATAGTGGAAAATCAAAAAAGGCAGTACCATTTTTTGAAAAAATATCTGAAACCAATTTTAATTTTAAACAAGCCCAGTATTATATAAAAAAATATTCTAGTAAGAATACAATACAATAAAGGTTGATAACCTATTTTAATAAATTCTTTTTATGAAACTCACTTTTGAGATGTCATATTGATATTTTATTTTTTTTTAAATATCAAAAAAGTATTAAAATAGAATAATTTGAGAATACTATTTCTGTGGAGGAGTGTTTGGAAACTGCAACAATACTACTGTACCTTTGGATTTGGTGCTTGAAATAGAAATGTTACCTTTCATCATTTCAATATATTTTTTTGTTAAATACAATCCTAAACCAGTACCTTTTGATTTTTCGGTACCTTTATAAAACATATTGAACACTTTGCTTAGAGCCATTCTTTCTATGCCTATGCCATTATCAGCTATGAGTATACAAATGTTTTTTTTGTAAGATTTTATTCTTATTTTTAAATATGGATTCAAATGATTGGCATAAATAATACTGTTTCTAAAAATGTTAATAAATATCATTTCAAGGGAAGATTTATCTGTATAAATTTTCAAGTCATTAGTTTTATTTTCGATAATTATATTGAAAAGTTCTAAGTTGTATTGTTTTTTTAATTGGACAATGACTTCATCTATTAATTCTTCAAAATTGATAAGATCAGAACTAAAATCAAAATCGCTCAAGGTTTTTATTTTGGCAAAATCAGTAAGAATGGCGTCTAGTTTGTCGGTTGTTATACCTATAAGTTTATAATATTTTTGAGAGTCTTCGGTTTTTGGGGGAGCGGTTAGTGCAATATTAACAAGCCCTTTGATAGATTTTAAAGGACTTTTTAGGTCGTGGTAGAGCCTCCACATAAATTCATTCATTTCAGAATGGCTTAATTCTAATAGTCTTTGGCTTTCGTTTAGTTTCTTTTCTATGGTTTTTCGTTCTGAAATTTCGTATTCTAATTTCAATTTTTCTTTCAATAAAAATACGTTTCTTTTTCGTAAATTATATGTTCTATAATAAAATACTGAAAATGTTAATCCAAAAAATAGCAATATTGACATCAGTATAAACCACCATTTTTGCCAAAAAGGGGCATCAATACTAAAGGCATATTCTACTGGTTTTTTGTTCCATTTGCCGTCTTTATTTTTGGAGATAACTTTGAAAATATAATTTCCTGGTGGTAAGTTTGAGTATGTAGCATAATTTTGTTTGCTTTCTTGAGACCATTCTTTTTCAAATCCATCTAAATAAAATTTATATTTGACATTGTCAGGAGATTTTAAACTAATACCAATAAACTCAAATGTAAGATGGTTTTGGTTGTGTTTGAATTGCAGGTTTTGGGGTGGCGTAGTAATTTGTTTTCTAACTTTAAACAAATTCCATTGTGGTTCGTTGAAAAATAATTTTATACTCGTGATTACATTTGAATTTTCAATGATATTTTTTCGGTCGTTGTTTGAGTCAAATTTTATTAAACCATGATTAGTACCATACCAAATTTTGGAATCATTTTCTTTGCTAACTGCATTTAGATTTACCTCAGCATCAGAATATTCTGTATTATTTTCATAATAATTGATTTCTGATGTTTCCATATTTACTTTTGAGAAACCATTTTTATGACCTATCCACAAAAATCCATTGGCATCTTCTATAATTGTATAACAAAAATCAGAGCCCATGCCATCTAGTTTAGAAAATTGTTTATCAAAAACACCATTTTTATATCTCATTATCCCTTTACCGTAAGTTCCAAACCAAATATTTCCAAACTTATCTTCATAAATTGTACTTATGCTGACGGCTATATTTTCGAGTGGGGAGTGAAGTTTAAATAATTTTCCATCCTGAAAATATGAAATTCCAGAGCTTTGAGTAGCAAACCAAAATCTATTTTTGCTATCTCGAGTTATACAATTGACTTTATTGTGAGGCAGGCCATTGTCAATCCCAAATCTTTGAATTTTAGTTTTAATAAGATCCACTTTAAACGCACCATTTTCGGTGGCCAACCATAGATTTTTTTCGCCATCTTTGGTTATACAATTGACAGAGCAAGAGGGTTTGTCTTCGAAATGACAAAAAAATTCTTTAAAATTTAATTTTTTTAAATTAGATACATACACCCCTTTATCATCAATACTTATGTATATGTTGTTGTATTCATCTATAATTATGTCTTTTATATCATGTGTTTGCAGCTCTTTTATATCAATATCAAACATGAGTTGTTTGTACTCATCTATGGCAATGTCGTACATAAAAAGTTCATTTTTGACAGAAAAATATATTTTTTGATCTTTTATGGTAAGAGTATTAATGTTTTCTTGAGTAAAGTCAAATTGATTAGAGTAAGATAAAAAAACATTACCAAACGATTGTAAAAGACCATTTCCATACGTTCCAATCCATAAATTATCTTCCAAATCAACCAACATTGATTTACAAAATGTAGCATATTTGTCATTTGATATTTGATACAAAGTTGTTTGACTGATTTCATTTTCAGAAACAATGTTTTGAGAGAAACTTCCATTTTCATAACTTATATATAGACGGTTATTTTTGTCTTTATTAATAAAAATAATTTTTCCAGTATTTTTTTGATTGGCATTTAAAGTAAATTTTTTTGATGTAAAATTGAAATTTTCATCAAATTTTATATTAAAAATTCCATCATACTCTGTAGCATAAATAATTTTATCTTTATGTTCTATAAGCGAAATTATAGCATAGTATTCAGTATCTTGTACCAAATTTTTACTATATTTTTGGTTTAAAGCATCTTTTTTTAACACTATAATTCCCTCATTTGTAGCAATTAAATATGATTTATTTTCTAGTTGTAATACATCGTTTATAATTGGCTTTTCGGTAAATTCTGAAGTCAATTCTATTAATTTATTTTCTTTTGTTAGCATCCATAATCCATCGTTTTGAGTACAAATGATAATTTCATTTTCACTGTTTTGATAAAATTTGTTTATTCTACTTGTAAAATACTTTTTAGTATCGATAATCTTAAATGAATGATTATCAAACATAGTTATTCCACCATTGTAATGACCTATCCATTTGTTATCATTTTTGTCAATAAAAATAGAATAAACAAAGTTTTCGGCAAGTCCATTGGCAATAGAAAAAGTAAGAAAATTTTTTCCATCATATCTTACAAGACCTTCGGCTGTTGCTACCCACAAAAAATGTAACTTGTCTTGATTGATACAATAAACAAATTTGTTTAAAAGACCATCTTGTTCTGCATACCTCCTATAATTGATATTTTGGGCTTTAGAGGTTAAAATAAAAAGTAAGATAAAACAATAAACTTTAAAAAATGATTTCAAATTAATTATAAATTATTTACTGCTTTACGCCAATTTTATATTTGAATTTAGGTACACCACCAATTGGAATAGAGAAAAAAGGCAGTGATTTTCCATATTGATTGGTTATTGTGAGTACAATATTGTTGTTCACTTTTTCTCGAAACTTAATAATTTGTATATCTAAAGATGTTTTTTTCTCTTCATTGCTAATAACATGATTGCTTACAGCCCATTCGTTGTCGAGTGAACCATGAATTTTATCGCCTTTTTTGGATACAGACACCAATCGCATATAGCTATCATCGTCTAAATCAAAGGTATTAATGTTGATAGAAATAACATTATCATCAACAAATGGGTACACATGGGAAATTGATCCAGGTCGCTCGTCAACCCTAAAAGTATATTCATAAGTAAATAAATTTGAGCCTTCTATTGGTATGTTGGTTGTAGGAGAGCTTGATAAAAAATATTTATATAAATTACCATCGTTGCCTTCTATGCCATCAGAGATAATTTTAAAAACATATCCATTTAGTTCTGGTATGAGTTCACCTTCAGCAGGATTAAAAGGACCAAAATTAAACCATGAGTTATCGTATTCTGATTGATTACCAAAAATTTTACTTGCCAAAAGAGTGCCAGATTTGTAATTACCAAGAGGATCTTTGTTGGTAGCATCTGGGTCTGTATAGCATCCTTTGCCCCCATAAATCATAAATTTTGTTTTAGAGTTTATGTCTCCTTTTATTTCATCTATCTGTCCACTTACATCTGGATCGAATATTCTTAAATAAAATGTTTTTTTTGAATCTTTTGGGATTACTAAAAACCAAGTTTGAGAAAAATCATCGTCTCCCCATCTTTTTTCGCTGTCTTTGCTAAAAGTAACCAAATAGGGTATATTTTCTTCCTTGCCTGGAACTTGTTGTGCAAAACAAATATTGACAATAAAAATAAGAATTATTACAATTGGATTTTTCATTTTTTTCATTTATTTTTCAATAATAATAATAATTTTTATTATATTGTTTAATTAAGGTAATATTTTTATTTCTACTCTTCTGTTTAATTCAATAAATTTTTTATTTGTAGTTAGTGGAATAGTATTTCCATATGCTTTTACGGTAATATTTTCGGCAAAACAACCATTGTTGATTAAGAAATTAGAAACTTCTGTGGCTCTTTTTTCTGATAATTTAAAATTGTAATCTACATCTCCAAGATTATCAGAGTGTCCACCTATTTCAAATTTGTAAGAATTATTATCTTTAATAAATTGAGCAAGATGTTTTAGTTCTGAAAATGATTCAGGTTGGAGTTCGTATTTATCAGGTTGAAAAAAAATATTATTGATTTTGAGGGGCATAGATGCAGCGGCAACCTCTTCTGTTTTATATAGTGTTATGTCATTATTGATTTCAGAAACACTATTTTCGAATCTTAAATCAATATTATTTGAATAAGGAAAATAGCCATTGGCAGTAATATAATAGCCATAAATATCGCCATCGGGTAGGGTAGATTCGTAATATCCTATTGGATTATCGCATAATTTATTAGTAATAATTTCGCCACTTGATAGGTTTTCTATATTAATTGCAGCGTCCAATAGTTTACCATCTTTGTCTTTTATATTTCCTTTAAAAGTTACAATTTTGAGAGGTACCATTTTTTCATCAATATTTACAAAAAATGATGAATCATTGCCTGATACTACTTTACCATTGTTTTGAGCTATCAATACTGCTTCTTTGAAACCAATTTTTCGCATCAATTTTAATTGAGGAATGGCCTCTTGTACAGTTTTGTAGTTGCCAGTGGTATATCCATATACATTTCGGTCGTAATATTCTTCAACTTTTAGCATACCTTCAAATTTCTTGAAATGTTGTTTTGATGATTGTTTTGAAGTACCAAGTTGTATTTTATAAATATTACCTTCAGAGTCTTTGATGTTATACACTTTTTTCATCCAATCTGATGCCATCAATTTAGGTTTGGTTTTGGTAATGAGGGCTTGGTTGTATTCGTTTTGAGTCATTACTTGTATGTTTCTGCTTACACAAGAATTTTTTATATTCATCAAGGAATCTACAAATTTTACTTGCAAAAGTACTTTATAATTTCCTGCTAGATGATAATTATGAGAAGGCATTAGGCCCCCAAATACTTCGCCTGTTCCAAAATCCCAAGCATAATCTAGTGGTTTAAAAGATTTATCACCAATGTTGGATTTTGAAGCATCAAAAATGTAATCATTTGAAGTAATAAGGGTATCTTGTATTTGAATAAAAGCTGATTTTATTCCTTCTATTTCAAACTCAAAAGTGGCTTCGTTGAGTAATATTTGATTAGAAATTAAATCAACCACATTGAGTTGAATGTTGTATATGCCTGGTTTTGAGAAACAATGCCTGACCTCGTTGCCTCGTTTTTTGGTACCATCTCCTAAGTCCCATTCATACACCAATGGGGAGTTTTCGGTAGGAATAGTGCCTTCTTCAAAAAATGTACGGCAAAGGTTATCTTTTCGTAAGGAATCACAATTTTTGAATAAATTTTCGTTTGATGAAAAACTATAAATATCATCATCTTCTTTTCCATTCAATCTGTTGGAAGAGAAATATCCACTCGAAAAATCTGAGTTCATGTACAAACCAAAATCATTGAAACTTGTATTAAAGGGGTAGCCTATGTTTTTAACATTTTTCCATTCAAATTGGCTGTAAAATGCACTATAAATATCGTACCCACCCATACCGCCTGGGGTATCAGAAGCATAATATAGCAATCCAGAGGGATGTAAAAAGGGCATCATTTCGTTTTTTTCGGTATTTATTGGTTTGCCTAGATTGGTAGGTTTGGCCCAAGTGCCATCTTTGAAGTAAGAAATGTACAAATCTGTACCCCCATATCCACCAGCCATGTTCGATGAAAAAACAATATATGCTCCATTTGCCGAAATGCTTGGGTGGCCGTAAGAATATTTTTCGTTTATGAATGATAATAATTTTGGTTCATTCCAATGATTGTTTTCAAGTGTTGTTTCATATATAAAAAGCCTAGATTTGTCTTCAAAAACTTTATTTCTAGTAATGTAAGCTTTTTCAAAATTTGAAGTAAAACTTACTGGCCCTTCGCTCATGAGGGAGTTTAATTTATTTTTTATTTTTTTTGCTTTTACATAACCTTTATTTTTTAGAGAATCTACTATATAGTAGTCAACTAAGGCTTTTTCAGAATTTTTTGATCGATATACCACCCCAAAATCTTCGTCTCTATCAGAACAAAAAATGATACTATTTTTGAATTTTACAGGTGCAAAATCTGATGCTTTTGAGTTAAAAGGCATGAAATTGACTTTATAAGTGGTATTTTCTTTGTTTTCTTTATTTTCTTTTTTTGTTTCCAAATTTTGAGAATAAAGTAATATATTAGATAAAAGTATTAATAAAATTAATCTCATTATTTGAATTTTTTTACATTTAAGTCATTTATATAATACTTAAAAATATATTTTAGCTGCAATTCATGGTTGCCCATAGAACCAACTTTTTGGTTTGTGGTAATGTGTTCGTAAGTGTAAGAAATTGCAATTTGAGGCGAGATTTGAACCATAAACAGACCTGCTATACCACTGTTATTTTTGTAAGATACTCCAGTTGTAAACTTATCAAATAAATTTGCCAATAAGTTTATATCAAACTGTAAACCTGAACTTTTGAGCGTTCTAATCAAAAAAGAGGGTTTCAATAATATGGCTTCTACAATTCTATAATTAAGTCCACCAAAAACTTGCACTGGGCTGTAAAAATAATTTTTTTGTAGTACACTTTCGTTTGAAGTGTTTATTTTAATGGCTGGAGCAACTGCTCCAATGTACATAAATTTATATTGAATATTAATCCCTAATCCAAAATTAAGACTATTGGTTGAATTGTTGTTGGCATATACTGGGTCGTTTGAAGCTGATTCAAACGAAATTTGATTTTTTTCGTCAAAAATAATTCTGTTGTTGGTGTAATCTAAAGAACCACCTATTCCAATTTTAAATTTTGATATTTTAAATTTGCCAGAAGCTAGTAATTTTCCATTAAAAGTGTTTTGTGGGCCAAATTTATCGTAACTTATAATAGTGCCAAGAGCCAAATTTTTGTTTTTTAAGGGAGTATGTGCAAAAATTGTATTACTCATGGGGTTGCTACTTTCGAGCCCAAGCAATTGTAGTCTTGAGACCAAACCAATAGAAAGGGCACCATCGTTGCCAGTAAAAGCTGGATTTACCAAAATCGGGCTCAGCATATAGCTACTATACGGTATGTTATGCTGTGCATTTATTTGGAAATATAGAAAAAATAAGCATATAAAAATGTATTTATTCATTATCTTTTAATGGTTACAAAATCTTTTTTAATTACTTTACCCTCTTTTGAAGTTAAAACATAAGTATATGTATCATCGGCCAAAGGTTGTGCATCGTAGTTTTGTCCTTGCCAAGAATTATCATAATTGGAGTTCATATAAACTGATTTGCCCCATTTATTAAATATTTCTAATTTAGAATTTGGATATTTATCTAAACCAAAAATTTCAAATGATTGGTTAAAATTATCGTTGTTGGGCGAAATCAGTTGAGGAACTATGATGTCGTTGAGCACAATTTTTAAATCTGAGGATTCTGAGTTGCAGCCAGCAATAGAAACTGTCCATCTAAATATATTTTCGCCCACATCAAGTCCACGTGCGGTCGTATTGTTATTGTTGGGATTTTCGATAATGGCATTACTTTTTACTGTTGTCCAATATCCAATTCCAAGTTTAGGGTTTGGTGCTTCTAAAGTGGCGTTGGCATTAAAAATAGTCAATTTTTCAAAGGGAGCTAAAGATTGAATTTTGTTATTTGTAATGGTTAAAATATCCTCTAATAAGGGGCATTTTTCGTTTTTAACAGTCCATTTTAAAATATTGACTCCTTGACTTAAATTAGATACTTTAGCATTTGGAATTGTATTGTCTGAATTAATAAAGTTTCCTTCTCCCTTGATAACTTGCCAAAATCCTTGATCGAAACTTGGTTTTTGGGCTTTTAATTCCAAAGTTGGAATACAAATAAGAGTGTCATTTCCTGCAAAAATATTTTCAATTTTATAGTTTGCAATAGTTACAGTTTGAATATTGGCAGGACAAGCCATTTGTTCAATTTTGTAAATAAAAGTCGAAATACCATAAGGCAAATTAGCAATTCCTAATTGAGTTGTGTTTTGAATAAATATATTTAAGCCAGAAACTGTATTTATGATAAATTTATTAACTCCAAAAGTAGGATTTTGGACGTTTATAAGTATACTATCGCTACATACAAGCGTATCTTTGGTTAGGGTAATAGCAGATGGTGCTGGGTATGATTGAATATATATAGTATCTGAAAGTAAGCAAAAATCATCTTTTATGGCATAAATAAGGGCTTTTTTGCCTATTGTTTTTAAAGATAATTTAGTATTTGCAGATAAGCTATCCAAAATTTTACTATTTGTAGCAATAATATTTGATACAGTTGTACCATTAACTAAATATGGACCTCTCCATACATTTGTGCCATTTGTGGGTAGATTTCCAGAGATATTTATAGTGGTGGTATCACATTGATTGTCGATAGGCTGAGCCTTTGGTTTTGAAATGGGAGCTCTTACCGTAACTTGAGTAAAGGAGGAATCATTGCAAGTAATATTGCTTGTTTTCCATTTAAAAAAGTATTCACCAGGAGGTACGTTTTCAATTTTAGATTTTGGATTGTTTAGATCTGAAATTACTAAAGGCGATGTAGCAGAAGTCAAATACCATTTTCCAAAACCAACCTCAGGTGTTTGAGCGTCTAATTTTATAAAATCTGCACACACTTTTTGGTTTATACCTGCAAACGATTGAGTAGCTTTTTGGTATCTTTGAATAGTGATGGTATCTCTGCTGATGGGGCAAAATGCTGAATTTTCTACCTCATACATAAGTTTATTTGTGCCAAAACCAAGAAATGTGATATTAGCAAATTTTCTGGTAGTGCTATCGTAAGCTACATTTCCTTGCAGGGTAGTCCATTTAGATTTACCCACAAAATGACTTGGTATAAAACCAGTTGTAAGTTTGATAGTATCTTTTTGGCAAAAAGAAAGTTGATTTAATCCAAGAATGGATGCGATGGAAGGAGGAGTAAAATTGCTAATAATTACATTGTAAGTCGATGAACATTCACCTAGAGTTACTTTCCATTCAAAAGTGTTCTGAAAACCAATATCATCGTTTGGTATACCAGTTATTGTGGCATTTTTTTTGTTTATTCCATTGATATTACCACCACCACCAATCAATTTCCATTCGCCAGATACACCAGCTATGCTTGGATAGGAGCCCTGCATAATGTAAGAATCTTTACAAATAGATACATTTGGACCTGCATTACCTGATATAGAATTTTGTCGTTGAACAAACAAAGTATCAGATGTGATAGAACAAGACTTATTGGATACTACAAAGTTGAATTTGTATGTTCCAGTTCTTATCATATCTTTCACTTGAAGTTTTGTGGCAGTATTATCTACCATGATTGCATTGCTAAATGTGGGTTGTGATAGCAGATTCCATCTTCCTGTGGCTGTAGGGAATTGTAGTTTTGGATTGTTTCCATCAAAATAATTGGTTGTAAAACATGATATTGGCACACCACCCACTGTTGCCAAATATGGACCAATATTATCCACTTTGATTGTATCTGCATTTTTGCAACCTGAATTAATAATTTCTAACCTAAAAACATTGCGACCAGTATCTAGTCCTATGACAATAGGCTCTAAAATATTTTGATCAAAAGTGCCTTTCCCAGAGGTTCGTTCCCACAAAAATGATTCACCCACAGAAGTATTAATATTAAAAATAGAATTTAATTGTACTGTATTTACACATATTTCTTTATCAAAACCTATATCAGCTTTTGTCAATTTCGTGATTTGAACAGAATCTATATCTTCAAAACCAGAAGTGATGTTTTGGATGTGCAAATACATTTTGGTTTTGCCAATCGGAATATTTGATATTGTGGCCGATGGGATATTATCAGTTGAAGTTTGTAGGGATATTGGTATTTGAGAAATGTTGATATTGGGGTCGTTGGATGTCCAATAGTATCGTTCTGAAGATAATTGGCGAATAGGAATGGTTGGCGAATTGCCCAAAATTAAGTTATTGATAGAGTTAATACAATATGGATTGCCAGCTCTGGCTTTTGTAAGTACTGTTATAGAAATGTTTGCTGTGCTTACAAAACCTGGAAAACTTACGTTTGATATTGTCCATCTAAAATTGAAAACACCTCTTCTTACATCCGAAAGTTGAATTGTATTAGGGTTTGAGCCTACAACAGAACTAGGTGGATTTACAGCCAAAAAATCAATTAACTCCCAATTTCCTACCTCACCTCTGGCTGTTCTTAGTGTTGTAGGGGCAGAATTTAGTGCAGATAAAGTAAACGATAAAGGAACAGTAGGATTACTGTTTGTTACATAAAATGGTGCATTTACACGTGCTTGAGAGATTACATTTCTACGAACAGTGTCTCTAAAGCTACATCCATTGGCTATATTATTGATTTGCCATACAAATTCATTTACCCCTGATATTAGTTGTTGAACTTGTGTATTTGGATTAATAAAACTACTTAGAATAGCATTTGGACTACTACTTGAAGAGCCAAAATTAGCTACACTCCAAGTAGCAGATTCGCCTACAAGGGTATTTGGGGCATTGGCTATCAATAATGAATTTGCATAATTAGTATTTGGATTTGCAACCAAAGAAGAGTCAAATCCAGCATTAGGATTGGTAACTAAAGTTACAAAAACACTATCTATGTTGCTGCAACTTGAATTTGTATTAAAATTTGTAAGATAAAATTTATTTCTACCAATGACAAGATTATTGGTGTTTCCAGTTGATGGATTTATTTGAGCAGGCCCAGCAGCACTCCAAGCAAATTGACCACCAACCAGAGGATTGATAGGATTCCCTACATTTGGGACAAGAGGTTGAAGCTCAGAAACATCTTTGATACATTGATTTGGGCCAGCTTCAGCCTCAGTTAGTATGGTTACTTTCATAGTTTCTTTTGAAACACAACTAGGAAAATTTATATTTCTTACATTATACGAAAACAAGTGAACGCCTTTTCTAAGACCAAGGGCAACACCAGAATTGCTGTTTACAGACGGAAAAGGCGAATTACCATTAATTGAATTATCGAAATTCCAAAATCCATTTTCGCCAAACCCTACATTTAGTATATTGGTTGAAGTAAGATTAGTAGAAAAACTTGGGGTAGTAGCATTCGCTTTGATACATTGATCAGAACTTGGTAGTGATTTGGGTATAACCGAAACCAAAACAGTGTCTTTGTTCCTACATGTACCCCCAAAAGAATCAAATACATCTCTTACCATACGATAAAATCCACGTCCAACACCAGAAACAGTGATATTAGAAGCTGTATTGTTAGGAAAAAATCCATAACTACCACCAGGAAAAATAGCCCAATTAGAAGTTTCGCCAAAACTTAAATCTGAAGAATTTAATTCAATAGAAGTTACACTATTTCCAGTAAGAATGGTGCAATTTGTACCAGATGTAGTTGGTTTATTTACTGAATAATTGTATATTTTTAGGGTGTCTCTGTTGGCATTACAAATACCTGAAGTAACCGACCATACAATATTATTTTGCCCTTTGGCAATATTAGTAAAATCAGCTTTAGGATTAAAAATATCTGAAATTGAAATTGAGCCTGAAGCCAAAACCCATTGTCCAGTTCCTTGTTTAGGATTGTTTGCGTTTGCTTTTGTATAATCTACACATAATATGGTGTCGTTGTTGGTTAGGGCTATATCAGGTAAATTGTTGTTCAAAATTAGTGTATCTCTACTTATGCAAGCTGCTTTGGTTATACTAATTCTGAAAATATTATTTCCAAATCCTAGATTGTTTACAAGCGAAATATTATTGTTAGGATTTAAAATGAATCCAGTTCCAGTCAGCAATTGCCATGATAAAATACCTTGATTCACTATATTAGATTTGAGCGTGTCTGTTGTAGAGCAGATGATTTTATTATTTCCAGCCACAGCTGTTGTTGGCATATTATTAGTAATAGTCAATAGCGATATACTCGAACAATAAGTGGAGCTAATTTCCCATCTCAATATATTCATATTTGGAGATAATCCGCCAATAGATGTGTTAAAATTATTGATGTTATTAATAGTTCCTCCGCCAGACACAACTGACCATGTCCCAGTGCCAAATTGTGGGTTGTTTGCATTGAGATTGGCAAAATTGACGCATAAAACTTGGTTTGGCCCTGCTAAGGATGGGCTTACAAAATCTCTAGTAATTTCAATGGTATCTCTTGTAAATGAGCAGCCTGGAGTACGAAACTGCCATTCTAATATTGTAATACCATTGACAGAAATATTTTTTATTTTTGAATTATATATTGTGGGCGACATAACCAAACCAGTGCCAGTTAATATTCTCCAAAATCCATTGCCTGTTACAGAATTGCCCGACAAAACCAAAGAATCTCCACATATTTGCTTGTCCATACCTGCATTGGCAGGAATAGAAATAAATCTAGTAATTTTTAGGGTATCAATTTTATCAGGACAGTTTGCATATTTGGTTTTCCATCCTATTTTGATTTCACCAGCACCTAATCCAGAGACAGATGTAATGGCAGAATTTGGACTATCAATATTTCCAATACCTGTAATATTAAACCAATTTCCGGTACCTTGTGTAGGAACTTGTGCAGTAATAGTTGTAGCACCTGTACAAATAGACAAGTCGCTACCAACAGTAGCTTTGCTTGGGCTATCGTTTCTGATAAATATAGTATCCACAGAAATACAATTTCCTTTTTGAATTTTCCATTCCAACACATTCAATCCTTCGGAGAGTGATTTTATTTTTGAATTATATAAATTTTGATTTGTAATAACAGCAGAAGTTGATGTTAAAATAGACCATGTACCTATACCTTGAGTTGGAATATTACCCTCTAAAATTAAAGAATCAGCACAAATAGTAGCATCCTCGCCTGCATCAGCAGTGTTTATGGCATTATTTGTAATTGTAACTTCAGCAAAAGAGGAGCAACTGTTGGGGCTTACGTTACGAGTTGTCCACCTAAAAATGTTTTTTCCAGGTTTTAAGAAAAACACATAAGATTCCTCATCGGTATCATCGCTTAAAATTGGGTCATTTAGTAAATTACCAGTATTTGGAAATCGTAATGTCCAATTTCCTGAATTTACACTAGGTGTTGATGCTCCCAACTGCCCCCAATTATCGCACAATTCTTGATTTAGACCAGCAACTGCTTTGTTAAAATTTATTGAAACTGTAGATATTGAATTACAAAAGGAAGAGTTGATACTCCATTGAAAAATATTTTGTCCAGAATTTAGGTTTGAAACAGTAGGATTTGTTAGAGTAGCATTTGAAATAACTCCACTTCCACCCAGTAAAGACCAATTTCCAATGCCATAAGAAGGGTTATTTGCAAATAATGTAGCTGTTGATGTACATACAATTTGGCTCAAGCCTGCATTTGCAACAGATACATAATCTCTTCTTATGTAAATTGTATCTTTAGAAGAAACACATCCAGTAATTGCAAATTGCCATTCCAATGCTAAAATACCGTTAATTGAGATATTATAAATTTTTGACTTATAATTAGTTGGATTTAATACTACACCAGTGCCAGTTAGAATACGCCAAAAACCCACACCAGGTACAGTATTTCCTGTTACCAAAGCAGTATCACCACAAATAGTAAAATCAGCTCCAGCATTTGCTTTTTCAAAAACTCCAGTTGTAATTTTCAAAGTATCTCTTTTTGAAGGGCAGGCACCAAAACTGGTTTTCCACCCCAATAAAATGTCGCCATTTCCTAAATTTGATACAGATGTAAGGGCTAAATTTGGATTTGCTATTGTTGCAAAACCTGAAATAGTATACCACTCTCCAGTGCCTTGAATTGGCGATAAAGCCGAAATTGATAGATTCTTTGAGCAAATCAAAGCATCTGCCATAACTACTGCAGTGCTTGGGCTATCATTTCTAATAGTAAGAGTATCTTTTGTAATACAATTTCCTTTTTGGATTTTCCATTCTAGTACATTGTAGCCTTTACTTAAATTTCTTACTTTAGAATTATAAGAATTTTGATTGATTACAATAGCAGAACTAGACGTCAAAACAGACCACCCTCCAAGCCCCTGCATAGGAATATTACCATTCAATATCAATGAATCAGAGCAAATTACGGCATCATTTCCAGCAAATGCTTGATTTACAGTATCACTTATTATAGTAATTTCAGAAAAAGAAATACAACTATTTGGTACAAAATTGCGCGTTGTCCACCTAAAAATATTTGTGCCAGGCATTATATTGGTAACCAAAGTCGATGGGTCTGAATCATCAATAATATTTGGTTCTGTCAAAGGATTGCCTGTAATTGGGCTTCTCAATGTCCAAATACCTGAGTTTACACTACTTGGAGTGGCGTTTAAAGTGATACTATTACCACAAATGGTTTGGCTAGTACCTGCAATAGCTCTATTGAAATTTACAGAAACAGTAGCAGTACTCGAACAACTACCCGCTGAAATAGTCCAACTAAAAATGTTTCTGCCAAAACCGAGGCCATTCACAGTTGATATTGGCAAATTGGGTTGTAAAATATTAGCACTACCACTCACTAAATGCCATACACCTTTACCATATATAGGCATATTTCCAACAATTCTGGATATACTAGAACAAGTTATAGTTCCAGCACCTACGCTAGCTGGTGTTGGTAATACGTTTGAAATAACAATCTCGTCTTCAGTAAAAGCACTTGTGAGTGTATTGGTAACTTGCCAAACTAAAACAACATTTCCAGGTACTAAACCTGTAATAGTAGTGATTGGCGAACTATTATCTAATAAGGACCCAGTACCAGAAATTACTTGCCACTGGCCAATTTCGTCTAAATCAAGTGAACTGCCATTCAACTCAAAAGAAGATTGGCACACCAAAATAGTATCTTTACCAGCAAAAGCAACTGATAATTGATGATTTGATGCATAATTTTTGGCTAAAGATACATAAAAAGTAAAAACGGTAAAAACTAAAAGTAGTTTAAATTTTAATTTTTGCAATTTTTTTTTCGGGTTTACATTTATCAAATAATATAATATTATCTATTTTTGCGAAATTACTTTTTTTTATAACAATTAACAAAACTTATTTTAGTTTTTTAATAAAATATCTTACTTCAATTTGATTTAAGTCAATTTTTAATATTAAATTTTTGTAAACATCTATAATAATTAGTTTTAAATTATAATTTTGCACAAAAATTTACTGTAATGAGCAAAGTTCTAATAATAGGTGCAGGTGGAGTAGGATCGGTTGTGGCTCATAAGTGTGCACAACTTCCAAATATTTTTTCAGATATTTTACTAGCAAGTCGCACTAAATCAAAATGCGATAAAATAGCCGCAGAAATAGGTGGAAATAAAATAAAAACTGCCCAAGTAGATGCCGATAATGTGCCAGAATTGGTTAAATTAATTCAAAGTTTTAATCCAAAGTTAGTTATTAATGTGGCTTTGCCTTACCAAGATCTTACTATTATGGATGCCTGTCTCGAAACAGGTACAAATTATTTAGATACTGCAAACTATGAACCCAAAGAAGTAGCAAAATTTGAGTATTCTTGGCAATGGGCTTATCAAGAAAAGTTTAAAAAAGCGGGTTTAATGGCTCTTTTGGGTTGTGGATTCGATCCTGGCGTTACCAATATTTTTACTAAGCATGCAGCCACCAATCATTTCGATGAAATTCACTATTTAGACATTGTAGATTGCAATGCTGGATCACATGGCAAAGCTTTTGCAACAAATTTTAACCCTGAAATTAATATTAGAGAAATAACTCAAAAAGGAAAATTCTGGGAAAATGGTCATTGGATTGAAATTGAACCCATGTCAGTGCATCAATCTGTGGATTATCCCAATGTTGGTCCAAAAGAATCTTATCTTTTGTTTCATGAAGAGCTTGAATCTTTAGTCAAAAATTTTCCAACCCTCAAACGAGCTAGATTTTGGATGACTTTTGGACAACAATATCTTACTCACTTAGAAGTTTTACAGAATGTTGGCATGACATCTATTTCTCCTATAAAGTTTAATGGTATAGATATAGTTCCTCTCGAATTTTTAAAGGCTGTGTTGCCAGATCCTGGCAGTTTGGGCGAAAATTACACTGGTCAGACATCTATTGGCTGCCAAATAAAAGGCATAAAAGATGGTAAAGAGCAGACTTATTTTATTTGGAACAATTGCCATCATGCTGATTGCTACAAAGAGGTTAAAGCTCAGGGTGTGTCTTACACTACTGGTGTTCCTGCTATGATTGGTGCAAAAATGATGCTAGAGGGCAAGTGGATGAAACCTGGGGTTTATAATACCGAAGAATTTGATTCAAAACCTTTCTTGGATGATTTGAACAAATATGGCTTACCTTGGCACGAGAAAGTTGGTGCAACTCTTGATTTTGAGTATTAATTACAGTCGTAAAAACTTATATATATAACAAAAACTAATGATTTTTTGGAGAATTCCTATCCTAATAAGTGAATTTTTACTTATTAGGATTTTTTGTTTCAATTTTTTAAATAATTTTTAAAAATTTATTTTTATTTTTTTTCTTGGTCGTAACTTGGTCGTAACTTGGTCGTAACTTGGTCGTAACTTGGTCGTAACTTGGTCGTTTTTTTAGTTGTCATTTATAAGTTTTATTGTATATATAAATATAAGAATATCTATATTTTATTATCTAGATTTAATAAAATTATCTTACCTTTATGTGTTGTAAAATATTTTTGAAAAGGGCTGTTAGGTACATGAGGTAAAGTTCGGTTTAATAAATCCAGATTTAGTAATGGTTCAATGTGTTTTTTAAAGGTATCATTATGTTTTTTAAGTCCCAGTCCATTTTCTTGGAGTTCTTTGTTTGATTTAGGTGTTGATGCAAAGTAGAGGACTTTGATTTGTTCTTGTGTAATATTTTTCAATATTTCATCGTTTTTTAATGATTGTTTTTCTAGTGCTATGTTTTCTATTTTTTTGCTATTGTTTGTATATGTTTTTTCATTAACAATATAGTGTCCATTACTTGTGTTTTCGTTCAATTGGGTTAGGGGTTGGTCGTTGTCTTGGTCGTTATCTTGGTCGTTATCTTGGTCGTTGATTTGGAATGTCATTCTAAGAAAGTTATCAGAAAATTTAAAACATTGTTTTCCATAACTTTTCAAAATTGTAGGTACACCTGAGCCTAGTTGTTCTACCAAACCTAGGTCTTTGAAAATACGCATGATTTCTTTATTTCGTGGTACTGAGTATCCTTCAAAAAATTCTTTTTGATTTATTCCATTGGTTAATCCTCCGTAGGATGTAATTTCTATTCTATCTTCAAACAGTTCAAATTTAGGTGGAACTTCTGTTGTAAAGTCGTTGTGTACGAAGGCATTGATGATTGCTTCTCGTAGGGCTCTAGCCGACCATGGTCTGTAATCATTACGTACTCCTGATGTTATATTTGTCTTAAATTTATTTTCTAAATCTATTTTTTCTAATATTTGCTTTGTTGCTTTTATCAATGATTGGTATCCAAAATCAGGGCTTTCTATAAGTTCTGAGCGTGATGTACCTTGATATTTGGCAAATTTTATTGATACTGAATTGGCATCTGACATTAAAAATGCTACATAGTTGAAATTACCATTTTCTGTAACTAATTCTAAATTGGTGGCAAAATGTTTGTTGAGTTCTGTTCCTTTGGCTTGGTAGTATATTTTGAGCTGCTCGAAAGTAAGACTTTGATTTGGTGCTTTGATTTTACTTAAAGAATTTCGTGTACGTTTTGAATAGTAGTCATCAATCATAGTTGATGGCATTGGGTCTGCGGCTGTTCCATTGCGTACATAGCATCCTTTGGGCGACATACCATATTGTTTTATGTAATATGGTTTTTCGGATCCGCTGGCTATATTTATTTTTATAATATTTTTATTTTCTATTTCAATAGCTGTCAAATCAAAAAGTCCCATACAAGATGGTAAAATATTATTTTTGAGTCGATCTTTAATTTTGAGCATATCTCCATCCAAATCTTTTAATCCTAGTGCTTCTCCTTTATTATCCAAACCAATGTATATGACTCCACCTTCTTGATAATTTAGAAAAGCTACAACTTCTTTTTCCAAACCATCTGTTAGTTCTCTTTTGTATTCTATACGGTTGGTTTCGGTAAGCATGTATAGTTTTATTAAAACTAATTTGAGTTATATTTATTAATATTACTTTTTATATTTAAGTATAAAAAAGGTTTTATTTAATAATCCTTTAAATTTACTTTTAAGGGTTCTTTTCAAATTGAATATTGTTATAGTCTCTATCAAATGTTAATCTTCAACTTCTGCAGATATACCAAGATTACAAAGTTTGTTTCGCATACTTGCCATAGCTTCAAAATTTCCTCTGCGAACACTACATTTGCCCTTGTGATGAATCAATAGTGTGCATTGCTCTGCCTGCAAGGGTGTATGTTCACATATATCTACCAATGATTCTATCACAAAATCAAAACTGTTTACGTCATCGTTATAAACTATCAAATCGTACACTTCTGATGCTATAGCTACATCTAGTAAATCTGTATCATATTGAGTAAGATAACTCATATTTTCTATATTTTAAGTTTTATAAATGTTTCTTTTTAATTGATTCACAAATGTAGTTGAAAAATTTAATTTTTATATTGGATTGTATTTTTTTGATTATTTTAAAATATCAAATCATTTAGAGTAGTTGTCGTTTTGTCTAATGATTTGCAAAAATCTACAATCTATACAAAAACCCAGCAACCAAAAAGTAAATGGCTAGGCCCAATAAGTCGTTGAAAGTAGTAATAAATGGGCCGGAGGCTAGGGCAGGGTTGATATTGAATTTGTCCAATAATAGGGGAGTAATGGTGCCAACTATTGATGCTAGTACTACTACACAAAATAAAGAAATGGAAACTACAAATCCTAGTTTTATAGGATGACCTATTAGTAAAACAAAAATCATAACAATGGTGCATATAACAAGACCATTGATAAATGCCACTATGATTACTCGCCAAAGTCTTTTAATGGTACTTTCTTCAAAACTATCGTTACTGGCCAAACTTTGCACAATAAGCGATGATGCTTGTACGCCTACATTACCGCCAGTAGCCGTGATAAGTGGGATAAAAAAGGCCATGGCTGGTATTATTATCAATTTTTGTTCAAATAATCCCATAAAGGCTGCTCCCAATAATCCACCTGCCATACCCACAATCAGCCAAGGCAATCGGGAACGAACCAGCTTAAAAATACTGTCATCTTCTTCTACACGTGTAGAAACACCCGACATGGCTTGCATATCTTCAGCTGCTTGTTCTTTGATTACGTCTACTGCATCGTCTATGGTTATGCGTCCTACCAATTTGCCTTGCACATTTATTACAGGCATGGTTTCTAGGTCGTATTTTTGCATAATTTCACTTACTTCCCAAGATTCTGTATAGGTTTCTATCGCAATAATGTCGGGTTCGTATATTTCTGAAATGGCAGTTTTGTCTTTTGAAATAATTATTTTTTTTAGCGAAACTCGCCCTAGCAACACGTCATTGTCATCAACTACATATATAGAATACAATTTTTCTACATTTTCGGCTTGTTTGCGAACTTCCTCAATCGTTTGTTTTACGGTCCAGTTGATGTTTGTTTTGATCAATTCTTTGGCCATCATACCACCAGCACAGGCACTATCATAACGCAACAATTCGTTGATATTGAGTGCTAATTGTGTGTCATTAATATTGGCAATAATCTCTTCTCGCATTTTTATTGGTACACAATTGAGAATATCGGCAGCATCATCTGAATAAATTTCATTAAAAAAAACGGCAATCTCCGCTGGCTGGTATAGTTCAAAAAGGTCGTTTCGAGTTTTTTCTTCTAGATTTGGTAGTATGCGACTGACTATATCTACGCCAAGCAGTTGTAATATGTATTTACATTCATGTATTTCTAATTCATATAAAATGGGTATGATGTCTTCTGAATATAAGTCATCTAAAGTAGACCTTAAAAAATCGTCTTCTTGGGTTTCGATAGCAAACCTAAGTTTAGCCAAAAATTCGGATGTAAGCTCAAATTGCAAATCCAACTGATTCGTTTATTTGCACAAAAGTAATTTTTTAATATGACAAACAAAAAACTAAAAATAATTATTCTTTTTTTGTTTTCAATTAAATATTTGTTTCAAAAAACAATTCAATTACAATATATTTTATTAAATAGATATATTATTTAGAATGATTTAAAATAAGAATCAATATTGGGTTTTATAAAATCAACCCATTAAATTGCAAAAAATTAGAAAATTAAACCACGTTTTTATATCAATTATTAAACTTAAATTTAACATTTATGTCTTGGATTTCGACAACTTTTACTAGCTCACTTGGCAAAAAGTTTATTGTGGGCCTCACAGGTCTTTTTTTAGTATCTTTTTTGCTTGTTCATTGTGGCATTAATTCGTTGATTTTTTTAAACGATGGGGGCGAATCCTTCAACATAGGCGCCAATTTTATGGCCACAAACCCCGTTATCAAAATCATGGAATATGTCCTTTTTCTAGGGCTTATCACACATATAGTGCAAACATTGATGCTAGCTTATCAAAACAAAAAAGCACGTCCTGTGGCATATCATGCCACCAATGGTGCCGCCAACAGCAAATGGTACTCTCGTTCTATGACCTTGTTAGGAACGCTTATTTTGATATTTTTGATTTTACATCTCAAACATTTTTGGTTCTCAAAAGTATCAGGTCATTTGGCCGAATCTGGCGAAACTATGTTTGCAGAAATGCTCGAAGTGTTTGAAAATCCTTTTGTAGTCA
Source organism: Cytophagales bacterium (assembly GCA_013297755.1). Taxonomy (GTDB): domain Bacteria; phylum Bacteroidota; class Bacteroidia; order Cytophagales; family UBA9547; genus REAG01. The sequence continues at coordinate 21,926 of JAAFIH010000030.1, forward strand.
TTATATATGTGTTGGCACAGGGGGCATTGGGTTATCATTTATTGCATGGCTTTCAATCTGCACATCAAACTTTGGGATTAAACCATGTCAAGTACAATGGTTTGATTCAAATGGTGGGTACGTTTTTGGCAATAGTTTTACCTGTATTATTTGCTGCCATGCCAATCGTAATATTTTTTGGAATTATAAAATAAAAAGTATTTCAATTATTATCCTTGGTTTCTAAATACCATAAAACCTACATTTTTATACAAAATGTAGGTTTTTATTTTATATTCTCTTTTAAAACATACATATAAATCCTAAAATTGCATTTTAATAATATCAAAATTTCTTATTTTAAGAGTATTTCAGATTTGCAATGGCAAATGGATGAAGGACTGAATATAATACTTGGAAAAAATGGCGTTGGTAAAACTAATTTCTTGGATGCCATACACTATATTTGTTTGACTAAAAGTTTTTTGGCAAATGCAGATAATATTTTGATCCATGAGGATGCTGATTTTTTTAGAATACAAGCCACCATTGCTCATGGGGAATTTCAAAATGTAGTAACGGCAGCCTATTCGGCACATACCAAAAAAAAAATAACAGTTGATGGAGAGCTTTACGAAAAACTAAGTCATCACATAGGTAAATATCCAGTTGTACTTTTTGCTCCTGATGATACAGATTTGGTTCGTGGTTCGAGCGAAACCAGGCGTAAGTTTTTTGATGTATTAATTTGTCAATTTGATTCAAGTTATTTAGAAACGCTTACCAACTACAACCATATCTTAAAACAAAGAAATCACTACTTGAAACAATTATTTCTTAGAGAAAAATTAGATCAAACACTTTTAGAAATTTATGATACCAAATTAATACATTACAACAAACAAATTTGTGATAAAAGAAAACAAATATTACACGAGTTTATCCCTTTTTTTTTAGAGCATTATGATTTTGTAAGTTCGTCTAAAGAAACACCACATATAGCATACGAATCAGATGTATTGCATTTGGAGTTTGAATTAAAATTCAGAAATAATATCGAAAAAGATATTGCAACCCAACGCACCAATTTGGGGGTGCATACAGACGATTTTAGTTGGCTTCTCGATCATAAGAATACCAAAAAATATGCTTCTCAAGGACAAAAAAAGTCTTTTGTTTTAGCCTTAAAATTAGCTCAATTTACAGTATTATATCAAAAAACTGGCATAAAACCAGTCTTGTTGATGGATGATATTTTTGACAAATTGGATGATCTTCGCATACATAAATTATTAAAAATGCTATCAAACAACACATTTGGCCAAGTTTTTATTACAGATGCAAGACCCGAACGCACAAGATTGTTGCTTGCCGAAATACCTTTTAAGGAATTTTTACTTTGATAAAATAAACTGGATTTTGATGCCTCAAAAGTATATTTTAAGATTTTTGATAATTTTCAAAGTTTTTTTTCAAAAAATTATCAACAAAACCTACAAAATATAATACACTTTTCATGTGGAAAACTTTAGTATTTTATTCATACTTCAAGGTTGGATATTTGTAAAATATTTAATAATTTTAATTTCTTATTACAAGACCTGACAAAAATCTATATCCAAATTTATACATAATAATGACAACGCCTGATATCCACCAAACCTCTTTAAATATTCAAAAATCAATGCTTGTAGTTAAGCGTGATGGTCGTAAAGAATCGGTTAAATTCGATAAAGTTACTGCACGTATCGAGCGATTGAGTTATGGCTTGGATATGAATTTTGTAGATCCAGTAGAAATATCAAAAAAAGTAATCACAGGCATTTACGATGGTATTTCCACCCAAGAATTGGATAATTTGGCTGCCGAGCAAGCTGCTTCGCTTACTACTCGCCATCCTGATTATGCTATATTGGCCGCTCGTATTGCTGTATCTAACTTGCATAAATTGACAAGTAAGTCTTTTTCTAACACTATGAAAAGACTATATACCTACGAAGATCCCAAAACTGGCGAAAATGCTTCTTTATTATCAAAAGAAACGTATGAGGTAATACGCAAAAATGCTGCTTTGTTGGATTCAAGTATTATATATGAAAGAGATTTTAATTACGATTATTTTGGATTCAAGACTTTAGAAAAATCTTATTTACTCAAATTAGATGGCAAAATAGTAGAGCGTCCACAACACATGATTATGCGAGTGGCAGTTGGCATTCATGGCGATGATTTAGAATCAGTGGTGGAAACATACAACTTGATGTCGGAGAAATGGTTTACCCACGCCACCCCAACATTGTTTAATGCAGGTACTCCAAAAGCACAACTTTCTTCGTGTTTCTTACTTACTATGCAGCAAGATAGCATTGATGGTATTTATGATACACTCAAGCAATGTGCCAAAATATCGCAATCTGCTGGTGGGATAGGTTTGAGCGTACATAATGTGCGAGCCACTGGCTCTTATATCAAAGGAACCAATGGTACTTCTAATGGAATTATACCAATGCTTCGTGTTTTTAATGATACAGCACGCTATGTAGACCAAGGAGGGGGCAAACGCAAAGGTGCTTTTGCAGTGTATTTAGAACCTTGGCATGCCGACATTTTTGAGTTTTTGCAACTCAAAAAGAATCATGGAAAAGAAGAAATGCGTGCCAGAGACTTATTTTATGCCCTTTGGACGCCTGATTTGTTTATGAAACGTGTAGAAGATAACGATGTATGGTCGCTATTCTGCCCCAATGAATGTCCTGGTTTGTCGGAAGTATATGGCGATGATTTTGTAAAATTATATGAAAAATATGAACGTGAGGGCAAATATCGTAAGCAAGTAAAAGCCCAAGATTTATGGTTTGAGATTGTAGAATCACAAATAGAAACAGGCACTCCTTATATGTTATACAAAGATGCCGCTAACAAAAAATCGAATCAGAAAAATTTGGGTACCATAAAATCGTCTAACTTGTGTACCGAAATTATGGAATACACCTCAAAAGACGAAATTGCAGTGTGTAATTTAGCATCTTTGGCATTACCAAAATATGTGATTGATGGAAAATTTGACCACAAAAAGTTATTTGATGTAACCTATCAAGTTACAAAAAATCTCAACAAAATAATAGATATAAATTACTATCCTGTAGAAGAGGCTCGTAATTCAAATATGCGTCATCGCCCCATAGGTATAGGTGTGCAAGGTTTGGCAGATACATTCATATTGTTGCGTATGCCATTCGAGTCACCAGAAGCTCAGGGACTTAACAAAGATATTTTTGAGACTATTTATTTTGCGGCCATGACAGCCTCCAAAGATCAAGCCATAAAATATGGTGCCTACGAATCTTTCAAGGGGTCGCCAGTATCGAAAGGTATTTTTCAGTTTGATATGTGGGGGGTAACACCAACCTCAAATCGCTGGGATTGGGACACACTTCGCAAAGAAGTAAAAAAACATGGCGTAAGAAATTCGCTTTTATTGGCTCCAATGCCTACGGCATCTACCGCTCAAATTTTGGGAAATAACGAATCTTTTGAACCATATACATCAAATATTTATAAGCGAGAAGTACTTTCTGGTGCTTTTGCAGTGGTAAACAAACATTTGTTAAAAGATTTGATTAAGTTAAACTTATGGAATGACAATATCAAAAACAAATTGATGTCGGCCAATGGTTCTGTTCAAAATATCAAAGAAATACCTCAGCATATCAAGGATATTTATAAAACAGTGTGGGAAATTAAGCAAAAAACAATCATAGACATGAGTGCAGATAGGGGAGCTTATATTTGCCAAAGTCAAAGTTTGAATATATACATGACAGAGCCAAATTTTGGCAAAATGACTTCTATGCACTTTTATGCTTGGAAAAAAGGCCTCAAAACAGGTATGTACTATTTGAGAACCACAGCAGCTGCCGATGCTATTAAATTTACTGTCGAAAAACAAGCACAATTATCACTAACCCCAGTCATCAGCGATGAGCAGAAAATGGCCGATTTAGCTTGTTCGCTCGACAACCCAGAGGGATGTGAGGCTTGTGGGAGTTGAGGGGAATTAATTAAATTGACATATAATTTTACAGACAATACGAATTTGGAAATTATTTTGTTTATAAAATATTTAAGTAAATATTATTTATCTTTGCATGGAAGATAAGGAAAAAAGAGATAGAGTTTCAGATACGTGTAAAGAACAAATTAAATTAAGGTTTGAATTTTTAAGAATTTGGATCTTTTTCTTAGCAGCAGTTGGTTCTGGTACAATTTCTCTAGCAATAAAAACTAAAATTGACCAAAAAGAATCAATTGTTGTAGTTGTTGGATTTATATTTTGTATGTTTATCCTCACAATGTTGTTTTGGGTAATCAAGAAAATCTTTTATTACTTAAACGAACTAAAAAAGTTAGAATCATGCTAGGAACTATAATTATTATCGCATTTGGAGTTATGATGTCAGCTCTTGTATTATATATGGGATATATGTCAAGTTTTGCAGATAGAACTACCACTTTTGATTCAAAATAGTAGTTTTAATTCAAACTAAATTTTGAATATATAAGATTTATTCCCAAGACAAAAGTTTTTTTTATGATTTGATTAAAAATAGTCGTTATTTGATAAATACTAATTGTTAGAATTATTATTTTTCTAAGAGTAATATAAATGGAAAACAAGTTGATTTTTAAATATCTTGGTTCGTCAAATATTTTAATAAAGTCCCAAAACCTCATTTTCGTTGATTTATAGCTTTTTAAATGTTTTCAAAATAGTGTGTGTTTTTCAAAATCAAAAAAACTCCAAAATTATGAAAATTAAAGGTTTTTTTCTAATTTAGATTTTTATCGAATTTCAGTTATTTTATTTTAAATATGAATTCAAAAAAAACATTTATTGATTTATTTTCTGGTGCTGGTGGGTTTTCAAAAGGGTTTGAAAATGCTGGATTTGAAAATATTTTCTCGATAGATGTTGAACCTAATTTTTGTGGAACATATAAAGCAAATTTTTCTAATCATTTATTGATTCAAAAAAATATTTCTGAGTTAAAAGAATCTGAAATCAAAGAATTAATAAAAAATAAAGAGGTTGATGTAGTAGTTGGTGGCCCTCCTTGCCAGGGTTTTAGTATGGCAGGCAATATAGGTCGAACATTTGCAGAAGATGCTAGAAATCAACTTTTTAAAGAATTTGTAAGGGTTGTAGCTATTGTGAAACCTCAATGTTTTATAATGGAAAATGTGGCTCGATTATACACTCATAATAATGGAAAAACAAAGGAGGAAATTATTAATCACTTCAATAAAATAGGATACCATGTAGATTGTAAGATTTTAAATTTTGCAGATTATGGCGTTGCTCAAGTCAGAAAAAGAGTACTTTTTATTGGACACAAGAAGTCGAAAAAAATAATATTTCCTGAAAAAACAGTTTCTAAATACAAATCAATTTCCTCAGAAATAGAAAAATATCCTGCATTGGAATCTGGACAAAAGTCAAATATTCCAAATCATGTAGCCATGAAACATTCTTCTCAAATGCTTAATAAAATGAGTTTTGTGCCAGATGGTGGAACAAGGATTGCTATTCCAGACGCATTAAGACCCAAAACAGGGGATGTAAGAAAATACATTAGATACAAAAGTGATGAACCATCGGTATGTGTAACTGGAGATATGCGAAAAATATTTCATTACAATCAAAATCGTGCATTGACAGTAAGAGAATTAGCCAAAATTCAAACCTTCCCAGACGATTTTATTTTTAAAGGTTCTACCATTTCACAACAACAACAAGTTGGAAATGCAGTTCCGCCATTGATGGCAGAAATTTTAGCTAAAAATATTTTAAAAATGATGGAAAATGATTCATAAATTTCCTACCATTAATTTTATAGGTAACAAGGAAAAAATTGCTCCCTGGATTTGTGATAATTTTCCAAAAGAAGCAAATACTATTTTTGACGCTTTTTCAGGTGGTTGTTCGGTAAGTTATGAAGCAAAGCAACGTGGCTATACTGTTATCTCAAATGATGTTTTAAAAATCAATAGCACTATTTCTAAATATCTAATTGAAAACAATTCGGAAATTTTAGATTTTGATGATATTAAAATGATTGTAACTGGCGAACCATTCGAGGGTTATATGACTGAAAACTATGCTGATAAATTTTTTTTCAAAAATGAATGTATGGAACTTGATTTATACCGAAAAAATATTGGAAAATTATCTTCTGACTATAAAAAAAGTATAGTTTTTGCATTATTGCGTAGAGCAATGATTCGTAAAATGCCTTACTCCAGATTTAATATTAATTGGGATAAAATCGTTCAGTTACGTGATGAAAATTATAGCTACGAAAAGTATAAACGTAAAAGAGCGTATCATAACAAAAGTTTCAAAACGCATTTCTTAGACAATGTGCTTGAATACAATAATGCTGTTTTTGATAATAAAAAAGCTAATATTAGTCTAAATTGTGATGTTTTTGATTTGATAAAAAATATAAAAGCTGATATCATTTATCTCGACCCGCCATATACAGGCACAATGAATAACTATTTCGAATTTTATGGACTTTTTGATGAATACATAACTTCAGAAAAACAATCACCAATAGAAAATGATTTTATCAATAAAAAAACATCCTATCAATTATTTGAAAACTTGTTTTCTAATCTTCAAAATTTTAAGTATTGGATTTTGAGTTACAACAACTCATCTATTCCAAACAAAGAGCAACTTTTAGATTTATTAAATAAATATGCTAAAGATGTTCATGTAATTGAGCGAAAACATGATTATAAAATTACAGGAAGAGATAATAAGGAAACAAACAAGGAATATTTATTTATTGCCAAAAATCCTTCTTTTGAATCCACCTTAATAAAACAATATGAAAGTGCAGAATTATGAAGATTATTGGAGTTTAACACTTGCTTTTACTGATTTTAATGGGACAAAATTTTTAAATGTACTTCAAGCATGTGTTGATTTTATTGATAAGCATAAAACAGAAGAATATTCTGAAGAAAAATATGCTCGATTGCAAAATGAAATACAAGTATTTGCAAAAATAGACCTCATCTCTATTCGAAAAGCCATAAATCAATTGGTCAAAATGGGCTTTATAGATTCTTTACTTCTAGGTTGTCATACTAACACGTTGGATTATCTTAAAGCCAAAACTAATAGAAAAAGAAATTCCCTATTTTCAAAAATAATTTATACCAATTCAAGCTTTAATCGCTCAATCACAAATGATTCTAAAATACATCAAATAAACTTTTTGATCAAAACTCTTGTAGAAAATGGTAAACTATCTAAAAAAGAAATTATTGCATTAATGTTGGTTGACATTGAAGCTATTAAAAAAGGCTATTTAGATAAAACAGAACTTTCTTTTTTTGAATCCAAAGCACAATTAAGTGGTTTTATTGATAGAAAATATAATCAAATTGGTTATTTATTCAATATTTTGAGCAAACTAGACGATGTGGTTTTTGTAAATGATGAACTCTATTTTACTGAAGATGCTAAACGAATTTTTGGTGAAAATTTAGAAGTTTCAACTAAAAAACGAGATCCTTATTTACATTTATTGTTCAAAAACCAATTAAGAGACGAAAGTTTTGAGTATTTCAAATCAGAAAAATGTATGGTCGAAAAATTAGCATTTCCAGTTTTAATCGCCAGCCATATTAAGCCATTTATAAAGTCTAATGACGATGAGGCTTACGACCCCAACAATGGCATTTTATTGAGCCGAAACATGGATTCACTTTTTGACTTAGGCTATATCACTTTTGATGATTTTGGAAATATTATTTCAACAAAAAAACTACCACAAGAGATAATTTCACATTTGAAATCATATAAATTAGATGTTGAATTCTTAAACCAAAAACGAAAAAAATATTTAGCTTTTCATAGAAAGGAAGTTTTTGAAAAACGATTTAATTCTTCTAATTACTAATCATAAAAATTATATATTAATGCACACAAACTTACTTATACACTCGTCTAGTCCATATTTGAAACAGCATGCACACAATCCAGTGGAATGGAGAGAGTGGGGAATAGAAGCCTTGGACGATGCACAAAAACAGAATAAGCCTTTGATTGTAAGTATTGGATATTCGGCTTGTCATTGGTGTCATGTAATGGAGCGTGAGTGTTTTGAAAATGAATCTTTGGCTCAAATGATGAACCAAAATTTTGTTTGCATCAAAGTTGATAGAGAAGAACGACCTGATATAGACCAAGTATATATGGATGCTATACAAAATATGGGGCTTCGTGGTGGCTGGCCACTCAATGTTTTTTGTATGCCAGATGGAAGTCCCTTTTATGGAGGTACCTATTTTCCTCCTCAAAATTGGCAAAACATACTACTTCAAGTTTCAAATGCTTATCAAAATCACTTTGAAGAAATACAACAATCAGCCTTTGGATTTAAAAAAGGTCTCAATACCTCAGAATTTTCAAAATATGGATTGCAAATAGACAAGCCTATCGAAATGCATCATTTGGACACAGCATTTGGTTCATTACAATCAAATTTTGATACTGAAGAGGGAGGCATGAATAGAGCTCCAAAATTTCCAATGCCTTGTGGATTGAGTTTTTTATTAAACTATTCTTACTTTACATCTAACATTGCAGCAACAAAACAACTAGATTTAACCCTTACGAAAATGGCTTTGGGTGGTATTTATGACCAATTGGCTGGTGGTTTTGCTCGATATTCAACTGATGCACTTTGGTTTGCACCTCATTTCGAGAAAATGATGTATGATAATGCACAATTGGTAAGTTTATATGCCCTTGCATATCAAAAAAATCAAAATCCACTTTACAAAAAAGTGGTATTTGAAACCATAGAATTTGTAAAAAACGAACTCTCTGCACCTCTAGGAGGATTTTATTCAGCACTAGATGCAGATAGCGAAGGCGAAGAGGGTAAATTTTATGTTTGGAAATATGCTGAGCTAGAAGCTATTTTGGGTAATAATTTGGAATTATTTTGTATTACCTTTAATATTACTAAAGAAGGAAATTGGGAGCATGGAAATAATATTTTATTCTTATCACAACATATTGATAATGAGGATATTAGACTTTGTATATTAAAGTTATTAGTATATAGAAATAATAGAATTAGACCAGGCTTAGATTATAAAATTATTACTTCTTGGCATGCAATGATGGTTTGTGCATTAGTGGATGCACATAATGTTTTTGGAGAACCTAGTTTTTTAGAAAATGCAATTTTACAAGCTCAATTTATTACTAACAAACTTACATTTAAAACTAGTGTTGGCTTAGGTTTGTATCGTTTGTATACAGAAAAGGACAATGAAATAATAGGATTTTTAGAAGACTATGCTTTTGTAATTAGAGCATTTATAAATCTATATCAAACTACTTTTGACATAGATTGGCTCTTAAAAGCAAAACAATACACAGATTATGTTTTGGTGTCGTTTGAAGATAAAAACGAACCCTTTTTGTACTTTACTGATATTGAAGGTAGTACTTTGATTGCACGCAAAAAAGAGATTTTTGATAATGTGATTCCGTCTTCAAACGCTGTCATGGGTCAGAATTTATTTATTTTGGGTCATTTTTTTTCAAATGATGATTATATAGAAAAATCTTCAAAAATGTTGAAGGCAATGCAAAAGTTGGTCTTAACAGATCTAAATTATACTTCTGAGTGGGCAAATTTGGCACTTTTGCATAGTAATCCATTTTATGTAATTGTGTATGGAGGCGGAGATAGCGACAGTTTTGCCAAAGAAATGGCTCAAAAATATTTACCAAATAAAGTATTGGCTTGTGTTGATTCAAAAAAAACTTTGGCAATTTTTGAAAATAAATCAATTGGAAACATATATATATGTGAAAATAATGCCTGCCAAGCCCCTGTAAAATCTGTAAAACAAGTTTTTGAAAATATTTTTAAATAAATTTTGTAAAAGATATTTCTATAATCCAAAAATATACTAATTTTGCACCCTCAAAATTGAATATAGGTAATTAAAATAAATTTAAAATGTCAATATCAGCAGCAGATGTAAACAAATTGCGCCAAATGACTGGAGCAGGAATGATGGATTGCAAAAAAGCCCTTACAGAAACAAATGGCGATTTTGAAGCTGCCATAGATTTTCTTCGTAAGAAAGGACAAAAAGTATCAGCTGCACGTGCAGACAATGCTACTGCCGAAGGTATGGTTGCAGTAAAAGTTTCGGCAGATGGCAAAAATGCAAAATTACTCGCTTTTGCTTGCGAAACAGATCCTGTATCAAAAGTAGATGACTTTAGAAACTTAGGCCAAGCTATTTTAGATGTGGCTGTGGCCAAAAACCCTAGCACAAAAGAAGATTTGTTGGCACTTTCTTTGGCTGATGGTAGAGTAGTAAACGATGCTATTGTAGAATTGACTGGAAAAATTGGAGAAAAAATTATAATTCATACTTACGAGAATTTTTCGGCCGAAAAAGTAGTTCCTTATATACATTCCAACGGCAAGTTGGGTGTGTTGGTAGCACTTAAAGGAGTAAATGGAGCAGATGTAACAGAAGTTGGCAAAGATGTAGCAATGCAAATTGCGGCCATGAAACCAGTAGCAGTAGATAAAAACGATGTTGATCCTACTATGATTGAACGTGAGATTGAAATTGGTAAAGAACAAGCACGAGCTGAAGGAAAACCTGAAGCTATGCTCGAAAAAATAGCCTTAGGTAAATTAAATAAATTTTACAAAGATAGCACTTTGTTGAACCAAGAATTTGTAAAAGATAATTCTAAAACGATTGCTCAGTTATTGGATGCACACACCAAAGGACTAACGGTAACAGCATTTAAGAGAATACAAATTGGATAAAAAAGTTTTACTATTTGGTAAATATATGTATATTTGCCAAATACTAAGATGGAGGTCGTAGCTCAGCTGGTTAGAGCGCCTGATTGTGGTTCAGGAGGCCATGGGTTCGAATCCCATCTTCCTCACTTATTCATTTAAAACACGCCTTTGGCGTGTTTTTTGCTTTAAAGCCTGTTTTAATTTACTTTTGTTTTATTTCAATACCAGAAGTACCACTTTTAAAAAAATCTATAATTCAATGATTAACCTTCCCTTTAAAATTATTTTTTTAAATCACAAAAATCTACTTAAAAGTACTATATTTTTCAAAATATTTTTTTTATTATTTCTAACGCTTGATTTATAATAGTAGAATAGTACAAGATACTGTTCAAAAAAGTGTGTAAAGCCAAAAAATATTATATTTGAGAGTCTTACCTTAAATAGTAATAAAAAAATGGAATTTAAACACGAAATTAGTAAAATATTAACAACAATAACCAGCCCACCCGTTACGGTTTTCAGGCTTACCTACAGTTACAATTACTGGGGCTGCTATTACAGTTACTTGTAAATGTAATTCAATTACAGTTTCAAGTCAGCCAGTTACATTTTTTGGTATGCCGTCTGTTACAATTACAGACACAACTATTACAGTAACTAGAATAAAAACTGTAACCGTAACATCTACAATTTCTATAAACTCCTTTTTAAATACATTAACAGGTATTAAATGATGTTTTGACCCAATTAAGCATTCGATATTAACCAAGCCCAACATCTGTGATACTAAATATTGTGGCTAATGGTATAAACATTACAAATGTGGAAGTATATAATTCAATGGGAGTAAAGGTTTTAGATTTACAAATTATCAATAACCAAATCAATATTAGTTCTTTGCCAACTGGACTATAATCTGTTCGGTTTTTAAATAGCCATGGAATAATTTCAACTGGAATGATTTCATAAACAGATTAAAATTAGCTTTTTTTTGTGCGATTAATTTTCATTTACTACCCACTTTGGATACTGATTTAAGGAGGCAGAAAAAAGTAAGATATTGAAAATTATTTCAAATAATCTGATACTTTTTGGCTAATGGTTTGCTTTACAGATTCCCAAGTTTGGTTTTTGAGGCTTATAGGGTCTTCGCTTTCTTCTGCATCTGCAAAATAAGTGATGGCTTGAGGTACTGTAATCAATAAATTTTGGGTTGCGTATTTTTGTTTATGATATTCGATAAAATTTTGTACAGAAAAGTGTTGCAACAATTCAGCAATATCCCAAAAATCTTTTTTCTTGCCTCTGCCCAAAACTGCTTGTACTTTCATGGCTATAATATCTTCTGTTGAGAACATTCTGATTCCATCTATCGCTATTGTGGGTTTGATCAATGGATGCGGAAAGCGTACAATATCTACTTTTACATCTTTTACAAAGCCAAAAATACCAAAATGAGAAGGCTTGTCTTCAGTAATAAAATTTTCTTTAAATTCTCTTTTTAATGCTTCTATTATTGTAAGATTATCAAACTTTTTAAAAGAAAATAAATCTAAGTCCACAGATATTCGATGTCCAAACAAAAGCGAAAGTGCAGTACCACCCACTAAATGAAAATCATTTAATTCGGGTATGGCAAGTAGCTGTTTTAATATGGAAAAAGTGTGGGGTTCGACTGTCTTAGTATGTAACATCTGAAATTTTGTAAAGGTTTTTGAATAACTGCACTTGCCAAATACATTCTGGTTTCGGGCAAGAATTTGGCATTTAAAAGTGTTTGAGTTAATTTCTCTTCTCCGTAATAACGCCTGCAATTACGAATATCCTCCACATCGCCACGTTCAAATACACGCTCAATCACAAAATTGGCTTTTGCATCGTAGTCAATATTTTCAAACACTACATCCCAGAAAATTCGTTTATTGAAAATTGGTTTGGGCTTTTGATTCATACAACATTTTAAACTTTTACACTTACAAATATACTGTAAAAATTTATTTTAATTTACTACCCATTTTGGATTCTGTGGCAAAGAAATAAAAAAATTAAAGACTAGTCTATATTTAATAAAATAATGCAATTTATTATAAAAATAATGCAAATATATTTTTCTTTACTACCCATTTTGGGTAGTAAAATCAAAAAAATAGTGTATATTTTTGTGGCGTTATATTTTATTAACTTAAACAAAACGTAAAATGAAAATTAAACAAATACTAATCTTAACTTTATTAGCTTTTAGAATAAGTCATGCCCAAAGTTGGCAATTTGTAGGTAGTACCAGCACTACAGGCATCACTTTAGGGGAAGTATCTGATATAAGTCTTGCTTTTAGCCAAACAGGGGTACCTTTTATAGCTTATAGTGACATTAATTTGTCAAATAAAACAATGGTAGTTAGTTTTAATGGAACTAATTGGGCTGCATTAGGCAGTACGACTGGAATCAGTGTAACAAATACTTATGGGCAAAGTTTAGCCATAAGCCCTTTTGGGGTGCCTTATGTAGCTTATCGTGAACAAAATAATAGCAACAAACCTAAGATTTTGAGTTTTAATAACGGCATTTGGTCTGATGTAGGTGGCACAGTGAGCGGTACAGGTGTTATTGCCATAAGCCCCACAGGAGTGCCTTATGTGGCTTATACTGATTATTCTAATAGTAATAAAGCATCGGTTAGGAGTTTTAATGGTAGTAATTGGGGAACAGTAGGTGGTATGGCTGGTATTAGTTCTGGCACAGCACTTAATTCTTCTTTAGCTTTTAGTCCTTCTGGAGTGCCTTATTTGGCTTATACTGATTTTGACAATGGTCAGAAAGCCACTGTTTTGAGTTTTAATGGTAGTAATTGGGGAATTGTGGGAGGAGTTGCTGGTACTAGTGCTGGCGGCACAAATAATATAAGCATAGCAATCAGTTCATCAGGAACACCTTATGTGGCTTATGGTGATGTACTTAATGGCCAGAAAACAACGGTTATAAGTTTTAATGGTACTAATTGGGGAACCGTTGGCGGTATTGCAGGCATAAGTGCAGGAGAAGCCACAGACCAAAATATAGCAATAAGTCAATCTGGAGTTCCTTATGTATCTTATCGTGAAAATCTGAATGGTTCGTTCACAAAGGTTTTGACTTTTAATGGCACAAATTGGGGAGAACTAGTAGGACTTACCGATGATAATACTTCAAATCCGAGATTAAAAATCAATCCTATCACAGGTGAGCCATTTGTTGCTTACAAAGGTTCAGATGGTACAATTTTTGTACAAAAATATAGTGCTTCAACCTCATGTAGCAATCCAACTATTGTCTCACATGCCTCAAATGCTACCGTTTGTAGTGGACTTACCCATACTTTTGCACCTACAGTTTCAGGAAGCAATTTGACTTATGCTTGGAGTAACGGCTCATCTAATCCTCATTTAATTACATCCATTGCAGGTACTTATACCTTAACAATATCTTCTGGGATTTGCAGAGTCATCTCACAACCAAGAAGTTTAACAATTAAGCAGGTTCCAACTTCATTTAACGCCATCGAAAATAACATTATGAATTGTGCTGGTGGTTTTTCATCTTCAAACAACCCTTCATCAGAATTCTCTGTTGGGTCTAGTTCGCAATTAGACGATGAATTGAATAAATTTTACAGAAATGGAGTTTTCATGTACTCATTTCGAGGAGAATATTCGCCAGAAATATATGCAAATACATTTATTGGTTCTGATTTTATAGTTACAATAACAAGTACAATTGAAAACAGTTGTGCTACTATTGCAGGCACTACATACACATTTGCAAAACCAACCATCACATCAATTAATATTCCTTCAAGTGTAATAGTAACTTTAGGGGGTGCCTCGCCAGAAATAATAGCAACAGTCTTAGGTACTAACAATAATTTCAACAATCAGTGGGCATATAATGGTACAACCATTTCGTTAGTTTTTTTGAATATTTCTAATCCAAGCGATAGATTTATTAATACTTCAAAAAATAATCCAAGTTTTTATATTACCACAGTTTTGGGTTCAGATTTAACAAGCAATTTTGTGTATAGACAAAAAGCTTGTTCTTCTCATGGCTTTACAGAGTCAAATCCTTTGAGATTAACTACCGTTGCACAACCTTCTGTACCTGGCACTAATGTATCAGCCACCGTTCTTGGGCTTAACACCTCTTCAAGTTTATCAAATATTGTAAATGCAGTTTTATTTTCAATCACTGGTTCCGGCTTTGTAAATGGAGCTACAGTAACCATTGGTGGAGTTATTATATCAAATGTAGTAGTTTCTGGGAATCAAATCACAGGCACAATACCAGCCAATAGTACAATTATAAACCCAAATAACCCTACTATATTGGTGCAAAACCCAGGAGCAAGTGTATCAGTGCCTGTATCGCCTGCAAATGTAGTTGTTGGTACAACTTTTACTAATCTACCAAATTACCAATCTAGCAACTTAAGCGTTTATCCAAACCCAAGTAAAGGTACTTTTTTCATTCAATCATCTGAAGAGTTTGATATTAATGATATAAAAATTTATGATTTAATAGGTACAAATCAATCGTTTATTTTGAAAGGCAATGAATTAACAATTTCTAAATCAGGGATTTATTTTGTAAATATTGGTGGCAAAGTTGTAAAAGTAGTTGTATTGTAATTGCAGGAACACGCTTTATTTATTTGTTAATATGTTTTTTATTTATGAGAACACGCCTTATTGGCGTGTTTTTTATTTTAATATGTTAGGATAAAATCTTATTTTGAAATTATAACTTTAAAATTTGTAATAAAAACTCTAATTTTTTTTTAAATTTGCGTAAAATGACTTCAACATGAAATTTGCAGACATAAAAAACGATATAGCGTTTCGTAAAATATTTGGTAATCAAAAGAAAAGTATAGTATTAATTTCATTTTTGAATGCAGTCTTAGACTTAGAAGAGGGCAATCGTATAACCAAAGTTACGATAATAGATCCCTATTTGCTACCACGCATTATGGGCGAAAAAACCAGTATTATAGATGTAAGAGCCACAGACCAGAAGAGCAGGCAGTTTATCGTAGAAATGCAAGTGGCCGACAAAAAAGGGTTTGAAAAAAGAGTACAATTTTATACTGCACGCGATTATTCTATGCAAATACAGTCGGGCGATGCTTATCCAAAATTAAAACCTACATATTTTGTAGGAATACTCAATTTCAATATTGGATTTGGAAAGAATTACATAGCCAAACATTACAGCATAGAAGAGGAAACAGGAAAATCAGTATTAGACGACATCCAGCATAGATTTATACAACTAACAAAATTCAAAAAAACTAAAAACCAACTTACAAATTTGATAGATAAATGGACATATTTTATCAAAAATGCAGGACAGTTGGATGTTATCCCAGACGATATAGAAGACGAAGGGCTAATAACAGCCTACAAACAAGCTGATAAATATACTTGGAAAAAAGACGACTTGATAGCCTACGACAATGCAGCAATGCGAGAACAAGACGAAAAAGGTCGATTAGAACTTGCTGAAGAGTTGGCTCAAACTCGTGGTGTAGAAATAGGAGAGGCAAATAAAGAAATTGAAATGATAATTGCAGCTCATAAACGAGGGAACACTTCAATTCAAATAAGCGAATTTTTGGGACTAGATATTGAAAAAATAAAAGTAATCATTAGTAATTATTCTAAAAATTAAATTATGAAATTTGCAGACATAAAAAACGATATAGCATTTCGTAAGATATTTGGTAATCAAAAGAAAAGTATAGTATTAATTTCTTTTTTGAATGCAGTCTTAGACTTAGAAGAGGGCAATCGCATAACCAAAGTTACGATAATAGATCCCTATTTGCTACCACGCATTATGGGCGAAAAAACTAGCATTATAGATGTAAGAGCCACAGACCAGAAAAGCAGGCAGTTTATCGTAGAAATGCAAGTGGCCGACAAAAAAGGGTTTGAAAAAAGAGTACAATTTTATACTGCACGAGATTATTCTATGCAAATACAGTCAGGCGATGCTTATCCAAAATTAAAACCTACATATTTTGTAGGGATACTCAATTTTAATATTGGATTTGGAAAGAATTACATTGCCAAACATTACAGCATAGAAGAAGAAACAGGAAAATCAGTATTAGACGACATCCAACATAGATTTATACAACTAACAAAATTCAAAAAAACTAAAAACCAACTTACAAATTTGATAGATAAATGGACATATTTTATCAAAAATGCAGGACAGTTGGATGTTATCCCAGACGATATAGAAGACGAAGGGCTAATAACAGCTTACAAACAAGCTGATAAATATACTTGGAAAAAAGACGACTTGATAGCCTACGATAATGCAGCAATGCGAGAACAAGACGAAAAAGGTCGATTAGAACTTGCTGAAGAGTTGGCTCAAACTCGTGGTGTTGAAATAGGAAAAGAAATAGGAAAAGAAATAGGAGAGGCAAATAAAGAAATTGAAATGATAATTGCAGCTCACAAACGTGGGAACACACCAAAACAAATAAGCGATTTTTTGGGACTAGATATTGAAAAAATAAAAGTGATCATTAGTAATTATTCTAAAAATTAAATGATGAAAATTTTAGAAATTTTGAATTTGATTTTTAAAAATTGTTTTTAAATCAAAAAATTGTTTTTTAGAAATATAGTTATTTTTAGTAATTTTTTATTTTTTCAATTTAGTATTATTACTAGTCTATAATTTAAAATTCTTTTTTTAGTTTTTTCTTTATTTTCTAGACTAAGAAATTATTATTATCATTTACTACCCATTTCGGGTAGTAAATCTAAAAAAAAAGCATATATTTTTGTGGCGTTTTAATTTATTATTCACTTTAAAAAACGCTAAAATGAAAATTAAACATGTACTCCTACTATCATCATTATTTATTGCCGAAACAATTTTTGGGCAAATAACACCCATAATTAGAACTTCAACTGGTTGCCAAACTGCAAACGAAGAAATAACTATTGCTGGGGCTGGTAAAATTACCCAAATCAATATCACAAATAATTCTACAACTGAGCCAATAATAGTAGGCAAAGATGAATTTGGTTTATATGAAGTGGCAACCTCCCAAGTAGGGCCTTTTGTAAAAACTAACCTTTCGCTTAGTGGTACAAATATTACTATATATGCGAGAGCAAACCCAACATTTGCAAACATGGGAAATAGCAACATCAACCAAATATCATTTTATAATGTTTCAACACCAAACACAAAAACATATTTTGATTTTTATACCAATGTGGCAACAAACTTAGGTATTCCAAACCCTGAAATTGAGATTTCATTCATTAGTTCACCAAATCTAGGAGTAACAAATCAATTGCGCTTAAACCAATTTCAATCAGAAACTGTTACTGGATTTATTGATATAAAAATTCCAACGATTGCGGGTGGAGTTACTATTTCTGCTCGTGGTACAACCAATGATTTTCAATATTTAATCCCAACAAACCCAAATGCTTTTAAAGCATTTGAATACATTAAAATTAGCACCATTGCAGGGATGGATTTTGTAAACGTACCTGCCAATTTCACAGTGCCAAGTAATTTTAATGGCAGATTGCGTTTTCAAGCCCTTGTACCTGCATCAGAAGATGTAAAACCTTATATTTTATTGTTTACAATTAATGGTACAAATTTGCAAACCAAAGAATTTAGTGTAGCTACTGGTGCAATTACTGAAAAAATATCAATCAACTCTATTTCAGGTTTAAATAATACGCTAAATACCAGTTTCAATACATCAATTACCTCGTTTGAAGTAAAAACAGTAACAATTGTTGGACCAGGTGGAAATCAATTTTTTATAGAAACAGCTAGCTGGATAGGAGTTTGTTCCACGCTATCTAGCAATATAAACGATTATGTTGCTAGATCTAGTGGAGGTTCTGAGTTACAAATACCTGGTACAGGTGGTACAGTTTATTTTGCCAATATTTCTACCATTGTTGGTGTATTTAACAATGAAACATCTGCACAATATGCAGCAACCATTAGAAGAACTAGTAGAGCTGGAAATTTTAATGAACAGATTAAATTTTCAGGCACAACCACCCGACCAGTTGATTTTATAGCTATCACAAATCCTATTGATGCAAATTTGAATGCCGAACAAAGAATTAATAATTTTAATGGTGATAGAATTGGTACTCAATTTTATAGAACTTTAGTACAAGGTATTACTAAAAATCCTGTTGGCGTGTCAAATGTAATAGCTCTCTCTATCTTAGGTACTGGTATTGCAAATGCAATAACTGTCGCTGGAGTGACTACCGATAATTTTAATAATACAGAAGATTTTGGATACAGAGTTGCTACATCTGCATCTGGAACTTATTTAGAATCAATTACTTTGCCTCCAACAGGTGGTGTAGCATATATTCGTTTTGATGCTACTTTACCTTCTGCCATGTTAATTAACAATAGTAATTCTGAAAATTCGATACAAATTTTTGCAGACAACAATCGCACAAGAGTTTATTTTACATCAAGTGTAAATGGTATGCCTCGTATCTTACCTATGGGCATTGGACAAACTAAAATTTTAGATATTGGATATAGATCAAATCAAAAAGGATATGGATATCAGATTAATAATTCTTTTCCAAATGATAGAATTTCTATAAATGCTATTTCGTTTGGTGGCGAAAATTTTACTGGCCCCATTACTTTGACTTCTGGATATGTAGGGCAGTTTTCAATCAGCCAAGTTCAGAGTATTTCACTTACCGAAACAGGTGGATATACCAGTCAATTAATAATTAATAAGGGCGATGTAATTTACACAAAAGCAATTGTAAATGATGTCAATGGCACGCCCACATTTGAAGATTATTCAATAGTAGCTACTGCAGCTAAAGGAGCAAAAAGTGTAATTAATTTGAATCTAAATGCTGGTTTGCCAACTACTATGCCACAAATTGTATTACCCACGCCACAAATTGATTTTGTAAATAAATCATCAAGTTCAAACAAAAATGTAACATTTATTGACAATTATAGTAAAGTGGAAATAATTGGTTACAGTTTACCATCTCCAATTACACTTACAGGCAAGTTTTTTACCAAAATTTCTACCTCTGCCCCAACTGTTTGGTCGAGTGTGGCAGTTTTACCTGCATCTGGTGGCACTTTATATGTAGCCAACGATAAGCAAGTATTAGGTGGATATTGCAGTTCGATTACGCTGCAATCAGGTACACTAACTAGTTCAATAAATGTTTCAGATTTTGCAAATGTGGTAGCTACACTATCGGGCGTTACAGATAGAATAATTTTACCAATAACAAACATATCAACTCACCAATCTACGAATTTTAGTGTTTATCCCAATCCAAGCACGGGTATATTTGCCATCGTTTCAGACTTTCTAGTAGGGGTAAACGATATTAAAGTCTACGATTTGGTAGGATTATCTCAATCATTTACTTTAACAGAAAATGAATTAACCATTGCCAAATCTGGCATTTATTTTGTACATCTTGGTAGGAAAGTAGTTAAAGTAGTCATTTTATAATCGTAGGAACACGCCTATTGGTGTGTTCATTTTATAATTGTAGGAACACGCCTTTTGGCGTGTTCTATTGGCGAGTTCATATTGTAATTGTAGGAACACGCCTATTGGAGTGTTCTATTGGCGTGTTCTTTTGGCGTGTTTTTGTTTTAATGAATTTCCACTTTTAAAAAAAGATACCATCGCTTTAAGCGATGGTATCTTTAAGCAAAGAAGTTCCTCTTTTTAAAAAAGTAGAACTTCTACCTTTCTCACAAAAAGAAACTAAATTAACTATTTTTATTTAAAAATAATTAAACACTCTATATTTAGATTAGTTTTGTAAAAAAAAGATATATACATAATGAGTCATATTTATTGCCCTTCGCTGACAGAGTACTCTCGTAGAAAAACTATTGAAGTTTCTATTGGCGATGTGCCTATGGGTGCTCACCATCCTATACGTGTGCAATCGATGACTACAGTAGATACTATGGATACGCAAGGCTCTGTAAATCAGTGCATTAGAATGATAGATGCTGGTTGCGAGTATGTACGCATTACGGCACCTAGCATCAAAGAAGCACAAAATTTACAACACATAAAAGATGAATTGCGTAAGAAAGGTTATAAAACACCTCTGGTTGCTGATATTCATTTTACTCCAAATGCAGCCGAATTGGCAGCTCGTATTGTAGAAAAAATACGTATAAATCCTGGAAATTATGCCGATAAAAAGCGTTTCGAAAACATAGCTTATACAGACGCTAGTTATTTTTCGGAATTGCAGAGAATAAGAGATAAATTTTTGCCTTTGGTAAGAATTTGTAAAGAATATGGCACTGCCATGCGTATTGGTACCAATCATGGTTCGCTTTCTGATAGAATCATGAGTAGGTATGGCGATAGTCCTCTTGGCATGGTAGAATCGGCCTTAGAGTTTCTCAAAATATGTGAAGATGAGCAGTTTTATAATATTGTAATTTCTATGAAATCGAGTAATACGCAAGTCATGGTGCAGGCTTATAGATTACTTGTGAGTAGACTACAAAAAGATGGATTTAAGCCCTATCCTTTGCATCTTGGTGTAACAGAAGCAGGCGAAGCCGAAGATGGACGTATAAAATCAGCTGTTGGCATTGGCACTTTGCTCGAAGATGGACTTGGCGATACAGTAAGAGTTTCGCTTACCGAAGAACCAGAATTTGAGATACCCGTGGCCAAAGATTTGATAGATAGATACACCCATAGAGCGACCCATAAACCCATAAAACCTATTGAATTTTCTCCTTTTTCTCCATTTGAATACAATAAAAGACAAACACACGAAGTTTTGAATTTAGGTGCAAATCATGTACCAAGAGTAATCGCTGATTATTCAAAATATGATTGGAATAGGGCAAAATATGGCGGAAAAGAAGCCTTAAAATCCATAGGTCATCATTATTTTGAGCTTACCGATAAATGGAATATGAGCGATTTGGGAGCAGATTATCTATACACAGCCTCTAATCCTGCTCCTTTTATGCTGCCCAATGGTCTCAAAGAAATTATTGATTATAATGTTTGGATACATTTATCCGAAAAATTACATAAATTTCCCTTTTTAGATGCTACCGAAAATACCGAAAATTATACTTCTATTGATACAGAGGCATTATTTTTGAAAATTAATTACAAAACATTAACTCCACTTTTTTATCAATTTTTAAAACAAAATAAAAATGTAGTTTTAATCTTAGAAACCAAAAATCTGCATGGCATGGCTGCTTTACGTAGATTATTTGTATATTTAATTGAAAATAATATGACTAATCCAGTCATAATATCAAGAAAATACAATCAGTTATCCGAAAATCAATTACAATTATTTTCTGCTACAGATATTGGTGGATTATTAATAGATGGTTTGGGCGATGGTGTATGGCTCGAAAACGATTATACGGAATTAGATTTTGACAAATGTAATCAAGCTATAAAAGTAAATAATTTGACATCATTTGGCATATTACAAGCCGCTCGTACACGCATGAGCAAAACAGAATATATATCTTGCCCAAGTTGTGGACGCACTTTGTTTGATTTGCAAGAAACTACAGCCATGATTCGCAAACGTACCGATCATCTAAAAGGCCTTAAAATTGGTATTATGGGCTGCATTGTCAATGGCCCTGGCGAAATGGCCGATGCTGATTTTGGCTATGTAGGCGTAGGCAAAGATAGAATTGCTTTGTATAAAGGTAAAGATATTGTAAAAAAATCGGTTCCTGCCGACAAAGCGTTAGACGAACTTATCGACATTATCAAAGAAAATGGACAATGGGTAGATGCAGAAGTATAAGTTCTGAAAAGTAATAAAGTATGCTTTTATAACTAATTTATTCTCTAGTCAAAGTAAGAGTTCCGTTATTTTTTAATACATTTCCAAAAAAATCTTCTACTCTTACTGTAAATGAGTAAAGGCCAGGTGTAGCATTTTCTCCATCCCATCCTTGATAAGGAGTATCAGAAGAAAAAAGTCGCTCTCCCCAACGATTGTAAATATCTAATTTGTATTCTTTCCAAAACAAACCTTTGGGAAAGAAAGTATCATTTTTGCCATCGCTATTGGGGGTAAATGAAGTAGGGGAGTAAAGGCGTAATTCTTGTATAATATCCTGATAATCAGAGTAAACAATGGTGCCATCTGCAAGGATATTTTTTATTCTATATCTTACTTTTTGATTTAGCTCATCAATAGGATTGTGCAAATAAATAGTCTGATTATTGGATAGATTATCGGCAGCTATTGGCACAAGTTTATCCGTAAACCACTCTATTTGGGCTTGAGTTATAGTAGATGTATCTCCATTAATATATGGAGTCCATTGCAACGAATTTTGAACAATATTATCTTTTTTGCCTGTAAGAATGATTGGGCAAGTAATTCTTTCTGGGCTTATGCCACACGTTTGGCTACCCACAATGGCGTAACATCTATAATTGGTTGATGCTCCATTGATAAAATTATTTGTTGTTTGATTAAGTAAGATTCTTTCGTTTCCATTTATTCCATAGACCAAATAATTGATACCTACACTTGAATTTGGCTGCCAACTAAGTTGCACTTTTGAATTTTCAAAACTGCTATGAAATTTTTTAATACCAGTGATAGTGGCAGGTTTTAGCCCTTGCACACAAGTTGGGGCAGAAATGGATTTAGTGCTGCTCGAATTTTGAGAAATACCTGTTACTTTGTAGCAATATTCTTTATTACATTCTACATTTATATCAAATGCTTTTAGTATTTTTAGGTCGTTTATTACCGTAGTTTTTAGTGATTGGGAGTTGATTTGTACGCCATTTACACTCAAATTGTACACAATATTATCTGTGCTAGATATATTATTGTTCCAATCAATGGTATTTTTACTCACATCTGCTGTTGCATTTACTACAATAGACGATATTTCAACCCCAGTGGTGGTGGTACCACAATCATCAAATGCTACTATTTTATAGGTTTGCAAGTTTGAAGTATTTGTATTAGTTATTTCAAAAGTATTACTTCCATTGGTGGTTGTAATTATTCTTACTAAGTTGTAATTTCCATTTATCCCATTTTTGATAAAAACTGCATATTTTAATTCGTTGGAAGTAATTAATTGCAAATTGGCAGTACCAGCAGAAGCATCTTTTTTGGTTATCTCAAGTGATTCTATCGTGGCTTCTTTCAATGGTGGATATACTTGTATTGATTTTATTATTTTATTACTTTCGCAACTTTGAATAAGGCCAGCAATGGTATACAAATAAGTCCCTGATAAAGTAATATTTTTAATACTTGTATTAGAATATTTATGACTGTACGTATTGTTACCTAAAACAGAATTACTAACAATGCCATCGCCCCATTGTATGGTATAAAAATCATAGTCATTTTTATTTATTCTTACATTACCTGTAAGAGATTGGCAACCAAAAACTTCGTAATCAGGTATGGGCAGTGGCAGTACTTCTATAACATATTTTTTATCAAAAGGCTTTCCACGACCATCGCAAGCCGCAAACCCTGTCATAGTATAAATACCTGCTACAGAGTAAGTATGTACAGAATTTGAACTAAAAGATGCAGACCCATCGCCAAAAGTGTAAACAAAATTAACACAACTACTAAGTGTGGTAGTAATACCCACAGCTGTTGTGCTAAAGCCAGTAAATGTAACAGTGAGTGGCACACATCCACGATTTGTACTTAGATTTACAGAGGGTAAATATATTATTTGTGCATTTGAAATAAAAGTAATAAAAATCAATGAATTGAAAATATATTTTATTTTATTTTTCATTTTATTCGTCTTATTTTAATTGTAAATACTCTAAAATATTATCTTTATCAACAATATTTTGTTCGCCAGAAAGCATATTTTTGAGTGCAACTGTATTATTTTGCATTTCGGTTTCGCCAACTACAGCTACAAATGGTATTGATTTGGCATTGGCATATTCAAATTGTTTTTTAATTTTAGTTACTTGTGGATAAATTTCGGCTGCTATATTAGAAGACCTAAGATTTGCCACAATTTTCATACCATAATTCATAGAAGCTACATCAAAATGAGTAAGCAAAATTTTGGAGTAAGAATTATCTGTTTGAGGAAATAAATTTAGCTCTTCCATGATGTCATAAATGCGTTCTACCCCAAACGAAATTCCTACCCCAGACACGCCATCAAGGCCAAACAATCCAGTAAGATTATCATAACGACCACCACCAGATATGCTACCCATTTGTACATCAAGGGCTTTGACTTCAAATATGGCTCCTGTGTAGTAGCTTAGGCCTCTAGCGAGGGATATATCAATTTTGAGGGCATCAATTTGTGTGCCAAATTGGTCTATAAAATGTAATACTTGCTCTACCTCATCTATTCCTTTTGTGCCAATAGTTGAATTTTGTAGTGCTGATTTTAGAAAATATAAAATTTCAGAATTATTACCTTTAAAGTTAATGATTGGTAATAATATATTGATTGAAGTTTGAGAAATACCTCTTTCAAATAATTCTTTGGTTACGCCCTCGATTCCTATTTTATCTATTTTATCAATAGCAGTGCAAATGTCGGTTTCTTTGCCAAAAGAACCAGCTATTTCTGTAATTCCTGATAAAATTTTTCGGTTGTTTATTTTAATTTCTATGTTTTTGATACCCAAATGCTGCATTACTTCGTGTATCATCAATACAATTTCGGCCTCGCACAACAACGAATCTGTACCCACTACATCGGCATCGCACTGATAAAACTCTCTATAACGGCCCTTTTGAGGTCTGTCGGCTCGCCAAACAGGCTGTATTTGGTAGCGTTTGAAAGGAAAACTAATATCGTTTCTATTCATTACCACAAATCTTGCAAAAGGCACTGTAAGGTCATATCGTAAGGCTTTTTCGGATATAAATGGTAATAATTTCTTAGAATCTACTTGTTGTAATTCTATATTTTTATTTTTTGGTTCTAGTAAGAAATCTCCAGAATTTAATATTTTAAAAATTAATTGATCGCCTTCTTCTCCATATTTACCAGTAAGAACTGATAAGTTTTCCATCGTTGGGGTTTCTATGGGTGCAAAAGCAAATTTTTTGAATACTTTTTTTATTGTATCAAAAATAAAATCTCGTTTGAGTAATTGAGCAGGTGTAAAATCACGTGTGCCACGTGGCAAAGTAGGTTTCATAAAAGTAAATTCTTTTTAAAATTTAAGCCATGTACAAATAAACACATTTATTGAATTAAATTAGCAAGATTTAAAGAAAAAGTAACTAAAATATTGTATTGTGTAAGATTTTATTAATTTTTGACACTTTTCTGAAACAATAAATCTTCGGTTTGTGTTCGAGGTTATCAGTATTTTTTTACATTTTATTTGCAATTATATCAAACCGAAAAATTAAGATTACATTCCTATAATTTTTCTCCAACTTGGGGAGAGATTAAAAGAGGGGTTTTAAATAAAATTGTAATATTAGTTTTTCGGTTCAATATAAATAGGTTGTATTCAAACGCCATTAATTGAGTAGAGATTCTAGCCTTTTGAAAGTAATTAGCACAAGTTTTCTTTGTATTTGAAATAAAAAAATAAGATGTTAAATTTGAGGTTCATTTATTTTATCTCAGATTAAAAATATTTTTTGCTAAAATCAACTATTTTCACGTTTTCAAAACTTTAATTATTGTAGTAAGTTATAATTGTATAAATCATAAAAAAAATGTCAGACAAAATTTCAATTCGCAATCACTACATAGAATATGTGTTAGAAAATGGTAAAAAACCAGCATCTGTATTTTCTTTTGCCAAACATTTAAAAATTTCAGAATCAGATTTTTATAATTTTTATACCAATTTTGAAGCCATAGAACAAGATGTTTGGAAATCTATTTTTGTAGAAACACTAGAAACTCTAGAATCTGATAAAACTTACCAAGATTATCAAGCCAAAGACAAATTACTGGCTTTTTATTATATGTGGGTGCAAAAAATGCGAGCCAACAGAAGTTTTATTATGATGCAAAAATGTAGCAAAACAAACAGTATATTACCAAATGCAGATGGTTTAGAGGCTTTCAAAAAGGTTTTTTACACTTACATGGCTCAAATAATTCAGACTGGTATTGATAATAATGAAATTAAAGACAGGAAATTTCTTACTGATAAATATGTTTCTGGATATTGGTTTCAAACCTTATTTGTATTAAACTACTGGCTCAAAGACACTTCTACAAATTTTGAGATGACTGATGCAGCTATAGAAAAAATAGTAAATCTTGGTTTTAAATTAATTAGCGATAATGCCATAGATAGTTTGGTTGATTTTGGTAAGTTTATGTTTCAAAAATCTGCATAATTATTACAATTAATCATTTTTTTTACTTTATTTAATTTATTGTATCATATACATATATAATTTGTATATGCTGCGTGTATCACTTATTTAATCTCAT
Organism: Cytophagales bacterium; assembly: GCA_013297755.1. Classification (GTDB taxonomy): domain Bacteria; phylum Bacteroidota; class Bacteroidia; order Cytophagales; family UBA9547; genus REAG01. The sequence continues at coordinate 49,288 of JAAFIH010000030.1, forward strand.
TTTCTATACCTCAATATGTCTACTAAAGAACAATTTTCTATACCTACATCAAAAATCGAACGAACTGCACATTTTGTAAGTACAGGAGTCAAAATTGGTGGAAATTATGTAAAACATTACACCCAACGCCTTCTTAATCAGGATGTTACTAGAGAAGATTTGCACAAAGACAATGCTGATGATATTTATGATACCCTCAGCCATTTGAAAGGTTCGGCCCTCAAAGTAGCTCAAATGTTGAGCATGGATAGGGGAATGTTACCTAAATCTTACCAAGATAAATTTCAGCTTTCTCAATACTCGGCACCGCCACTTTCGGGCCCATTGGTTACTAATACTTTTATGAAATCATTTGGAAAAATGCCTTCACAATTATTTGATACTTTTGATATTGAAGCTGCCAATGCAGCCTCTATTGGACAAGTACATAAAGCAACCAAAAATGGTAAGAAATTAGCCATAAAAATTCAATATCCTGGTGTTGCCAATAGCATAAGCTCTGATTTGAGAATGGTAAAACCTATTGCTGTAAGATTAGTGGGTTTATCTACCAGAGATGCCGACAAATATTTTGATGAAGTCGAATCTAAATTGCTCGAAGAAACCGATTATCCCTTAGAACTTAAACGCTCCATTGAGTTGTCAGAAGCCTGCAAAGATATACCAAACTTGCATTTCCCTACGTATTATCCAGAGTTCTCTTCTACCCGAATCATTACTATGGATTGGCTTGAGGGTACACACATGAAAGATTTTTTGGCCACAAATCCAACCCAAGAAGTAAGAAATAGAGCTGGTCAGGCACTTTGGGATTTTTATGATTTTCAGGTGCATACCCTCAAAAAAGTACATGCAGACCCACATCCAGGAAACTTTTTGTTCAATAATGATGGCTCTGTCAATATCTTTGATTTTGGATGTATCAAAGTTATCCCCGAAGATTTTTATACAGCTTATTTTACACTTATTGATCAATCTATTTATCAAGACGAACAAAAAGTAAAAGAAATTTACCAAACTTTAGAAATGATACATGCTGGAGATACAGAAAAAGAGATAAACTTCTTTTTCCCATTATTCAAGCGCATGATTGATATGCTAACACTACCTTTTACAGTGAATGAATTTGATTTTGGTAATGAAAATTATTTTAATGGAATTTATCAGTTTACAGAAGAGCTTTCAAATATGCCTGAAATAAAAGAATCTAAAAAGGCTCGTGGCTCTCGTCATTCTTTATATATCAATCGAACTTATTATGGATTGTATCATATTTTGTATGATTTAAAATCAGTGGTTCAAACAACAAAAGTACTACAATTAGCTTAGTTTAATTCAGTAATAAATCTTAATTTGAGTATGTTTTTTTTGTTTAATTTTTACTCAAATTAAGATTTCTTTTTAAGTAATATTTCAAAATCTGAAACAATATTCATATAATACACATAAGCATCGTAAGGAGTATTAAATGGACTAAAATAAGAGTGAACTTCTCCATCTGATTGACGTTTGGTACTCATGTAATAAAAATGATCAGAGGTTTGTAATAATCTCCATATATCAAAATATTTTTGATTACCTGTTTCATACACAGCCTTTTGTAAGTCATAAATTTTGCGTAATGCTTCATATTGCATACTATTTCCCATCCAAGCAGAAGCGTCTTTTTCGGTATCAGCCCAAGAAATGACATCAGTACTATCAAATATTGGTGTGTCTACATTCTCAATATTAAAGTCCGAAAAATTACAAAATTCTATTTCTTTGTCGTTGGCTAATTGAGTAATAAAATCGTTCCAAAAATCAAAAATACCTTCTTCTTTTTTGAAATGTTCGCCAATAGTTTCATAATCCATTCCTATAAAAATATAATCTGAATTTTTAGACTGTTTTTTAATTTTTGTAATTATTTTTTTGGCTGTCAATGGATAATCAATGGAATTAGAATCTAGGAATCTAAAAGCAATATCATCAGAAAGGCTACAATTTCTAGTAAAAATTGGAACTTTAGAATCTTTTGATTTTAATAAAATATTACCTATTTTATTTGGCAACACTCTTTCTACTCCTTCAGTAATGATGGTGTCAAATCCTAAATTTTTAACTGTATTAGATATTGAATTTTTAAATAATAGTTCTGTATTTCTAAAAGTTACAGTTTTTTTATTAAATAATTCAAAAACAAAATTTTTGTGTAATCTTACTTGATATTCAAATTCATCTGTTCTAAAAAGTGATGATAAACTATGGTAATATGTTTCACCTAAAATTTCTATACCTGGATTAGAAAATAAATTTTTAAACGAACTTAAAACTTCTGGTTTTGAGTCTTTGAATTGAGAAAGTGCAGTACCCGAAAGGGCAAAATTCAATTTAAGTTTATCTTTATTTTCTGAAAATAAATTCATAAACATCTCATTGGCAGGCAAATAGCAATGATTGGCAACTTTGTCTAGCACAAGATTGTTTAAATCTTGGTTGAAATAATCTATGTGTTTTCCTATTTGAAAAAAATTGTATTCTAATAATCTATATGGCTGGTGTACTTGAAAATAAAGACATATTTTTGCCATGATTAGTAGTTTCTTATTGTAAAAAAGGTAAAATAAAATTCAGTAATTTTTTTTGAAATAGAAGTAATAAAATTGAAATAAATTCTAACAATTTTAGATTAATTTACACCTATAGATTCGTACACATGCACAATGTTTTGAGCAGTATAATCCCAATTAATTTTTGACAAATCTTGGTAAGCATCCTTTACAAGTTGGTCTCTAAGGCCTTTGTATTTAAGTACTGATATGATATTGCTTGCCATTTTGTCTATGTCCCAATAATCGGCTTTGAGTGCACTTGGTAGAACCTCGGCAACACCTGATTGTTTAGACAAAACTACAGGTACTCCAAATTGAGCAGCCTCTAATGCTGATAATCCAAAAGGTTCTGAAACTGAAGGCATAACATAAACATCTGCAATCGAGTATAATTGTCTTACTTTTTCGGGAGATAAAAATCCAGTAAAATGAAAACGATTGCTCATTTGCTTATAAGCTCCCATTTCTATCATTTCTTTGAGCATATTACCAGTTCCTGCCATCACAAATCTAGTATTTGGCATAAATTCTAATACTTTTGATGCAGTTTCAAAGAAATACTCTGGTCCTTTTTGCCCTGTAACTCTACCTAAAAATAGCACCACTTTTTCGGGAAGTGAGCTTTCACTTCTGAACGATTGCACTTGCTCTATGCCATTATGTATAGGTTTTATTTTATCTTGAGCAATATCATAAAGCACGTGTATTCTATTGCCAGTATAAAAACTCACTGGTATAATGACATCTGCATACATCATGGCTTTTTTTTCGATTTGATACACCCAGTTTTTGGTATCAGGAGCGTTTCTGTCAACTTCTAGCGAGTGCACATGCAATACCAATGGTTTGCCAGTGGCAGCTTTTATCTCCATACCTGCCACAAATGTCATCCAATCGTGGGCATGTATAACATCAAAATCTCTGTGCAAAGCCAATAAAGTAGCAATTTTAGCAAAATTATAGATGCGTTCTCCTACAGCTCCATCGTATAAATCGTTGGTATTGAAGATGTCTAATTCAGAACGAATTTTCGATTTTATTACTTTTTCGTCAGTAGTAGCATATTTATTTTCTAATACTTCGGCCTCAAATGTTTGATAAGGCGACAAATTAGATTCTACAAAAGCTACATCGTCTAAAAATTCATAATTTTTTGATTTATAATTAATTTTAAAATTTTCAATATCCAAATGATTCAAACCAATGGTTTCGATGTTTTGAGTAATAAAATTAGGGTCTGATTTAGGTATGATGAGCGATACATCTGCTAATTTGCTCAAAGATTTAGCAATTCCAAAACAAGCCACACCTAGACCTCCATTTATCAAAGGTGGAAATTCCCAACCTAACATCAATACTTTTGGTTTAGTTTGTTTCATTCTTAGAATATTATTAATTTTTATTAGAAATATGATATATTTATTAGAAAAAGTACATTATACTTATTTCATTGTATAAATATACTAATTATCTTTATACAATTACTATTTTTTTTTAAAAAAATAAACAATTTTAAAAAGTAAAAAAATATTAATACTTTTAGAATAAATTTAGTAATAATATTATTAAAATATATGTTATAATAAGTAATAATTATTTGATAGATATATAAAATTAATGAATTATTTTTTATTAAAATGTATAAAATCTTTTTTTACTTTTATGGCATAATCACTAGATGTTTGAAGTAATAATTCTTTTATATTTTGATTTTCTACCCATTCATTTATTGTTTGGTAGGTATCAGAACTTTGCCGTCCAGCTGCTCTTACATGGCTCCAAGCCAATAATTTAGCAAAATCAAGTATCATATACTCAAAATTTTCTGGGTGTGAGGCTATCTTTTCCAAATCTACTTTTGATTGACTAGGGTCGTAATACCTAGCATTGTAATTGTCGGTACCAACAACCCAGTTTTGTAATAATTTTGGAGTTTGAAATTGCAATAGATGTTGTGCAAAACTAATGCGTTGTGATTCAACTTGCCAATTTGGTTGAGGTACTGAATTATAGGAGTTTATACAAGATTTTCTAGCTTTTTTTAAATCTATCAATTCGTAATTTTTATTTGATTTTTGATTGATCAATACTAAGTATCTTTCTAAACCAAGACTGCCTGTGCCAGCAATTAATCCTACGATGTCTAAGATTTGGTAATTTTTAAAAATTGGATTATTGGCTAAAGTTTCTTTTAATTTTTCTTTTAAAACTACTTTTGATTTTTTTTTAAGTTTAAAAGTATCTTCATTTTCAATTTTTATTTTTTTAGGTTTTTTATTTTTAGATGTTTTTAAAAAATCTACTTCTAGGTCTGTTGAGTTTTGAATCAAATCTTTGATTTCGCCTCTTGAGTTATTTAAGTGAAAACAATAAGATTTTCCATTCTTAATGTTCAAAATATATTCATCCCAAAACATTGATGTAAGGCGATGTAAATGTTTTTTTTTAATTTTTAAATCATTTCCAAAAACATATATACTTACTAAAATTCTACACACGTCAAACAGCAGTGGTGCAAGTTCTGATTCATCAAAATCGTTGATATCAAAGTATAAATGATTGTCTGCGGCTTTGTAGCAACCAAAATTTTCGAGGTGCAAATCGCCACATAACCACACTTTTGGTGCATTTAATAGTAATTGATTATTGTATAGATCTTCGTAAAATAAATGACAACTTCCTCTAAAAAAACGTGAAGCATTTTCTTTCATTTTTTTATATTTGATAGGTATAATTTCTTTGTTCCTATCACTATTAAATGCTAAAATTCTTTCTTTAATTGATTTCATTATTTTATATTTATTACTTTTTTATTTTTTTATTTTAAATTTTTTGATTTAATTGGTTTAGGATAATTTATAAAATTTAATTCTAAAAATTGTTACTAAATATTGATTTTTATAATTTACACAAACATTTATTTTTTTTTTAATTTTTTATTTTATTTGCCAAAATACAACTTTACATTAATTTTGCTACATAATCTACAAAAATCGGAAATGAAAGTTCATTTCTGGTATTTTTTGTATAAAAATCATATTTTCAAAATGAAATTAGAAATAGTAACACCTGATAAAAAAATATTTGATGGCCAAGCAGATGGTGTGCAGCTGCCAGGCGCCAATGGTTCGTTTGAGATTTTAAACAACCATGCTCCCATCGTTGCAGCTCTTGTTCAAGGTACTGTCAAAGTTACTCAAGGTAAATCTACAGAATCATATCAAATTTCTGGTGGATTGGTTGAGATGCAAAAAAATACGCTTATAGTGCTTGCAGAGAGTGTTTTGTCTTAATTCTTTATGTTAATATTTTTGCTTTAGTAGATTGTTTTGAGTAATAATCTACTATTTTATTTTTTTATATTTTCAGCTTATTTTTTTTTATTTTTTTTAATAATTCCTAATTTCCATTCCTCATATTAAATTGTATATTTGCAACATGGCAAAAGAATTACAACAAGCAGAAGAGTACATTGAGGTATATGGGGCTAGGGAGCACAACCTCAAAAATATTGACATAAAAATACCTAGAAACAAGTTGGTAGTTATTACTGGTATCAGTGGTAGTGGTAAGTCATCTTTGGCTTTTGATACCATTTATGCAGAAGGCCAACGAAGATATATGGAGAGTTTTTCGGCTTACGCTCGTTCGTTTATGGGCAATATGGAAAGGCCAGATGTAGACAAAATTGAAGGCTTGAGTCCTGTTATTTCGATAGAACAAAAAACCACCTCCAAAAATCCACGTTCTACGGTTGGAACTGTTACTGAAATTTACGATTTCTTACGATTGTTTTATGCTCGTGCTGGCATAGCCTACTCGCACATTTCGGGCAATAAAATGGTAAAACAATCTGAAGACCAAATTATAGACCATATTATTACACATTATCACGGCCAAAAACTTACGCTTTTAGCTCCCATTGTAAAAGGACGAAAAGGGCATTATAGAGAGGATTTTCAGAAAATAAGAAAAATGGGCTTTACAAAGGCTCGTGTAGATGGCAAAATATTAGAGATTGAAGCTAAAACTGAAGTAGACAGATATAAAATACATGATATAGAGGTAGTTATAGACAGAATTGTACCCAAAGAAGAAGACCGTTTTCGTATTTCGCAATCTGTAAAATCAGCCATGACTATGGGCAAAGGGGTAATTATGTGTATTACCGAAAGTCAAAATTTTAATGAATCCAACAAAGAAGTGATAGCTCATTTTTCTAAATATTTGATGGATCCAGAAACTGGGTTGAGCTACGATGAACCAGCCCCTAATATGTTTTCGTACAACTCACCTTATGGATGGTGCCCAACGTGCGAAGGATTAGGAGTGGTTCAAAATATATCAGAAAACACTGTTATCCCAGATAAATCGCTCAGTATCACACGTGGAGCCATTGTACCATTGGGCGAATACAGAGATATTTGGATTTTCAATGTGATAGATTCTATCCTTAAATCTAAAAAATTATCGATGTCTACACCTGTCAAAGACTTGCCTGTGGATGTGATAGCAACTATTTTGTATGGCTCTGATGAGGTGTTTAAAGTAAAAAGTAAAACCCACGAAGGCGAAGTATGGAATAGTAAGTTTGAGGGAATTATTTATTGGTTGCGTAGGCAAATGATTGAAGGCTCTGATAAAATACAAGATTGGGTGCGAGAATTTGCCAAAGACGAGGTTTGCCCAGATTGCCATGGCGACCGTTTAAAAGTTGAATCATTGCATTTCAAAATTGATAATCATCATATTTCGCAGCTTTCTAGGCTCAATATCAGGCAGTTAAACGAATGGTTTGCAGATATAGAACAACGATTAGACGAAAAACAAAACATTATTGCTTATGAAATTTTAAAAGAAATAAGAAAACGAATCAACTTTTTGATTGATGTAGGCCTTGATTATTTGAACCTCAATCGCCCCTTACGTACCCTCTCTGGTGGCGAATCGCAACGCATCAGGCTTGCTACTCAGGTAGGCACTCAGTTGGTAGGAGTACTTTATATATTAGACGAACCAAGTATTGGATTGCATCAAAGGGATAACGAAAAATTAATCAATTCTTTACGAAACTTACGAGATATTGGCAACTCTATTTTGGTTGTAGAGCATGATAAAGACATGATGTTGGCGGCAGATTATCTGATAGATGTAGGACCAGGAGCTGGTCGCCATGGAGGCACTATCGTTGGGGCCGATGTGCCAGCCAAGTTCTTGTTGAATAACACATCTACTGCCAAATACTTGAATGGTACAGATAAAATTAATCTTACTAAATCAAACAAATCGACAACCGAAAATCAACCCTATTTAATTTTAAAAAATGCCACTGGTAATAATTTAAAAAATGTAACATTAAAAATACCATTAGGAAAAATGGTTTGTGTAACTGGCGTATCAGGCAGTGGAAAATCAACATTGATACACGAAACTTTATATCCTATTTTGAATCATCATTTTTTTAATGCCCTCAAAGAACCCCTCTCTTATGGCGAAATTGAAGGATTGAAGTTGATAGACAAAGTGATAGAAATAGATCAATCGCCCATTGGACGTACTCCACGCTCTAATCCAGCGACTTATACAGGGGTTTTTACTGATATTCGCAATCTTTTTGCTCAAATGAACGAAGCAAAAATAAGAGGATACCAATCAGGTAGGTTTTCGTTTAACGTAAAAGGGGGCAGGTGCGAAACTTGCGAAGGTGCTGGTATTCGTAAGATTGAGATGGAATTTTTGCCTGATGTTTTTGTGCAATGCGAAACCTGCAAAGGCAAAAGATACAATAGAGAAACACGGGAAATTAGATTTAAGGGCAAATCAATTTCTGATGTATTGGATATGACAGTAGAGCAAGCAGTGGTATTTTTTGAGTTTCAACCCAAAATACAACGCTATATGCAAACCCTCAACGATGTAGGGCTTGGATATATTACCATAGGCCAACATGCCACCACACTTTCGGGGGGCGAGGCTCAAAGGGTAAAACTAGCCACAGAATTGGCCAAAAAAGATACTGGCAAAACACTATATATATTAGACGAACCCACCACTGGGCTACATTTTCAGGACATTAGGCACTTGATGGATGTATTGAATAAATTAGTTGAAAAAGGAAATACAGTTTTGATTATAGAACATAACATGGATGTAATAAAATCGGCAGATTGGATCATAGACATAGGCCCTGATAGTGGCGAAAAAGGGGGAGAAATTGTGTGCGAAGGCCCACCAGAAGTAATAGCAAAAAACAAAAAAAGCCATACAGGACGGTTTTTGAAACTAGAATTGTAGCTGTTTTTTGAAATAGTGATATCGAATATTTAATTTTATTTTAACTTTTAAGGTAATTTTAATTTCAATTTTCAATAATAAATTATCTTTGTTTTTGTCAATGAATTACTTTACAAAACTGATTAAAATTGTAAACTCAAATCTCTATGCAAAAGTATATGTATTGATGAATTATTTTAAATATTATTACAAAATACAACATGGTAAGTTTTCAGATTTTATCTATTATATTTATATTTTTACCTATTATCTTACTTTTGCCTACCAAATTCAAGGCTTGGGCTAGTTTTGTATTTACTTTGTGCATTGCCAGTATTACAACCACAGAAGCCATACAAGTGATGCTATTTGGCACAAAATATTACGAGTTGGGCCTTGACGAAGTATTTAAAATAGTGGTAGTAATAGATTATTTATCCGCTTTTTTTATCATTACAATCAATATAGTAGTAGTTATTGCGAGTTTTTATGCCATAGGATACAACAAAAACCAAGATAATAATGGAAAATTAAATTTACAATACATTAGTTTTTCAATGCTTCATTTGTCTATGATGCTTGTGTTGATGACCCAAAGCTTTGTGCCATTTTTGATTTTTTGGGAAATTTTGGCGGTAAGTTCTTTTTTGTTAGTATTGTTTGATACTAAAAATAAAGAAGTATTAAGGTCGGCCATCAATTATCTAGTGCAGATGCACGTGTGTATGTTGTTTTTGTTGATAGCTTTTTTTATCATCATTGGGCAAACGGGCGATTTTTCGTTTTATGCTTTCCACCATTTTTTTGAAAGTAATAATAATTTTTACGTATTCTTACTTTTATTTATGGGTTTTGGTATGAAAGCAGGTTTTGTACCCTTGCATACTTGGTTGCCCAAAGCCGATCCAGCCGCACCCGATCATATAGCAGCAGTGATGTCTGGTGCTACCATAAAAGTAGGAATTTATGGAATTTTGAGAGTACTTACTTACATCAAATCAGAACAATACGAAATAGGTATGTTCCTGATAATCATTAGTTTAGTTACAGGAATTTATGGAATTATAAACGCCATAGTGCAAAAAGATATTAAAAAATCGTTGGCTTATAGTAGTATCGAAAATATAGGTATTATTGGTCTTGGTCTTGGGCTTGGTTTGGTGGGGTTGGCAGTTCAAAATTATAGTCTTACATTTTTGGGGCTTGCAGGAGCTATTCTTCATATTTTCAATCATGCTATGTTTAAGTCTTTGCTTTTTCTAGGCTCTGGCAATATATTTTTTCAAACTTCAACTACCAATATGCAATTGCTAGGTGGCATTTTAAATAAATCAAAAATATCGGGAACCATTTTTTTGATAGGGGCTTTATCTATCTGTGGATTACCACCGTTTAATGGGTTTGTGTCAGAATTTTTGATTTATGATGCAATCATTAGCGAGTTCAACAAAGGCAATGTGTCTATTGACGTGCTTTTGTTGGTGTCATTATTTTGTATTTCTATGATTGGGGGAATGGCTATTTTTAATTTTACGAGAATGTTTGGCATTGTATTTTTAGGAAACAATCGTTCTACAAAAGTGGCAGCTATCAAAGAAGTTTCTCCTCTAATGTATGTGCCACTAATAGTAGTTTTAGTAATTATTCTTACAGTTACTATTTTTTCTACATCCTATATAAGTTACATAAGCAAAGTTGTTCTTTTGTTTATTCCCAATTATCATACCATCCCTTACATGGCGATTTCGCCACAGCCACAAATTTTAATGATTTTGTTGTTTATGATAGCTTTGATTATTGTAATAACAACCATAAAATATTATATATCCAAAAATTATGCGACCGTTTATGGCCCAACTTGGGGTTGTGGCTACACAGGCGAAACTACCAAAATGCAATATACAGCATCGTCTTTTTCAGAGAGCTTTCAGAAAATTTCTGAGCGATTATTACTTGGGTCAACTAAATATAAAGCACTCGAAAAAATGGAAATATTCCCAACTTCACGCCCTTACAGCAACTCAAACGAGGATATTTTGGATGATACATTTATAGAACCACCAGTAAATTATATTCAAAAAAATCTTAAAAAGTTTTCTATTTTCAAGTCAGGTAATACCCAAACGTATGTGTGGTACGCATTTTTGTTTTTACTGATACTTTTTGTTTTAACTTTTATCGAAATTTTATAAATATGTTAGGATTAATTTTAACAATTATAAGTAGTTTGTTTTTTTTGGGAATAATTGCTCGTACCAAAAGTATAACCCAGGGACGCAAAGGGCCAGGTATTTTTCAGTCAATAAATGATATTATTCGATTGTTTCAGAAGGGCACTGTGTATAGCTCCACTACATCTTATATTTTTAAGATAGCACCTACCATTTATTTTAGCACTATCGTTTCAGCTTTGATTTTAGTGCCTTTTCATGGGCAAAAATCAATTATTTCATTTGATGGCGACTTTGTGATGTTTGCCTATTTGTTGGCATTAGGTAAGTTTTTTATGATTCTGTCGGCACTAGATACTGGTAGCCCATTCGAGGGTATGGGTGCCAATCGAGAGGCACTTTATTCTATGTTGGTAGAACCAGCTTTTTTTATTCTGATGGCTTCTTTTGCTATGTACACAGGCAAAACATCGTTTCATGAGATTTTTTATAATTTTATTGATTTTAAAAATCCTACTACTGTGTTTTTAATCATTATTGCAGCCTATATACTCATACAAATTGCCATGATAGAAAATAGCCGCTTGCCAGTAGACGACCCCAAAACACACCTTGAACTAACGATGGTGCATGAAGTCATGATTTTGGACAATAGTGGTTTCGATTTAGGGTTAATTCTATATGCCACAGCCCTCAAATTTGTAATGTATGGCTTATTGATTAGTAATTTATTTATAGATACATCTATGAATGTGTTTGTGCAAATTCTTATTTTTCTTGTTGTTCAAATTGTATTTGCAATTATCATTGGGCTTATAGAAAGTTTTAGGGCACGAGAAAGAATGAAAAAAAATCCTGTTTTTATTTTTACGCTCACTGTACTATCTATGATGGTGTTTTTTGGCGTTTTGTTGATGATGAATAAAATATAAATTTTCAATTATTTTGGCTTTAAAAAATGTGTATCAAGTAATTATTGATTTAAAAAAAATCATTCTCAAAGATTATAATTTTTTATATTACTTTCTTACATTTATATTTATTTCTACCCTTATTTTTCTAAATTATTATTTTAAAATAGAAAAAGAATATATAGAACAATATAATCTACCTCAGAATTGGAATAGAGTTTTTTTGTATCATCTATTGTATATAAGTTCGATTTATGGTGTAATATTTATAAGAAAATTATCAGGATTGGATTGTTATAAATTCTTTACTCTAAAGTTTTTATTTTACATCAATTTTGGGGTTTTTCTTATTGCTTTGGATGCTGGTTTTCCTTACTATTTTTCTTTAACTTACCTGTTTTTAAATACTCCATATTATTACTACATGCACTATATCATTACAGATAGTTATTGTATCGTTACTACCTGTATTCCATTGCTTTTATTTTATTTTTTTATACAAAAAGATTCCAATTATTTTGGACTTGGATTTCAAAAATCTACGTTTACTACCTATTTTTATGTTTTGCTTGTCATGGCACCAATTATATATGTGGCATCGCTCCAGCCAGATATTTTGAGTTACTATCCAAGATTCAACAAAGCCCAAATCGCACAAAATCATCCTTTGTGGGCATATTTAGTGGCCGTTTTTGAGTTTTTTTATAGTTTTGATTTTATATCTACTGAATTGATTTTTAGGGGTTTTATGGTTATATTTTTATCAAAATATGCCTCTGAATCTATTATTTTGCCAGTTGCTGCCGCTTATTGCTGCATCCATTTTGGCAAACCCTGTTTAGAAACTATCAGTTCTTTTGTAGGTGGCTATGCACTTGGGTTGCTTTCATACCATTCTCAAAATATTTGGGGTGGTGTGTTTGTGCATGTAGGTATAGCACTATTGATGGAATTTTTTACGTTTTTTTAGAATTACTAGCATTTTTTTTGAAACGTATTGTGTTGTGGTTTAGTAAATCCCAAGTTTTTGGTAGTGTTTTCCGCCCTTGTTTTTTTTTAACAACAAGCAATTATACTTTTTTTCTACAACATTTTGTTTTAATCCAATGATTTATTGGTGAGGAACACCAACAAAGGCGAAAAACATATATTAAATAAAAAATCTTTTATTTTCATGGCTAGTCTGATTAATGTAAAAAGATATATTTTGTTATTTCTGTATTTTTAAATGAAGTATCTACAAATGAGTACAATAGACTATCTTTTGTGATTTTATTTATTTGAGCTTTGATTATTGTATCATATGCTTTAGAATTTATATAAGCTTCTGTTTCTAAATACAAAATATTTTTTTCAAACTTCCATTTTTTATAAAAATCATGTATGGAAGTAACAGAATCACCTTTGCCATTTACTCCTCTATTAAAACTAGATGAGTCTTTAAGAAAATATCTTTTAATTGTAGTATAACCATATTTTTCTATCCAACATGTATATCCAGGCCAACAAGTTTTTATGCTTTGAAGTACCCATGGTTTGTTTGTAAATAAGCATAAAGTATCTTTGTTTTCGCAATTCGATGTTGTTGGAGTAACTACATTTGGTTGATTAGGACTTGGTGGATTATCTTTTTTGCAAGAAAACAGGAATAAAAAACATATAATAAATAAAAAATCTTTTGTTTTCATGGTTTTGTAATTTATAAATAATAAAAATCTTGAAATTGTGTCATATAAAACACTAAGTTTTAAGGCACTACATGAATTTTAGTTAATGAGAAAAAACAAATGTATAAGTATAAGAAATGTCCCCAAATGAATAAACAAGACTGTCTTTAGTAATTTTAGTAATTTTATATTTGATATTATAATTATTCCCTGTTGAATCATTTTTTAAATTATACATCAACAAAGAATCTTTTTTAAGGTTCCATCTATCAAATGATAAACTTTCATTTTTTTTAATTTTACCTTCAGCGTTTACCAAACCCCAAATTGCTACTGAATCTTTATAAAAAATTTGTTTAGTTACACCACCAGGATATTCAAACAGTTTATCTTCAGAGTTTGAAAATTTAAAATATTTATATTTCCAAACCCAGTGTTGCTCAGTTAACAAACAAATGGTGTCTGAAATACCACATTTAGAAACAAATGGAGGTATATTACTTATTGCGCTTGGCTTTACTTTTTCTTTTTCGCAAGATGACAAAAAAATAATAGTAAAAAAATTATAAAATAAATTATTTTCATTTTAATAGTAGTTAATGCAATGTCGTTTACTTAGCAAAGCTAGTTAAAAAAATCATTAAAAAATGTACTTGTTTATTAAAAAATATCTATGTATTTTTATAGTAGTATAAGGGGGTAACTGTATCCGAAGATAAAAGTAAGAATTATAGATTAAATACGACAAACAACATAGAATATGAACTTGAAGACCAAGTATATAGAGGTCGCTGCCGAAAAAGCGACCTTGA
>JAAFIH010000031.1 GCA_013297755.1 Cytophagales bacterium
CAGCTTTAAACTTAATTAATTGCATAACAGCATGAGACTCTAAGCATTGCTCCCTTGGGAGAAATGCGTCTATTTTAGTAATATTTTTATAAAATTAAAATAAATATCTTAAATGCGTTTCCCCTGTATATAATCAGGTCTGTTTTCATTTCTCATTCCTGCATTTATTTTAGGATCACAATCTTCATTTGTTACAGCTGTATAAGTATATGGTTTAATAAGAGGATTTTGTGGATATTCGTTATATACTGTTAGTTCACATTTACATTTTTCTTTATTACAAGAAAATAATAATGTAGTTGCGAAAATTAATAAGATGTATTTTATTGATACACCTGTGTTGATTAAGATTAAGATTGACTTTTTCATTTTATAATATTTAGGATTCAAAAATCTATCTAATTTTGATAGCCACCAAATCTGTGCAAGGTTGCAGAGAGTTTGCCAAGTTAGTTTTGCAAAAAATGTACGAATGAAAGGCCCCCAAACCACCTGAATGAAAGCCCCCAAACCCCCGAAGAGGGCTTAAAAGCGATTTTTTTTTTATTTTTTAGGCTTACGCCTGTTTATTTCTACCAACCTACTATTCTACCAATATCACGCTAAAAAGGCGAGTTCCTACCAACCTACCATTCTACCATTCTACCATTCTACCAACCTACTATTCTCAAATGCCCCACCCCCTGCCCCCTCATCCCATAGGGAGGGGGAAAATAGGATTTTTTTATTTTTTAATGCAAACGCATTTATAAAGCTACTGAAAGCCCCCAAACCCCCGAAGGGGAAATTGCGATATTAGCAATTTTATTTAAGCCACAATTGTACGAATGTTTATTTCAATAAATTTATTTCAAACCGAAAAATAAAAATTACATTCCTATAATTTTTCTCCCACTTGGGGAGAAATTAAAAGAGGGGTATAAAATAAGAAATATAATATTTGTTTTTCGGTTTAATTTAATTTGCAAATTTTATCAAAAATTAAAAAAATAGTGTTAAAATTTTTTCTTTTAAAACTACACCTATAAAAATAACCTCGCTATTTCTAAGTTGATACCCAACAAAATATTCATCTATTTCTATTGTAAAAAGATAGGGAAATCCTGTAATAGATCTTGCATTAAAATCATCCATGGTAGTGGCTATTTTAATATTATTAACGAGTTCTTTAATTTTTGTTTGTGTACTTTTGGGTAATTGAAGTGCTTGATTAGCAAAACCTTCTTCAAATTTCAATACCATCAACCAAGTTTTTGTAAAAATATCTCGGCTTCGATTTCTGTCAGTAGATTGGTGTCTTTTCTGTCAAGAAAATAGGCTGCAATTTTATCGTCTTCTAACTTTTTTATGTTTAAAAATTCGCATTTTATTTGCCAGGTCTCTGCCAAAGCTATTAGTACATCCTCTTGGGCTTTGCTTTGTGGTTGAACTATTAGAGTACTCATGGTGCTATATTTTATATAAATTTAAACATAATACTCAAAATAACAAAAATTATTTTATTGTTGCCACGAATGCACGAATGATTTTCTACGAATCTATTTTCGCCACGAATGCACAAATGAAAGCCCCCAATCCCCCGAAGGGGGCTTAGCTAACGCAATTTTAAAGCAATGAATGCACCACTGAAATAAACCATCTTGTATTTTACGAATAATATTACATTTTATTAATAAATGTCGTTTACTTAAGAATCAGATTATCTTTCTCCTTTGGAGAAAGACTAAGATAGAGGCGTTAAAAATTGCTTAAGTAAACGACATTGTTTTATTTATTTGAATTTTCAAATAAATGATGTAGCCTAATAACACAAAAAGTAATAAAGGGTATATAAATATGAAAACTATAAAATTAATTTCTTCATACGTAATATGCAAAATAGCTGCCATATCATGTAGTGCATACACACATTTATAAAACAAATCATTAATTGATTTTCCAGTAAACAAAGGTTTAAAAAACAAATAAGTTAATTTTAATAATTTATCAAAACTTACAATTTTTAAAAACTCAATAATTACAAAAATGATAATAGCATACAATACTAACTTACCAAAAACTTTAAAATACATAACCATAATTTAACAGATTTAAAATAAAACAACAATACTTTTATATGTTTCTGCCTAGTGAGGTATTTTCGGTTCACAGCCAAACTTTTTGCGTGAAGTTTTGTCGCCTCACAGGGCTCAAAACATAATTATTTAGTTCTCAATACCACAAACCAATTTTGATTTACATCATCATAACTAATGCCTACGCCAATTTTAGTATCTGATTTATGACATTCTTTTACATTCATCATGTGTAAACGGTGTCCATCTCCTTTGTATCCATGTTCTTCTATCCAATATTTTACACATTCACTAGGATTACCCACCCAAGCCAAAGATTCATTACAAATAACTTTATCTGAAGAGTGGACAAGAAAATAATTGTAATTTTTAATTTTTTTACTCCTTTTTAGTAAATAATCAGCATATTCTTGTGATTCTTTGGCCAGTTTTTTATCATATTTTAGCATTTTTTCAGATGCTTCAAATTGGCAAATATCAAAATCGTACCTATGTGCATATTTACATGGATTGGTGCGAACTTCTGTAAGTTCGTAAATAATATTGTTGATTCTATAATCTGTGGTTTGACCTAAAACTTGGATTGAAATAAGTAAGATTGCAAATAAAATAGTTTTCATAACTGTAAATAATGAAGTGATTGATTAATAATGTCGTTTACTTAAGGGAACTTCTAAAAACCCATAATTTAATTTCAAAAACCCCACCCAAACCAATTTCTGTTACGATGCCACAGAATCCAAGAAGGAGGGCTTTATAGGAATTAGGGTTTTTAGAAGTACCCTTAAGCATTTTTATTGCCTCTATCTAAGTCTTTGTTCAATAGAGTAAGTAAAACGGATTCTTGAGTAAACGACATTAGGTTGTTTAGTAATATTTGAATAATAACGAGCCACTATGGCGAACCTTAAATTTTATATTTCTTACATACGCTACTTTTTGAGACTGGTTCATTCTCTGCAAGGTTGCAGAGAATTGGTAGGTATATAAAAACCTATTACGTTTGAAAAAAAAAATATAAATCATGAAAAAGACAATTATAGTAGCTGCAGCTTTGGTAGCAATGATGGGGTGTGGAAAGCAAACACCAACGCCACAAGGAAGTATAACAACTTATCCTAGAAAAACAAAAGGAAATATTGAATTTTATATTGGTTGGGAAAGACAACTTACAAACTGTGTTGCTTCTTCTCAGAACCAATTTTCAGTTATTGGCTATTTTACAAAAGATTCTAGTAAACTAGAAAATGGGCCATATTTTGACACAAAAGATTTTTCAAGTTCTAATGATTATAGGTACTATGGCACTGATATAGAAGAGGGATTTTTGTATTATAGGATTAGAAAATATCATTATAACAACTGTTTACCAAAATATAGCAATAATCCTATAATACCTTTAGAAAGAGATAATAGAGGAAAAATTTTAATAGAAGGAGGTATGCAAAAAACAATACGCTATTCGTTTGATCGTGACAGTATTACTTCCATAGAAATCAAAGAATATAACTAAATATTACATGCCTACTCCCACCATCTTTTGTGTTTTGGTAATATTGTCAAAGCACAAAAGATTTTTATTTTTGTAATAATTTAATTTTTTATTTTTATAATTGTGGATTAATAAATTTTTAGGGAAAAATGTTTGTATAAAAATTATTAAATGACTGAAATTAAGGCACATCTTACAAATATAAAAGAACAAATAGAAACAGAACTGCTCAAAGCAAAGCAAAGTATTTTAGTGGCTTCTGCATATTTTAAAGATGAAGAACTGGCTAATTTATTAATTCAAAAAGCAAAATCTGGTTTGTCAGTAGATTTGATTATTTCTGATAGTAAAAAAGTAAATGACGACAGAAACCCTGTTGATTTTGATGCTATCATAAAAGCTGGCATCAATTTTTATCGATTGGGTGAAGAAAAGTCAAATATCATGCACCATAAATTTTGTATTATTGATTCAGAAACGGTCATTACAGGATCTTATAATTGGACACATGGAGCAAAAGGCAACGAGGAGAATATTGTCATTTTTAAGGATAAAACAATTGCAGAACAGTATCAAACAAGATATTATGAATTACGAGCCTTAAAGCCTACTTTTAATTCAGAAACTTTAGAAATAGATGTAAACATACATGCAAAAAACACTCTTGTAAGAAAAAACGAATTATTTAAAATAGATTGGGCAACACAAAATGCAAACTTGGTTACTATCAATGGTGTTGAAAAAAACTTGTCTGATACAGATTATTTTACAATAACTGAAGATACCATTTTTGTACTTGAAGCCAAAAATACAGAAACAGATAGACAGAAATCAAAATCAATACTTATACGAGTAGTAAAGCCAATAAATATCACATTTGAAATTGAAAATGAATTTATAATTCGATCCCAATCTACAACTTTGCGATGGAAAGTAGAAAATGCTGAAAGTATTGAAATTTTACCAACTGTTGGTATAGTAGACAACGATGGTAAGCGAAAAATAAATCCATCAGAATCAACCGTTTACAGATTGGTTGCTACTGATAAATTAAACGAAATAACTGAAAAACAAATACTCATAAATGTATATCCTACGCCTGTTATTGAGCATTTAATCATACCATCGCCCACTGATATAAGAATAGAAGCCGTTTTTGAAACACTTTCGCACACAATACCAAGTACGCTTAATTTGTCAAACATCAAACATCAAAACTTTGATTTTCCAAGACTTCTACATATTAATACAAACAATACAAACACAAAACCAACTGTAAAGCAAGTAAGTGAAATTCTCAAAGTACATACAAACGATTTGTATAGATCAATAGGTGAAGTAGAAAACCTAAAAATGCGTCTCTTTGATTGGCTTGAAAAAATATTTAATAACAACCCTAAAATGACTGAAATAGTCAAAACAATACGTAAACATTATGGATAATACAATACGCAATTTTTTTTGGTTTTGCTCTGGAGCCAATTTTTCGATTTTAAAAAGATGTCCAACAGATCATACAAAATTTGTCGGAATAGGAGCAACAGTTTTTTTTACAGGTTTATTTGCAAGCATTTCTAGTGGGTATGCGTTGTATTTTGTATTTAATGACATTGTAGAAATAAAACAAAGACTGGGATTAGCCATTTTTTTTGGTATATGTTGGGGTGCTATGATTTTTAACTTAGATCGCTATATTGTTTGTAGCATGAAAAAACATAATAGCAGGTTAAAAGAATTCTGGATTGCATTACCAAGGTTGATTTTTGCCTTTTTAATAGCTATGGTTATGTCAAAACCATTAGAATTGCAAGTATTTCATACGTCTATTGAATACAAATTAGGAGATATGGAACAACTAGAAAGGCGAAAAATAGAAGTATCAAAAGAAAGTAGATATTTAAAGCAAATGAATGAATTAGTTGCTGAAATTGAAACATTACAAAATGCTATTGATATAAAAAAAAATAATTTTGATAATTTAATAGCTTCAGCTAATTGCGAGGCTGATGGTACTTGTGGTTCTATGATTAGAGGTAAAAAAGGGTTGTATTTAATAAAAAAAGCTGCAGCTGATAAAGCTAATTTGGATTATGAATACACTAAAAATAAAAATCAACCACAAATTGACTCAAAAAATATTAAATTAGATAGCGTTAGGGAGCTATTGGAAAAAGAAAAAAGAAAAATTAAATTTGGATCTTATGATGGATTTGATAAACGATTAGCTGCTTTGGGTAGTGTTTCAGACGAAAACGAATCTATAAGATTAGCAAGTATGTTTTTGATGTTATTGTTTATGGCTTTGGAAATGTCGCCTATTTTTGTAAAGTTATTTTCACCTAAAAGTGCTTATGATGATTTGTTGGAACTAAAAGAACATAACCATGAAATATATAAAATCGAAAAAATGTCTAAAATAAATCAAGCTACAAATGAAAGGTTGCAAATAGTGTTGGAATCAAGCAATAATAAAATAAGAACAGAACTAGATGGTAATACAGATTTGATGAAAAGTATAATAGCAGCAGAACAAGAAATAGCCCAAGTTCAAATAAATCAATGGAAAGAAAATGAAATAGAAAAGATTAAAAATAAGACTTCATAATCAAAATAAAAGAATATATATATATATGTAAATTTTGCTTTAAATATTACATCCCTATCCACACAATCTTTTGTGTTTTGGTAATATTACCAAAACACAAAAGATTTTTATTTTTGTAATAATTTAATTTTTTATTTTTATAATTGTGGATTAATAAATTTTTGACGTGCAATTCAAAGCTGCTTATATTATAGATGAGTTAAACTTATTGTTAGAAAAAATAATAAGTAAGGATGTAATTTTTGATTTTTATAGTAGCAAAATAAATTTTAACATAACTGGATTGCCAGAAGTTTTAAATTTTTCAGATGCTACGCCATTATTAAAAACTGCTTGGAATATTATTAATAGAGGAGAACCAACACGATCTTCATTAAAAATTGCAAATTTTATATTAGAAAAAAATCTTGGTAATTTATATTCAGGGCTTACAAGTGCAGGTTCTCTCATAAAATTTAATATTGATAATTCTTTTACCAAGGAAATTGATAATTCAACATTAACTGATTTATTAAAGAATTTTAATATAAATCAAGAAAATATAGTTTATGAATCTGGCTTAGGTTGTTTTAAAATATATAGTACACTGAGTGAACTTATTAGTATTGCTCAAATTCAAAAAACAATTTTACTACTATTGCTACTAGAAAATACTTCTAATGATATAGCAATAAATATTTTAGGTGTAAATAATGAAATTTCTAATCTAATAATTGATGACCTAAATGAACTTTTCCAAAATTTAAACAATTTGATTCAATCAAATGAAAAAAAAATACCCAAATTACTAAAATCAAATTCTAAAACAGATATTTCAATATCTTACAACTTAGATTGTGTTTGCAACTACAAAATTGACTCTTTTATTACACCTATTGAAAATATAAATGATTTTATACTTACAGATAGAAGGATTAAATACAAAAATTTAGGTAAAACAAGGGTTGAAGTACAAAAAGAAATTAATGATATTGGCGAGGAAATAGAAAAAAATGTTCATTTTTTTGATTTTGATACCTCAGAATTAAAGGCATCGATGCTATATTTTTTGCAAAATATTTTTCGAAAAACAGGTTTTAGACCTGGCCAAGAAGCAATTATCGACAAAGCATTAATTGGTGTTGATGTCATTGGTTTGCTACCAACTGGTGGTGGTAAATCATTAACATATCAAATTTGTGCCATTTTGCATCCTGGGGTTACTATTGTAATAGACCCCATAAATTCATTAATGAAAGACCAGTATGATAAATTGATAGAAAATGGCATTACTAAAATAGCCTTTATTAATTCATTTAAAAATAAAGAAGAAAAAGAACAAAGTATCATTCATTTAAAAAATAGTAGGTATCTTTTAGTATTTATATCCCCTGAACGATTTCAGATTCAAGATTTTAGAAATTCGTTGTTGAGTTGCACAAACAATAATATCCATTTTAGCTATGCAGTAATAGACGAAGCTCATTGTGTATCTGAATGGGGGCATGATTTCAGGCATGTTTACTTGAATTTAGGTGATAATATAAATAACTATTGCAAATCTTATAAAATAAAAAAAGTTCCTTTAATAGCCCTTACTGCAACTGCTTCTTTTGATGTGCTAGCAGATGTTCAACGAGAATTAAAAATGCCAGAAAATGCAGTTATCAGTTTGCCACCAAACGCTATTGATAGAAAAGAACTTAACTTTGAAATAATTGAAGCCAAAACAGGTGATGTTAATAGAATTAAACAGTGGGAACGTGAAAAAAAAATAGGGGCTTTTAAATATCCTATTATAGACCAAATACTACAATCACTTCCTGATAAAATTAAAAAATTAGAAAGTAAAATTGGTATTATAAATCCAAACCCTTTGTTTTTTACTAAAAACATTGATAACTTATTTTTAAATGCTGGATTAATTTTCTGTCCTACAAAATCAGATACTTTACACAATGGTGTTGTAAAATTATACAAAAATCTATCAGAAAATAAAGATTATTTAAAAATAGGTACTTTTATAGGAAATACAGATGATTATAATACTGTTGAGAATATAACAATAACTGCTTTTGCCGATAAATCTTACGAAAATCAAGATGAATTTATAAAGAACAAAAGTAATTTAATGATTGCCACCAAAGCATTTGGTATGGGAATAGACAAGCCAAATATTAGGTACACAATTCATTATACTTTTCCAAGTTCTGTTGAAAGTTTTTATCAAGAAGCAGGAAGAGCAGGTCGAGATAGAAGCCCCTCAATAAGTACAATAATATACGACAAAAACGATTTACAAAGTAATTTAGATTTTTTCAAAAATTCATTCAAAGGTATAGAACGAGAAACAGGGATTATAAATGAAATTCTAAATGAAGTAAAATATGAAGATTGTATTAATTTACAAATATTAAAAGCAATTGTAAAGGAAAAGTATCCAGAAGTAGAACAAATTAAATTTAATAATAGTAATTTCAGATACCTTTATGTTTATGGCAAATTTAACGCTAACCTTAATGATAGTATAAAAATTTGTTTACTTGACTTTCATCGTAATTTCACAAGTTATCCTAACTCAACTTCAAATTTTGACATAATTAAAGCAGAAGAAATACGTAAATACATAGAAGATTATTTAATTAAAGAATGTAAAGAAAAAAACTATGCTGAATGGCTTAATATAAAATCATCGCCAGGTATAAAAACAATGATTGATTCTAATAAAGAAGAAAAATATTGCTTGTTGATAAGTTTTAGTAATGATGTTTTTTCCGAAATAACACGTTTGATAATTAAAAGCGGATATACAAATTTTAAAGAAAATATTACTCGCCACGCTTACCAATTTTCTCATAATGTAACAGATTATGTTGATAAATTAAAATATAGATATAAGCAAAGTACAGGAGCATTAGAAGAAGAATTAAATTTAAAAGAAGAAACACTAGAGTACATCCAAAACAACTATTTTAAAATAAGAGATTTTGCTGACACTCAAAGGATGATATACCGAATGAGTATTGTTGGCATAATTGACGACTACGAAATTGATTTCAGTCGTAGAACTTTTACCGTATATTTTAAATCAAAAACTGAAAAAGAATATTTAAAATGTTTTGAAACATACTTACGCAGATATTTGGGAAATAATTCTACCCAAGAATGGATAAAAAAAGTAGCTTCAAGCCAAGGAGAATCTATTTTACATAGAGTTTTATATACAGTTATCGATTTTATAAATGTAGTAATTGCTCAAAAACGCAAACTTTCTATTGATTTTATGCAAAGTTTATGTGAGTTGGGCACACAAAATGGTGATAAAATTTTTAGAGAAAACATAGTATTTTATTTTGCCTCTAAATACACCAGAGTAGATTATTTGCCAAAAGATATGAAAGATGATAGTATTACAAATATTGAAATAATCAAAAAATATATTGGCTTTTTATATCAAGCTCCAGATGGCTTAGGTAGCCAATTAGACAATGCAAAACATTTGAAAGGTGCTTGCGAAATAGCCACTATTTCAATGACTGATTTTAATTCAAACAAAAAAGTTTCTTTAGATTTATTGACCTGCTTTTGCCTTTTTGCTTTGGATGCCAAAGAAAATATGGCTTCTGACCTCAATAGTCCACTTTTGATAAAAGCAATTGAATTATATAGAACTGGTTTTAGAAATTTATTGCGTTTAGAAAACGAGTCTTGGGATAGCGTAAAAGATTTATTAAAAATGTATAACGAAAAAATAATTGACCTAAATCCAATTATTTCAAATCAATTAACAGGGCTTACAAACGAATTATTAGTAAATAGAACAACATATAAATTAAGTAAATTTTTAAATTACATATCATAAATGGACGAAAATATAAAAATACAAGAAGAGTTTGAGAGTTTAATTGAACAACTTGAAAAACTAAAAAAAATCAATGAATTGACTTCTGCAAATACTCAAAATACAGAGTTATTAGTACTTGAATTTAAAACATTTGCACACAAAATAAATGACTTCAAAGAATTTGTGAGTAATGATTTTAATAATAAATCTCTAGAAATAAATAATCTAACTAAAAACCTTGGTATTGCAATAGATTCAATAAATATACAAGCAGAAGGTATTACAGGTCGTGTAGATGAATCTTTAAAAAATATAGAAAATGAAATTATAAAAAAAATCACTGATGCTGAAAAAACATTAAACAAAATAATAAACAATAATCAAAAATTAAATATTGAACTTTCAGAAATATTAAAAAATGATTCTAATGAAAATCAAAAGTTAATTTTTGAAAAAGTAGATACATTATTTAAAGAGATTAAAATTACCAATAAAAAAACATTTGAAGTTTTAGATGTTTTCAAAAATGAAACAACTATTCTAATTCAAAACACCGAGCAAAATCTAACCACAAAAATTGATAACTTAAAAATACAAGATTCTTTTGCTTTAATAGCTACTAATTTTGAAACTGTAAATTCAAGTTTTAAATCATTAACTAAAGAAATAATAGAAGGAAATAAAGAAATCAAACTTAAAATTGATGCAAATTCTACCCATTTAAAAAACAATCAAGAGGCTATTCTAAAAGAATTTACAACCCAAAAAGACGAATTAACATCAACTAAAAACCTTCTATATTTTACTATTTGTTTAGTAATAATTTTAATTACCATCACCCTCACCCTCAAATAACCCCCCATGCCCCTAGTCCTCCAAATATTACTATACTGTATTGTTTTGGTAGTATTTCTTTTCTTTTTAGTATTTGCGTGTATCATGCTTGTAGAAAGTGTTGTAACACAAGTTAGGGACAAGCTAAAAGGTCGCGGGTATTATAAAAAAGATGAAATTGAATGGATAATAAAAAGCACCTACACAAATGCTGGTCTTTTTGTGCATCAAACTTTATCCAATACCTATCTGGAGCGAGACTGTATTATGTATCTCGAAAGTTCCTACAACCAAGTTTGTAATGAATATATTGCCCAAAACCACGACAATTTGGTGAGTGAATTCAAGAAAAAAGGCTTCAAATTTGTGTATCTGCCCAAGTCAATCGCCACCTTAAACCATCAAAACGATATAGCCTATATTAGGTTCAAATATCCACTTCTCCATAACTTATCCGACACCGAAATTTTAGAAATATATGCCCAATCTACCGCCCAATCAAACTTACAGGCCATGTACGATGCCATTATCCAAAGCCTAGACCTATCCACACTGGCTTTTCCTATTTTGATAAAACCACATAATGGAAACATGACCAATCATGCAGTTTTTACAAAATACGACACTCAAAATAAATTTAGAGGCGAACGATTTAGAGAATTTAGGGATAAAAATATAGATGACAAAATATATTTTAAATACGAAATTATGCAATTTGATACAACAGGATTACTGCCTGAGATAAATGAAAAATTAAAATTGTATCTACATTTTTTGTGGAAATACGATAACCTCGAACAAGGAGAATTTATGTTCCAAAAGGTATTGCGGGCTGATGGAAAATATAAACCACCTGAGTATTTTTTAGAGGATGAATTTAATAACAAAAATGGACTTTTACCAGAACTCAAAACCCAAATAGATACCCTTTTTGCCAACAACGAATCGCACATTGTGGCCGATGCTATGGTGTATATGCTATTGCAAATGAAAAATCATAAACCTGAAATATTAAACAAATTGCAACCATTTATAGAAAAAAATAAACTGCAAAACATAGACCAAAATGTGTATATAAGCAAGCTATATATTACAAATCCAATACTTTCCTTACTGCTTCTTTAATTTCATCAAGCGTATCCTTATCAATGTTTCCGAGTTTTTTAATTAGCCGTTCTTGTGAGATTGAACGAATTTGAAAGCAATCAGCTGAGGAAATTTTAGATAGTCCGTTTATTGTATTTGGTTCTATTTTTACCATCCATGGAGCAATGTCATAGCGGTCTTTCCAATCTGTGATGGGTACAATAACTTTCAAGGGCAGTTTGCCAAGTCTATCATCATTTACAATAATAGCAGGACGTTTTTTTTGTATTTCAGCACCTTTAGTTGGGTCAAGGTCGATTATCCAAATTTCACTTTGTTTCATAAAACTGTTCAAAATCGAGTGTTGTAAATGCAGTTAAGTTTTTGTCATTTACATAATCGCCATACAATTCATTGGCTGCTATTTCCATTTGGTGGCTCAACTCCTCTTTTTTTATAGACTTGATGGTTTCTTCTACCACATAAAATCGTTTTGTTATTGGCAAGCGCTGTATTTCTTGTATAATCTCTATTGTTTGCATATTCTAATGTTTTTTTTATCAGTTATTCGAGAACCTTTAAATCTTAAATTACAAAAAAATAATTAATTTGTGCTACACTTACAAATATACAATTTATTTTACTATTTTTTATCTAACTTTAATCTTTATTTGCATTTGTCTCTGCACTGGCAGACACCCAAAAAATATATAGTCTGTTTTAGATATAAAATTAAAATTAAAACTAAATCATCAACCCATGCCCCTAATCCTCCAAATATTACTATACTGTATTGTTTTGGTAGTACTTCTTTTCTTTTTAGTATTTGCGTGTATCATGCTTGTAGAAAGTGTTGTAACACATGTTAGGGACAAGCTAAAAGGTCGCGGGTTTTATAAAAAAGATGAAATTGAATGGATAATAAAAAGCACCTACACAAATGCTGGTCTTTTTGTGCATCAAACTTTATCCAATACCTATCTCGAGCGAGACTGTATTATGTACCTCGAAAGTTCCTACAACCAAGTTTGTAATGAATATATTGCCCAAAACCACGACAATTTGGTGAGTGAATTCAAGAAAAAAGGCTTCAAATTTGTGTATCTGCCCAAGTCAATCGCCACCATAAACCATCAAAACGATATAGCCTATATTAGGTTCAAATATCCACTTCTCCATAACTTATCCGACACCGAAATTTTAGAAATATACGCCCAATCTACCGCCCAATCAAACTTACAGGCCATGTACGATGCCATTATCCAAAGCCTGGACCTACCCACACTGGCTTTTCCTATTTTGATAAAACCACATAATGGAAACATGACCAATCATGCAGTTTTTACAAAATACGACAATCAAAATAAATTTAGAGGCGAACGATTTAGAGAATTTAGGGATAAAAATATAGATGACAAAATATATTTTAAATACGAAATTATGCAATTTGATACATCAGGATTACTGCCTGAGATAAATGAAAAATTAAAATTGTATCTACATTTTTTGTGGAAATACGATAACCTCGAACATGGAGAATTTATGTTCCAAAAGGTATTGCGGGCTGATGGAAAAAATAAACCACGCGACTATTTTTTAGAGGATGAATTTAATAACAAAAATGGACTTTTGCCAGAACTCAAAACCCAAATAGATACCCTTTTTGCCAACAACGAATCGCACATTGTGGCAGATGCTATGGTATATATGCTATTGCAAATGAAAAATCATAAACCAGAAATATTAAACAAATTGCAGCCATTTATAGAAAAAAATAAACTGCAAAACATAGACCAAGATGTGTATATAAGCCAGCTATATATTACAAAAAATTATGATATATTTCTTACCGATTTTGGTAATAAAGAAGTAAAACTAACAGCCTTGAGCAAAATAGTATATCTTCTTTTTTTGCGGCACCCAGAGGGTATTTATATCAAACGATTGTGCGAACATCGCCAAGAATTACTAGAATTATACCAAAAATTATCCAATAAATCGAGCAACCACGATATAGAAAAAGCCATAGACGATTTGGTAGATTACACCAACCCATCTATCAATCAAAAATGTAGCCGCATAAGAGAGGCCTTTATATTGAATATGAGCATAGAATACGCCAAATACTATGTAGTTTCGGGCAAGCGTGGCGAGAGGTATAAAATTAATTTGCCACCAGAGCTGATTGTTTTTGAATCGTAAATAAGTTGTAAAACATAGAATTGTAAATAAAAGAAAATACGCCCACCAAACACAACCATTTATTAAAATTTTATGAGGTTGTGAGATAGAAATTCCTAAAAATAAACCAATAATAAAACTACATTTATGGCAAAAAAAATTGAAATTGGAGGTAGTGAAATAAGTATTATTTCTGAAAAAGAAAACGATTATATTTCACTTAGATATGGCTAAAAGCCAAATGCAAGAAGCTATAATCATAAAATGGCTTTCCCTTAAAAGTACGATTGAGTATATTGGAGAATGGGAAGCACTGTATAATTCAGATTTTAATTATACCGAATTCGGTACAATTAAAAATAGCTCTGGAAGTAATAATTTTGTTTTATCAGCAAAAAACTGGATTGAAACAACCAATGCATAGGGATAATTGCTAAAGCAGGTAGATATGGTGGCACTTATGCCCACAAAGATATTGCTTTTCATTTCGGAATGTGGATTAGTCCCAAATTTCAATTGCTTTTAGTCAAAGAATTTCAACGCCTCAAAAACGAAGAAAACGATCGCCTTCAATTGGAATGGAATTTACATCGAACTTTATCCAAGGTTAATTATCACATTCATACAGATGCCATCAAAGAAAATTTAATACCCCAAACAATTACCAAAAATCAAGCCAATTTTATATATGCTAGCGAAGCGGATATATTAAATGTGGCGTTGTTTGGAATTACCGACAAAGAATGGAGAGAAAATAATATCGAAAAAAAAGGTAATATCAGAGACTTTGCTGTGCTGGAGCAACTGGTTGTTTTGAGTAATTTAGAAAGTATCAACGCATTGCTTATAAGTAAAGGTATATCACAAAGCGAGCGATTGATAGAACTAAATAAGGTAGCTATTACCCAAATGAAATCGCTTACAAACAATAAAATTCTAAAAAAAATAAAATAATAGAAACTATAAAACCCCAACTTTTCTAAAATGAATAACATACCCACCAAACACAACCATTTATTAAAATTTAATGGGTGGATTGGGATATAAAAATTCCTACAATTTTACCACTAAAAATTTTATCTTTGCATTACAATAAAAATTAAATGCTAAAAAATGAACTTAAAAATATCATTTCAGGAACGGGCAAAGTTAGCCATGGAGAACTTATCCAAGCAACAGCCAATTACCTTAGAAAAAGCCCGTCAGCAGGTGCAGTGGCTGAAACAAAACAGTGCAACAGACAAAAAGAAACAGAAAAGCTAATTGAATTTATCAATATAAATAACCTTTGGAATTGTAATATTGATTTTGATTTATTTTTATCGGCAGGTGCAGAACAAAGGGTGTTTATAAAAAATAAAAATAAGGTTCTAAAACTTAACGATGCCATTTATTACTCTTATTGGACAGATTACTTAGATAATCTTTTGCTACACAATTATTTTTTTTCAGACACTGCCTACACTTTAATAGGATTTTATAAATCAGATGCAAATTTAATTTATGCTTTAGTTGAACAGAATTATGTAGAGGCAACAGAACCAACCAAATTAGAAAATGTAAAAGAATATTTACTAAATAATGGTTTTGAATGTACCAAAAACAACGATTATTATAACCCAGATTTAGGAATTATTTTAGAAGATCTGCACGATGAAAATGTACTCACTGCAAATGGAATACTTTATTTTATCGACACTGTTTTTTATATTAAAAATGAGTTCTATTATTGAAATTATACCTTCTTGCAAATCCTTTTTTCTGCTGTTCAAAAACAGGTAATCAAAAGAAGTGGTATTGTATGTGGGGGATATAAACAAAAGCTACATTTAAGAAACCAAACACAATTTTTTGTTTGAATTTTAAGGGGAATAAAACTTCGATTGAATTTTGTTCATTTATATAAAATTACCTATTTTTGATATAAACTTAAAATAATATGAACACATTATTGGTGGCCAAACAACAAGTGGCCCAACTATCAAAAGAAGACTTTTTATTGTTTAGAGATTGGTTTTATACTTTTGATAATCAACTTTGGGACAAAAAAATAGAAAATGATATCCAAAACCATAAAATAGACGATTTGGCCAATAAGGCTTTATCTGAATTTAATCAAAATAAAGCAACCAAATTTTGAGTCATTTTGCAACCTCAGACTTTTGGGATTTATATCTCAAATTACCAATAGAGGTTCAAAATTTAGCAGATAAAAATTTTGAGCTTTTAAAACAAAATCCACTACATCCCTCGTTGAATTACAAAAAAAATAACAACTATCGTTCAGTAATAATTGGCTTATTTTACAGAGCTTTAGCAATAGAAACTGATGAAAACATAATTTGGTTTTGGATTGGGAATCATCAGGATTATGACAAACTTTTAAAGAATTGAAATTAAAAAGATTTCATTTTTTAGACCGATTTTTGTAATAAAGCAGAAAACTAACAGCCTTGAGTAAAATTGTATATCTTCTTTTTTGGCGTCACCAAAAAGTATTTATATAAAACGATTATGAGAACATCGCCAAAAATCTATTAAATCAATTATTACAATATCATGGATATACTTCTTTTAATCGTTCACTGGCTTATATTAATTTTAGGAATGAGTGCAGTCATGTTTTTTTTCTTTATTATGTTTGAAAATTTTATTAATATCAATAAGATTTTATTTCAATGGCACACATCAAAAGAAGGCGAATTTTATATTCCTAAAATAAACCAATTTGGAAAAGTAGATTCCAATAAAAACATAGTTTATTACCAAAAAACCTACGATTTGCTCTATTTGCCCGCCAATGCAGTGATGTATTTGGAACAGGACTATAATCATAATTTCAATCAATATATCGATAAATATTACAAATCTATATGTTATATGTTTGAAGCCAAGAATTACAATTTTATATATCTACCTAAGTTGGTGTCCACAATAGATTTTAGTGGCAGTATAGCTTTTTTGAAACATAAATATCCATTATTACACCATTTTTCGGATGATATGCTGTTGCAATTATGCAAAAATGAATGTTCGCAAACCAATATGAAAGATTTGTATGGCTTGATTATTGGGCGTATGGGACTACGAAATCATCCAAAACCCATTTTTGTTTTTAATTATGAAATTGATATTTTTTATTATGGTTTTTTAAGAAATTATTTGCAACCTATTACAGGAGAAAAAGAGTGGTATTGCAGATTTCCAGTCAGGAAAAAAAACTTAAAAGTAAAAAATCTAAAATTTGGATTTTATGAAATTAACAAAAACAAAGAAAAACAATTTATAATTGAAATAGGTAATTTTTTAATTCATAATGTTATACAAGATAGATTACGTTTCAAAAATAGTAAACTTTCTAGTGATGAAGATATTGTAAAAAGAAATGCCGAAAGTGACCCAGACTATAAATTTTATGAAGAATATGAAAATGATAAAAAATTTATAGATGATATGGAAAATTTTTTAGCTTACAACCCTAGCTACATAGTGGCAGATGCCTTGATGGGTAAAATATTTTCTAAAATCAGCCATTACCCAGCATTGATGCCCAAAATAGGGACTTTTATAGAAAAAAGAAAACACTATTCTTTAGAAGACAATATTTTTTTAAGTCCAATTACTATAACCAAAAACAACAGATTATTACTAAAAGATTACAACAATCTAGAGATTGTTTTAGATGATTTACCCAAAGCCATATACCTGCTTTTTTTGAAACATCCAGAGGGAATTTTAATCAAAGATTTTGAAAAATATAAAACAGAGTTGCACGATATTTATCAAAATATGTCTGAAAAAACGCCTTCAGACCAAGAATTAGAAATTTTCAATAACTTATTTCTATTAAAAACCAGAACGCTAAATTTCAAATGCCATACAATCCGTAAAACCATTTTGAGACTTGTAGGCGTAATTCATGCCAAATATTATATCATCAACGGTAGCCAAGGCAAGCCATTTAAAATACAACTACCCAAAAAGTTTGTATCATTTGAAGCATAAAATAAGCAACGAATACAGGAATTTTAATCAATAATTCAATAATCAATAATCAATAATCAATAATCAATAATCAATAATCAATAATCAATAATCAATAATTCATAATTCATAATTCATAATTCATAATTCATAACCCAACTGGTTGCAGCTTGAGATACGACCTAAAATAAATAAAGTGTCCACTATTTAAAGTTAATTTTATATTTTTGCTTAATAATAAGAAATTATATTTTTTATATAAAGCGAACGCTTTATATAAAATAGGTATTGGCAGACGCTAAGAATAGTTAATTCCTTTCTGATTTACCCAAATGGAAAAGAAAATTGTAATTAAAATTTGTAAATACTTAATAGACATCATAAATATGAAAAATTTAGCTCTCATTTGTGTTTTTTTGGTAAGTTTAAATCAAGTTGTGGCACAATATAAATCTGCAAACTATTTTGAGGCCAATGTTACATTTGCAAAAAATAAATATGCTTTGAATATAAATTGGCATCATTTACATCCTATTTCCAAAAATAAAAAGCTAAAATTAGGCTATGGATTGCGTTTTACAACTTTTTTTGGAAACGAAAAACATGCTTATTCTAGTGCTCCTGCAAAAATCGTAAAAAACACGACTGGGCCTGCTGTTTTGTTTAAAAAAGTGATTCCAGAAAACTTAGACTATATTTCAGTTTATGATCCTGCAATAGCATTTTTAAATACTTACATTATTTTACAATACACCTTTTTTGAAAAAATAGATTTGGGTTTCAATATTGATGTGGTTGGGTTTGGGTTTGGATTAAAAAATAGAGGCTATTATTCAATAGTAAAAGAAAGTATGCTTGGGTTACCTACAAGTGGAACTCAATCAAACTTCAATATGCTTTTGATTGATGTAAACGATATTGGCAGTTTGAATTCCGAACTATATATTCGTTATTGGTTTTCACAAAGGTGGGCAGCCAAACTTGGCGTTAGTCATTTGTTTACAGAAATTACTACCCAAGGCAATATTCAGCGATTCCCAGCCGAAAACGACAGATTTCGATTGATCTCAAATTTGGTATTAGTTGGTCTAACCTTTAAACCTTGGTAAGAGTCAAATAAAATAATTCAAATATTTTCTAAAATTTACATTCCAATTTCTAAAGGCTCATAAAATAATTGAAATGTTTACCAATAAACTACAATTTTGAATTGATGGAAAATAAAAAAAACCTGCAAAAACTTACAGGTATTTTAAATAAACATAAAAAAAAATCTTAATGAATATCTGTAATATCGAATTTATCAAACAACAAATTCATCAATTTATTATGGGTAGATATATAATTGGGGTGCTGTACAATTTCTTTTTTATTTCTTAATCTTGGCAAAGGCACTTCTACAATTTCTTTGATAGTTGCTGCAGGCCCATTATTCATCACTACCACAAAATCAGACAAAAATATGGCCTCATCAATATCATGGGTTACCATAACGATGGTTTTGTTTCTATTATCCAAATTCCAAAGTTTAAGCAACTCTATGTGCATAGTGCCTTTGGTGAGGGCATCTAAGGCACCAAAAGGTTCATCCAAAAGCAATACACTTGGATTGATAGCAAATGCACGAGCTATGGCTGTACGCTGTTTCATACCACCCGACAACTGACTTGGTAACTTGTCTTTGTGTACCCACAAATTTACCATTCTTAGGTTTTCTTCAGCTATTTGGGCTAGTTCTATGGCCGATTTACCTTTCAAAACACTTTCTATGGCCACATATATATTCTCATATACTGTAAGCCAGGGCAAAAGCGAATAGTTTTGAAAAACAATACCTCTATCAGGCCCAGGTCCTTTTACAATTTTATCGTTTGCCCAAACTTCACCATCAGTAGGTTTTACCATCCCAGAAATGGTGTTCATCAATGTTGATTTTCCACAACCTGAATGCCCTATGATGGACACTATCTGTCCTTTTTTTATCTGTAAACTTACGTTTTTTACTGCACAGTAAACACCTTTGGGGGTATCAAAACTTATAGTTACATCTTTTATATCTATACAAACAGGCTGTAAAAGTTTGTTTTTTTCATAAGCCTCTTCGTAAGCAATTTGTTGTGCATCCATTTTTTATGTTTTTTTATTTATTTATAAATTTTTTAAAATTATTTTAATTTAATTGATTTAATCAAATGAAATATTACTTATACCAACTTGAAATATTATTTATATCAACTTGAAATATTATTTTAATGCTCTACCAAAACTTTGCTAAAGTAACTAAAATTTAAAGGAATAATCAATTAAGCCCCACCCCCTGCCCCCTCGTCCCATAGGGAGGGGGAAATAGGATTTTTTTTAATTTTTAATGCTAACGCATTTATAAACCAAAATTACACGAATTTTAATCAATAATCAATAATTAATAATTAATAATCAATAATCAATAATCAATAATCAATAATCAATAATCAATAATCAATAATCAATTAAGCGTAGCTAAATTTCTTTTGCAAGAAATTAAAGAATTTGTCTAAGATTAATCCTGCAATTCCAATCAAGAAAATGGCCATGATTACTTTTTCTAATGCCCCTCCATTGTAGCTATCCCATACAAAAAAGCCAATACCCTGTCCGCCAGAAAGCATTTCGCCAGCCACAATTACCATCCAAGCCACACCTATACTCAAGCGTAAACCAGTAATGATGTAAGGCAAAGAATAAGGAATTAATATTTTTGTAACAAACTTAAATGTAGAAAAGCCAAATGCCTTGGCCACATTTTTGTGGTCTGAGGGCAAAGACGAAACCCCAAGTGCTGTATTGATTAGCGTTGGCCAAAGGGATGTAATAAATATCATAAATATAGTAGCACCAGAAGCACTTTTGAGAGCAATCATACCCAAGGGAAACCAAGCTAGTGGCGATACTGGACGCAATGTTTGAACAATAGGATTAAAAATATTCATCCACATTGTACTACTGCCCATCAAAAATCCAATAGGAATAGCCACAAGGCTACCCAACAAAAATCCAGTAAATACCCTCAGGAGAGAACCCCACATCATGATTAAAATTCCTTGTGTGTTAGGATCTTGCGGATCGCTATAAAAAGGACTCATGTCAATAAAAAGTTCTTGTACAGCCAATAGACCTGCCGATGGTGGAGGTATATCGCCATTTGTTTTCCAAGAGAAAAAAGCCCAAAGTAATATTAAAACGATAATACTACCCATAAAATATATAAATGGAGCAATTTTCATCCATGTATATTTGAGTGTGTTGTGTACGATTGGCATAGTTAATGGTTAATGGTTAATGGTTAATGGATAGTGGTTAATGGTTAGTGGATAATGGTTAATGGTTAATGGTTAATGGATAGTGGTTAGTGGTTAATGGTTAATGGTTAATGGATAGTGGTTAGTGGTTAGTGGTTAATGGATAGTGGTTAATGGTTAATGGTTAATGGTTAATGGCTAATGATTAGTGGTTAGTGGTTAGTGGTTAATGGTTAATGGTTAATGGTTAATGGTTAATGGTTAATGATTAGTGGTTAGTGGTTAGTGGTTAGTGGTTAGTTTAGTGGTTAATAATATTTAGTTTTTTTTAAAACATTATTTAATAATATTTTAAAAATTTTTGAAATTAGCAATTTGCTTTAGTTGATTTTATTATTTTTGTTAATAACTTTATAACTTCAACGGCATCGTTATTAATACTATTAAATTGATCTGTTGTAAGATAATTAGTTTCATTAAGTAATTCAAGCCAATAAATTGTTTCATTAATTTCTTTTTGAGCAATCGACATTTTGTGTTTAAAATCTAATTTACTTTCAGCATGTTCTGCTTCTCTTACTAATGCTCCTACTGAAGTACCGCTTCTTAATAGCTGTTTAGAAAGTACAAATTCTTTTTTTGTGTCACACAAAAATTGATAAAGTTTGACAATACGTATTGCAAAAGCAAAACTTTTATCTTTTATCGCATTTTCCATATTCAAAAATCAAATTATTAATGTAACCTCTAAAACCTCTATATTATAAGACATATACAAAAAAGTATTTTAAAGGTTACATTAACAATTAACAATTAACAATTAACAATTAACAATTAACAATTAACAATTATTTTTTGCATTTCGATAAATAATCGCTTGGATTATTGGCATCGAATGGCGTTTTATCCATAGCTATTGTAAATGGTTTCATATCATCTGTTTGCAATGGTATGTTCATTTCTTTGGCTACTTCTTCGTACAAATCATCCATGATGATATTGTCGGCAATTTTTTTGTAATCAGCTGGCAATTCTTTCAAATAACCAAAACGTACATATTGCGACATAAACCAGATACCATGTGCTTTGCGAGGCATATTTACAAAACCTTTGTTGTGAAACAACATGTAGTCATCTTTGTATTTTTGCACACCTAAATCACAGCCCAAGTCATTAGAACCCATCAATCGAGCTTCTATCACTGGTAATTGAGCATTTACATAATATGGTTTGGTAAGCCAAGCAGCTGCTTTTTTACGATTACCCATTACATCTAACCATATACTAGCTTCCATGACAGCTTTCATTACTTTTTTCAAGTCTTCACGTCTTTTGGCAGCAAATTCTTTGTTTACAACCAAGGCTTTTTCTGGGTGATGTTTCCAAATATCTTGCGAAGCTACATGGGTATATCCCACATTTTGAGCAGCAGCTACACCATTCCAAGGTTCGCCTACACAATAGCCTTCCATATTGTCTACACGCATATTAGCCACCATTTGTGGAGGAGGTATAGTAATAATACCTACTGATTTTTGGTTGATTCCACAAGCTGCAAGCCAAACTCGAAGCCACATATCATGGGTGCCGCCAGGGAAAGTCATAGCAAAGGTTACATCAGCTTTTTTAGATTTTACTACGTTTACAGCTGTCGATACTTTGGCTATTTCTCTAAATCCAACTTCGCCACAAAAATCTCTCGAAAGGGTAATACCTTGTCCATTATTGCTTAGTACCATAGCTATTTTCATTTCTTGTCCTTCTTTGCCACCAACGCCAGTATAGACCGAAAATGGCATTCCAAACAAGCAATGTGCTCCATCTAATTCGCCAATAAGCACTTTATCACGAATGTTTGCCCAAGATGCTTCTTTTGATAAAATAACATCTACACCATATTTTTTGAATAAGCCCAACTCTTTGGCAGCCACCAATGGTGCACAATCGGTAAGTGGAATAAAACCTAACTTGATAGGATCAGACTGAGCTATCATTTGTGTAGAAGAGAATAGCGAAACTGTTACTACGATTGCTTTTTTAAATATTTTTTTCATATTTTATTGATTTGATAATTTATAATTTATAATTTATAATTAGTTTTTAATTGCTACTGGTTTTTGGAACAAGAAATCTGGTCGAATGTTGATCATCAAATAAGCCCATTGATTAAATGAATCAGTAGCTCTTACTCTTAAAGGTTGTGCGCCACCGCCACCTGCAGCAACGCCTGGTGTACCAGCTTTGGCAAATTCAGTAGCTTCTGTTGAAAAGAATACAGAATATCCAGCCTCAAGGTTTACAAATTTATTTACGTGCACATTGCAAATTAAATCTATTTCAGTTCCTAAGTTCATAACACCATTTCTAGTTACTGTTTCTTTATTAATTAATAAGGAATAACTCATAGAATTTTGACTATAAAACGCATGGGCATCAACCGATACAAAGAAAGATTTATGGGTATATTTTCCTTTTAAGTAGAAGTTTTGTAATCCAGCAGCTGGACCACCAGTACCTACATAGAAATAATCCATATATCCCCACCAACGGTGTGGAGTGCCATATAATGGGTCGAAACGATGATCTAAAGCATCTTGAGCATAATTTGCATTAGAGCCTTTGTTACCTGAAAGAATATCAAAACCTGGACCAAACGACCAATTTCCAATAGAAGCAGTAGCGTAACCAAATACATGAGAAGATCTAACACTTCTATTTCTAAAAACTAAATCAGGTCTAGTACCAGTTGTTAATAATGTGCTTGGCGTTTGCCCAAATTGGTAATATCCACCAAGGTTGAAGAATATTTTGATACCTTCAGTAGAATTTCCAAATTGGGAACTTACTTGCCCACCCACTGTGTAGCGTGAATTTACTCCATTACCATTTTCAAATCTATAATCTCGAGTGGCAGTACCTTGGTTTCCAAGAGTTGCAGGTGTTACATTTATCAATTTATATTTTTGAAAATTATCATTCAAAGCCAATACAGATACTTTTGTCTGATTGAATTTTTTGCTTAAATATAACATCAACATAGATTTGTACATATTTTGAGCTCCATTTGTACCTAATGGACCAGTCCAAGCAGTTACACTTCCAGCACCTGGAGTGTTTCCTGAACCAGCAGCATTTACAGGAATAGTACCAACAGCAGTACCAGCAGGCACATTGGCAGGGGTATATAGTGTACCATAGTTTCCAAAATTATCGTTGTTTTGATTGAAAGCTACACCAAAATCGGCTTGGTATCCACGATGCAAAAATTTCAACAGAGCCATATCATGTCTGCGTCCTTGTTGTAACCAATCTAAGTTTCCAAGCAAGCGAGAGTCATCATATATTAATTCTTGGCGACCTACTTTGAGCGAAAGGTTATCTACTTTTAGTTTGCAGTTGGTATCAGCAGCCGAGGCCACTATAAACTCGCCCCAAGCCTGATGCAAAAATAATTTGTTACCATCAGCATTGTTGATAGTAGCAGCATCTTGTCCCCACACACGCACATCACGTATGTCGAGGCCAAAAAGTAATTTGTCCCAACGATAACCAATATTAAGATTGGTACGTTGCGATGTAAATATGTTAGGAGCAGCACCTACATAAGCAGGGTTTCCTAATCCATCTCTAAATTCTGTTCGTGTGCGAACTTGGCCAGTAATATTCCAAAGGGGCATACCAGCAGGTTGAAATGTGGGTTGTGGTTGTAGTGCTAGTGGGGGTGGTGGTTGGATCTGTCCGATTGCAATTTGCGAAGCAGTTACACACACAGCCGCGAGTAGACTTGACTTTTTTGGTAAATTGTTAATCATTTTTTAAAATTAATTAGTTTGGTAAGAAATAAAACAAATAAATGTATATACATGGGTTTAAAACGAAAACGATGTTATTTTATAACTAAAGCAAGTATCTATTAAAAAAATACTTAAAATTAAAATATAGTTTAAAATCAAACTAAATTCTAATAAAAAAGATATTTTTTCTAAAAAACCACTTTGTTTTTTAACTTCATTTCGACAAAAGTATATTTAAGAAATTAAAATCCAAAACATTTTAAAGATATATTTGAAAAAATAAGTGATAAATCAAGATTTCCATCTAATAATTAAATTCTATATAAATTTAATCCTATTTTAATATTAATTTAACATTAAATTAACTTTGAAACATTTTCTATCCTACATCAGATGGATATTATTTTGATGTATTGTTTCAAATGTCATTATTAAAAAACTTAATATTTAATTTTTAAAACCTCCCCAAAAACTCCTATCACAAATACTGTATGAAACTTGTCTTTAGCTATAAAATTGAGAAAATCAAAGAAAAAGTGATATTCAAAAGACAAAAAAAGTAATATTATTTATTATTATATAAAATATGATGTTAATTTCATGTTACCAAAAAATGTTAGCTTAACATTTTTATAATGATTTGATAAAATCCATTTTTACGTTTTGATATTTTAATTGCAGACCTTTGCTGTCATAAATATCATGGAAATGACATTTG
Organism: Cytophagales bacterium; assembly: GCA_013297755.1. Taxonomy (GTDB): domain Bacteria; phylum Bacteroidota; class Bacteroidia; order Cytophagales; family UBA9547; genus REAG01. The sequence goes on from JAAFIH010000031.1 coordinate 25,871, forward strand.
CAAATATCATAAAAAAAAATGTGTTTTTGATTTTTATCATAGTAATATTTAATAGTTTTACAAGTTTATATTCTCAAGATGTATTTTCAACTGCATTGGAGTATTATGATTCAAAAAAATATGATTTGGCCCTAAAAAAAATCAATCAAATTTTAACTAAAGATGATAAAGATAGAGATGCACTTATATTAAAAGTCATTTGCAAAATCGAGCAACATCAAAACAACGAAGCACTTGATTTGATTATGGTTTTGCAACAGCTGAACCCTCAGGATGGAGAATTGTTTTTTTTGAAAGCTTTTACAGAATGGCGTCTCACTAGAAATCAAATGGCTATGAAATCGCTTTCGCAAGCATTAGAATATCAACCAGATAATAAGTTTGCGATTTTTTTGGCTGGTATTTTATATTATGAATTAAATTTATATGCCATAGCAAAGGTACATTTCGACCAAGCCAACGATGTGTCAAACGAATTGACACCAAATCATTTTTCAAAAAAAAGATTGATAAAAAAATATAAATCATTGTATACCCTACAACATAGAGTTTTTGAACATCTGACAATAAACGAAAATCAAAACTATAGAATTTGGTTTTATAAAGGACTTTTCAAAGCAATTTCAAATGATAATTGGAGTGCTATATTAGATATTGAAAAATCTATTGAGATTAATCAACATTCAGAATTACCTCACTTTTATAAAGGATATACTTATGCTACAATCAAAAAATTTGATAAAGCATTAGAACATATCAGTCATTTTCATAGCAAATCTGACAATAAATACAATACACACGAGATGATTTCTTCTTTGAAAAAAACATTAGAAATTACTAACATCATATTTGATGGAGTAAACGAAAAACCCTTATTAATTGCAGAAAAAATGCCAAAATTTGGCACTGAAGACAATCATTTGCAACAATTCTTGGCCTCTAACATTGTGTATCCAAACTTGGCAGCTATCAATGGCGTTGAAGGTACTGTAGTAGTAAGTTTTATTGTAGATAGCAATGGTAGTATACAAAATCCTATCATTGTAAAACCTATTGGAGGTGGCTGCGAGGTAGAGGCTTTGCGCGTGATTTTGAAAATGCCAAAATGGACTCCTGGCTCTCAAAATGGGAAAAATGTGTCAGTAAAACTAACCATACCTATCAAATTTAAACTTAATTAATAGAATGTTATTCTAATAAATTGACTTCTTCAAAACTCAACTTTTGAAATTGAAAGTAATAGAAGTTTCAAAAAAAATGTTTGTAGCATATAAACAATAATATTACTTTACTTTACTTTACTTTACTTTACTTTACTTTACGTTACATAAACCTGATAGATATTTTTAAAAGACTTTATTAATTTAGTAAGCAATGTCGTTTATTTAAGAATCTGATTACCTTTTTCTTTTGGAGAAAAACTAAAATAGAGGCAAAATAAAATGGTTAAGTAAACAACATTAAATTAGTAAGATATATTTTTATAATATTTATTGGGATTTGAAAAAAACTTTTTACATTTGTTTTACAAAACTAATTCATAAACTTACTTTCATAAATTAATCTACCATGAAATCAATTAAATTTTTATCTTTTTGGGTTACTATGATTTTATTTTCTTGAAATAAAGATAAAACAGAAAATCCTACACCTGAAAAATCTAAGGCTGGATATTTTATTTTGAACCAACCTACCTCTAATGGAAGATTAGAAAGTTCAAACGATGAATTTTTAGAATTTGATTTAGGAGATATTCGCTCGAGTAAACATTTTGGCTTTAATCTTGCTAATGGCGGACAAAATAGCATCAATGACATATCAATCATCTCTGATAATGATTTTTTTAATTTTTCGCCAACAAAAATCAATTCTTTAAAAAGTGTTTCTATTGGTTTAACACAAATTATTGGTTTAGATGTAGTACATGGTAAAGCAATCAATGGTTCTGCTTTGTCAAATATTCAAAATAAAGGCGATAACTATTGTAATGTAACTATTACAGGCACTACCAAAGATGACAAAAATCAAACTATCCAACTCAAAACTGTTGTAAAATTTAAAATAAACGCCAAAGTTATGGATTTAAGTTTTTATGATGGCTCTCAAAAAATTTACTATGAAACCATTTCTGGTTCTTGTTTGTCGTGCATCAAAGGAAGTGGAGCAACTACGCTATGGTGCGATTCTACTAAAATGACATTAGAAAATACAGGTAATGTAAATATAAAAGTAAATTATGGAGAATCTTCAAATGATATTAACACATCTGAAACTGTAGAAATAGGCAAAAAAATAACTTTTAATTTGAGTAATAAAATTTACTATTTAGAAATTGATGGTTCAAACACAGTTGTTGATGAAAATAAATTCAAATATTTTAAAAATGGCAAAGTTTATTTTATATCAGGAAATTTTCCTGGCCCTCCTAGAAATTAAATTTTGAGCTTTTTGTATTTTTTGAGTTTTGGGAATCCAAAATAATTATAAAAAAAGTATTCGCTTTCAAAGCAGATAGATATTTAATAATATTCTCCTATTTTTATACACAAAGCTAGTTTGATTGTTGTGGTAAGTAAAACCCACAGCCACATTGAAGGTTTACAAAATGTAAGCACTATATGAAACCAACTATAAAAGTTGAGAAAAATAAGTGATTCTATCAAAAAAAATAGAAGTTAATTTATATATCCGCAAAAATATTAAAACCTATAGCATGATAATTGGCTCCATTTACTGACCATTCAAGCCTGAAAACAGAGTTATAAAACGTAACAATATTTAATCCCAGGCCAATACTTCCAAGTGGTTTGTTGCTAAATTTATCATTTCTAAAAAACTCTGTACTCAAAGTTGAATTATTGACAACATAGCCTGCATCTGAAAACAAACTAAAATAAACATCCACTGGGATATATCTAAATTGGCGAACAAACATCAACTTTCCTAAATTAAATAGTTTGGAAAATACTTTAAACCTAAGCGAATTTCTCCATAAAAGATAGTGTTGTCCATCAATTTGGTAAATATCGTAGCCACGAACCAAATCTTGTCCTGCACCCAAAGCCCTAAAATCTACAAATGGCTGAATATCAGGGAATGAGAGTTTGCCTTTTATTCTTCCTGCATACGAAAAACGTTTGCTTAATGGATAAAAACGAGCATGTGTGGCCGTAAGCCTAAATACATTTTGGGTTTCAAAAGGTGTAAGTCCTAACTGTTCCACATCAATTCTTGTGGCATATCCTTTTAGTGCAAATTGGCGAACATCTCTGCGATCGTCATTATAGACATAGTGCAAATAAAAATAGCGTTGCTTACTTTGACCTTTTAAAAAATATTCTGGATTTATTTTTGCAATGGTGTCATTAACAAGTGTGTTATGATAATATGCGATTTCAAAAAAATGATTAGTAAAAAAACCTGGTCTGTAGTTTATTCCACCTCCTATTCGAAACGATTCTCTATTAATTCTATCTTTCAAATAGCTGTAATTGCTAAACGAATTTGAATCCAAGCTTTTCCATTTGTTTTCAACAGTGGCATAATTCAAGTTTCTATTATTAGAAATGGAAGTATACACAGTTAATCCTAGTGTTTGTTTTTTGTTAATAAAAGGAATTTCATACGAAACATCAATATTTCGCGTAAATCCAGCTTGAATCGTTAGCCTCAAGGTTTGGTTTCTACCAAAGCAATTGCGTTGAAATAGCTTTCCACCAAAGTTTACTTTACTCAAATCTCCTTTTAGTTCTCTAAAAAAATAATTATAATTTTGATTAGGAACATCAAATACCAGCTGGGGAACTGTATACCACTGTTCACGCACAAATATTTTCATATCCATAAAATTGGAAGTAGAATCTGTATTGACCAGTTTCACATCTACGGTTACAAATAAATTGGTGTTAAAAATTTTGTTTCTTTCCCAAAGCAATATAGAATCCAATTTGGCTTTATATATAGTGTCTCCCTCCTGGTATTGGAGTTCACGCCTTATAATTTTTTCTTTGGTGCGTTTGTTTCCCTGAAAAACAATGTTTTTGATAATTACAAACTCCTTCGTTTTGATTTGAGTAGTATCTTGAGCAAAAGTCGAAAAAAAAAGTAATAAAAAACTAGAAACTAATACAAACCTCATCCATGCAAGATATTAAACACAAGTTCTTTCATCACTTGAGTGTCATCGTTTGTACCTACACCATATCCTTTAGATTTCATATCTGCCTCACGAAGGTAAGTAAAAGTATTTAATATTTGCGAAGAATTATACTTTTGTGCTGCAGCAAGATAATCTTTGGCAATAAAAGGCACTACACCTAGTATTTTTGAGGCATCAAATTCGTTGGCAGGTTTGTTGCTTTTTACTAACAATAACTTAGAAAAATAACTAAATAAATTACCAATAGTCATCTGAATTGGATTTTCTTTTGGATTTTCGGCAAAATAATTAATTATTTTATTACACAACAATACATTTTTTGTACCCAAGGCTTTTTGTAGTTCAAATACATTATACTCTTTGCTCACGCCTACATATTGCACTACATGAGCATCTGTAATAAGTGTTTTTTGAGTAATATTTACACATATTTTATTTATTTCGTTAGAAATTCGAGTAAGATTATTACCTACAAATTCGCAAATAAGCCTTATGGCTTGGTCGTTGGCTTCAAAGCCAATAGATTTGATATAACCAGCCACCCAACCTGGCAACTCGTTGTCGTATAATCCTTTGGAGGTAAACAAAATTGCATTTTGTTCCATTACTTTGGCCAGTGCTTTGCGGCCATCCAAAGTTTTGTATTTGTAGCACAATACCAAAATAGTAGATTGCAAAGGATTTTTAGAATACTCTTCAAGAGCATTAAATTCTATTTCTTTGCCGCCCACTTTACTTTTTACATATTTTTCTATGTCAGGCACATCTTGGGCTTCTTTTATCAACACTACTTGCTTGTTGGCCATCATAGGAAAACGCTTTGCCGAAGTAATAATTTGACTAATTGTGGTATCTTTGCCATACATAATAGTTTGATTAAAACCCTTATCTGCATCAGATAAAGCGTGTTTTTCGATGTAATCAGATATTTGGTCAATAAAAAATGATTCAGTGCCTTGCAAAAAATAAATGGGAGCAAATTTGCTCTGTTTTATATCTTTTAAAATAGCCTCTGAGGTAATTCCTGCTAATTTTGCCAATTTATTTTTAAATTTTTGTGCAATTTCTAAAGAATTATTTGATATTTGCATTTGAAATGCAATTTATTATTTGTTATTTCACTTTATGGATTCAAAAACTATACATTTTCTTTTAACCTATTCACATTTAATTTTTTAGTTGCCCATGCTATTTGACATTTTAGTAGTTGTAGTATTGGTATTATTAAACGGCTTTTTTGTAGCTGCCGAATTTGCCATAGTCAAAGTTAGACATTCGCAAATCGAGCTCAAGATGCAAGAAGGAAGCAGTGCCGCCTACACAGCCGACCATATTCTCAAAAATCTTAACGCCTATTTATCGGCTACCCAATTAGGTATAACACTGGCTAGTTTAGCTTTAGGGTGGTTTGGCGAAGAAGTAGCCAATAAATTTGTAGAAAACATTTTTACGATGATGGGCTACAACGCACACTCTAGTCTTTCGCACACCATTTCTGGCACTATATCATTTTTATTGATTACAACAATGCACATTGTGTTTGGCGAACAAGTACCCAAAACTATGGCTATTAATTCGCCAGAAAAAACAACTTATGTCATAGGTTTTGCTTTAAGAATGTTTTATAATGTGTTTCGTCCTTTTATTTGGGTATTGAATGGAGCCTCCAATGTGGTGGTAAGATTATTTGGATTTTCAAGCACATCGCATACCGAAGAACATAGTACTGAAGAGCTAAAAATGTTGCTCGAAAAAGGCAAAGAAACAGGTGCAATACAAAACTCAGAACATGAATTGATTGAAAATGTGTTTCAATTTAATGAAACAACTGTCAAGCAAATAATGATTCCTCGTACCCAAATGGTGGCCTTAGAGGCAAGCACACCAGATGTAAAAATATTGGAACTGATTGATAGTGAAGGATTTTCGAGGTTGCCAGTGTACAAAAACAAGATAGACGATGTAGTAGGAATAATCAGCACAAAAGATATTTTGAAAATGGTAAGTCGTGGCGAAACTATCATTTTAAGCAACCACCTAAGACCAGCTTATTTTATACCAGAAACAAAAAAAATAAACGAGTTGATGAAAGATTTTCAAAGAAAAAGACTTCACATGGCCGTTGTAATTGATGAATTTGGTGGCACAGCTGGTATAGTAACCATGGAAGATGTAATAGAAGAATTGGTTGGCGAAATTAGCGATGAAGACGATGACGAAGAAAAACCAATTGTAGTTAAAGTTACTGAAACTGAATATCACGTGAGTGGCACTGCCGCCCTAGTAGATGTAAACGATCACCTTAGGTATCCCCTACCCGAAGCCGATGGCATAGAAACTGTGGCTGGTTTGATGAATTTTATATATGGCAAAATACCCGAAGAGGGCGAACAAAAAGAATTTGGCGGCTATCACTTTACGGTACTCAAAACTACCCAAAAAGTAATTCAAAGTGTTAAATTAGAAGAATTACTCAAAGAAGATGATTAATAATATAGTGGTTTGTGTTAAAATCTGCCATGTATATTAATAACTATCTCAAAGCCAGTATAAAGTTAGCATTATTTTATGAAATGAGTTTTTTTGAAACTGACCAGATATTAATATCCAACAAATTTTAATTAACTCGAATTAATATTTTGGCACAGAATATTCGATGTATTGTATGTAACTTTTCTATTTTTTTGTTGATAATATCTCAAAATGTAGCTTTGGCTCAGTTCAATGATTCTACTTTTTATCATTTTAATGTAGCATCTACAGGAATTATAAATAAAACAAATATTGGAGCTTCTTACTTATTGAATAATTCCATCAAGTTTAGTTACTCCAAAAAAAGTATTGTAGTCAATACCCAAAATGCTTGGATGTATGGCAAACAACAAAATATTGTATCTAATAATGATTTTTCGTCAAGTGCCGATTTTAATCTATATAAAACTATAAAACACTTTTATTATTGGGGTATGGCCAATTACGACAATAGTTTTTCGTTGAAAATACGACATAGATTTCAAGGAGGCATTGGCATAGGATACAATATATTAAACAAAAAAACTGCAACTTTACTTATTAGCAATGGTATTTTGCTAGAAAGAGGTTCGCTATTTGACAAATTAGATAAAGATTGGCGTGATTACTCAGTAGTAAGAAATTCTTTTAAATTAAAATTTAGATTTACAATTAAGGATAAAATAATTTTTGATGGCTCCAACTATGTGCAACATTCATTAGAAGATTTGCAAGATTATATTATACGATCAAACACCAACATCAATGTTAAAATACTAAGATGGCTCACTTTTACTACAACATTTAATTACAATAAAATAAGTGTAACCCAACGAGAAAATATCCTTTGGAGTTTTGGCTTGGGGGTTGATACTTATTTTTAGTTTAAAATTGCAAATAAATGAATATAATAAGATATTTTAAGTTAAAATAACAAAATGAAAGATATTTTAAATCAACTCTTTGAGGGCCAAAGTTTAACTTCAGAACAAGCCAAAACTACACTGATTGACATAGCTAAAGGTGTCTATAATCAATCACAAGTTACTGCATTTATTACCAATTATTTAATTCAAAAAATTACACTAGCCGAGCTTGCTGGGTTCAGAGAAGCCCTTTTGGAGTTGTGCATTCCTGTAGATTTGCAAGCATTTGAACCCATAGATTTGTGTGGCACAGGTGGAGATGGCAAAAATGCTTTCAATATTTCCACCATTTCGTCTTTTGTGGTGGCAGGAGCAGGTACTTTTGTGGCCAAACATGGCAACTATGGTGTGTCGTCTTTGTGTGGCTCATCAAATGTTTTGGAATACTTAGGTGTAAAATTTACAAACGACCCTTTATTACTAAAAAAACAAATCGAAACGACCAATTTGTGTTTTTTGCATGCCCCACTTTTTCATCCAGCACTCAAAAATATGGCTCCCATTCGTAAAGAATTAGGATTAAAAACATTTTTTAATATCCTTGGACCAATGGTAAATCCTAGCAAACCAAAACATCAATTAGTGGGTGTTTTTAGTTTAGATTTGCTGCGATTGTATGCCAATTTATATCAAAAACTAGGCAAACAATATACCATTGTTCACTCCCTAGATGGGTTTGATGAGATTTCGCTTACTTCTTACATAAAAACAGCTACTCCTCAAGGCGAGGCCATGTTTCATCCTATGGATATAGGTCTACAACAACTTCCATTAAAAGCACTATCAGGTGGAAATAGTGTCAGAGAATCTGCACAAATATTACTTTCAGTATTGAATAATGAAGGCACAAAAGCCCAAAACGATGTTGTGCTAGCCAATTCGGCTATGGCTCTGAAAACCAAAAATCCTCTTTTAGATTTTTCAGAGGCTATGGCTCAAGCCAGAGAATCGCTACAATCAGGCAAGGCAAAAGAAGTATTTGTAAAAATTGTTGAAATGGACGATTAAAATTTTATTGAAGTATATCTTCATGGTCTGTGATTAAAATAAAATTATTTTTAATTTTTAAAGTTTTATTAAATAAAAATTCTTGATTTATTCCTTTTTCAAGTTTTAAATTTGGCAAGTTTAGTTGTAATCGCTTCATAAAAATATCTAATCTAAAAAGCTGATTTTCAGGAATTTCTAGTGTTATTTTTACAGATTGATTTCGCCAAAGTGCTTTTGGTGATAACTTAAAATAGTCGCCTATCAACAAACGATTATTTATTGTAGAAAACTTATATTGTATTGAATTTATGTTTTGCAAAGCAATGTCGTCATTTTTTCCATCGGCAGAAGCTGTATAATCCAACACAATAGCATTAGTTTCAGATTTTTTTATTTCTAAAGTAATATTGTTTACAAAAAGACCACTATCAGCCAAAACTACACCTATATTAAATAGATTTAATTGCAATTTTGAATTTCCAATAATACTATCACTTTGGTAAGGTAAAATAAAAAGAATATCATCGTTTTTATAAGAAATAATACTCTTTTGAGTAATTGATTTTGAGGTTGAAAATTCGTTTTTTAATTTTAAAATACTCCAAATTGAAACAATAGAAGACAAAATTATTGTAAAGATTAATACCAAGTGCATACTTTTACTCGTTTTCATTTGTCCTTTGATAAGCCAAAATGAAAACATAAAAGCATAAAATAAAGCGATAGAAACTGCAATTACAGTGCTATAACACAATACTTTAAAATCAAAAATATCATCATATATTAATTTGGTGCATTCTTGTAATGATATATCGCTACCATTGAAATTAAAATTATTACTAGAATAAATAAGAAAAACTAAAAAAACTAAAAAAACACAAACAAAAGCAACCAAGATAATACCAGCACCAGTAAATTTTCGAGCGACATTTAATATAGCTTTCATTAAAAACATCACACTTCCAAAAATTGGATTAAAAAAATCAGTAAACTTACCATTTTTTAATTTTTCAAATGTAGAAATTATCGATTTCCATATATCATTTGGAGAAGCTGGTTTGCCTTGCATAGCGAGTTTATCAGCCTCGCTTTTTGCTTTAGGTATAGCCACCCAAAGTAGTAGATAGATTAGAAAACTATAATTTTGCCAATAAACCAAAAGTACTAAAGCAATTCTCACAACCCAAAGCTGAACTCCAAAATAAGCAGCCAAACCAGAACAAACCCCACCTAAAACCCTATTTGAGGGGTTTCTTAAAAATTTAATTTTTTCAACTGCGAGACTTTTAGTTGAATTTTCGGTAGCTAGATTGGGATTAGCAATACCTAAATTTTGAATACTAAGTTGCACAAGAGGCATTGAAACAATAGCATTGGCATATTTTGAATTGTTTTCTTCAAACATTTGACAAAGCTTTAGTTCAATTTGTGGGCCAGATTCCGCCAAATTTGGATTTGATTGTATACTTTCTAAGTAATCTTTAAGTAGCTTGTGTGCATTTTCTTCTATATGAAAACTTACATTGGCTAGTTGTATTAAAATTATTTTTTGCATATCAATTTGGAATTATCAGGAAGGTTTGAATCAAAAATTTTGATAAAAGTAGTTTTTTTATGTCAAAAAAATATAATTTATACAAAAATAAAGAATGTTTAATCTGTTTTAGGTTAGTAATTATTTATGAATAATTTAACTAAAACATATAGAACAATTCAATTTTGTTAATAAAAAAATAGCAAATCAATTTCATAATAAATTCTATATTTTAGAAGTAATTTATTTAAAATCTTAGTTTTTTTAATAAAATAACTCAAAAAAGGTTCAATAAAATGCTCAAAATAATCATAAATATCATTTGGATTGGTTAAAATGTAATCTTTTTGAAAAGATTTGAAACAAGTTGAAAAATAAATTTGATGGATTGAAAATATAAGAACAAGCTACTTAAATAAACTTTTTAAATTTATATTGTATAAAAACAAAATTATTTCTTATATTTGCAACCCGAAAAAAATTAGAATAAAATAAGATATGAAACGTACATTTCAGCCTTCGAGAAGAAAAAGAGTAAACAAACACGGTTTTAGAGAAAGAATGGCTACTGCCAATGGCAGACGAGTATTGGCTGCACGTAGACGCAGAGGTAGAAAAAAATTGACTGTTTCGAGCGAACCAACAGGCAAATAGTTTTTTGCTCTACTTTATTTGCCCACCATATCAATATGTTGGGCTTTTTGTTTTATACTAAACTACCATTAAATCATGAAAACTTCTTATATTATTGCTCTAGTTGTGATTGGCATTGCCATTAGCATTATAGTAACTACAGCTGGCGATGCTAGTAGCTATGTATCGTTTGAAGAGGCAAAAAAAATGTCGCTTGATGGCAACGATACCAAAGTTCATGTTGTAGGAAAATTATCAAAATCGGCCAATGGACAAATTCAAGGCATGGTTTATGCCCCTCAGTTAGATGCCAATTATTTTGAATTTCAACTAGTTGATCAAAAAAATGAAACCTACAAAGTAATTTATTCTAATCCCAAACCTCAAGATTTTGAACGCTCAGAGCAAGTTGTGATTATAGGAAGTATGAAAAACGATGTGTTTGTGTGTGATAAAATTTTGATGAAATGCCCATCCAAATATCAAGATACAGAGATAAAATCTTAAAATTAAACTCTTTAAGGAATTAATGAGGTTTTTGAAGAAGTATTGGTAGTTGATTTATTCCCAAAACTATAATTCAACGAAATGGCATTACTGAAACCAAGTTTTTCGTGTATCATGGCAGAATAATTGAGTTCAAAACCATGATAGGCATAGCCAATGCCAAAATGAGCAAAAAATATAGGTGCACTTATTCCTGTTCTTACTTTAAAATTTTGAATAATTTCATATTCTGTACCAAAATGAAAACTAGCTTGTCGTTCTACATCTTTTTGGACTTGTGCATTGAGCATTAATTTTTCGTAAGGCCTGTAGCTTATTCCAAGTGCCATTACTGTTGGCAATCGCTCGTCTGTGTATTTGGCAAGCGATGCTTGATTGATGTTTTTGATAGTAGCACCAAATTGCAAAGAATTGGTAATGCGTGCCATTCCACCAAAATTAATCATTAAATTATTTTTTGAACCAAACTCCGAAACGTAAGATTGCACATATTCTAATTGAATACCAAGCGACACCCACTCTATTTTATGTGCATAGCCTAAAGCAATATTTGTGCGACTAAAGTGCTGATTTCCAAATCGTTGTAAAACCATACTGGCATTACCAAGTTTGTAAGTAGGTTGCACAACAGCAAAACCAATAGTATTAAACGATGACTGAAAAAAACGATTATCATAATGCAACCCTACACTGGATTTGTCGAGCTGTGCCGAGGCCGCTATGTTATTGGATGCAGCCCAAACATCTGAAATTGTAATGCTGGTATAAGCCAATCCACTTGACCTAGCTCCCAAATTTTGAGCTTTAGATAGGTGTATTGCCATACAAAAAATGAAAATATAATATAAAATTTTGATATTTAATAATTTAAAACATTGCAAATAAAGTAAAATAATAATATTTTTAAGCATCAAAAATAGATTTAATAATTACATAATATCAAAAAAAAAGAATTTGAAGATTAATAATTAAAATTATTACTTAAAATTCTTTTTTTATAGATTTAGAAATCAATGTCATTTACCTAAAAATTCGATTACCTTTCTCTTTTGGAGAAAAACTAAGATAGAGACAATAAAAAATGCTGAAGTAAACGACATTGATTTAGAAATAAGCAAACATATTCTAAATTATAAAGTTAATACTCAAACACATATATATAATGGCATCAATAGCTGCAATAGGAACTGCTTTGCCTGACTACGAGGTTAGTATTTTTGAAATTTATTCATTTATGGCCGATTATTGCCATTGGAGTGAAGCAGAAAAGAAAAAATATAAACAACTATATATAAATAGTGGAATTACAAAAAAATACAGTGTACTTCCTGATTTTAATTTGAGTTATTTGAAAGAAAAAACTTTTAAATTATCTGAGCCAGTATCTACACACAAACGTATGGAGTTGTACAAAAAAAAAGCCCTTGATTTGGCCATAAAATGCGTAAATCATGCTTTGGGAGTTGATTTTGATTATTCTCAAATAACACATATCATAACAGTAAGTTGTACAGGTATGTGGGCACCTGGGCTCGATATTGCATTGCTACAAATGCTAGGAATGAAATCTACCACAGAGCGAACTTCTGTCAATTTTATGGGTTGCTATGCTAGTATTCATGCCCTCAAAATGGCCAAATATATCTGTCATTCAAATGCAGATGCTCAAGTTTTAGTGGTAAGTGTCGAACTTTGTACTTTGCATCTTCAATCAAAAAACACGATTGATAATTTGGCTGCAAACCTACTTTTTGGCGATGGAGCTGCCTGTGTTTTGATTAATAATTCAAAAGATAAGATTCAATTAAAAGAGTTTTATTCTGAAATAGATTTATCTGCCAGTGCTTTGATGCGATGGGATATATCTGATGAAGGTTTTGAGATGGTTTTGGATAAAAAAATACCAGAAATGATAGCCAAAAATGCTATTTCATTGGTAGAAAAAGCAGCATTTAAAAATAATTTATCTAAAAATGATATTAAAACGTACGCTATTCATCCTGGAGGACGCAAAATTTTGGATGTATTTGTACATCAACTACAGCTGGATTTTCAACAAATAGATACTTCGTATTCCATATTGAACAATTTTGGGAATATGTCTTCTGCCACTATATTATTTGTGCTAAAATATATATTAGAAAATAAAGATAAAGCTATCACACCTATATTTTGTGCTGCTTTTGGGCCAGGTTTGTGTATGGAAACGGTAATTTTAGATTATTAAAGTTTTAAATTATCAACATTACTATTAAAATAACCTTAAAAATAAGTAATATTTTGATAATATTAAAAAACTTAGTTATTATTTTTAAGAAATTAAATCAAACTACAGTATATAAAGCCAAATTATTTTAGAACTTTTAAAAAAACAATTCAAAAAAATAGTCTTCAATTATATATTGGGAGCAAACTACAAATTAAACAAGATTGAGTAGGGTTTTGAAAAATAAAAAAGAAGTTTTTGCAAGTTCCTTTGAATATTTTTTGATAATTCAAACCTTTAGTTATAAATTGCGTCCCTTATTTTAAAATATGGCATTAATAGGCAAAATTAGAGAAAAAACAGGTTGGACAATAGGTATTATAGCTGTTGGCTTGATACTATTTATCGTTGGCGGAGATATATTATCCCCCAGTTCGATATTGAGAGGCAATAATGAAAGAAATGTTGCCATAATTAATGGCGAAAAAATAGCTCCTGCTAGATTTGATGCCGAAATGAACGAGTTGCGATACAATTATTATATCAATACTACCAAAACCCCCACTGCTGCCGAAGATGCACAATTTATGCCACAGGCTTGGAATAGTTTGATATTCAAAACAGCTTTTCAAAAAGAATTTGATGCCCTTGGTTTGGTCGTAGGCGATGAAGAAAAGATAGATATGGTTCAAGGAAGAAACATACATCCTGCCATTTTTCAATCGTTTAGAAACCCAGAAACAGGTCAGTTTGACAAATCTTATGTTCAAAGATATTTGCAAAATGTACCTAAAATGGATCAAAAACAACAAGCCAGTTGGTTTAATTTTGAAAAACAATTGGGTCCTGATAGACTTCGTATGAAATATGAAGCACTCATTAAAAAAACAGTTTATGTAACAACTGCAGAGGCACAGAGAGATTATATGGCTCAAAATTCAAAAGCTGAAGCGAAATATTGCTTTATACCATTTTCGGCCATACCTGACAATGAAATTCAGTTAACTGAAACATCTATTGATGAGTATCTTGATAAAAATAAATCAAAATTTTCGACAGATGCCAGTGCTAATATAGAATATGTGGCTTTCCCTATCATAGCATCTGCCTTGGATACTGCCAATTTTTTTAAGGATTACAATGATATAAAAGCTGAATTTAAAACATCCACAGATGATTCATTATTTGCAGCCATGAATGCTGATAACCCAGCCATACCCGCTTGGATGAACCCAGGAGAGTTGCCACCAGCACTTTCTAAAGCTAGTGTATTACGAAAAGACAGCATTTATGGCCCCATCAAAGATGGACAAACGTATAGAATGTTTAAAATCTCTTCTGTCAAAGATGATACAGCTTTTGCTGCAAGAGCAAGCCATATTTTGTTTAGATGGGATAGCGAAAGTGCCGAAGACAAAGCCAAAGCCATGGATAAATGCAAAGAAGTATTAGCAAAAATAAAAAAAGGCGAATCTTTTGAAGCCATGGCCGCTCAATATGGTACTGATGGTACAGCTCAACAAGGAGGAGATTTAGGTTGGTTTGGGCAAGGCAGAATGGTAAAAGAATTTGAAAAAGAAGTTTTTGCTGCTACCAAAAAAGGACTTATTGATTATCCAGTTGCTACTCAGTTTGGTTATCATATTTTGAAAGTTACTGAAACTAAAACAAATAAAAAATATTTTGTAGCTCAATTAGACAAAGCCATTACGGCAGGAAGCGAAACCTTAGATAGTGTATCTGCCAAAGCAGAAACACTTATATCTCAAAGTAAAGATGCCGAAGGATTTGACGCTTATATCAAACAAAATCCTTTAATTCAAAAAATGAGTGCTGCCAATATTCTAACCACTGCAACAAATGTTAATAACTTATCAAATCCAAAAGAACTAATTCGTTGGGTTTTTACAGAAGCTAAAGAAGGAAATTTATCAAGTGTTTTTGAAATCAATGATAATTTTGTGGTTGCAATACTAAAAAATAAATATGAAAAAGGCACAATAAACAAAGAAGCAGTAAAATACCAAGTTTCTTATTTTGCAGCAAATGAACTAAAAGCAGCAAAAATAATCGAAAAAATAGGTGCTGATAATACCAACCTAGAAGATGCTGCAAAAAAAATAGGTGCAACTGCCCAACTAAACTCAGCCACAGATTTGAGCCTTGCCACAGGTACACTTGGAGCTGCTGGTTTTGAAGCTGAAGCTGTTGCTGCTGCCTTGGGACTTAAACCATCAACTAGTTCTAAACCAATAATAGGAAATGGTGGTGTTATTTTGGTACAAACCACATCTGTAACAAAAGCTACAGAAACTAAGGATGTGAGTATGTATAAAAATAATCTATTAAATTCTAATATTTCTAAAAACGAATACTTTATCAATGAAGCCATCAGAGAAAAAGCACAAATAGAAGATTTTAGATATAAATTTTATTAATTTAGACAATTAATTATCCTATAAAAAAAGCCTCAAAAGAGGCTTTTTTTATGGGCATTTAAAATTAAAGTAATTGAATTAATTCGTTTTTTATATCTATAAAATTACTATTATTTCTTGAAAATTCAACCATTTGCATAATCAATGGATTGATTTTAGAAGTAGGAATATGAAGAGTTTCGGCTATTTGTTTGCACAAGTCAAGCTCTTTTAAATTGATAGTATCATCGGCCAAAGTTACAGTGATAAAGTCGTAAAGTTGCTCTAATTTCTCTTCAGAGGTTGCAGGTACAATATAAAGTGCCTCGTATCCATCCCTGACCAACTCTACCAAATCTGCCTTAGGAAATCCATATCGCTCGGCAATCGAAAGCATAATACCTACTTCAGATTTGGATAATTTACCATCAATCATTACCAGCTTGGCAAGGCTGCCAATATGATTTTTAATTTTATATTTTTCTAATTCTGAAAGTTGGGTGTATGATTTCATTATTTTTTTTCTAAATCTACAAATTATTTTTAAAAGTAGAAATAAATGAATAAGAATTTAGTAAAATAAGACCATTTAATATTATGAAAATAAAAAAATGAGGGTAAAAATAGTACACATTTTACTCGCCAAGGATTCTTACTAAGTCAATGTTTACAAAATAATCATTTCCACTGATTCGCTTTTTTTGTAAAATATTGTAAGGTTTTTTTTCGAGTATTTCTAAGTATTTTCGTGCAGTATTTTCTGCATACATTTTAGCATCTGTAAAATGCTTGACTTTGCTGTAAGGTTGCATAAAAATCATATCAGAAAGAGCTTCAGGTCTCGCAAAATCTTTACTTTGTATTAAAATATCAGTAATAGATTTTTTTAATTCAAGAATCTCGTTGAGTTTTTGGTAAGCCATTTTTGCGGTTATTTCTACAGCTTTTAACATATACAATAACCAATTTTTCCAATCGCCACGTTGCGACACCCCAGCTAAATAGCTATAATAAAGATCTTTGGTTTCTAAAATATATTTACTTAAAAACAAGATAGGCATATCAAGTTGATTTTTATGAGTAAGAATATGAATATTTAGCACCCTTCCTACACGTCCATTTCCATCCCTAAAAGGATGAATTGCCTCAAACTGAAAATGAGCGATGGCCATTTTGATTAATGGATCTATTTTATAGTTCTGATCATTTTCAATAAACTCCAATAGATTGTCTATGAGCTGTAATACAATGTCGTTTCCTTGAGGTGGAGTGTACACTACCTTGCCAGCATTTGGGCCTGTGCCACCTTGTTTAATATAAATATTTGATTGAGGTGGCCTTATTCCATCGTTTGCTTTTTTCACAGTTTGATACATTTTAACCAAATATTCAAAATCAATTTTATTTGATTGATTAATGTGGTCAAGCCCTTTCCAGATGGCTTCTCTATAATGCAATACTTCTTTGACACTGCCTTTTTCGGTCTCTTCATTTTTGTTTTCGCCAAAAGCCTTATACAACTCGTCTTCTGTTGTGAAAATATTTTCAATTTCGGCAGAGGATTTTGCCTCTTGCAAAATGATTGTATTTACCAAAATAGCTGGATTGGGTATAGCAATAGCCCGCCCTTGTAGTTTTCCAAGTTCTGATTTAGCGGCTATCAAAGCCTCCAAGATGTCTATATCACGATAAAGTGCAGCTTCGATGGGCAAAGGCGGCAGATTGTTCCAAGCAACATTTCTATCTGGGTTGATATTATACAGTGATTGTTTCATAAATGATATATTTAAAACCTATCTAACATTAAAGTAAGTGAAAAATTGATGTACGTAATGATTTGCAAATGTAAAACAAAAATTTAATATACATTAAAAAAATATAAATTTTAATGTTTACTCTAGATATGGCATTACGTTTGAGGTCAAAAAACAAGCTAACATTAAAATAATTCATAATTTAATGTTTACCTAAGATATAGCATTATGTTTGAGGTCAGAAATCGAGCTAACATTAAAAGAAATAATATTTTAATGTTTACCTAAGATATAGCATTATGTTTGAGGTCAAAAAACAGGCTAACATTAAAATAATTCATAATTTAATGTTTACCTAAATTATAGCATTACGTTTGAGGTCAAAAAACAAGCTAACATTAAAATAACCCGTAATTTAATGTTAGCTAAAGATTTGACATTAAGTTTGAGGTCAAAAAACAAGCTAACATTAAAATAAATGATAATTTAATGTTTATACAAGATTTGGTATTACGTTTGAGGTCAAAAAACAAGCTAACATTAAAATAATTTATAATTTAATGTTTATGCAAGATTTGGCATTAAGTTTGAGGTCAAAAAACAAGCTAACAGTAAATAATTCATAATTTAATGTTAACCTAAGATATAGCATTACGTTTGAGGTCAAAAAACAAGCTAACATTAAAATATTTATAATTTAATGTATAGCTAAGATATAGCATTATGATTGAAGTCAAAAAATAAGCTAACATTAAAATGATTTATAATTTAATGTATAGCTAAGATATAGCCTTATATTTAAGGTCAGAAATCGAGCTAACATTAAAAAAAATGACAATTTAATGTTTATACAAGATTTAACATTACGTATGAGGTAAAAAAACAAGCTAACATTAAAATAAATGATAATTTAATGTTTATACAAGATTTGGTATTACGTTTGAGGTCAAAAAACGAGCTAACATTAAAATAACTCGTAATTTAATGTTAGCTAAAGATTTGACATTAAGTTTGAGGTCAAAAAACGAGCAAACATTAAAATAAATGATAATTTAATGTTTGCTCTATTTTTTGGAAATACTTTTGATGTAAAAAATCAAACTAATATTAAAAAAATATCATATTAAATAAAAGGCTACAAAAAAAATCTATGTTTTTGAAAACATTGGAATTGAAAAAAAAATGACTACAATTTATTCAACTGTTCTCTCAAGCTGAGACTATCAACTACACGAGCGTAAATATCGTCAAATTCAGAAAGATTGTTCATATAATATTGATAACTATTTAAGTAAGATTGTTTCGATATTTTATATTTAATAAATAATTCGTTTTCCATTCTAGCATAAAGCGTTTTGGCAGTGTCTCCACGCAAAAAAGATTGACCACACTTGGCTTCACAAAGATGAATGTCTACCAATATTTTTACCATTTTATCTTTATCTAAGATATTGTCGGGTATAGGATTGTTTTTAGCACAGCCTAGAATCAAACTTATTATGATAGTGAGGATAAAATATGGTTTCAATGTTTTAAATTTGATGCAAATTAATGCAAATTATGCTTTTATACCAACTTGGAATTGGAATTTATGGTATTTTAATTCGTTTTTTTTCACTTTTTAATACTAAAGCAAAAATTTGGATTAAAGGAAGGAGTAATATTTTTGAAAATCTAAAAAATTGTAACTTTCAAAATCATAAAAAAATAATTTGGTTTCATTGTGCCTCGTTGGGTGAGTTTGAGCAAGCACGCCCATTAATTGAATTTTTTAAAAAAAATCATCAAGACATAAAAATATTACTTACTTTTTTCTCTCCATCTGGCTATGAAATCAGAAAAAATTATGCTTTGGCCGATTGGATATTTTACTTACCACTGGATACAAAGGCTAATGCACACCAATTTGTCGAAATTATAAATCCAAGATTAGTAATCTTTGTAAAATATGAATTTTGGTACAATTATATAAACCAACTACATAAATTAAAAATTCCAACCTATTCAATAGCAGCTATTTTTAGAAAAAATCAATATTATTTTAATCTTGTGGGTAATATTCTACCCAATCCATTATATTTATTTACTCATATATTTGTCCAAAATAACAAGTCGAAACAATTATTAAAATCTTTAAAAATAGAAGCGACAATTGCCGGTGATACACGTTTTGACAGGGTAGTAGATATAGCCAAAAGCAATAATTTAAAACCAGAAATTGAAATTTTTAAATCAAATAAAAAATTACTTATTATAGGAAGTGCATGGCCCGAAGATATTAAAATAATTTTTAATCGAGAAAATGAAATTATTACCAAAATTAAAGTCTTAATTGCACCTCATAACATAGATGGAGCAAGTATAAATTCTATTATTAATTTATTGCCCAAAGATGTTGGTTATTATTCGAAAAAGCAATTTGACAAACCTATTTTGATATTAGATAATATAGGAATGTTAAACGATATTTACAAATATGCAGACATAACTTACATAGGTGGTGCCTTTGGTAAAGGACTTCATAATATATTGGAAGCAGCTATTCATGCCAAACCCATTGTTTTTGGCCCAAAATACACAAAATTTCAAGAAGCAATAGATTTGATAGCCCTCAAAGGTGCAGTTTCAATTAAAGATAACGCTAGTTTGAATCATATTTTGAAGCATTGGTTGGAAAATAGTGTAGAAGCAAAAATGGCTGGAAATGCAAACCAAAGCTATGTTCATGAAAATATTGGTGCTGTACAAAAAATATATAATCACATTAAAAATCATATATAATTTCTTTATGTTCTTACTATTTGTTTTTCAATTTTTGAGTTTTGGACAAGATTCTATTTTTTTAATATCATCAGATAATATCAAAAAATTTGCTACGCTTGTTGATACTAATTTTACCACAAAAGATATATTTATTACATTAAAAAAAAATAATTATGAAACTGATAATTCAATTATAATTCGTAAGATAAATAAAGAAAATACATTTTCAATATGTACTCAAAATTTTAATAATGGGCAAATACCTAATTTTCGTAGTTTTGAACTATTTAGCAAAAATGCTCTACTGATAAAATCAGATACTGGTAGTGGTTTGATGAGTACACAAGGAAAACAATTAAGTAAGTTTTATTACTCTGAAATTAAAAATGAAAATGCTATTTTACTTGCAAAAAGAGAAAATAGTATAGTTTTGTTTCCTATCACAAAAGGCCATCCAAACACAAAACTAATGGCAGTAGATAATATAGAGGGAATTTCTAAAAATCTATTTATTAGTAATAAAAGCTCGAAGTTTGGTGTGTATGACTGTTCAAAATCGAGGTACATAATAGCTCCTGATTTCGATGATATTAAATTTTCTAAAAACTGCTTTATAGTAGAGAAAAACAATAAAAAGGGGCTATTCGATATTCAAGGAAAGCAAATTGTACCATTGATGTATGACAAAATTTTGCCAGATACTTTAAATTATTTTAAAACTTGCAATACCAATGTTAGTAGCCATCAACAATTAGAAAACTTAAAATTTGTGGATGACAAGTGGGGATTAGTTGATGGGAATGGCAAAATAATCATACCAAACGAATTTGTAGACATTGGAAAATATGCTTTGGGATACTTTGCAGTAAAAAAAAGTGATTTTTTTGAATTTTACTCTACCAATGATAATATAATCGTTGCTATAAAATTCAAGAATATATTACCTACCAACAAAAAATTTGCTCCAGTGCAAGTAGGATTTTACTGGGGTGTGATAAACGATATGTTGCAATGGAAAATACCGCCATCGTATAGTGAAATATTACCAATATCAGACAGTATATGGATTTTGAAGAAATCAAAAAATATGAGTTTCTATCTGCCCTATAAAAATGAAATAATTTCACCTTCTTACGAAGAAATTATTACTACTTCAGGTGGGTATTTTAAAATCATAAATAATGGATTGATTGGTTTATTATCCCCAAAATTGCAACCTATCATCCCTGCCATTTATACAAAAATAAAAGTTTTTGAAAAAGATAATATTATATTGACAAATAAACTAAATTATTACTCTATTTTTTATATGAATGGAAATTTAAAAGTAAGGATGCACTATACTTTTGAAAAATATTTAGATTATGTAGAAGGCCTAGCCCAAGTACAACATAAAGGAAAATGGGGTTTTGTAAACACAGATGGGCAAATTGTAGTTTCAACGCAGTATGATGAGTGTAAAGATTTTAGTAATGGCAAAGCCGAAGTAAGAATTGGCAATAAATGGGGCTATGTATCGGCCACCGAAAAATTGATAGTATCGCCCTATTATGATGAAACTAAAAAGTATAATATAGGTAGTGGATGTGTAAGAAAAGGTACATTTTGGGGATTTGTTGATGCCCTTGGCAAAGAGGTTTATAAACCTCAATTTGAATCTGTAAAAGAAACAAATAGTAATAAATATATTGTTTATAAAAATGGAAAAAAAGGAATTTTTGATGAAAATGGTATTGAATTGATGAGTCTTTTTTATAAAGATTGCGAAGAGTTGATGCCAAATTATTATAAAACAAGACTTTTTGGAAAATATGGACTCGTAGATGCCAAAAACAATAAAATTATTGACTTTTTGTACGATAACATTACTTGGGATGAAAAATTACAATCATTTGTATTATATAAAATTGGCGATTGGCAAGCCTTAAAATAGTATTTTGAAGGATTAAAATAATATTTTTTAGTAAATTTTAATTCATTTTTGCAACTAAGCACATAAAAAAATATATTTGCACCCAAATTTTATAAAGCATGAGTAGTTATTTAGATATGGATTTGCTTAGATTTACCACCGCTGGCAGCGTTGATGATGGAAAAAGCACCTTGATTGGACGGTTGTTGTATGACACAAAATCTATTTTTCAAGACCAATTAGAGGCCATAGAAGATGCAAGTACTCGAAAAGGCAAAGAATATGTAGACTTGTCGCTGCTGACCGATGGCCTGAGAGACGAGCGAGCCCAGGGCATAACAATAGATGTGGCCTATCGCTATTTTGCTACTCCAAAACGAAAATTTATCATTGCAGATACGCCAGGACACATTCAATACACACGCAACATGGTAACTGGAGCCTCAACCGCAAACCTAGCCATTGTGTTGATTGATGCACGAAAAGGTGTAATCGAACAAACATATCGCCATTCTATCATTGCTTCTTTGCTCAATATAAAGCATATTGTGGTGGCAGTCAATAAAATGGATTTAGTAAGTTTTGACAAAGAAATATACGATAAAATAAAAGCAGATTATTTAAAATTTTCGTTACAATTAAACATAAAAGATATACATTTTATACCCATGTCGGCACTTTTGGGCGACAATGTAGTAGAACCCTCCTCAAATATGGATTGGTATAAAGGCAAATCTCTGCTTGGAACGCTAGAATCAGTGGATGTGTCGCATGATTTGAACGAAAACGATTTCAGATTTCCTGTTCAATATGTGATAAGACCACATTCTACAGAATTTCACGATTATAGAGGATATGCAGGCAAAATAGAAGGTGGCTCTATACAAGTTGGCGATTCAGTGCAAGCCATGAACTCTGGAATGTCTTCAAAAGTAAAATCTATCAACTTTGGTCGAGAGAATTTGCAAAAAGCTACTGCTGGTATGTGTGTATCTATTACATTAGAAAATGAGATAGATATAAGTAGAGGAGATATGTTAGTAAAATTAGATAAATTACCACAATCGTCTCAAGAAATAGAAATGATGCTGTGTTGGCTTAATGAAAAAAAAATAATGCCTAACTCAAAATACATACTTCGACATACAGGAAAAGAGGTTAAATGTGTCATAAAAAACATAGATTACAAACTCAATATTAGTACTTTGGAGCAAGAATCAAATGCAAGTATTGGAGTAAACGATATAGGAAAAGTAAAAATAAAAACGGCAAGCCCTTTGTTTTTTGATGCATACACCACCAACAGAGTAACAGGTAGTGTGATTTTGGTAGACGAGTTTACCAACGAAACTGTGGGTGCAGGTATGATAGTGTAATTTTTTTGGAACAAATTTGACTTTATTCAAAACATTTTAAAATATATAATAATATTAAAAAAAATATTTTTACTTCTTATACTTGCAATATTAGTAATAAATTATAAAATATTATTCATACATTTATATTATTTTGTATATAGACAACAATAAAAATCAATTATTTATAAAATAAATTATACTTTGCGAAATAATTACATATTTTTGTTTCAAATAATTTTTAAAAAAAATGCAAGAACTTGAAAATTTAAAACAAAATATAAGTAATAAATTTACAAACACTTTTAATGAATCGCCTGAGATGATATCTGTAGCTCCTGGCAGAATAAATGTGATTGGCGAACATACAGACTACAACTTAGGATTTTCGATGCCTGCCGCCATCAATCGTTGGGTTATCATTTGTTTTTCTTATAGAAATGACAATATTATAAAAATTTCGTCCGAAAGTTTTGGTTCTACAATGGAATACCATTTGGGAAAGCATTTTGAACCTAGCCAAAGTTGGATGCAATATATGCAGGGTGCGATAGAAATATATCAAAGAACCGAAAAAATAGATAGAGGATTTAATGCTTACATTTGGGGCAATGTGCCACTTGGCTCTGGGGTGTCGTCTTCGGCCGCTCTCGAAGTAGCCACTATGGCTCTACTTCGCACGGCATATAAAGGTAATTTTGACGATGTTAGTCTAGTAATAAATTGCCAAAAAATAGAGCATGAATATTTAGGTGTAAAATCAGGTTTGCTCGACCAATATGCCTCACAATTATCAAAAGCAGGCAAATTGATGTCGCTTGATTTTCAGAGTCTTACACATTCTTATTTTGATGCTGCCATAGGTAAATACTGTTGGGTTTTAGTAAACACCAAAGTCAAACGTGAGTTAGCAGGTAGCAAATATTCTGAACGAGTAGAAGAAACCCAAGCAGGACTCAAAACTCTAAATACATTAAAATCAACAATAAAAAAATTTAGAGATATTACTATCAATGATATAGATTTATTAGAGAATAAAGTAATAAAAAAGCGAATAAAACACTTTGTAACAGAAAATCAAAGAGTAATTGATACAGCCAAAGCATTTGAAACCAATAACCTTGATTTGGTTGGAAAATTGTTACTTCAAAGCCATGAATCATTAAAAAATGATTATGAAGTAAGCTGTGTAGAACTTGATTTTTTAGTAGAAAAATCTTTGCAATTTGATGGTTTCTTGGGTGGACGCATGATGGGTGGCGGTTTTGGAGGTTGCACAATCAATTTAGTCGAAAAAACAAAACTCTCTCAGTATGAATCATATATTTTGCCTGCTTACAAATCAAGATTTAATATTGAAGGCGAGATTTATGCATTTGATATGGTAGATGGTGCTTCTGTGGAAGTATTTTAATTTATAACAGACAACTTCTGAAATTTATATTTAATTGTGGAAATTTCTAAAAACCTTAAATATATTTTTAAAAGCCCCATCCAAATCTGTTTTTGAATTGATACCAAAGAATCCAATAGGTTGGGCTTCATAAAAGTGGGGGTTTCTAGAAATTATCACTTATTTTTGAGTTTTAAATGACAAAAATCAATAGTAGTATTAAATTTTTGAGGCATAAAAGATAATTTTTTTATTCTAATTTAATTTTATCCATTGCGTATTGTTGATTAATATTTTTGACAATAATTTAATTTTTTATGATAAAGCGTTAATTATTTTTGTAGATGGAGATTTCAGTAATAATTCCAGTTTTTAATAAAATAGAAATTATACAAAATTGTATTAGTCTAAATATAAGACATGCTTCTAAACCATGCCATTGGATTATTATTGACAATAATTCTGATTTTAAAACCAAAAAGGGGCTTTTAGAACTCAAAGATGAAGCCTTAAATACAGGTCATTCTTGCGAAATTATTACTGAAAATGAAAATACTGGTGTTGCCATAGCTTGGAACAAAGGGCTTGCATTAGTCCATACAAAATATGTATGTATTTTGAACAATGATTGCGTAATGATGCCTAGGTGGGATATTTCTCTGATTGAAGTTGCCGAAAAAAATATTTTTGACATTTTATCACCCATGGTTCTTGAAACAAATATCTTACTAAACTACACATTAGAGCAATTCTTAAAAGGCAAAGAATCATTTCAAAAATATTTGAAAATAAATCAAGATAGAACCAGAAAGGGCTTGTTTGGAGGAGTAATAATTTTTGGAAAAAAATGCAACTTTGATAAAGTAGGGAATTTTGATACCAGATTATGGATTTCGATGGAAGATATGGATTTTTTGTGGGCGGCCATCCAAAAAAATATTAACATTGGCATTGTAGGGTCAGTTTTGGCCTTTCATTTTGTAAGTATTACTAGAAAAGAAATAAAATTTGATTATCAAAAAAATCAAAAAATATTTGAACAAACTTGGGGTTGGAATTTTGAATTGAATGAAAATACTTTTACAAACAAAATGATAAAAAGTTGGAATAAGTTTTTGTTACGAAAATTTAAGATTCTAGGTTCTATGAACCCATTTATGCCTTAATAAAACCTTTAAAAAAACATGACCCTTTCTTTATGGCTTTATGCACAAAAAAAAGAGTTATTGGAGTTTATTGAATAAAAATTGAAAATTCTAATGAAGCCTAATTAGATTTTGAATGATACAAAGCAGGATTCAATGTTTTATCGTTGTACATTTTCATTTGGCGGTAAACTTTAAAATACCTATTTCCATTTTCAATATCAATCAACAACTCATCCAAACAAGTACACATATCTACTCTTTGTTGAAGCAAAATATCTAACTTTAATTTACACTTTTCAATATGAACTTGATCAACGTCAGAGCGTAGTGTCTGCTCTTTCATGTGATAAATTTTTAGTTCTAAAATACTCATCCTGTCTATCAACCAAGCTGGAGTTTCAGAATTCATTTTAGCGTTAATGTTTTTTTTGCTATGTTTATAAAAGTCAAAAATCAAATCATCTAATTGCTCTACCCAATCCGTTCTTTGTTGGTTGAGGGCATCAATTTTTCTTTTACAGGCCACAAAATCCTCTGTTGAAATATCATTTCTACGAATTTCGTCTTCCTGATGCCATTGAGTGGTGTCAATTTGATTTTTATTAAAACAGAGAAATTCTAAACTTTGCAAAGGGTAAGGATTTTCAAATTGGTTATTGTGCCAAGATTGAATAGATTTTTCAAAAACCTGTACAATAATTGATGAATTTAATTTCAAAGTAGATTATATTTTAGATTGATTTTCTATATACTTACCTAATCTGTCGCACAAATCGTTGATTTCTGAAACCATAGTTTGGTCGCCAGTAGCTCTATCCAAGCTTTCGGCCAGGCCTCCAATAGTTTCTATATAAAATCTTTTCATGTCATCCACAGGCATTTTGTCGGTCCATAAATCTATTTTAAGGGTATTCTGAACATTTGCATCCCATATCGAAACACAAATTGCTTTTGACTCTTGGTTTGCTTTTGATTTAATTTCTGAGGCATTCCATTCTATTTTTGAAGGGATATTGTCTTTATCAGTTTCTATGATAAAATTTATTTCTGATGTCTTCAATTTTTTTTCTTCAAATATATCTACCAATTACAATATTTCAAAATAATAGATTGATTTTAATGAAATTTATTAATTCTAAATTTATATGCAATAGCTAATGTTTATTACTGAAAAAAAATAATTTTAATAGTATTAATAGCTAGTTTTTAATTATTTTTAGAATCCAACTTGATTTCTAGTGATATTTAGCAAGAATGTAAAAATATTAGTTTTTTTATAATAATTTCTGCTAAAAACATATTTTTTTAACATCAAATATATGGTTTTTATGTATTGATTTAGATATTTTATAAGCACATTGTACTATAATTGGATATTTATTCTTCAATTAATATTGATGACTTTGCCATTTTATTAAAAAAAATCTATTAAAATTGTTTTTATTTATTAATTTTATGTTGTCTTTATTTTTATTGAATATATAGTATTTAGTAATAGATAAATAAAATTTTTTATTCAAAAAGAAGTGAAATTACAGAGTATATATACTCAATTTTTTGATTTTTATAATAGTAATCACAAAGCGTTTGCGATTTTGATAGATCCTGACAAGTGTACTTCAATGCATTTAGATAGGATTATTAGCATTTGTAAGACAATAAAAGTAGATTTTATATTTGTTGGTGGAAGTTTGATTTCAGAAAATTCTTTGCAAGAGGTGGTTTCACGAATAAAATCTAACATTGATTTACCTATTTTGCTTTTTCCTGGAGCATCTACACATATAAGTAACGATGCAGATGGTATTTTATTCTTATCCTTACTATCAGGTAGAAATGCTGATTTCTTGATTGGACAACAAGTATTAGCCACGCCTACGTTAGCAAAGTCTAATTTAGAGGTTATTTCGACTGCTTATTTGCTCATAGATGGAGGTAAATCTACAACAGTATCCTACGTAAGTAACACAGTGCCTATACCAAATGACAAACCTGAGATTGCTGCTATAACAGCTCTTGCAGGTCAGTATTTGGGAATGAAAGTAGTTTTTTTGGATGCTGGAAGTGGAGCCACATATCCTGTATCGCCCAAAACGATAGCAATGGTAAAAAGTAACATTTCTTTACCGTTGATTGTAGGTGGTGGTATCAAATCTATGGCTCAGGTTGAGCTTGCTTGGCAGGCTGGTGCAGATATTGTTGTGGTGGGCACTGCCATCGAAAACGATACTTTTAATTTTTAAACTTTAGCACTTATTGGCAGAGTAATAGCGAAAGATGTACCTTTTTTGGGTTCACTATTAACAGTAATAATTCCTTTATTTTTATCAATAAATTCTTTACAAATTTTGAGACCAAGTCCAGTACCTTCTTCTTTGTTTGTGCCTTTTGTGGAGTGTTTAAAATCAATTGAAAAGATTTTATTGGCTATTTCTTGTGGCATACCTATACCATTGTCTGTGATAGAAATTTCTACGAATCCATCCTTGGTGATAGAGTAAAAGTCAATTTTTCCACCTTTGTCAGTAAACTTAATAGCATTTGATAAAATATTACGAAGTACAGTGATAATCATATTTTGATCTGCAAAAACTTTGGTGTCAGGTTTGATAAAATTATTTATCTCAATTTTTTTGGTTGAGGCATTGATAGATTGGTGTCTGATTACATCAATTGCTATTTTATGAATATCCATTTCTTCGGGTGCAATGTCTATTTTATTCATTTGTATTCTCGACCATTTCAATAAATTATCCAAAAGTGAACTCAAATTATTGGCCGAGCTAGATATCATTTGGGCAAGTTTTGTGGCATCGTACGTTTTAGATTCTTTGTTTGAAAGCATCAATTCCGACATCAAGGCAATGTTTTTGACTGGATTTCTCAAATCATGGCTTATAATAGAGAAAAATTTATTTTTATTTTCATTTAATTCTTTCAACTCTTTTTCTTCGACTGCCCTACTTTTGATGTACTGGCTAAAAAATAAATAAATAAAAATTATCATACAAATAGTAGCCATGGCTACCACAGAAATAATTATTCTCGAAGAATAAAGTGCATTTTGAGTTGATGATCGTTTTTGATTTAAAGCCAAAATCTTTACATTAATTATTTTATCTTCTAAGTTTTTGATTTGTTCCATCAACTCTGTACCTCTTCTAAGACTAAAGAAAAGTGAGTCTTGGTTTTTTTTATTAAAATGAGCTATTTTTTGATTCAAATTATCTAACTTTTGATTAGCTAAGGGATTGTTAAACAATAAACAATACAATTAAGGCAATATTGTGTAGTTCCAATCTCCTCTAAATTCGTTTCGAGAAAGATTAATGTTTTCTAATTCTTCATCAGTTATTTTAATACTTTTTTTATA
>JAAFIH010000032.1 GCA_013297755.1 Cytophagales bacterium
TTTTTTTAGGGCTTCCGTTGTGGAAGTCCTGTTGGGACTTGTTATACTTCATATTCGTTTTTTTTTAGTATTTTTATTACACAAATATAAACATAAGTATCTGATAATCAATGGTTTATTTATTTTATTTTTAAAATATTTTCTTAATTAAATAGTGTTGGGGCCTGCCTTGCCAGAATCTTATACCTATATTTTATTTATACAGCCACCTCAGCTTTTATGGCTGGGTGTGGGTCGTAATTTTGTAAAGAAAAATCTTCGTACTTAAAATCAAAAATATTACTTACATTTGGATTTATATGCATGGTAGGTAGTGATTTTATTTCT
Organism: Cytophagales bacterium; assembly: GCA_013297755.1. Taxonomy (GTDB): domain Bacteria; phylum Bacteroidota; class Bacteroidia; order Cytophagales; family UBA9547; genus REAG01. The sequence goes on from JAAFIH010000032.1 coordinate 328, forward strand.
CTCGAAAGTTGCAATTTTACCTGCTCCAAATGATTAGAATAAATATGAACATCGCCAAAGGTATGCACAAAATCGCCTACATCTAGGTCGCAAACCTGTGCTATCATCATCGTAAGCAAGGCATAAGAGGCTATATTGAAGGGCACTCCCAAAAATACATCTGCACTTCTTTGATACAACTGGCACGACAATTTACGTTTGGCACCATTCGCTACTGGAGCTACATAAAATTGAAACATGGTATGACATGGAGGCAAAGCCATACTATCAACATCGGCCACATTCCAGGCACTTACAAGGAGTCTTCTAGAGTCAGGATTTTTCTTAATTTGTGCTATTAAATTACTAATCTGGTCTACAACTCTGCCATCGGCACACTGCCAACTACGCCATTGATACCCATAAACTGGTCCCAGATTGCCGTCTTTATCGGCCCACTCGTCCCAAATTTTTACGCCATTGTCTTGTAAATATTTTATATTGGTATCGCCCTGCAAAAACCAAAGCAATTCGTGTATTATTGACTTTAAATGAATTTTTTTTGTGGTAACCAACGGAAATCCCTGAGCTAAATCAAACCTACATTGATACCCAAACACACTGTAGGTGCCTGTGCCTGTACGATCAGATTTGTATTGTCCGTTGTCTAAAATGTGTTGTAACAGTTGGTGATAAGCTAGCATTGGTATATGTAATTTGGTTACAAATATACATACTGGCCACGATTTTTATCAAAATTTCTCATACAAAGGAGCATTTCTTTGTTGTTTTTTGGGTTTTGGTTGGGAAATAAAATGGCAAAAAAAGGTAAAATTGCTTCCTCTATCGTTTGCTTTTGTTGCTGTTTTTCTCTCACAAAATTGAGGTATTTCATTACCATAAATCCATTAAACCAATGAAAAAAACGCTTTTTAAATGCTTGGTAGTGGCTTGTATTAGATTTTATTTCTTTTATTTTAATTTCAAAATTATTACTTATCAAATAATCAAACATCTCTGCTGATAAATGACTAGGAAATTTACCTTCATACATTTGTTGGGTTTGAGAAATAAAATTTTTGATGTCTATGTAAGAATCAAAATGGTAGCTATTCCAGGGTTGATTTTTATTTTTCATATCATCCATAGCTCGGCCAGTGCCAAAGGGTACACGATCAGAAATCCTATCAGATGGAAAAACTGTTGTATCCAAAATATCCGAAAAATTACCTAAATCCATCATTTTTTGTAAAAAATAAAAGTCCTCGCCAGCTTGTTTTGTGTTCATACCACCTTGTTTGTGGTAGGCCTCTGCTCGGGCCGCCATGCACGAACCCACTGTTTGATAAGCATAAGGATGCCCCGTCCACCTGAGGGCATTGGTTATGTATCGCAAATGCAATTCATAATCTATAATATGCTGATTATCAGATAGTTGATGTTCGTAATATATACTTGCTGCTGGTGTTTTTGGATGATTTAAAAAATGATTTTCTAGGGCTATCAAATAATTAGAGGCCACTGTGCAATCGGCATCAAGATTAATAATAAGGCCATTTTTGAGATTATCGTTTTTTTTGATTTTTGAATATGCCATATCCATCCCTATTTTTCGAGCCATTCCTACACTTTGCTTTTCTAGTTCATAAATAGCGACATCAATATAAAAGTTATTACTTTTATAGCCTTTTGCCATAGCTAAGGTTTGCTGATTATTTGTAATAATATCGTCTTTTGAATGAACATGATGATTAATAACCACAATGACTTCAACCATTGATTGAGGTTTATAGCAGTTGGCTAGGCTATCTAATGTTGATTTTAAATGAGGCTCGTTGTATGAAGGAATTACTACTTTTATGTCGAACATAAACAATTATAAAGTAAGAATAAATAAATCCTTTTATTTAGAATTATGTTTACTATCGTGGTGTTCTGTGGCCTTATGTTGGGGTTGGTGGGGTGCATGCAAAGGCGAGTGTCGATACGAATGTGCATCGTTGCCAAGTCTAAAAGCTACACCAAACTCGTGGGTAACAGGCGATAGCACTGCCACAACACCCTGATTCCATTCAAAAGAATAGTTAAATTCTATCTTTGCTAGCTCAAAACCAAATCCCATAATATAGGCGTAAGAAGACGAAAAAGAACGAAAACCAAGCCTCAAATTAAACATATTTTTATACACTCCAGTCATATTTACATCTACAATAGGATTTCCATTGTTGTATTTACGAAACAATACAAGTGGCAAAATCTCATAATCAGGATTAGAGAGCTTAATTTTATATCCTGCCAAACCTTGAAAATCGGAAAAAGCACCATTTCTATCCAAAACACCATTATATAATGTGGGTAAGGCAAGGCCAAACATCCATTGTTTTACATGATACAAAGCCGACAGCCCTACCATAAATCTGGGTCTGTTTTCGTTGATATTAAAAGTAAGATTTGGATCGTTTGCATTTGCAGCAGCTATTTTGCTTTGGTCTATAGTTCTAAAAACCCCACCAAAGTTGAGCCCAAAACGCAAAGCCATAGTTTCGTGCAATTTTAGTTTGTGGGCATAGGCAAACGAAACAGAATTGGTATTGAACACACCTGCCGAAGAGTTGTTGAGATACAATCCAGCACCACCTGTTTGGCTCAGCATAGTATACACCCCAGCAGCATAGCCCGATGGAGAGCCCTGCATATTAGAAAATTGACTTCTATAATTGGCATACATGTAGGTTTCGCCTTGTGTACCAATGGCCGATGGGGTAATCAAAAACAAATTATGCGTGTATAAATTGCTTGGCTTATCTATTTGAGAATTAGACAAATGAAAAGCAAAAACAAGGGAGATTTGGAATATTAATCGAATTTTTTTCATTTTTATTGTCTTCTAATGATGGAAATAAAACCTGTGAAATCACCTTCAACAGAAGATATTACATAATAATAGGTGGCTGAGGGCAGTTCGCTACCATTGGAGATACCATCCCAGTCGTTTTCGTATTTTGTGGTTGAATAAATCAAAACCCCAGCTTCGTTGAATATAGAAAGTTTGCTATTTTGGAAATCTTCAATATTTCTTATTACCCAATAGTCGTTGATGCCATCTTTGGGCGTTGGTGTGATAATATTATCAGCATCTACTTTTTCTACTTTTTTATCAATGATGTCTATCACCAACACTTTCTCAATAGAGCCAAATTGTATACCATCGTCTGCTTTTATCCTAATAGTGTAAGATTTTTTAGTTTCATAATCAAACGAAAAAGGCACAATCAATGAATCTCCTTTCAATTCAAACGAGGCATTGTCATCGCTGCCTTGGCCAGCTACAAAAGTGTAGGTATGTTTATCGGCCTTATCTGCATCTATGGCTTTGATTTTTGCAATTACAGATGCTGGTTTGTTGCCCTCTATAAATGTCGATTCCGAAAACACAATATCAGATGGCACATTGTTTGGAACATCAATTTCAAATGTCTTTGAAAAAAAGCCAGCAAACTTACCATCAAAGGTACGTATTCTGATTGTATATTTTTTTTGGGTTTTAAAATCTAATGAATCACTATATAAAGTATCGTTTTTGATTTTAAATTTTGCATTGTCTGCATCGCCAAGGCCAGATACAAAATTGTATTTATGAATATCATCTACATCAGAATCAATAGTTTCAAGTTTAATCAAAATCTTATTTGGAAACTTACCTTTGGTATAGTTTGTGCCTAGCACAGAAATATCAGAGGGAATATTATTTGGAATCACAAATGTTATATTTTTGTCATAAATTCCATTAAATTTTTGGTCATCGGCTCTAATTTTAATCAAATAAGTGCCTTGCGTTTCTACTGTAAGTCTGTTTGTAAAAAGTGAGTCTCCACGAATACTAAATTTAAAATTATCTTGGCTCTCGATACCAGTAGTGGTTACAAATTCAAAAGTATGTTTGTCTTGCACATCAGCATCAATGCCTTTCAAAAAAGCCAAAAGTCCATTTGGGTAATTTCCTTTAAGAAAATTTAGACCTACAATAGAAATATCTGTGGGGGTTTGGTTTGGAAATACAAGCGAAAATGTTTTTTCTAATCTACCGCCAAATTTGCCATCCCAGGTTTCTAGTCTTATATTGTAGGTTTCTTGTGTTTTGTATGCAAAATTGGTCGTAAAAATAGAATCATTTTTAATCAAAAACTTACCATTATCAGTATCGCCAACTCCCGATTTTAGTGTATAAGTATGTATATCGCCATTGTCTGCATCGTTGGTTTGTATTTTGGCAAAAAACTTATTTTTGGGTATGGGATTATTAAAATCTATCCCTGAAAGCGATATGTCTGTTGGCACTGTATTGGGTATGGTGTAAACCAAAGATTTTGAAAACTGACCCAAATATTTATTATCATCTGCCAAAATACGCACATTATAAATCAACTGAGTAGCAAAAGGCAAATTTCGAGCTCGCAAAGTATCGTTTCGCAAAGTAAATCGTGCATTATCTTCGCCACCAACACCAGAAACTATGCTATACACAAATGTATCTTGCACATCTGCATCTAGGGCTTTGATGGTAGAAAGTATGGTTGTGGGATAATTTCCAGTAAGAAAATCAACGCCTACTATAGAAATATCTGTGGGGGTTTGGTTTGGAAATACAAGCGAAAATGTTTTTTCTAATCTACCGCCAAATTTGCCATCCCAGGTTTCTAGTCTTATGTTGTATGTTCCTTGTGATTTGTATGCAAAATTGGTCGTAAAAATAGAATCATTTTTAATCAAAAACTTACCATTATCAGCATCGCCAACTCCTGATTTTAGTGTATAAGAATGTTTATCGCCATTGTCTGCATCGTTGGTTTGTATTTTGGCAAAAAACTTATTTTTGGGTATGGGATTATTAAAATCTATCCCTGAAAGCGATATGTCTGTTGGCACTGCATTGGGTATGGTATAAACCAAAGATTTTGAAAACTGACCCAAATATTTATTATCATCTGCCAAAATTCGTACATTATAAATCAACTGAGTGGCAAAAGGCAAATTTCGAGCTCGCAAAGTATCGTTTCGCAAAGTAAATCGTGCATTATCATCGCCACCAACACCTGAAACTATGCTATATACAAAGGTATCTTGCACATCGGCATCTAGGGCTTTGATGGTAGAAAGTATGGTTGTGGGATAATTTCCAGTAAGAAAATCAACGCCTACTATAGAAATATCTGTGGGGGTTTGGTTTGGAAATACAAGCGAAAATGTTTTTTCTAATCTACCGCCAAATTTGCCATCCCAGGTTTCTAGTCTTATGTTGTATGTTCCTTGTGATTTGTATGCAAAATTGGTCGTAAAAATAGAATCATTTTTAATCAAAAACTTACCATTATCAGCATCGCCAACTCCTGATTTTAGTGTATAAGAATGTTTATCGCCATTGTCTGCATCGTTGGTTTGTATTTTGGCAAAAAACTTATTTTTGGGTATGGGATTATTAAAATCTATCCCTGAAAGCGATATGTCTGTTGGCACTGCATTGGGTATGGTATAAACCAAAGATTTTGAAAACTGACCCAAATATTTATTATCATCTGCCAAAATTCGCACATTATAAATCAACTGAGTAGCAAAAGGCAAATTTCGAGCAACCAAATTATCATTTATCAAAGTAAATCGTGCATTATCTTCGCCACCAACACCAGAAACAATGCTATATACAAAGGTATCTTGCACATCGGCATCTATAGCTTTGATGGTAGAAAGTAATGTGGTTGGATAATTGCCAGTAAGAAAATCAACGCCTACTATAGAAATATCTGTGGGGGTTTGGTTTGGAAAATTAAAACTAAATATTTTTTCAAAAGTTCCTTTAAACTTTCCATCATCAGTTTTAATTCTTAGTGAGTAAGTTTGTTTTGATTTGTAATTAAAATTTGTAGTATAGACAGTATCACGACTTATTCTAAATGCTGCATTGTCGTCATCGCCTGAGCCAGATGCAAATGAGTAGGTGTGTAGATCAGTTGTGTTTAAATCTTGGGTAAATAATTTACCAAAAAAGGCTTCTTTTTTTATTGGAATTGCTGTATTTGTGCCTGTCAATGATATATTTGTAGGGGGAGCATTTTGATACCCAACAGACAATTCGTAAAATTTTTCGGTACTTTCATCTGATGAAATAAGTTTAAAAAATACTTTATTGGTTAGATTAATTCCCGAAGAGCTATAATTGAGATAATTTCCATTGATGCTATTGGCAAAAAATACTCTAGCCATAGTTGAAGTAGTCAAAGTAGTAGTTTGAGTGCTTCTATCTACAAAAGCAGTCAAAAGGGCTGATGTAACAGAGCCATTAAAAATAGTAGGACTTTCTTGGTTGCTTATTTGTATATCGAGCAGATTGGCTTCATTGCTCAATTTTGGTACAGAAATTATGACAGGTTTAGTAGTGATGCCCACAGATCCGTTCAACAAAAATCCATAACTGCCAGAAAAAGTAAAAGATTGATCGATAGAATTATCGTACAATCTAAAAGAAATATTGTCGCCAGTAGTTCTATTGCTATATACAGTGAGGTAAGCGATATATCGATTGACACCAGGCACAAACACAGGTGAGGACACGCCTACACAAGTTGAGCCAACAAAAGCCCCAATTTTGTCGGCAATATCGCGGCTTTCTACAAAATTCATGTTCAATACAAGCGTATAATTCATGTTGTATTGATAATTGTTAGGGTTTACACTCCAGTTTGGCACTTGGGCATAAGTGTAAAAAGTGATTGTGCTAAGTATTATGAAGGAAATTTTTAAAACCCCAAATTTATTTTTAAAAGCCCCACCCATACCAATTTCTGTTTCGATGCCACAGAATCCAATAGGGAGGGCTTCATAGGAATTGTGGTTTTTAAGAATTTCCATGAATTTATTTTTTAATTTTTTCATATCAAAAGGGTTATTTTGGTCTTTGCTTTTTTGGCAAAGACCAAAAGTTAAAAATTATTCTACAATGGTTTTAATATTTTTTACTTTAATTCCATCAGAAACAATCACATTGTAAATACCAGAAGGCAGACTTTCGGTCGAAATATTTGATATGCCAAACGATTTTACTTTTTCGGATTTTACCAAAACTCCTAAGCTGTTGTACACCGACAAAGTAATATATTGAGCTATTGTGCCAGAAACTTTCAAATTCCAGTTTACACCTTTTTTGCTTGGAATTGGGTAAATAGTAGCATTGAAACTATCAGCTAGTTTTTGGTTTGCACTTGTCAGTTCTGCTAATCTTAGATGCAAAATATATGGATTTGAAGGCGAACCTACAATTTCATTTTGAGAAAAAGATAGCTGTTCGTGTGCTTCATAAATATCGCCAGAGCCATTTTCGTACTTAAATGTTAGTTTATTTTCGGTATCTTCTTTTGTGTTTATAGTAAGAAAATACAAATTACTATTATTCATATAAGTTGCTCCACATACCGTTTGAGTATCAAAAACACCAAGCGATGAGGCTTCATTGGGTGCTATACCAGCTACTGAAACCACCACAGACATATTGGTTGGATAATTAGCGTAATTCACTTTCCAGTACACAGGCTTTTCTTCGGCTTCTGTTCTACTGCTTGAGCCGCCAAAGCTAGGATATGTCAAAGTAGCAGTTTTGGCCGAGCGATATAGGTAACCACGACCTTGCGATAGATATTGGAGTGTACCAATCCATCCAAGTCTTGTATCATATACTGCAAAGGCATTTTGACTTTTTACTACATCGCCATCTGAGGGATTGATAGAGGCAAATATCTCTTCTAGGGTATAGTTCAAATCAGGCACATAGCCAATCCAATTCCAACCACCAGTGAGGGTAATAACTACATCTGCAGGAGCTACTCTAGAGCCTTTATAAACAAAATTATGTGGATTTTGCGTTTTTACCATATACATTTCGCCTGGTTTGAGGCCACCTTTCATGGATAAAGAACCCAACCAGCCAAGACCATCGTTGAATTGGTCAAAATCGGTTTTTGATTTTATCAAATCGCCAACAGATGGGCTCAATTTTTTGAAAAATTTGGCTACACTGCTATTATTTGGCGAATTTAGATTGATAGACACCCAATTCCAACCACTAGAAAAATTGAGGGTTCGTAAGAAACTATCGTCTGTTGTAAATTCTGTTGGCATCGAAATTGTGCCCGAAAGTGCATTAGTTTCAAACGTCATTTCTGGCAACACATCGTCATAAACCACGCCTTTTTGGGCATTGAAAACCTGAAATTTCAACGAATCTCCAAACTCATTGTTGCTATAAATATCTAAGAAAACCAAGTATTTGTCTAATTTCTCAAAATACACTGGTCTGGCCACACCTCTACATTCGCCATTGACAAAAACCCCAATTTTGTCGTAAGAATCTGTAGAAAGTATCCCATTGATTTTGATAGTACCAATGACATTCATGCTATATTGAAATTTAGTTTTATCAACAGTCCAGATGGGTTCTTGCTCGTACACACGCAAATCGAAAGGTAATTTTTCTTTAAATCTAAAATTGCCACTCAAATACAAATCTTGGGAATAATAACCCACGTTTTGTCCCTCAAATACAGTAAAAGTAAGTATAGACGAAGCCCGAGGTGCAAGTGTACCAGAGGCAGGAGATACCCTAAGCCAAGCTGGAATATTCTCTATCGTATAATTTTGTTGTGTGCCGCCATTATTTTTTATTTCTACTGTAAATGTCATTGGAGCATACAATTTTTTGCTTTTAGAAATTTTAACCTCTCCCCATTTGAGCTGATTTCTATCAATATAAGCCGACCAAGATATGGCAGAGGCCAATCGATTTTCGTTTTTGTCTTCTACCCTATCCACCGTTATTTCTAAGGTAGTTTTTTCGATATCATCAAGCATAGAAGTAGCAGGTGTAAAAATTATCATATCGTTATTGACTACAAAATCGAAATCTACGTTTCTCAAAGGCCGAGCATCTTTGATGTTTGGAGCATCGTTTGAGTACGTTGGATTAGCTCCACTTATCGATAGCGAGCCTGCATTGACACTATTGGGCAATCTATTTATCCATTGATCAAAAATGGTAGGTTCTGATATTTTGATACCAGAGCTTTCTACATAGTTTTCGAATGGATAGTAGGCCACCAAACCAATCTCTGTGCCTGTTAATTTTGCATTTTTGTCTAATAATATTTGATTTATTTTTTTAGACATTTTCCAAATCCTTACTTCGTCTATTTTCCCATTAAAGTATTTATCATAAGAAGTTGCCAAAGTAGAAGTTTTGTAACCTCTAGCTCCCAAATACATATTTACACCTGCCAATCCGCCAAAATTGGTAGATGGAGCAGCAGCTACTTCTCGGCCATTTACAACCAAAACTGCGTTTGCATTTCTATTTACAGTTAAAGCTACGTGGTGCCAGTTATTGTCATTATACATCACATCGTTGGTTTGTAGCAAAACATAGTTATTGTTCATGACATAAATTTTGCCATTTTCATTAAATCCAATGACTAAAGAATTTTCTTTTTTATTGAAAATATCTGTGCCATCGGCTTTGCCACTGCCAAACATAACGGCATTGGTTTGATTGGCGGCAGAGTTAAACCAAAATTCTATGGTGTAATCCATTTCGTTGGAGATAGTTACAGAAGCATCCGTTTTGAGGGTAAGTCTGTCTGAAGTACCATCAAATTGATATGACTTTCCTTTGGGTTCTACCAACCAATCGTTGAATAAAGTGGCATGTCTAGAGTTTGCTTTATCTAAGGCTTTTGTGCCATCGGCCTCATTCATTGGCCAATATCCAGCCAAATTTACTTCAGAACCATTGAGCGAAGCATACATATTGGCATATATATTATCGCCACTTTTTACATCGTTCCATATTCGTAAATCGTGTACATTGCCATTCAAATAATTAGTTTCAGCATACACCGATTTTCCGATATTGATAGAACCAGAGCCATTGAAAACAGCAGTAGCAGCTTCGTTTTCGAGAGCAACTTTGTCGTTCATAAAGGCGTTCAATTTTTTGGTGGTGTTATTAAATGTTACGCCATAATGTGCCCAAAGCGAAGATGTGTAGGCCAAGGCAGAGGTAAATGTTTGGGTGGCCGATTTTACATATAATTTATCGTTTGCATCAAACCCAATTTCAAAAGCATCGTTTGCCGATGTTCCTTTTGAATACACAACTTGTTTTCGTCCCAGTTCGTTTCTTCTTAACCAAAATTCTATGGTAAACGATTTGTTGTTGAGGTCTAAACCATCAGGCACAACAGAATAATCATTTATTCCATCGTAATTTAAACTGGTATAATGGTCTATTTCTTGGCTATTCAATATACCTTTCATCGAAAAATTAAACGATGTAAGCAAGCTAGCCTCTATTGGTTCATCAAATTTAATAGAAATCTCGTCACCATTCGACAAAATACCATCAGCAGGTTGTGGTGAGCCAAACAAACGTGGTCGTTTTACGTCTTTCAACCCAGATATAATCTCGGTTGGGGTTTCGTATCTTACACCAGGCCCTACCTCGCAATTTGCTTTGGCTCTGATATCATAGTTTCTGTCTGGGAGGTTTCGCATATCAAACAAATGTTGTGTAAATCCTGGCTCTATCCATCCTTTGATTCCTGTAAGGGTAGAATACTCGCCAGAAGTTACAATATTTGGGTTATAAAATGTTTTGTCTGTAATCCAAAGTGAAGACGAACTTGGCTTATATTGAAATGAAATAGATTTGAAATTCACAAAATTCATGTCATAATTATCCATTTTTACTACCAAAGTATCTTTTGGCGTTATATTTGTGTTGAGCACCCATTTGTCTTTTGGCATTTGAATAGATATATCAGAGCAACCAGGAATAAAATAAGCAGAAATTAATTTTGAAACCTCTGCAGTAGGATCGCACTCAGAGCCAAAATTGATTTGTAGGTTTTCGTAATTCATTTGGCTACTCAATCCTTTTTTTACTTTTAAGATTTTTTGAATTGATTTGCCAGCAGGCACATTGATAGTTCGGCCATTGCCTATGGCACTTCCATCCAATTCTATCAAAGCACCAAAAGGATTAGATTCGTCTTCTATACTCAAAGTATAGGCCAAGTCTTCGTTTGATTCTGAATTATTAAACAAATCCACCACAAACTCGGCAGCTCTATTGGCTGGCACATTGGCCATGGTAGATTGGCGTACTTGCATATCTGGTTTTTCTATTTTGAGGGTGGCATTGTTCAAAATATGGCGTTTTGGCTCAAAATATTTGGTAGTATCATTACCTTGATATGGACAACTAGAAGCACCACCACGAACCAAAAATGAAGGGCTGAATCCATCTTTTGGTTTTTTTACATCTACCGACAAATATTCGTTGGCTCTGCCATCAGTGGCCTGAGCACCAGTAACATCGGCTATTTCGTAGCTAAAGGTTGTAGCTTTTGTTTCAGCACTAGAGCTTCCACTGGCTTCGGCTCTGGTGTAGGTTTTTTTCAGCGAAAATTCAAGACCAAATCCATTGAAATCGCCACCAGTTTCGCCACCTAGCGATGGACTTACAAAGAAATCAAAGGATCTAGAAGTAGATTCAGTTTTTTCGGTCGTTGAAGACGATGTATATATGCTTCCATTGTCAAAAGAAATGTTTTTTTCTAAAGTAGCTTTTACTTTTTGCTCTTCGTTTTCGGCTAATAGCGATTTCCATTCGCTCAAAGATCTATTGTAATAAAAAACGGTATCAGGCACTTGCTTGCCAGCAGGCCACGAGCTTGGAATAATTACTTTGTAGCTTGGGCCATCGCCAGCCATACCATTGACAGTAGTAGCCAAAGCTCCCCACAATTCTTTGTCGTAATTGCTAGACCCAAATTTGGGATCTGTGCGTGGCAATTTAGAAACATATACTGGCTGAGTTATAGTGGCAGGATTGATAGATGCTGGGTTGGCAACAATCAAATTTAGATCTCGCAAACGTATCAAATCGGGCATTAATGTTTTTTCGATGTGCGATTGCGTAAAAGTAAATGCAGTTCCAAATTTTGGTGTCATACGAATACCTACTTTTAGACCCAAAGCATAACCCAAAACGGTAGGGCCATCACAAGACACACATTCTGAGGCTGGTATCATCTCTAAATTATCAGACCTACCATAGACTATATTGGTGCCATAGCCTATAAAAACATCGCCATCACGCCCCACAAAGTTGGGTTCGCTACTGGTACTCCACGATTGGGTAGTAGTGATAGAGGTTTGGGTTTCGCCACTTTTGGTCCAAGTTTCTTCTGCCTGAAAACCAACATTTACATTGTTTTGATATTCGGTTTCTGTAATAGTACCAGCACCAACACCAGCAAAAATTTTCACTTCAACCCCCAATTTTACTTTGAGTTCGGTCTCTTGAGCCATAGTATTTTTGGCTTCCCAGGAGGTGCCACTGGATATAGTTGTTCCTTTTTCTAATGTAGTTTTACTATTAGAGCCAGGAGGGTCTCTCAAAATCGCTATGATGTCTTTGGGGCCAGTGGTTACAAAGTTATTTCCCACAGGCATACCCCCAAAAATTATTCCTTTAAATGGATCAGCAGACCGCCAAGTAGTGCGAATATTGCCCCCCTGCCCTGACACTGCCACTACATTCATCGTTTTGGTGTAAGACAATTCTGGGAAATTAGCATTTTTGGCAGTGTTGGGCAATCCAGCATTGAATGAATATTTGGCTTTGCCATTTTTGTCTAATTCTATGGTTTGCAAATCTGTGTTTACCGCCAAATTATTGACAACTTCAATTCTACCATCCACTACTGGCACATTATATGTGATGGCTGTATTTGCATTGATGTATTGTTCAAATAATTGAATATTAAAATCATATTTTTTGCGTTGTTCAAATACTGGATAACCCAACGAATACACCCCAGTAGATGTGTTGAGAAGAGGAATTACCTGGCTTATGTTTCGCACTTTGTCTGAGTAAGTATAGTTTATTTCTCCAAAAAGTTCGTCATCATTTTTAGTCAAAACCGAAATGGTGGGCACATTTCTAAGTATAAAATCATTTCTAGCATCATAAAAAAGAGAATCATAACCCATAATAAAAGTGGTATCGCCACGTCTTACATTTCGTATTCTCAAATATTTTGATGGATTAATAGGTGGATAACCAGCCACAGTTACATTTCTAATAATTTTACCCAAAGTATCAGCCAAGTTTTCGTTTTGTTTGATAAATTGTTGCAAATCTACTGTGATATTGGCTTCGCTGCCAAAAGTATAAGAACCCGCAGAAACATTGGTGATTGTATATTTTTCGGGTGGTAGCATGGCTATAAACTCACCTGACACTGGATCTGGATTGACGGTTACATTTTTGGTTATAAATGCCACTCTACTACCAAAATTACGGCCTGCGTATGTTTCAATTCTACCACCTGCTACAGTTGTAGTGGCCAAATCGTACCCTTTTTGAGTGGTCATGGATATGGTAGCATTGCCAATATTATTGACAGATTTGCCAAAACCCAATTTTTTGGCTGCCTCTACTGGCCCACCTACCACTTTGCCTACCCATTTTACACGGGTAATATCTATCATCTCTAGGCCATTTTCATCTTTTACAAAATTATACAATTTTACAAAACCAGGCACTGTTGTTACGATTGGCTTAGGAAAACGACCCTCGTCTTTGAATTGGTGTAAGTTTTTTTGTAATTGAATACTATGCAAACCAATAGGCACATCTACCGAAAATCGACCTAAATTATCAGATAATATCAAGGAACCAGAACCTGTAATGGCTGCTTTGCCATCAATTAATATAGAAACTCCCTCTACTGGAAAAAAAGAATCTTCATATTTTACAGTACCAGTAACTTTAAAAGAAGAGACATCTGTAAAATTGACACTATTTTGAATAGCAGCTCCATCGCCTATGTATCTCACTACTTGTGCAGGATCAAATTGGTGTACGCCATACATGGGTGTAAATGTGTATTGGCTACCTGCGTTAGAATAAGGAAATCCAGTAACTACATAGTTTCCATTGCTATCAGTAATACCTTTGTATGATAACTGAGTACGCAGGGGCGTTATTTCGCTCCAAATAGGTTTGCCAACAAGAGTGCCATTGTTGTTGTTGAAAGTAGTGCTTTTTCTCGAAAAATCGTACATTTCGTTGCCATTTCCTTCGTTGAGTCGCCAATAACCTATCATATCAGCTTCGTTGCCACCAATATATTTATCATAATAATTTAAAATTTCGGATTTTGGCAAGGCTCGTCTAAATAAACGAATTTCGTCTATCACGCCTTTGAAATAATCGGTTCTGGCTTGATTAGTGGCAAAAACTATGCCTGTTTCGGCAGCTGCTGGTTGTGTACCTGCCACATCAGCTATGGATATTGATTTGTTTTCGTTTACGTTGATATACAAAAACATACTATCCACTTTATATACAGCCGTTACATGAAAAAAAGTATCTACATGGGCCACAAAAGGCAAAAATATAGTTTTATTGCTAACCCTAAAAGATATGCCTGTGGATGAATAAGTAAGTTGATAGTCTATACCTTTTTGAAAAATAGTACCACTGTTTTTGGAATCACGTTTTACCCAAGTCTGCAAAGTAAACCCATCACGTAGCTCAAGTTCTGTATCAGAAGTGTTGTGTTCGACTCTTACAAGTTGGTTTACGCCATTAAAAGTCAAAGATTTGCCTTTGAGATTACCATCAGTTTCGGCCGAAACTACTACCCCTTCTACTGCACTACCGCCAGCAAACGTAATGCGGCCAGAGGCTGTACCAAAAGGAAACGAAAAACCAATGCCTTCAGAATGGTTGATCAATGGGATTTTCATGCCATCGGCAATACCTTGTAGGAAAATAGTGTATTTATATAATGTGCCTTTTTCGGCAAATTCGTCTCTAAAAGAGTTTTGTTCGCCTGGTATATTTCCTACCAAAATCGAATCGCCAGTAGTGCCAAGCTGTTTTCTATAAATTTGAATGCGAGAAATACGATCTTGAGAAGCTATAATATTCCATTGCAAAATAACATATTCTGAAAAATAGCCTTTTGATACAGTAATATGTTTATCTAATACTCTAGGGAAAAACGAAACTCCATAAGGCACGCCACAAAGGGCATCGCCAACTCCATCGATAGTAGCAAAACGCCTCGAGGCCAATGGGTCGCCATTAAAGTAGATAAAATCTTGTTTGGGTGGAGTAGCAGTTTGCACTGCTTTTTGATAACCACTTATGTAGCCAATGCTATATGGGGTTTCGAGTTGAGCAATAATTGTGTTTGATAATCCTAAAAAA
Source organism: Cytophagales bacterium (assembly GCA_013297755.1). Taxonomy (GTDB): domain Bacteria; phylum Bacteroidota; class Bacteroidia; order Cytophagales; family UBA9547; genus REAG01. The sequence goes on from JAAFIH010000032.1 coordinate 15,635, forward strand.
CACAACAATATGAGTATCTTTTTCATATTCAATGGGTGATGAAATGTGAAAAAGAAAATTAATATTTGATGATATAATATACAGATACGTTCACTGGACGAGTTTCTGCACCACCAGTACTAGATATAGTATGTGTGTGATTGCCAGAACCTCCCATTGATAGTGATGCCATAGCTCTAACATTAATTTCACCAGTAGAAACATCTAAAGAACCAGGAGTATTATTTCCATCCATTTGAACAACACCAAAAGCGGTTCCATTTACATTTGTAGTATGTGTATGATCGCCATCAGAAGAGTTTGTATGCGAATGAGAAATGATTTCTTCTCTTTGCAGCGTGCCAACAGTGTTTCCTGTGTTTCCACCAGTGTTTACAGCACTTCTAATAGTTTTATTTTTATCTCTATCTGCTGTTTCATCTACGCCTCTCAAAAATAAACCTCTCATATCTGGCACGTTGAACTGGGTAGAGTTGCCCCCCCACGAGTTACCAAGGGCATCAGAAAGTTCTTTGTAATCTGCTTTGTTGTAGGTTGTGCCATCGCATACCAAATAACCCAATGGAATATTGGTTTTGAGACCTGCATAGGCTATAACAGTGCCTACGGGTACGCCATTGCCTGCTGTGCGGGCATAAGGCACAGACAAAAGTTCTATATCATTGATGGTACTCCAGTTGGTGGAGCTTGTTTTTACCTCTACTTTGAGCCAATAATTGACACGAGAAAAGGGCAATTTACCAAAAGAAGTTAAAGCCTTGGAGCCAACTACGGCCGAAAAAATACCATAAGCATCTGTGGTTAGATTATGGGTTTCTGTATAATCAATTTGAGCAGGCAGCCCAGTAGGATACAGCGAATATTTGACCTGAACAGCCTTATTACCCAAAGCACTACCAGCCTCGTCTCGGGCATAGCCTTGGAAATTGAAACCTTTTTGGTCTTGGAATTGAGCTTGAGCTGCAACTACTAAGAAAGAAGTAGCTATTGTGAAGATAATTTTTTTCATGGGTATTAAATTTATAGTTTACAAAAAGCGAGAAGATTTTAAATACAGACTGGTTTGAATAGTTACAAAAAACTATAAGTAAAAAATACAAAAAAAATTAAAAATATAACATAAATGCTACATTGACATATTTTTTCATATTAATTATCATTTGAGTTTATATGTTGATAAAATTTTATACAAATAAATGTAAAAAATAATGAAAAAGTAACTATTAATAGCGTATTTTTTTAAAAATTTATTTCAAAAAAATCATAACTGACTGATTATCAACGAATTAGCAAAAGATGACGAGATACTAAAAATTGAATTAAAATGTTTTAAAAAATTGAAGTTAAAATTAAAGTTAAAAAATTTATAATAAATTAATGCAAAAAAATCAAAAACCTAACTTTAAAATCTTAAAATTATTTCTGCTGGTCAAACGTTTTTATGGTTATTTTAAAATAAATAACTGTTTTTTAAGCCCCAACCCAATTTCTGTTACGATGCCACAGAATCCAAAAGGGAGGGGCTTTTGAGACTAATAATTTTTAAAGTAAAATTTTAACATTATAAACCAATGTCGTTTATTTAAAAATCCGATTAACTTTCTCTTTTGGAGAAAGAATAAGATAGAGGCAATAAAATATGCTTAATTAAACGACATTGTATTATCAACCAAAATAATTTTTAATTACTTTTTCACTGCTATTTATGATTTACATACAAAATGACAAAAAAATAATGTAATATTTTTTATAGGAAAGTAAAAAAAACCATATCAATGTTAATAGTAAAATTAATAATTAATGTAACTTAAATACATCAAAATTAATATAAAACCAAAATTTACAAAATACTTGCATATTAGATTATCTTATGCGTATTTTTGTATCTAGATTATGATGACGTTTCAAAAACTTCCTGGACTTTTTGAGTTTATACTTATTGGTGTAATAGGTTTTTTTTATTTTTGGTACATAGCACGCATTTCGTATGCAGCCATTATTTTGAGAACAAGTTTTAGGTCTGTTTTCAAAAAATTAATCCTTCGTTCAATTTATTTTTCATTAATCATACTTTCATTATTGGCGCCATCGTTTGGCGATGTCAAAAAAGAAATAAAATCTATTGGAAAAGACATCTATTTTTTGGTCGATTTATCTAATTCTATGAATGTGAGAGATATAGAGCCATCAAGGTTGGATAAAGTAAAGTTTGAACTTAAAAAAATTACTGAATCTTTTTCTTCTGATAGAATAGGGTTGATTATATTTTCGTCTGAAGCCTTTGTGCAATGTCCACTCACTTTTGATTTGGGTGCATTGAGCGTTTTTATAGAAACTTTAAATACAAACTTGGTGCCTTCGGCTGGCACAGACTTTGCTCCAGCCATAGATATGGCACTCAAAAGATTTAAAAACGCTGATCTAAACGATGGAAACGAGCCTAAATCTAAGATTTTGATTCTTATTTCTGATGGCGAAGACTTTGGCGAAGACACCGAAGACTTGGTAGAAAAATTAGATGACGACAATATAAAGCTATTTGCACTTGGCATAGGTACCGAAACTGGTGGTAGAGTGCCATCTGAAAATGGATTTAAAAGAGACGAAAATGGAGAAATAGCCACAAGTAAACTCAATGCTACTGCCCTAAAAAAACTAGCCAATATTACTGGTGCAAAATATTATGAAATTACCGACCAAAAAAACGAAGTACCTAAACTAATTTCTGATATTAGTAATATTGAAGGAGAATTAAGAGAAATAAAAACGGTAGATACCTCTGCCAATAAATATTTTTATTTCCTTTTTGTGGCTCTTATTTTGATTGTTTTGGATATTTTAATAACTGTAAAAGTTATAAAATTATGATTTTGATTATTTATTTGGTTTTACTTTTTGATGGTATTGGCAATATTACTTCTATTGCCAAAGAAAATAGTGTAAAATCTAAAGCTGAAGAGGCTTTTTTGGCCAAAGATTATGCCACTTCTATACAGTACTACAATTATTTGTTGGATACACTAAAGATAAATGACGAAAAAGCAGCACTCAATTTATCGCATGCTTATTTTAATCAACAAAAATTTGCAGAAGCAAGCAAAAATTACGAAAAATTGTATAATGCAAAAGATAAAAATGTACGTTCCATAGCAGCACAACAACTTGGAGTGATGTCGTTTAAAAACGATAACGACAAGCCCAAAGCACTTTCGTATTTTAAAGATGCCCTTAGAGCCAATCCAACCAATAAAGATGCTAGATTTAATTATGAATTTCTGAAAAGATTGCAAGAAGCCAAACAAGACCCTAAAATGGACAATAAAAAAGACGATAAAAAGGACGACAAAGACAATAAAGACCAACAAAACAAAGACCAACAAAATAAAGACAGTCAAAATAAAGACAGTCAAAATAAAGACGACAAAAATAATAAGGACGGAAAAGACGGAAAAGATAAGAAAGACGACAAAAATAACAAGGACGGAAAAGATAAAAATAACGATAAAGATAACGATAAAGATAATAAAGACGGAAAAGACGGAAAGGATAAAAAAGACGGAAAAAATAACGACAAAACGGATAAGGACAATAAAAACGGAACCGATAAAGACAACAAAGACGGAAAAAAAGATAAAGAAGAGGAAGAAAAAAATAAGAAAGACAAAGAAGGCGAACAAAATAAGCAAGGCAAAGATGCCGACAACAAAGATGCCAAGCAAGACCAACAAGGCCAAGCACAAAAAGAAAAAGAAGGTGGCAAAAAAGAAAAGCCAAAAATGGTAGCAAACCCAGAATCGCTAGCCAAAATGGGTATGACCGACCAAAGGGCCAAAATGCTACTAGATGCTATGAAAAGCAACGAAATTCAGTATATTCAACAAAATAAAAGGGAAGCTACCAAGAAAAATTCTAACAAAGGCAAACCAGATTGGTAGATTTTTAATGATTTTGGTATGTAATATTTAATATATATTTCTGTTAGAGTATCAATGTAGTTTGGTATGAATTAGATTAATCTACATTTTTTTGTTTGAATACAATTTTTATTCCATTTGGGAGAATGTCAAGAGATATTAACGAAAGTTACAAATATTTTAAAACAGGAAGTTCCAAATATGAATCCCAAGTTAATATATAATTAAATTTGGAATTATCAACAAAGTACGACTTTGCCAGAATTAACAAATATCAATAAAGAAAAAATAGTAATTTTCAAAACTGGACAGAAATAACGGATATTAATATCTTTAAAAGCATTATGCAAAGTATTGAAAATCAGCTAAAAGAGACTAGCAATTTTACATCGCTATCACAATGAGAGTTATATTTTTAGAATCAATCCGTAGAAAAGTTTTAATTTTTATTATCTATGATATATTTGCATTATGGCACAGATAAAATTATTCGAAAGCAATCAAATTCGTTCGATTTGGAGCGAATCAGAACATAAATGGTATTTTGTTGTAGAAGATGTAGTTGCAATTTTGACAGATAGCAAAGATCCAAAGCAGTATATAAAAAGAATGCGTTTGAGAGATGAGGAACTTGCTAAAGGGTGGGTACAATTTGTACCTACCCTTATAGTTCCCACCACTGGCGGTAATCAAAAAATGGGCTGTGCTGATGCAAAAGGCTTATTACGTATCATACAATCAATACCATCTCCAAAAGCAGAGCCTTTTAAACTTTGGCTTGCGCAAGTGGGGTCAGACAGATTAGATGAGATTGAAAACCCAGAACTCGCTACCCAACGAACTAGAGAACTTTACAAACTCAAAGGGTATTCTGACGACTGGATAGAAAAAAGGATGAGAAGTATTGCCATTCGTGAAGAACTGACAGACGAGTGGAAAGAAAGAGGCGTGAAAGAACAAAAAGAATATGCCATTTTAACAGCCGAAATCTCTAAAGCTACTTTTGGTTTGACACCTTCTGAATACAAAAAGGTTAAAGGTTTGAAGCAAGAAAACCTAAGAGACCACATGACAGATTTAGAACTCATATTTTCTATGCTTGGGGAGGCATCGACAACAGAAATTGTAAAAATCAAAAATCCAATGGGTTTTGTAGAAAATCAAAAAGCAGCAAAACTTGGTGGAGCAGTAGCAGGAAATGCTCGAAAAGAACTTGAACAGAAAACAGGAAAGAAAGTAATAACAGAAGACAACTATTTGCCAGAATCTGTAAAACAAAAACGACTAAAAAACGGAGAAAAGTAAACAGCGTCCTACATGTAACATAGTGTTTATGAAATAGACATAAGTAAAGAAATTCATTTCCCAAAACAATGGACTTTTGAGCAAAATAAACTTATTGATGCCGACTATGTAATAGATGCATATATGCACGGAATTGCAAAAGGCAGTTACAAGCCGCAAATGCAACTTTTTGTTTTAAAATAGTTAATGGATTTTGGTAATTAAATCGTTTTCTTGGTCGATTATTTATTTCATCTTCTATACGTTGCAGCCCTGCAAAATGGGATTAGACTTTATTTGCAAGAAATATTAGAATTTGCATTACAAAGTCAAATTATAAAAAAAATATACATATTAGTCAGATTATAGTAAAGTAGAAAAGTAGAGAAAAAATCGTTTTCAATGTTTTATCAATGCCCTTTTTAAGCAAGGGCATTGATATTAACATGGGCTGTATTCTTACCAACCTATTCCAAAATAAGCCTTTTGCCCGTTGGGATATACACCTTCAATAAGTAATCCTCCATTTTTTTGGTCGAGCATTTGGTTTAAATCTTGGATAGTAGCCACTGGATTTTTGTCGATATGAGTGATAATAAATCCAGGTCTAACACCTACTTGTTGCAATTTTCCTGGCATTACTTTTATTATTTTAATGCCAAAACTAATGTTTAACTTGTCCATTTCTGATTTAGAAACTAGGGCAATTTCGGCTCCTAAATCTTCGTTTATTTGGTTTTCGGTGGTTTTGACTACACCTGTTGTGCCACGTTTATTTTTGAGAACTACGTTTTTGGTCATTCTAGTATTGTCTCTCAAAATAGTAACAGCTATGGTTTCGCCTGGGCGGTGCTGGGCCACTGCCTCTTGCAACTCCGAGGATGAGTTTACGGCAGTTTTGTCTATCATCAAAATGACATCTCCTACTGCTATGCCTGCATCTTTTGCAGACGAGTTTTCGTTTACACCACTAATATACACCCCTTTGATTTGAGAAATATTTTTCTCTTTTGCCAATTCTGCGGTTACATCAGTAATCATCACACCCAACAAAGCACGTTGCACTTCTCCAAAACGAAGCAAATCTTCGGTTACTTTTTTTACTATTGTTACTGGCACTGCAAACGAATATCCAGCATAGGCCCCAGTATTAGAAGCAATGGCAGTATTAATGCCTACCAATTCGCCTTTTAAGTTTACCAAAGCACCACCACTATTGCCAGGATTAACGGCAGCATCAGTTTGAATAAAACTTTCGATGGCATAATTAGAGTTGCCCCTGAGCAGATTTATGTTTCTACCTTTGGCACTTACTATACCAGCAGTTATAGTCGAGGTTAGTTCAAAAGGGTTGCCACAGGCCAAAACCCATTCGCCTACTTGTATTTTTTCTGAATTTCCGTATTTGGCAAAAGGAAGGTTTTTTTCTTCAATTTTCAACAAAGCCAAATCAGTTTCTGGGTCTCTGCCAATCAATTTGGCTTCGTATGTGCGTTTGTCATCTAACACCACTTCTATTTTGGTAGCACCCTCAATAACGTGATTGTTGGTTACAATATATCCATCTTGAGCAATAATCACGCCAGACCCAGACGATTGTTGGGGCTTTTGTTGTGGCTGATGAAATGGATCTGGTTCGTCAAAAAAGTATCTAAAAAATGGATCAGTGCTATGTGGATTGCCCCCATGAGGCGATGATTTGGGCTGATACGTAGATTTAATATGCACCACAGTAGGTCTTACTACATTGGATGCAAAAATAAAATTGAGCCCCTCTGGTACAATCACTTGTGAGGTATCGGTTTTTGAATAACGAGCATACATGGCAGTTTTTTCGTTTTCATACATGTCGTTTTTGGGGTTTTCTACCAACCATTTATAGCCGCCAATGGCCGCAGCACCGCCCATGGCCGATGCTATCGTAAGAGTGAAAAGATTTTTTGCTATTGTCATATTTTTATTCATTTTAAGTATAACATTGCAAATAACGACTTGGTTTAACAAATATTATATCATTGAATACTAAAATTTTTGATTGAAAATATCGACATAATAAAGCCTAGATAAGCAAATATTTTTATGCAAAAGTTATTGGTAGTGATAACATTACCATTTCAAAAAAAATAACTTGCTCAAAAAAAATTGAAAATAAGCAAAAAATTAACTACCTGATAATCATACACTTACCTAGGTTTTGATGAAAATATATAGCGTATTGTATTGAAACACTGATACAGGAACTTTCTTAAAAAAACCCATGTTTACAATAAATAAACATGGGTTTTGATAATTTAAAAAATCAAAAAACTATTTTTTGCCAGCTGCAGCTGCTGCATCAGCAGTGTCTTTCATAGCACGTGTAGTTTCTACGCCAGCAAGTGGAATAGCAGGTGCTTTAAGGACTTCAAAATTTACAGTTTTAATATCCGAAATACGAATAGATTTGCCAACTTCTAAGTTAGTTACATCCAATTCTATAACTTCGGGCATATTTTTTGGTAATGCTTTTACAGGCACGTGTTTCATACGTTGTACCATTTTACCACCTTTCAATACTCCAGCTGCTGTTCCTGTCAAACGAAGTGGGATGTTCATTTTTACTTCTTTATTGTCTTCTAACAACAAAAAATCTACGTGCAACACCATGTCATTTACAGGGTGAAACTGTACTTCTTGTTTGATAGCTTTATAAATTGTACCTTCGATATTGAGTTCTACAAATTTGGCTTCTGGCGTGTATATTAAATCACGAAATAATGCTGCTGGCGAATGAAATTGAACATTGACCCCACCACCATACAATATGCATGGAATATTTCCTGAGTAGCGCATTTCTGCTAACTGCGACCTAGTAAGACTTGCTCTTTTAAACCCTATAATCTCTACTGTTTTCATTTTTTTATTAAAATTGATTGTGAATGTATATAATTAAACTATGAATTACAAAAATAATGAACTTACAGACCCATGTTCGTGTACTTTTTGGATGGCCATAGCAAATAAATTGGCCACAGAAATCACATGAATCTTACTACTTTCTTGTTTTAATGGAATAGAATCTGAAACCACCATTTGTTCTAATACTGAATTATTGATATTGTCATACGCATTGCCCGACAATACTGGATGCGTACAAAAAGCTCTTACCGATTTTGCACCTCGCTCTTTAAGTAAACCAGCAGCTTTGCAAATAGTACCCCCTGTATCTACTAAATCGTCTATCAAAATCACATTGGCTTCTTCTACATGGCCAATCAGTTGCATAGAAGCAATTTCATTGGCTTTTTTACGATGCTTGTCTATTACTACCAATTCGCAATTAAGCACTTTAGCATATCCTCGTGCACGCATCAAACCACCAACGTCTGGCGAGGCTATGACTAAATTTTCTAAATTCAACGATCGTATATAAGGTATAAAAAGCCCCAACCCATCCAAATGATCTACTGGAATATCAAAAAAACCTTGTATTTGCCCAGCGTGCAAATCGCAAGTCATGATGCGATCGGCTCCAGAGGCAGTGAGCAGATTGGCCACCAGCTTGGCCGTAATGGCAACTCTAGGCTTATCTTTTCTATCTTGGCGTGCATATCCAAAGTAAGGCACAACAGCTGTTACAGATTTGGCAGATGCTCGCTTGGCGGCATCAACCATAATCATCAATTCCATTAAATTATCGGCAGAAGGAAACGTAGATTGTATCAAAAACAATTCTTTGCCCCTTACCGATTCGTCAAAACTTACAAACATTTCGCCATCGCTAAACTTTTGGCGAGTAATCATGCCCAAAGTATCGCCATATTCTTTGGCAATTTTTTCAGCTAAATATAAGGAGTTGGTTCCTGAATATAACTTTACAGTTGATGACATTTTTGGCTTAAATAGTCGTTTTTAAAATCGGATTGCAAAGGTAGTAATTTTAAATATTATTTATATAAATATTGTTAATATATTTTTAACATTTGAAATTCCTTGAAGTGTTTTTTTAGATTTTATGAAAAATTATTGGTTTATAAAACTTAGTAACAAAAATTTATTTTCTAATAACCTTTTTTTTAAACCAAATTATAGAAAATCTATTTCGATAAAAATGTGTATCGAATAAAAGTAAAAATGAGTATAAAATTGCTATTCATATTTCAATGTCGTTTACCTATATCAAACCGAAAAATTAAAATTAAATTCCTAAAATTTTTCTCCCACTTGGGGAGAAATTAAAAAAGGGGTTTAAAATAAAATTGTAATATTTATTTTTCGGTTCAATATAAGAATCAGATTATCTTTCTTATTTGGAGAAAAACAAAGATAAAGTCAATAAAAAATGCTAAAGTAAAAGACATTGATTTTTATATATAAAAAAAAGGCTAAATAAATTTAGCCTTTTTTTTTATGAAACTTACATTTCTTTGTTTTTTTTAGAACTTAAATGTAGCATTTGCTCCCATAATTCTTGGCAAACCATACCAACCAATATCGCCAGCACCAGAACCCGAAATGGCAGCCGCAAACCATTCTGTATAATATTTTTGATTTAATATATTGTTGCAGAATACGCCAAATTCAAATGACTTTGTGGCTATGCCTAGTCTGGCATCAACTAAGCCATAGCTTGGGTTGAAATCTTTGTTGTCGTCATGCCAAGCTATCATGCCTTTGGATGTATAGCTTAACAATCCTGTAAGGTTTATGTCTTTTTTGATTGGTACAGTAGATTGCAAACCTACATTATAGGTATATCTTGGCACAAAAGGTATGTAATTGCCCTCAAACGATTTGCGATCTGTGGTACCTGTTGAACCTCCTTTTACTATTTTGGCTTCTGTAAATCCTATACTTCCTATGATGTCTAAATATTTCATGGCTCTGAATTTCAGATCGGCCTCTACTCCAATAGAACTACTTTTGTCATAATTGTAGTTTCCTATAATTAAGCCTTTGCTTCCAAAACTTGCGGCATATTGCTGTTGGTTTGACAAGTCTATGTAAAATGCAGAGGCGTTGAATAATAATCTATTTTTGAGTGCCGTTGTTTTAAAACCTAATTCATAGTTATTGGAGGTTTCGGCTTTGTAAAAAGCATCATACACAGCCGATTTCTCTTGGTTGTATCCACCACTTCTGTATCCTAAGCCATAGTTGGCATATACCATAAAACCAGGTACAAATTTGTAAGAAAGCGATAGTTTGGGTTGCAGCTGAGAATTTACAGTGTTAGGTTTTGTATTGAGCAACCTATTTTTTTGCGAAATCATATCATAATCATATCGTAAACCTGCCGAAACTGTAAATTTTTCTGTTACCTTAAAATCACTAAATCCAAACAAAGCTAAAGTATTGTAGGTATTGGTAAAATCTGTGGCCGATTGCAAATTGGCTGGAAATCCAAAATTAGAGGCTTTGTCATATCCTTGTGTTGTTGGATTGATAATCAATGCATCCAAAACCAAAGATTTGTTCAATGATTGAAAAAATGTACCCAAACTCCAAGTAAATCTAGCATTAGGGTTTTGAGACATCAATCTAAATTCTTGGTTATAGATTTCGTTTACATTGTTTTGTTGTTGTTTAAAAAATGACACTTTTTGAAAATCTAAATCGCCATAATAGCCAATTTGTGAGTTGCTGTAAGCCGACACTGACTGAAAACGTATTTTGCCCAAATTACCTACAAATTTTAGGGTAGCAAAAGCATTTTTTAGGTCTGATTGCCCCATAATATCACTATCTATTACACCACTAAAATCGTTGGGTTTCATTACTGGAGCTCCAGGAAAACCAGGTGCTGCAGGAGCATAAGTTTGTCCTCCTGGGCGAGCATGTGCGTAATATACTGCACCTGCTTGTGTTCTAAAATACTGAGCAGTAGCTGTGGCCGACCAGTTTTCGTTGATGATGTATTTTAATTGTCCTCTAAAACTAAAATCTTGCATATTATCTGGAGCTCTATTGAAAGTTTCATTTTTGAAAACACCATCGCCACGTTTAAAATTGGCAGATACTCTATAAAACAATTTATCTTCGATAACTGCACCAGAACCCATCACTCCCAATTTGTACATATTACCAGTGCTATATCCCATATCTACCCTATATTTTTGCACATTTGAGGGAGATTCTGTAATGATATTGAGGGCACCACCAATAGCATTTTTGCCATATAAAGCCCCTTGTGGGCCTTTGACTAATTCTACTAAAGATATATCATACAATTCTCTGTTCATAATATTAGGGTCTTGCACTGTAACACCATCTATGACTACTGCCACTGGCGATTCGCCATTTCTTATTTGAGGTATCCCACGTACAATCATAAAATTTGTACCTGCATTTTGAGATGTTGTAAAATTGATGTTGGGTACATGAGCCGCAAAATTTACTAAATTGCTTATACCCTTAGCTTGTATATCTTCTTTGCTAAACGATGACACTGATTCTGGGGTTTCTTGTAAAGATTCTACCCTACGCCTGGCTTCAGTATTGCTATTTGCAAAGCCTTTGATAGTAACCTCTGAAATATTTTGGGTTTGTTCGGCCAAAAAAATTGATAGCGATTGTGTATTTTCGACCACAATCTCTTGAGGTTCAAAGCCCAGATATTCTACTTTTAGGGTAGATGGTAGCGAGGTTACATACAAAGAGAAATTGCCATTTTCGTCTGTAGCTACTATATTAGAACCAGAACTTACAAGTGCACCTACCAGAAATTCTTTGTTTGAAGTGGCTGCTATCTTGCCTCTAATATTGATTTTGCTATTAAAACCTGTATTCTGAGATAGTACCTGTAACGTAAATGTTACAAAAAAAATGATGGAAATTGATTTTTTAAACATTATCAAATTGAGTTATATAATTAAAATATTTTGCAACATTAATTAAAAGTTTTTAAAAAAATTGTATGTTTGTAAAAAAAATATAAATATTTATAAAATTATAATTTTTAAAAAAATATGACTTATACTGATATCACTGGAAATTGGCAAAACGAATTTGGTTCTATACTCATGGTAAACTATGTAGATGTATCAACAGGAATTTTTTCGGGTACATATAGTTCTCATACAGGTGCTACTGGCAATTATTATGTAGTAGGTGTTACAGATTTTAATCCAGACCCAAATGTTAATAGTCAAACTATTTCGTTTTCTATTTCTTGGCGAAGCTACACTGGCCCACAACAACCACCACAGACTGGGGATAATTGGGTATCAGGATTTGCAGGTCAGCTACAGATAACCCCTGAGGGAACACAACAAATAGTATCTACTTATTTATTACAAAAAAATTCAAATCCTGCCGACAACTGGGGTGCCACTGTTGTAGCCACTGCTACATTTGTAAGAACAAATATTTATCCAAAACTTGGCGATGTATCAGAAATAATTTCTTTTCCTTTCCAAAAAGGAAAACTTACCGAAAATGGAGCTACTCCCTGGTTTACTAATCTGGGTATAGGCACACCAGCTCAAAATTTAAAATTAATGATTGACACTGGTACCGATAATACTTGGGTTACATCAAGCCAGTGTACTACACAAGCCTGTTTGGCACACAATTCTTTTAATCAAAACAATTCTGTAAGCTTCAAAATACTTGATAACAATCCAAAAATCAAATCTTTTGGCCCATGGGGAAACATGACCGTAATTGAAGGCGAGGATATATTTTTGTTATCTCAAGTAAATGAAAATTTATCAAAAAATCAAATAAACTCTTCTGAAGCTCTTAATTTTGAATTAGCTACAAATTACGATGGCTCTCAATTTTTAGAACTCGATTGCGATGGTGGCATTGCTGTACCCTCGCCTTTTTGGGAGGTAGGCCCAAATACAGAATCGCTGATGTTGCAATTAATGAAAGATGGGAAAATTGATTTTGCTATTGCTTCGTTTTGGTACAATAATCAATCAGGTATTGGCGAATGTCTTTTTGGAGCAGTAGATTACACCAAGTTTGATGCCTCGACCTTGCGATTATATACACTATTGCCCATTACTATTCCTGGCTTAGAATACCTTTGGGCATTAAAATTAAACGCTTTTTTGGTAAACAATGCCCCAGTAGAAGCAGGTATTACCAGTTTTGTGTTAGACACTGGCTCTTCTATATTTAAGGCTAATCAACAAATGATAAACTGCCTACTAGTTGCAGTTACACTGAATGGAAGCTTGCCAATTTCGATTACAGATTTTAACCAAACGGCCAATTACCCAACCATAACCTTAAACTTAGGCAACAATTTATATATCATTACACCTCAACAATATTTTATACAACTATCGCCTTCTAGTTGGACAATAGGTATACAAACCCTTGATGGAATGCCTCAAGGTATGCTTCTGGTAGGTTCTGTATTCCTAGAAACTGTATATAGTGTGTTTGACTACGAAAATAAATTAATTGCACTTGCTAATGTAACATTATAAGCTATTTGGAAACTTCTAAAATGCTCAATTTCGTTGACTTTCTCACTTTAGATAAGTGTTTGGATAAGGTTTTTGAAATTAATTAAGAGCCTTTTGGATTTTCCAATTAAATATTTAATAACCCAAATAAATTATTCAAAATGACACAAATAAAATCATACTTATCAACAAAATATGCAGATGTGTATTATGACATAACCTCAAAAACAGGATTTGCTATTTGGAAAGATTTTTGCAATGAAGAAGACTATAGAAGTACAATATTAATTCAAGAAAAAATGGTTAAAGACGAATCTCTCAAATACATTATATGCGATATTCGTAATTTTAAGGGTACTACTGTTGCCAATGCTAACTGGACAAACGATGTAGTACAGCCAAGATTACACAACTCTTCTTTGAAGAAAATAGCATATATTGTCGGAGATAGTGTTTTTGGTAATTTTACCCTTACTGTAATAAAGAAAAAAATAGATGCAGATGGCATATTGCTTACTAATGCTTTTAAAGATACTGGTAGTGCCGAAAAGTGGCTTAAAGAATTGATATAGTAAGCTAGTGCTTGATTCAAGCAGCAAGTTCCACTTTTTGTTTTAAAATATCTTAAATGCTGTTGAGTATTATTTGATGGATGATAGTATCCAATTCAGTAGTTGCTTGTTTTAAAAAACTTAGTTCTTTTGTAGTATCATTACCTTTTTTTGATTCTATAAGATTAATAAGCCCCAGTATTGTAGCAACAGGTCGCCTTACTTCGTGAGATTGCTGCCAAGCAATTTTTTTGAATACTTCGTTTTGTCTATTTATTTCAATTTCATTTAATTTTTGGTTTGTGATATCTTTTACATTATGGGCTACGCCAAGCATATTATTGTTGTAATCATATACTGGAAAGATAGTAAATTTCCACCACCCTATGCCATTTGTTTTTTCTACTTCTATTCGTTCATGATTAAGAACTCGTTGATAATAGCCACTGAACTCGTCTTGAAATTGGGGTAGCATAAAATCAATAGCGTTGTCGTTTGGCTTGGGTTCACGCCCAAAGATTTGAAAACAAAGTGATTTAGCCACTTTGTTGGAGTAAACTATTTTTAAATCTTTGTTGATATAGGTGCAGGCTTCGTTTGTGCTTTCATATATTGCTCCTAGCATTGTAGACATTTCAAGTTTAGATTCTATGGCAGATTTAGTTAATGATTTTAGTTCTATACAATCAGATAAATGAGATATAAATTGATTTAATAATGCAGTATTGATAGTTTCAAAAAAACCAGAATTTTGATTTAAAAAGCTAACACAACCAATGGTGTCGTTTGTTTTGTTTACTACTAAAACATACGAAATGCTGATTGAATTATGCAATATATAACCTGATTTCTTGAATGATTTTTCTGTAATAATAGCTGTTATTAATTTCTCTAGTTCCTCGTTTTTCTCTATATTATAATAATGATGTCTAAAAATGTTGGGGGTTTCTAAGACAGAAATTATTGCATTATTGCTATCAAATATTAGCGATGATATATTTAGCAAACTATTAAAATCAAATGCGTCTAATTTACTTTTATAATCAATCATTCTACTAAAATAATTTTGCATAAGTATATAGTTAAAAATGCTTATCTCCTGCTACGCCTTAATTGAAAACCTAACAGGAAGAATAAATTACCAAGTAATTTTAAAGGTATCTACATCAATGATATTAACTTTTCCATTGGTTTCGCCACACATCTCTAAAATTCCTAAAAAAACACCTTCATAAAGCTTTGAATTATAACCAGGAGCTTTTGCAACTATTTCTACTAAACCATTTTCTTTTTTTAAAAATGTTCTAGGCACAACTCCCTCGCCTTCGTGGTTTGCCAAAAAACCTTCTGCTTCAAACAAAATAAAATCTAAAGTTGAGTTCAAATGTGGGGGGAGTCCAGTTGTTCTTTTTATAGTTGGATATACCCTTTTTCCTAAAATCACATATCCATTTTCTTTCATACCATTGTTGTTGAAACAAATTTCAAGAAATTCTGAAAATAATTTTACATCATAAAACTCTTCTGGGTCGAGTTCCAAGTGTGTTAAACCAATTTCGTTTTCTAAGAAATTATTTGCCTTTGCAATTACTTCTTGGTTGCCGCCTAGTAAATGTCCGCTAAGTGTGATAAATTTTCCTTTAATGTTTGCCATAATTATTTTAATTTTTAAATGAGTGATTTATTAAGTTCTAATTGTTCGAGTGTTTTGATTAATTCTTGTTCTTTTTTTAGTTCTAAAGTTATATCTCTAAAGAAAAACACAAAATAAGTCGAGCCATTTAATTGTGATTTTTTTCCAGTAAGGCTTACCATTTTATTATTTTTGTTTTCTAAGAATAGCTTTTGGGTATATACTTTATTGGTAATGAATTTTTGTAAATCAAATAGTTTTAGAAATATTTTTAAATTATTTGGTTTATCAGATTCTTGTATTTCTAAAATTTCATAAAATTTATTATTAGTTCTGTCTATATCACCGTTGACATCGCAAGTAAAAATACCTTCTGGAGATGCTTCTAAAATTGTGTTAAATCTGTCAAGTGTGTTTTGATTATTATTGAGTAATGCTTCGATTTCTTTTTTTCTTCGCTCGGTTTCTTCTTGAGTTGCCTGTAGTTCTTCCATGTTTTGACGCATTTCTTCTTCTTGAGCTCTTAGTTCTTCGGTTTGTTGTTGCGAAATAGCGAGCAACGATTTTGTTTTTTCATTCGTTTTAACGGTTGAAATAGCGGCAGCTATATTTTCTGCTATTTTTTTAACAAATTCGATTTCATGTTTTTCTAAAACCTTAAAAAAAGCTAGTTCTATAACACCAAATACAACATCGTTTACTATCAATGGGCATATCAATAAGCATGTTGGAGTGGCTTTGCCCAGGCCAGAAGTAATGTTTATATAATTATCAGGAACTTTTGTTAAATACATAATATCTTTTTCTAAATAACATTCCCCCAAAAGCCCTTCGTAGATATAAATTTTCTTTTGTAAATATTTTTTGCGTTCGTACGCATAACAAGAAACCAATTCTAAATATAAATCATCCAAATTGGTATCGTTTAGCACAAATATTCCCCCCTGGTTTGCTTCTAAATACTTAATGATGTCTACTAAAATTGCATCCAAAATTGTGGTTAGGTTATTGTTGGTATTGCGCATGATTTTTGATGATTTTGCCAAGCCTTCCGAAATCCAATTTCTTTGTTGCTCTTCCATTTGTGAATCTTCAATTTTTTCAATATATTCTTTTAGTTTAAGTTCTGAAGTTTCTAAAATTTTATTTTTTTCATTCATTTGGTCGAACAAAACCAAACTTTCAGTTTCTGATTGTTTATTCAAAAATGCTAAACCAAGTATTGAACTTATACTAAAAAATATTGCCATTAAAATAGTAAGATGCGAAAGCCAACCTGTACGTAAAACTGTTGCATCGAAATCAGCTTCAAACCAAGCATTGGTCAATGGAAAAGATAAAATACAACTAGCACAAACAATTGAAATAAAAATAAGTGCTATTTTCTCGGATACATCAAAAATTACATAAGGAATCATTATTAGGCCAATTTGGCATAAATACAATGATGAAATAGGCTGCTCACCAGTTTTACTCAGGTATGCGTTGTATATTGTAGCTAGGGTTATGGGCATTAATGAAACTAAAAAACGAGAAAAATAAATCTGCCCAAAGTAATTTAATATAAAAACAATAATTATGACAAACGACCCTAATCCTGGAAATATTGCCAATGGTGGAAAGTATATGAGTGAAATTGTAGTAAATGGTATGCCCAAACTACAAAACAATATTAAGCATATAAGATTTGCTGGAAATACTTTGCGTTTAAGATAAGAAGGTAAATCATCATTATATCCTATATTTAATAATTGAATATTCGATTTCATTTTTTTGCCCTGCGATTTTTGTGTTAAATTATTGTAAGTTCAATTTATTTGGTAACTGATGTTGATTATAGGTGGGGCATATTCTTAAAATAAAATCCAATTTTTCGATAGAAATTGGTTTTTCGATAAATCCAACCACAGACTTGAATTTTGTAGCTATTTGTCTATCTTGAGGGTTTGCAGAGCTGCTAAGGATACAAATTGGTATTTGTTGATGCTTATGGCCATTGGCATATAATATTTCCAAATATTCAAGCCCATTAAGCCAGGGCATATTCAAATCTAATAATATTAAGTCTGGGAAAGATTCTATTTCTGATTGTAATAATAAACTATTTAGAGCATCTTGGGCAGATAAAAAACTAATGGTTTCAAAATCAATAGTATGACTTTGTAGTACATTTTTTGTAATAAATATACAAATTTCGTCATCATCTATTATCATTATTTTCATCTTATATAATTTTATAAGTTACTTATTTTCTAAACTTCTTCAAATAAACTAATTAAGTTTAGAAATTAATAAAGTAATATTGATAGATTTTTAAAACTAAGGGTATTTTTGTTTTTTAACAAGGGTTTTACCTTAGTTTTTAAGTGTTTTATTCGATGAATGTCTAAGTTGTAAAGACTAAGAGTATAAAATTTTCGATAAAAACAAAAATGTGGTTTATTTATTGTTTTACAATTTTTAAATTAAACCCTTTTCTCTTGTATATTTTATGATGTCAGCTGTCGAATGCAAATTTAGTTTCTTGTAAATTTTTGTTTTATGCCCTTCAACAGTTTTTGTAGAAATATTCATCTTTTCAGCAATTTCTTTATTTGAAAATCCATGTCCTATGAAAGAAATCAGCTGTGTTTCTTTATAAGTTAAAATATATTCATTTTGATTATTTAAAGCATAGTCTAAAAATGTTTTTTTTATATCATCTGATAAATATAAGTTGCCCTCTTTTACTGTATCAATAGCATCAAAAAGATTATTTATTTCAGCATTCTTACTGACATACCCTTGTATGCCAAGAGAGAACATTTTTTTAATAAACGCATATTCATCGTGCATTGATACAACAATGATTTTAACAAAAGGCATGGTGTTTTTTAACTCTTGAATAAGTATAATTCCTGAATCGCCTTTCAAGTTTATATCAAGCAAAACAATGTTTGGTTTTAGTTTTTCTATTTCTAAATAAGCATCTCTAATATTGTCAGTATCGCCAATTATTTCGATTTCTATTTTTGATTTTAAAAAATGTACCCATGTTTCTCTCAAAAGGCGATGGTCTTCTACTATATATATTTTCATTATTAATTTTTAATTATTAATTGGTATAGCTATTGCAAATAATGTACCTTTATTAAATTTTGTTATCATTTTTAAATTACCGTTCATAAAAGCAACTCGATTTTTGATGTTTGTCAATCCTTTTCCTTTGCTAAGTTGGGTATATTCAAAACCACTTCCATCATCGCTAGTAAGTAAAATAAGAATTGAGCAATAAATTTTAATTTTTACTTTAAACAACTTTGCAGATGAATGTTTATGTACATTTTGTGATATTTCTTGAATAATTCTAAAAATATTTAATTTTAAATCACTTGATAATTCTGTTTTAATATTGTTTAAAAATTTAATTCTATGTTTTATATTAGAATCCTTAAAAATAGTTGATAAATAATGGTTAATAGAATCTTCAAAAGAAGTGTTTTCTAATAAAAAATGGCTTGAATTATTTATAATAGATTTTATTTCAAGGCTTGCTTTGTCTAGCAATTCCAAAACAGCAGTTTTTTCTTTAGATTCTTCTAATTGTTTAATATTTATTCTAGCTACATATAAAAGCTGGTTCACACTATCGTGCAAGTCTGTAGCAATTCTATTTTTTTCTACTTCTTGAAAATCTATAATTGATTTAGCAATTTTTATTTTTTCGTTGGGTTGAAAAATACATAAATCATTAAACTTACAATTGATAACCATAAATTCTACTTCATTTGTTTCGTTTCTGAGTGGATAGTAATAAATATCTGACAGAAACTGACCAGATTCATAAATTATATTAAAGTCAAGTTTAATAGACTCACCTTTAAAAACTCGTTCATAAAAACTAATAATTCTTGATTTATAATCGTCTGGTATATACTCTAGAATATACTGACCTACAAAAGGAGTAACTCCAAATCTTTCTGCAACTTTTACACTTTCTAAATTATAAGTTATGAGCTTATAGTCTTTATTAATTACTGCTACAGAATTTTCATTGGTATCTAGTATAGATTTTAGGTGTGAAATAATGAGTGAATATTCGTTTTCTTTTTTCCTGATTTTTGAAATATCAAAAGCTAAACCAAATACATACTCTTTTTGCGAAATTATGTTGTAGTAATATTCAAATATACTTTCAATGTGTTTTATACCACCTTCAAACCCAGGATCAAGTATTCTAAATTGCTTAACAATTATTTTTTTTGAGTTTTTTAATTCAGTAATTAAACTTAAATCAACAAATGGTAAATCTTCTGGATGTATTTTTTTAAATATATCTAATAAGGTAATATTTTCTGATTTTTGTAAATTGTATATTTCATAAAATTCATTGCTAAGTTGAATATTATCTGCCAAAATATCATATCTAAAACTAGATAAATTTGTAATAACACTTGAATTATTAATCAGTTTACTTACAATAAAATTATCTATTTCAGTTGATTTATGTTTAGAAATGTCATATCCAATACAGCATATTCCAACAGGTTGATTTTGGGAACAATAAATTAACTTAAACTCCCAATAAGTCCAAAAATAAGTTCCATCAGATTTTGGTTTTCTCAACTCTAGATTTTCAACACTCGATTTTCCAGTTAATAATCTTTCAGTGGCTTCGATAGCTAAATGTGCATCAATGGGATGAATGCTTTTTATGCTTTGAATACCAACAAAATCAGCATGCATAAACCCAAATCGCTCTTTAAAATGAGGATTTATATAAGTGTAATTTCCAGCCAAATCAGTAATAATATGATAAATTTTCTCGAACATGTAGTTTACAATTTTTGTTAATAATTTTCACATTATAGCAAGTAATTTACTGGCAAAAATGATATTAGGGAACTTCTCAAAACTCCAAATATATTTCTAAAAGCCTCATCCAAGCCTTTTTCTGTTTCTATATCACAGAATCCAAAAGGGAGGTTTTTAAAAGAATTGAGGTTATAGAAGTTCCCATTTTAAAAAATTGATATTTTTTCGATATTGTTGTATTATAAATATTTATAATTTTTTTAAATTATTTGCTAAAATAAAGTGATATATTAATAGAATCAATATAAATAATCTGAATATAGTCTTTATTGCAATTTTTTACGCTGAGCATTTCTAAAAAAAAAATCATTTATATTATGAAAGCTACACCAAACTATTTATGTCCTCTAAAAAAAATTAAAGGAGAAAAAATTAAGTTATTTTTAGTATTATTTTTGCCTTTCTAAATTTTTAACATGCTTTATATAAGTTCTACTATTCAAAAAGATTAAAATCAAGGTCAAATGGTTTATTATATAAGTTTAAACTTTACTTCAACTTTGATTTTAGAAATGTAGCTGTATAGTTGTTGTTTTCATGTATCATGGCTTCTGGCGTGCCTTCAAAGCATATATGGCCGCCTTCATAGCCACCTTCGGGGCCTATATCTATAATCCAATCAGCACATTTGATAATTTCCATGTTGTGCTCTATTACTATGACGCTATTGCCCTGATCTACAAGGGTTTGAATGGCTTTTAGCAATTTGCTTATGTCATGAAAATGAAGTCCAGTGGTGGGTTCATCAAAGATAAAAAGTAGGCCTCCTTCTTTAGAATTGCGACCTTCAGCTATAAAAGTGGCCAGTTTTACCCTCTGGGCTTCGCCACCTGATAGTGTACTACTCGACTGACCCAGACCAATATAACCTAAGCCAACCTCTTGTAGGGGTATCATTTTTTCGGCTATTCTTGGTTTGTCTTTAAAAAAAATCACAGCCTCATCTACTGTCATGGCCAAAATTTCTGAAATATCTTTGCCATTATACTTTACATCCAAAATTTCTTGTTTGAATCTTTTGCCATGGCAGCTCTCACAGTGCATACGAACATCGGCCATAAACTGCATTTCTATGGTCAGGAATCCCTCGCCTTGGCAAGTTTCGCATCTGCCACCTTCTACATTAAACGAAAAATGGGATGGTTTATACGCTCTTTGTTTTGACAATGACTCTTCAGAATAAATGGTTCTGATATAATCATACGCTTTGGTATAGGTTACAGGATTAGACCTCGATGATTTGCCAATGGGGTTTTGGTCTACAAATTCTACTTGCCTTATTTGCTTGATGTCGCCCTCAAATCTGTCGTATTGACCAGTGAAATCTTCGCCTGCTCCATCTATAATTTTGGTCAGTGCTGGATGTAATATTTTTTTGATAAGTGTAGATTTCCCAGAACCAGAAACTCCAGTAACTACCGTAAGTACTTCTAGCGGAAACTGCACATGGATATTTTTTAAATTATTTTCTTTGGCTCCACTTATTTTAATATAATGTTTGGCTTTTCTACGTGCCAATGGCATAGCTACTGTTTCTAGTCCAGCCAAATAGTTATAGGTATGCGACTGAAATTGATTTTCTTTTTTTAAAACATCTTGGATAGTAAATTGTCGAATCAAGTGGCCGCCATGCAAGCCAGCATCTGGCCCAATGTCTATAATTTGATCTGCAGCACGCATGATCTCTTCTTCATGTTCTACCACAATAACCGAATTACCCATATCTCGTAGCTTTTTTAGCACAGAAACCAACCTTTCGGTGTCTCGTGGGTGAAGCCCAATACTGGGTTCGTCTAGTATATACATAGAGCCAACCAAGGCTGAACCAAGCGATGTGGCCAGTTTGATACGTTGAAACTCGCCACCTGATAGCGTACTCGTCAGGCGATTGAGCGTAAGATAGCCAAGACCAACCTCACACATATAATATAGCCTAGTTTTGATTTCGGTAAGCAATCTACTGGCCACCTCTTGCTGATAATCAGATAATTGTAAACTATTGAAATAAGTATAAGCCTTAGATATTGGCATCAATACTATATCTATAATACTAAATAATGAATCATTTTCGGTAGATGTTGTATAAGAATTTTCATTAATTTTTTGATTATTTCGTGTACTTTTTTGAATTAATAATCGTACATTTTGAGCATCTTTTCTCAATCGAGTACCTTTGCAATCAGGGCACACAGTACGCCCACGATAGCGAGAAAGCATAACTCTATATTGAATTTTATAGCTTTCCTTTTCTAAATATTTAAAATATTGATCGATACCCTCAAAGTATTTATTGCCTTTCCATAATAATTGGTACTGGTCTGGGCTGAGGTCTTGGATGGGCCTATGAATAGGGAAATCAAACTTTATGGCATTTTTTATCAATGGCGATAGCCAATCGGCAGTTCTATCGCTTTTCCAGGGTGCAATGGCATTTTCATATACCGAAAGACTTTTGTTAGGAAATACTTTGTCGGGGTCTATACCCAACACGTGTCCAAAACCTTCGCAAGTTTTGCAGGCCCCAAATGGATTGTTGAAAGCAAACATATTGACGGTGGGTTCTTCAAAAACCAAACCATCGGACTCAAATTTATCAGAAAAATGTCGAATTTCTTTATCCAAAACATGAACAGTACACAGGCCATCGCCTTCATAAAAAGCAGTTTGCACAGAGTCGGCCAGTCTAAATTCGGCCTCTTCGTCAGTAGCATTTACGGCTGCTCTATCAATCAATATTTTTATGTCTTCGTGCTTGATAGTCAGGGACTTATCATCTAAAATAGATTCTATTTCGAGTAATTCGTTGGCTAGTACTATTCTTGTAAATCCTTTTTGAATAAGAATTTGAAGCTCTTCCAATACATTTTTTTCGGCTCTTACTATCAAAGGCGTAGTTATCCAATATTTGGTGCCTTTCGCAAAACTATTGGTAAAAGCTACAACATCAGAAACTGTATTTTTTTTGACAATATTACCCGACAAAGGCGAAAATGTAGTACCAACTCTGGCAAAAAGCAATTTTAAATAATCATATATTTCTGTGGTTGTACCCACTGTAGAGCGTGGATTTCGGGTATTTACTTTTTGTTCGATAGCAATAGCAGGTGCAACACCTTTGATATAATCTACATCTGGTTTTTGCATACGCCCCAAAAACTGGCGTGCATAAGAATTTAGACTTTCTACATACATACGCTGCCCTTCTGCAAAAAGAGTGTCAAAGGCCAAAGAAGACTTGCCAGAACCCGAAACCCCAGTAACAACCACCAATTTATTGCGTGGAATAGCCACTGATAGATTTTTTAGATTATTTTCTCGGGCATTTTTAATGATTATAAATTTTTTGGCATCTAGGTTTTCAAAAACATCTTCCATGTAGGGTATACGTATTACTTTTTTTACAAAGTTAATATATTATAATAGTGTTTGCTCTAAAATTTTGAAATAGAAATCAAAAAATCCATTTATGTAATTTTTAAAATTGCTATTGATTATTTAAAAATTCTAAAAAAATAATCGTTTTGATTAAGGACTTCCTATACAGGGCAAACGCATTTAAAAATATTATAGAATAAAATAGTAAAATATTACTAAAAAAGAATATTTTTTAAATAGTTGAATGTAAAGTCCCTCCCTTTGGATTCTGTGTATCAAACAGAAATTGGATTTAGGGTGGTGTTATTAAAATAATAGGTAATTTTATTTAAAATATCTTAAATGCGTTTGCCCTGCTTCCTATAAATAATTCAAGAAAGTATAAAAACTACATTTTAAGTGATATTTAAGCCATTTTTATTATATTTTCAAAATAAGGAGTGTCTTTCAAAATCAAATAAAAGACCCTAAATTAGGCAGATTAAAACCTTTTTTGCTAATTTTGATTTTAATTGGTTGTTAGTTGGTTTTTAGGATAAACTCATTTAAAATTGTTTTTTATTTTTAAAAATATTACTAAAAATTGATTTTTTTTAAATTGCTGAATCCAAAGTCCCTCCTTTTAGATTCTGTGCATCCTGCAGAAATTGGATATAGGGTGGGATTATAAAACTAATAGATAATTATACTTAAAAAATTTAAAATGCGTTTGCCCTAGTAGGTTTTAATTTTCTTTTTTTAAAAAATAATGCCTTATTGAAAGTAGAAATGAATAAAATGTATAGTAAAAAATATCATTTTTTATAAATCCCAAATAGAGTTTTTTCTCAGGCGATAATATTTTTTGATATTCATCAAAAAACCTAAAGACATATATATAATAATGGGCGAACCTTTGGCAATAAAAGAAGCATAAATAAAAAATATCCTAATTTTGCTAGAAGAAATGCCCCAAACATCGCCCCAGTAGCTACAAATGCCAAAAGATTGATGTTCACAGTAAGCAATTCCACGTTGAATGTGCGAAAGCATATACTTTTTTATTTAAAATTTCGTTGTATAATTATCAAAAATACAAAAAACCATTTTATTATACAAATGTTATAGTAAATTTGAGCCAAAATAATTCAAAAATATTAATAAATATTAAGATGAGAAACATTTTATTGTCATTTGGCACACTTTTGATAGCTTATTTTTTACATTCTTGTTCGGCAGTGGATATGAAAAAACTGGCCAAAGAACAAAAACTAACTGTCAATCCAAGCCCTTTGGAACTACATGGCGATTCTGTGAAATACGAAATTTCTTGCATTGTGCCAATGAAAATGCTCAAAAAAAATAAAAAATATGTTGTAACCAATACATACAAATCACTAGACCAAAAACAAGTGGTAGGAAAAATTATTTTTGATAGCAAGGATTTTCCATTTGCAGCTACTCAGGCACCTACACTTTCCAAAAAATTTGGCTTCGCTTACAACAAAAAACTTGGCAAAGGCGAAATATACATCATGGGCGAAATGTTAAATATCAATAACATAGGCAAAAAAACCCCAGAAATGGAGATAGCAAAGGGTATTATTACTACTTCCAGGCTCGTAAAAGACTATTATCCAGTGGCTTATACCGATCATGGCTACGATGGACGTGAGCAATTGCTGCCCAATACCATAGATTTTTTCTTCGACAAACGCATATCAAAACTCAACGAAAAAGAAACTAAAACCGAAAGAGGCAAATATTTTGAAAAATTTATCGCTAGCAAATTTGTAACTCGTACCGTAAACATCATTGGCACACATTCGCCTGAAGGTTTTGAAACCGTAAACGAGCGATTATCAGAAGAGCGTGCTATGGCCATAGAAAAATACTATCGCTCTATGATGAAAAAATTTACGTATGGTCCCCAAGCCGATTCTATTTCATTTATTATCAAAGGCAAAGTCAAAGATTGGTCTGATTTTAAAGATAGATTAGCCGAAAACAAAAAATTGACTCCCGAAGAAAAAGCCGAAATTACAGCTATTATTGATAGCCCAGAGGGTAGTTTTAGAGACAAAGAATTACTTTTGCAGCCCCTAAAATCATACAAAATCATAGAAAAAGAAATTTACCCAACCCTTCGTAATGCCCGCACAGAAGTATATACTGTAAAACCAAAAAAATCAGATGCACAGATTTTTATATTGGCCAAGAAAATAGCAGATGGCTCGGCAGCATCAAAAGATTCGCTTACAGCTGCCGAATTGCTCTACTCTGCCACGCTTACACCACTGCCTGAAGAAAAAGAAAAAATATATTTAGCTGCATCAAAAAAATTAGATTCTTACGAAGCACACAATAATTTAGGTGCTTTGTATCTCGAAAAAGCACTCAAAGAAAACAACAAAAACACTAAAAAAGAATTAGTAGAAAGTGCTTTAGCACAGTTTAATATTGCCAAAAACAAAGCCGAAAGTGGCGTGGCTTTGATGAACATAGCTACTTGCAAACTTTTGCTTGGCGATATAGCTGGTGCCATAGAAGCCTCAGCTGGTGCCAAAAGCAAAGAAGTAAACCCAGATGTGAAAAAAGGTACCAACGGTATTCAAGGAGTTTTGGATATAAAAGCTGGAAATTATGATGCTGCCATTAGTAATTTATCAAACGCAGGCACAGATGCTATTGTGCTGTATAACAGGGCTTTGGCTTATTTACTAAAAAAAGATTTTACAGCTGCAAAAGCAGGATTTGAAGAAGCCATACAAGCCGATGAAAAAAATGCTCTTGCCTATTATGGAGCAGCCATCACTGCATCCAGGCTTGGCGATGTAGAGAGTGTGGGACAGTTTTTGAAACGTGCTTTTACAAAAGATGCCTCTCTTAAAAATCGTTGTGTAGAAGACTTAGAATTTTTGGCCTGGAGAGATTCGCCCAAATACCAAGATGCCTTAAAGTAAGAAATCAAAAAAGTATTTAATCAAAGATGTATCAAATTCAAGGTTTTTCCTACATTTATTATGGGTTTAATTATAAAATATTAAATTGTATCTTTACAAATATTTTTCATTCATAAAAAATCAATTAGTAAAATTTACTTAAAAACTATAATTTATTTTTTTTCAAAAACTTACAAGTTTTTAAATATATTAAGTATAGATGTGGCTTTGGGAGCAATATGTTTGGGCAATTTGGCCACAAAAACTACCAACACTGCTTTACCCTGGGCTTGGTGGGTTTTGCTACCTTTGTCAGTTTGGATTGTATATAGCATTGATCATCTCTTGGATGCAGAAAAAGCTAGGAACAGATTTTTATCCCAACGCCATTACTTTTATTTGAAACATAATCAAATTTTAAAAAAAATAGTAGCAACTTTAGTTATTATTTCAACAATGATTGCCATTATATTCTTACCACTAAAACTATTTTTGGGGGGTTTAATGTTGGCGTTATGCATTGTTATATATTTTATTTATTTTCATTTTTTTGATACCTATCGCTTACCCAAAGAGTGTATCATAGCTATTATTTATACAGCAGGTATTTGGTTTGGCCCTATGATGTTTAGTAATACTATCGAAAAAAGTATTTATATTTTATGCTTTACATCATTTGCCACTGCGTTGTCTAATTTGCTCATTTTCAGTGTATTATCCAAAGAAGAAGACCAAAAATCAGGGTATAAATCTTTAGCAATAGATATGAAAGAGAAAATATTAAATTCATTAATTATTGTATTAATAATTGGCACAATCAGTATCCAATTATTTGTTATTATCAGTTTTACTTTAGCATCTATTTGTATTATTTTAATGAATTTAATTTTGTTATTAATATTTTTGAAAAGAAACTTTTTCAAAATAAATGATACATACAGAATACTTGGAGATGGCATATTTTTTTTACCTATTGTAGTTTAATAAATCTATCTTTTATAATTCTGTATAGTAATATTATTTAAAATAAATTTTAAAAATCAATATTATAAATGTAATAATAATGAATTAAAATAAAAAAACACACAACAATTATTGTACCTAAAATATAAATAAAAAATAAATTTATAATATACATTATTCACAAAAAAATTGTAAAATTGCGTAAAATTTAACAAAAGAGTATTTAATATAAAAAATGAAAAAGCCGATTGGAATTTTTGCTTGCAGTGTTTTGATATTTGCAAGTTGCTCTACCAGCAAAAGCCCTAAAACAAATGCCTTGGTTGCTCCTGCCACGATTTTGAAAGTAGGAAATACAGATGTAAGCACTTCTGAATTTGACTATGTTTATAGCAAAAATAATACAACCACACCTGAGGCCTACTCACAAAAAAGCCTTAACGATTACATGGAATTATACACCAAATTTAGGCTCAAAGTAAAAGAAGCCGAAGATTTGGGCTTAGATACTACGGCTGCATTCAAAAGCGAACTTTTGGGATACAAAAAACAGTTGTCGCAACCCTACCTGACCGAAAAAAGTGTTTCTGAAAAACTCGTAAAACAAGCCTACGACCGCAGTTTGGAAGAAGTAAAAGCTGCCCATATTTTAATAAAAGTGCAGCCAGAAGCCGAACCTGAAGATTCACTAATGGCTTACAACAAAATTATAGATATAAGAAATAAGATATTGGCTGGAGAAAACTTTGAAACCATGGCCAAAAAGTATTCTGAAGACCCATCGGCCAAACAAAATGCTGGAAATTTAGGATATTTCACTACTTTGCAAATGGTATATCCATTTGAAGAAGGTGCTTTTACAACACCAGTTGGACAGATTTCTATGCCTGTACGCTCAAGATTTGGATACCACATTATTAAGGTAGCCGACAAACGCAAAGGAAAAGGCGAAATAAAAGTGGCACATTTGATGGTAAGATATTCGGCAGGTGGCGATGCTCAAGACAGCATAGCTGCAGCCAAAAAAACCGATGATTTGTACACCAAACTCAAAAATGGCGGCAGTTGGGATGTGCTTGTAAACGAGTTTTCAGACGACATGAACTCCAGATCCAAAGCTGGCGAGTTGCCACCTTTTACTACTGGTAGCATGATACCTTCTTTTGAAGAAGCTGCTTTTAAATTAGAAAATGTTGGCGATTTGTCTAAACCAATTCAAACCTCGTATGGTTTTCATATCATAAAATTGTTGGCCAAAAAAGGACTTGCCAAATTTGAAGAGGTAGAAAACGCCCTTAAACAAAGAGTAGCAAAAGATAGCCGCTCGGATCTAAGTAAAACTTACTTTTTGAATAAGTTGAAAAGAGAAAATAAATTTATAGAAAACCCCAAAGGATTAGAGATAGCTCGCACTCAAGCAGATTCTAGCTTAGTAAAAGGAAATTTTGTGTATAATTCATCCAAAAAAGAAAATGCAGAAATTATTTTTACGATAAATACTCAAAAATATACAGTCAATCATTTTTTGGAATATCTCAAAACTAAAGCAAAAAAAAGAGATGCTATTTCACCCAAATTTTATATGACACTTTTGTATAAAGAATATGTAAATGAATCTCTGA
This sequence comes from Cytophagales bacterium, assembly GCA_013297755.1. Lineage (GTDB taxonomy): Bacteria > Bacteroidota > Bacteroidia > Cytophagales > UBA9547 > REAG01. The sequence continues at coordinate 45,154 of JAAFIH010000032.1, forward strand.
TTTCTTACGAAGAAAATAATCTTGAAAATAAATATCCAGATTATAAAATGTTGGTAAAAGAATACAAAGATGGCATACTATTGTTTCAGTTGATGGATGCAAAAGTATGGACAAAAGCTGTTGAAGATACTTCAGGCCTAAAAAAATTCTACGAAGACAACAAAGAAAATTATCGTTGGGGCAAACGCTGCGATGCCACAATATATAATGCAAAAGATGCTTCTATCATCGAAAAAATAAAACCAGTGGTAAATCAAACTACATTTGAAGTAATGAATGAAAAAGGCGAAAACATTACTTACAAACAAGGTAAAACCAACATCAATGAAATGGATAAGAAAAAAATTGATGCCATCAAAAATGTGCTTGGTAGAGATAAATCATACTTTGTAGAAATTATGGCAAGTGCAGATGTGTCCGAAAAATCAACTAAAATTTCGGGCGAAAGATTAGCTAGTTTTGTAAAATACCTCCGTTCGATAGGTGTTGATAGCACAAAAATTATAACTAAAGATTTGGGAATTGCACCCAAAACTGTTGGAAAATCTCTTGTAGTAAACAACAAATTTGTAGCTTTTAGATACATCAGTAATAATCAAAAATCATTAGAAAAAGCATTTAATCAAAACGATGGATTGTCGTTGCAAGTGAAATCTGGAAAATATCAAGTGGGAGATGACCCCATTTTGGATAGTTTTGAGTGGAAAAATGACATAAATACAGTAGCCAAAAATGATAGAAATTACTTAATTTATATAAAAGCAATCTTAGAACCGCAAACCAAAACTTTTGAGGAAGCCAAAGGTCAGTTGATAAGCGATTATCAATCCTATTTGGAAAAACAATGGTTGATCAATTTAAAAAATAAATATCCAGTCCAAGTTATTGATTCAGAACTGGCCAAGTTAGTGAAGAAATAAAAAATTGAATACCCTTCTGAAAAATATCAAAACACCAATCAAATGAATCATATTTGGTTGGTGTTTTTAGTTAATCGTATTTTAAAAATAAGAATTAGTATCAGAAAAAGAATAATTTTTAAGCTAAATAGTTTTACACCTTAGCGTAAAAAAATTACTATAAATATTTGAAAGCACAAAACTCAAAAGAACTAAAACCAAAAAAAATCATCTACAATATATGATTAATATTACTAAAAAAGATATTTTAGAAACATTTAATTTGAGTATACCAATCATATTGGGTCGCTTAGGGGCTGTGCTTATGGGTGTGATAGATACCATGATGATAGGCAAAGTTGGCACTACCGAAATAGCAGCAGCGGGCATTTCGAGTTCTATTTTTATTTTGGTGGGAATAATCCCCATAGGATTTTTGATAGTAGGTTCTCCTATGATTTCGGCTGCCAATAGCAGTGGCGATAAATCTTTGGTCGAAAAAACCCTCAAAGGATGTATTCAATCTGCGGTAATATTATCGCTATTTTTTATAGTAATTATGCTATTGATGGCTTATTTTTTTACTGCATTTAACCAGCCTGCCGATGTCAATGCCATAGCACCCCCATTTTTTTGTATGTTGATTGTTTCTACACTTCCATTGATGGTTTTTATAGCTATCGAACAATTTTCGGATGGATTAGAAAAAACACAAATATCTATGTTTTTCAACATTACTGCCCTTTTTGTAAATATGGGAATCAATTATTTACTTATATTTGGTCATTTTGGTTTACCCAAAATGGGGCTTTTGGGTGCTGGTGTGGGCACTTTGGTAGCTCGTATATATATGTGTGTGGGCATTTGGCTTGTAGTTAAATACAAAAAAGAATTTAAAAAATATGACCTAAATTTTGATTTTTTTAAAATTGAAAAAGAAAGTTTTATAAAAATATGGCGTGCAGGTATCCCAAGCGGCATGCAATTTTTCTTTGAAGTTTCTGCTTTTTGTATAGCTGCCATGATGGTTGGCTGGCTTGGCACAGTGCCATTGGCAGCCCACAATATTGCTATCAGTGTAGCCTCTATTTCTTACATGCTGTCTACTGGGTTTGCTACTGGAGGTAGCATTAGGGTAGCAGGATTTTACAGTGTTCAAAACAAAGAAGGGGTTCTTAGAGCGGGCAAAACATCTCTATTGTTTGTTGTTGTGTTGATGTCGTTTAGTTGTTTGCTTTTTACTACTTGTGGCAATTTTTTAGTTAGTCTTTTTTCAGAAGATGTTTCTGCCAAGTCACTGGCAGCCAGTTTAATGATTTTGGCAGGTATTTTTCAGCTTTCGGATGGTATCCAAGTAGTAAGTTTGCGTTCATTACTTGGCCTTGAGGATATAAAAATACCAACCTATATTACTCTGTTTTCTTACTGGGGAATAGCCATTCCATTAGGGTATTATCTTACTTTTTATACCAGTATGGGCATTTATGGTATTTGGTCTGCATTGTGTATAGGCCTTACTATTTCGGCCGTATTGGTAACACTTCGTTTTTTTAATTTGGCAAATAAAATTGAACCTTCTCTAGTACCATTGCAGGTGTAATGTTGTGCATACAGGCATGTGTGTGTAGGTAGCAAGTAGTGTTACCATAAACCGTGCAAGGACGACATTTTAGAGATGTATCTTCCAAAATATTACTTTTCTGTAAATAAGGTTCAAATCCTAATTGAGCTGTGGTTGGCCCAAATATTGGCAATACTATTGTGCCAAGCATTGCCGCCAAGTGCATATTGCCACTATCATTACAAATCATTAATTGCATATTGGCCATATATTCTAGTTCAGATTTTAACCCTTCTGGCAAGCCTATGGCTAATTTTACTTTCTTATGTATTAGTAATTTTTCTAGTTTTATCAAATCATTGGTTCCTCCAAAAAGGTATATTTCTATATCATTATAATTTTGTAAAATGTTTATTATCAAAGATTTATAGTTCTCTAGAGGCCATTCTTTGAGCTGATGAGCAGCCAATGGAGCAATGCCAATCGTGTATTTTGCTTTAAATAAAGGAATGTTTTTAGTAATAATCAACGGGATATTACTCGAAATTACTAATTTAGATTTTGTAAAAGCATCAAACACATCTGCATATCTTTGGGTATGATGTTTAAGATTGATTTGCAACTTATTAGTTTTAGAAATAATATTTTTTTTATCATTTCTTCCTTTGTTAATTACAAAAAAAGGAATTTTTTGAAACCAAAAAAAATATCTTATAAAAGTAGATCTTAAACTATCGTGCAAATCTAAAGTAGCATCAAAAGCATCAAGTGAAAATAAATATTTTGAAAATTGCCATAATCCATACAAACCTTTATACTTTTTGGGGTCGTATCCTATAAAATATAATCTAGGAATGGTATCAAAAATAGGCGAAAATTGTTTTTTTGATACAAAATAAATAGTAGCATTTTGGTTTTGGTCTAAAAAAGCTCTCAAAGCTGGCAATACCAATGCCACATCGCCCATAGCCGAAAAACGAATGACTAATAATTTCATTTTAATTTATTTTCAAGTCCAAATATAGTTTTTTTTATTAGTTTTGAATTTGGAATAAAACAAATTGACTCTCAATTTTTAAATCACCCAAATAAAACGATGAATTTATATGCTATGGTACTTATATTTTTATTTTAATATTTTTATTTGAAATGGTAGAAACCAAAAATTTATATCAAAATTTAGTAGATCCTTACACTTTGGATAAGTTAGAATTGCACTTGTGGCAAAATTCAAATTCACCAAATGGTATTTTGTTTAACCCAAAATCTGCTGCCATTTATCCAATTGTAGCAGGTGTGCCTGTGTTATTAAAAAATAAGATTTCTAAAAGTTTTTATAATAATTATGAAAATGAACTTTTAAATATCATCAAAGATAATCAAAAAATACAATCTCAAATAGAAACTAGAAGTAATAATTTTAGTTTTTCGATGGAGTGGAATGCCTTTGAACAAAATCAAATGGACAAAACGTGGGGGCTTTCTACAGATGTAAGATTAGAACAATTTTATTTAGAAACAGGCCAAACTGAAACTTCTATTGTAGGTAAAATAATATTAGATGCTGGCTGTGGCAATGGGTTGCTAACTGCTGCATTAGCTCAAAAAGGTGCCATAGTTTATGGTATAGATTTTTCTGAAAGTGTGTTTCAGGCAGCCCCAAAAAGTAATTTATCTACCGTTTTGTATGTGCAAGGGGACTTAGAAAACCTCCCGTTTGAGCCCAATTTTTTTGATATTATTATTTCTAATGGTGTAATTCATCATACACAAAATACAAAAAGTACTTTTAGTAAAGTGGCCAAAACTGTTAAAAATGGAGGTCTTTTTTATGTGTGGCTCTATAGCCGATCGCCAAAATTATATTTTTCGATTTTTTTGAGAGTTACCGATTTTTGTAGATCGATTGTAAACAAACTCCCATTGGGTTGGCAAATAAAAATTGTAAGATTTGCTACTTTTATACTTTATTATTTTAAATTATGGCGTAACATAAAAATGGACTATAACACGCTTTTGATAGACATTTTTGATACACTTACTCCAAAATATAAGCACTATCATTCACCAGTAGAAGTTGCACAATGGTATTATGAATGTGATTTTCAATTACCCATTTTGAGCCATTGGGACAACCCTTATGGTTTTGGAATAGTGGCTATAAAGCAAAAAATGGAGCAAGTGCCTGGCATGAATTATCAATCAAATAAAGTCATAAAATAGAAAAGTTATTCGCTTTATTTTACATAAAAATTTCTACAAGCTACACCACAACTTTGTTTTTCATATATCTATAATATGGAGTTACTTTTATTTGCAAAAAGTAATATTTAATAGATAATAATAACTACTTTTTAATAAAATATTTTACATTGATTAAAATAATTATCATATTCAGGCTACACTTATACAACGTAAACGGCTGATTCTTAATATTTTATGAATTACATAAATACTTATTTGTACCAAAACAATTTAATTTAAAAAATGAAAAACAATACAAATATTTTCAGTAATAAAATATGTTATAAAACTTTACTTAATCAAAATAAAGTTTATCATTTTTAAGTAAAATTAATTATTACAGAATATAATTTTATTGCATTTTTTAAATTAATTTTAAAAGAGAAACCTAATTAAACAAGTTTTTTATATCTTACTTTTTTGGGCTCTATACTTCCATGTCTTTTCTTACGATTTTCTTCATAATCTTGATAATTACCTTCAAACCAGTAAACTTCAGAATCGCCCTCAAAAGCCAAAATATGGGTGGCAACTCTATCCAAAAACCATCTATCGTGACTTATAATTACGGCACATCCTGCAAAATTGTCAAGTGCATCTTCTAATGCTCTTATGGCATTTACATCCAAATCATTGGTTGGCTCATCCAAAAGCAATAGATTGGCTGCTTGTTTGATAGAAGTAGCCAAATGTACTCGATTGCGTTCGCCACCAGAAAGTATACCTACTTTTTTCTCTTGATCGGCACCCGAAAAATTAAATTTACTTACATAAGCCCTTGCATTGACTTGCAAGCCACCAAGCAGCATCAATTCTGTACCACCAGAAATAACTTCAAACACTGATTTTGAGGCATCTAATTGATCATGTTCTTGGTCTACATACGAAATTTCTACAGTATCGCCCACATCAAAAGTACCCTCTAGAGGTTTTAATTGGCCAGTAATCAATTTAAAAAGAGTAGTTTTACCAGCACCATTGGGTCCAATGATACCTACAATGCCATTTTGAGGCAAGTTAAAATTCAAATTATCGTACAACAATCGGTCGCCAAAACCCATTTTCACACCTTTAGCTTCAATTACTTTTGATCCTAATCGTTTTCCATTTGGTATAAAAAGCTCCAATTTTTGCTCTTTTTCTTTCATATCTTCGCCCACCATTTTGTCGTAGGCTTGCAAACGAGCTTTTCCTTTGGCTTGGCGACCTTTAGCACCCATACGTACCCACTCTAGCTCACGTTCTAATACTTTTTGGCGTTTCGATTCCGTTTTTTCTTCTTTTGCCAACCTATCTTTTTTCTGCTCTAGCCACGAAGAGTAATTTCCTTTCCACGGAATGCCCTCGCCTCTATCCATTTCCAAAATCCAACCTGCCACATTATCTAAGAAATATCTATCATGGGTTACGGCAATAATTGTGCCTTTATATTGTTGCAAATGCAATTCTAGCCAGTTTACAGATTCAGCATCCAAGTGATTTGTAGGCTCATCCAAGAGCAATACATCTGGTTCTTTTAGTAATAATCTGCATAAAGCTACCCTTCGTTTTTCGCCACCAGAAAGGTTTTTTACCAAAGCCTCAGGGTCGGGGCAGCGTAGAGCATCCATTGCTTTTTCGAGCATAGTGTCTAGTTCCCAAGCGTTGGTAGCGTCCAATTTTTCTTGCACGGCAGCTTGTCTATCAATGAGTTTGGCCATTTGCTCATCAGTCATTTCATCGCCAAATTTCAAGTTTATTTCTTCAAATTCCTTGAGCAAATCAACAGTAGCTTGCATGCCTTCTTCTACAATTTGGCGGACTGTTTTGGTATCATCTAATTTGGGTTCTTGTTCCAAATATCCTACAGTGTAACCTTGCGAAAACACTACATCGCCTTGGTATTCTTTATCAACACCTGCTATAATTTTTAAAAGTGATGATTTTCCAGATCCATTTAGACCTAATATGCCAATTTTGGCACCATAAAAAAATGATAAATATATATCTTTTAAAACTTGTTTTTTTGGAGGGTATGTTTTTGATACACCTGCCATCGAAAATATAATTTGCTTATCCATATAAAAATTTTTGCAAAATTAATTAAAAATGCGAAAAACCCTTTAATATTTTTTAAAATCTGGCAGCTATAAAAAGATAGAAATCATAAAACTTCAGAATATAAAAAACTATATTTTGAAAGTAATAAGAAATTTTTAAGAAATAATGGTGAATTACTTATATCTACATGTTAGCTTAAAACATTGTCGTATTACAAATCAAAGTTTATCTTTTTTGAAGTATTTGAAAAGTGATTATAAATATATTTTACATTGATATTATAAAAATAATAAACAAAAAAAGCTATTTACTTCAAAGTAAATAGCTTTTTGGAGAATATCTATAAAATAATGTAATAATAAGAAAACTAGTGATGATTCTAATGAGTTTTGATACTCTAATAAATGAATCGAGTACTTTGGTTGGGATACTATTTGAGATGGCGAGATTTAAAATTTATTGCTAAACTTAATGAGTTTGATGTGCATTGCTGCAACATGTATACTCTTCTACAACGCATCTTCTCCAGAAAGGAGGTGTTCCAGCCGCACCTTCCGGTACGGCTACCTTGTTACGACTTA
>JAAFIH010000033.1 GCA_013297755.1 Cytophagales bacterium
CAGCTTTAAACTTAATTAATTGCATAACAGCATGAGACTCTAAGCATTGCTCCCTTGGGAGAAATGCGTCTATTTTAGTAATATTTTTATAAAATTAAAATAAATATCTTAAATGCGTTTCCCCTGCTAAAGGAGAAATAACAAAAGTTGTAAAATATAGTGAAATTAATCTGAAAGGCTTTTATAATCTTGGATTTGGAGATAAAGACCCAATGACAGGAATAGTTAGCGACTTAGTTGTTACAAACAATGGAGATAGCCAAAAAGTATTAGCAACTGTAGCAAGAACACTATATGCTTTTACAGATTTATACACAGATTCAACAATAATTGCAACTGGTAGTACCGATGCCAGAACTAGATTATATAGAATGGGTATTACAAATAATTTGATAGAAATTCAAAAAGACTTTGTAGTAATGGGACTCAAAGATTCAAATTGGCAGGTTTTTGAAAAAAATATAGTTTACAGTGCTTTTTTAGTTAAAAGAAAATTATTAAATTTACAATTATGAAAGCAAATAAAACAAAAATATCATTACCAAAAGGCTTTTCAATCAGTAATGCATTGGATGAAAAATATGCCAATCAGCCCCTATTTTTAGATAAAATCGAAAAAGCAAATCAGATATTGAAAACTATTGGATTGCCTAAGATGTAGTTTTTATGCTAGTGGTTGGCGAAAAAGAACAAACCCAAGCCCACCATCCAAGTACGCAAAAAACACGAAGGCGATTTAGGTTCAATGAATTTGGAAAATTTTATTAGTATGTTTAAGAGAGAAACGAAAGTGTAGGAACACGCCTTTTGGCGTGTTTTCAACGAATTTGGAAAGTTTTGTAAATATGTTTAAAAAAGAAGCGAAAGTGTAGGAATTGTAACTTTTAGAGGGGTTGTAAACCCTCGAAATGTTGTTTGAAAAAATATAGATTAGATAATATTAAAAAAAATATATTGCAACTGCAAACTGAAACATACAATTTAAGTAGTGATACATCGCAAGTTGTATTTACTTTTTTTAGTATTGGAAGAAAAGGAATCATAACAAAAGTTGTTGTATATGAGCATATTAATGAAAATAATTTCAATTTAGCATTTGGTGATTATAATTCTGTAACACAAACGATTGATGATTTATCTGTTTCCAATAATGGTGATTTGTCGAAAGTACTAGCAACAGTAATAAAAACGATGGATATGTTTTTTATTAAACATCCAAATGCAACAATTTTTTTAAAAGGAAGTACATCAACCAGAACGAAATTGTATCAAAGAATAATAACCAATAATGCAAAAGAAGTAGAAAAAAAGTATAAAATAATGGGAATTGAATTAGAAAACGAGACAAACTATTTACCTATTGACTTTTTAAAAAATTATGTTCAATTTTGTATAAAACGGATTTAAAATGAAAACTGGAAAAAATGTACTTATACTTGATGGTAATGAAATTATCAAAAGTATAAAAGCTAAATATGGAGATAATCCTGTATTTAGTTCAAAATATGAAAGTGTAAAAAAATCGGTTTTGAATAAAAAAATTACTTTTTAGATGATTTATAACTGAAGCCACCATCCAAGTACGCAAAAAACACGAAGGCGATTTAGGTTCAATGAATTTAGAAAGTTTTATAAGTATGTTTAAAAAAGAGGCAAAAGTGTAGGAACACGCCTTTTGGCGTGTTCTAAACGATTTTTTGGCGTGTTCTAAACGAATTTGGAAAGTTTTATAAATATGTTTAAGAAAGAGGCGAAAGTGTAATGTTTTTAGCTTTGACAACTTTTTAAAAGTTGTCAAAGCTTCCAATTAAAAATGTTATTTATTAAAGTAATAAAACCATGAAAAATACACTAATTACATATTCAATACTTTTATTTATTGGTTGCTCAAAAAAAATAGAAAATAAAGTTGAAGATATAGTTGCAGTAGTTGATACCATTAAGGAAGAAATTCCAATTCAAGAAAATATTTCTAAAAATTATATACCAACTTTTAGGTTAGATAAAATTGACACAATTATAAATTTAAAAGAAAAATACAGTATAAAAATTTCTGTATGTGACTCTATTAAATTTGATAGTTTAGAATTTTCAAAAAAATCAGTTGATAGTAATTTCGTTAAAATTTATAAAAAAGGGTTGCAATTAAAACTAAAAGATGGAACTTGGAAACAATTTTTACCTGATGAAAGAGTTGACGAACTTGAATTTTCTTTTAAAAATTATTTCACTAACTATGGGTATTATTTGTTTGAAACGTACATATATGAAGGAAGTGGTTTTAGGCTTGTAAATGATTCAACTGGGGTTGATACTTATATAATCGGACAACCATATTTTTCGCCAAATGGGTAATTTATTATATCCATAAATGAAGATTTAGACGCTGGTTTTTCAGCAAACGGCATAGAAATGCTCTTGAATAACAAAGATAGTTTACAAAGATTACTTTTTTTTGAGCCAAAATTATGGGGACCTATCAACGCAAGATGGATTGATAAGGAAACTTTTATTTTAAAAAATATAACTTCTGATTTGAATGCAAATAATGAAAAGGCTATAACTTTTTTTACTAAAGTACAAGTTTTGAAAAAATAAAGAAATGAAGATATTAATCGTTGTTTTGTTTTTCCCACTTTTAGTTTTTGGTCAATATTTTCAAATCCATCTACACAAAGAATCCCGCAAAGGTGCTAAAGGATATGAATATGAATTTCCTTTGATTGTACATAAATTTCACCCAGAAATTGCTGAAAACATCAATAAAATACTTCAAAAAGAGGAACTAGACACATTGATAACACCAGGAAAAACAGGAGCATTTTCTAAAAATTTTAGGATTGAAAATAACGATGGTACTTGGTCTGGTGGAACTACATACTCAAAACATGAAATTTTAAGGAATGATTCTATATTGTTTATAATCAAATTTAATATTGAAGGCTGTGGAGCTTATTGTGAATCTTATAACAAAATTTATAATTTCAATTCTCAAACTGGTGAGTGGTATAACATGAAAAATATTTTCACTAAAGAAGGTCAGTTTTTTATAGAATATTCTTTGAATGGAATGAGGATTAAAGAAATAAATGATTACATAAAAAAGTTAAAAATTGAAAATAAAAATCCTAAGAAATATGACACTGAACGAAATCTTGAACAAATTGAGATGTATAAAAGCTGTACTGAATTTAAAACAGAGTTTCCTAAAAAGTATAAAAGGGATGATTATTGGACTTTTTTAACAGACAATGACGATCTAATTATAACAGACACTATCTTAAAAATCAATGGCGAAAGGTGCTCTAATCATGCGTCTCAAGCTATAGATGAGCTATACACTTTTGAAAATAAATTACTATTATACAAATATGTTGATTGTTTTAACCCCACTTTTATCCATGATTTAAAACTAAATAGAAAAGAAATAAAAACACAAGAACTATATTCAGGTTTAATTGGAGAAAAAACTAAAATCATTTTGATGGTTACAGAATATATTAATGGAGAAAAAAAAGGAATTTATTTGTATCTAAATCAAGGTATTCCTATAGACTTGAATGTTAAAAAAGACAACAAAACAATTATTTTTGATGAATTAAACAAAAAAAATCAAATATCAGCAGTTTTCGATTTACAAACAGATTCTGAATATTTAATAGGATTTTGGCAAGAAAAAAATAATAGCAAAATATTACCTGTCAAATTTTGGAAACATGCAATGTACAAATAAGAAATACAAATTTATATTCTTTATACATATTAGTTTTTTGCTCTCAAAACTATTTACTAATTGATAAAATTGATGTTTCGTGCAACTGGAATAAACGGCTCAAATAAAAAACATTTCCAATATAAAAGTAATATTTGCTAAAATAAAATTAGTAAAAAACATTTGAATTGTCAACTATCCCAAACTTTGATTTTCTTCAGCTGCAATTTTAATCAACTCTTGGTATTCGGCTGGGTTTAAGTTATTGAAAAAATAATGCACTGGATCGACCGTAGACCCGTTTTTGTGTACCTCGTAGTGTAAGTGTGGCGATGTGGCAGTACCACTAGAGCCAACAAATCCTATTATTTCGCCACGTTTTACTTTGCTACCATTTTTGGCCTTAATTTTGCTACAATGGCCATACCTTGTCATGTATCCAAACCCATGATCAATTTCTATGCAATTGCCATACCCTTCAAAATTTAAACTTATAGAAACAACCCCATTACCAGTGGCATAAATTGGGGTCCCACGAACAGCCGAAAAATCACATCCAGCATGAAACTTCAATACCTTGTATATGGGGTGCATACGCATACCATAGCCCGAGGCCAAACTTCGCAAATGTTTGCTAGACACTGGTAAAATAGCAGGTATGCTTGCCAACATTTCTTGTTTTTTATTGGCCAAAACAAGCAATTCATTGTAAGAATCAATCTCTTTAGATAAAAATACTTTAGTATGATTTATCTTATTTAACGTAAAATCATGTAGTTCAATAGCTGTCATCGACAACAAAGACTTTTGATAATTGATATTTTCTGAATTTTCTAATTCTCCATACAATTCGTTTTGTTTGTTTTCAAAAATAATACGATAAATGGAATTATCTTTGTCTTTTAAAATTTTTAAATCTTTTTGAATTTGACTAATTTTAGTATTTAAAATTAAAAAATTAGATTTCATTTTGTCGTTTTCTTCTTTTAAAATTTTTTCTTTTGGCGAATCAAAAAATGAGAAATAACCTACTACAATACAGCCCGAAACTATCGTGCTAAGTACTAGAAACCCTAATAAATTAAACCATACATCCCGCCAGCTAGTAACCACACGCTCATATTTGCAGGTTTTGGTATTGTAATAAAACTTAATTTTTGCCAAAATATTAAATTAAATAAAACTTAAAATAAAATTAAAATAAAATAAATATATCTAATCTTTTCTTACTAGTTCAAGTATCAAATTATTCATAGCATCTGCTTCTAAATTAGTAATATTTTTTTGTAATAATCTCACAACCTCATCGTAGAATAACACAATTACTGGCGATTGAGCCATAACTAAGCTATCCATCAAATAATAATTTTTCAATCGTTTAGATTCATTTGTTTCGTTCAAAGTATTTTCGTACAATTTATCAAAATTTTCATTTTTAAATCTTGTTTTATTGGGGCCCGAAGGTGTAAAATTCTTACTATAAAATAAAGCCATATAATTTTCTGGGTCTGAATAATCGCCTTGCCAAGATGCTCTAAAAAATTTAATATTACCTTTAGAAATATTTTCTAATAAAGTTGGATAATCTAATGTTTCTATATCAACTTTTATGCCAATTTTTGCCCACTCACGTTGAGCAAATTCACATATTTCTTTGTATGGAAATCTGGTTAAAGTACTCAAAGTCAGCCTTGGTAGTCCTTTGCTATTGGGATAACCAGCTTCTATCAACAATTTTTGTGCTTTTTCAATATTATAGGTATAGCCATTCACATTATTTTTTGTCATCATAAATGGAGGAATCATACCATTATTGCCAGCTTTACCTACGCTACTAAGTAAGTATTGTACCATTTGACTTCTATTGATGGAGTAATTCATAGCTTGCCTAACTTTCAGATTCAAAAAAGGATTTTCTTTATCAGTATAGGTATTTTTATCCAATTGAAAACCCAAATACTCTGTATTCATATAAGGAATTTTTTGAACATTAAACTGGCTAGAAAATGTTTTACCTATACTACCATCTGAGTTAAATACCAAATCTCTCGAATTTTCATCAAGCCCTGAAATAAAGTCAATTTTCTTTTGTTTGAATAGCATAAAAGCTATATTTCTATCTCCAATAAATGAAATATTAATTCCATCCAAATAAGGCAATTTATTACCTATTGAATCATATTTCCAATAATTTTGATTTTTTTCAAACACCAATGTTGTTTTTTCTTCCCACATTTTAAACTTAAATGCTCCTGTACCCACAGGATGCGTTCTAAAATCTTTTTGATAAACATCTATGGCTTCTTTGGGGACAACAAAAGCATAAGGCATTGTAAGAATTTGCAAAAATGGAGAGTAAGCATTTTGTAAATTAATTCTCAAAACTGTATCATTTAATGCTACAAAACAAGTATCTGAATAAGTAGAATCATTAACTTTTAGTACCTTGTCATTAAAAATCCAAGCACCAGGACTTGCCGTTTTGGGATCTATGAGACGTTTAAAACTATATACAAAATCACCTGCCTTGAGTTTACGACCTTTGCTATTTTCAAAAATGGCATCGTCATGAAAATATACATCGTTTCGTAAATAAAATGTGTAAGTTTTACCATTATTTGTAATCTCCCAACGCTTAGCAATAGATGGAGAAATACTTAATTTTTTATTTAAACAAACCAACCCATTAAATAATTGATTAACAGCCCAAATATTACCTTGTTTGATAGCAAAAGCAGGATCCAATGAAGCTATATCAGAATCTTGATTGTAATTAAAAATCTTATATTTAGAAACTTTATTTTCGTTTTTGCAAGCAAAACAATAAAGTAATATTGTAAAAAAAATTAAATTATAAAATTTCATTGTGTTTAATTAAAATATATCTATTTTTCTATTCTCTTGGTTATACTTTTTTATAAATTTAGTATTACCAGATAGCAGAACAGAAACCAAAAATGTATTGTCAAATAGTGCTTTTTGAGTAGAATATGGGGGTAGGTAGCTTAATTTGAACCTTACATTGAAATCATTTTTTAAAGGTAAAACTCTTCCAAAAATATATTTTGTTCTTATTTTCAAATCATAACTTAGTCCAATAAAATAACCAAAAGAATTAAGATTGTATTTTTCCCTATTTACAACAGGATTATTCTGGTTTTGATTAAGGCTGAAACCCATAAATGCTACACCTACGTATGGTAAGATTCTGCTTTTTTGTGTATTCAAAACTGTATATCCAGTATATAACCCTAAAAAACCACCAAACAAACTATTATTACTATTACCATTCAAATAGGAGTAATTTAGGTTTTTAAACCTAGAAAAATAAAAATTCATATCAAAACAGAACTCAAATTTTTTATAAAGGGCAGATGTGTACCAACTAAATCCAAAATTTAGGTTTTTAATATCAGATGTATTGTTTCCGATGAATTGATTGCTCATACCAAAACCATAAGCAAACCCAAAATTTCTATCCACATTTTTCGGTAAAATTTCTATTGGATTTTGATTCAATAGTTGTGTAAGTGTATCTTTAATCAAAACTAAATTTGATGTGTTTGCCTCAGCTATTTTTTGATTAAATGCCTGTATATCTTTTTGGGCATTTTGTATTTCAGAATTTAAAAAATCTGTATAAAAATATTGGTTTTCTAGTAATTTATTATCAAGATCTTTTTGAAAAAATCTTGTTCTCAATTCAATATAATCAAATAAAACCTGAAAATAAAACAAAGACTCCTGTATACTAGCATCTTTGGTATTTAAAAACGATTTTTCAGTGTCAATATACGAAAATATTACTGGTTTTACAATTACATTTCCTTCACTTTTAATCTTTAAATTTTGATAATTTATTACATAATTTATTTCGCCAGGGCCATCTACCTTACTTGATTTATTTGTTGCTTTAAAATCGGTAATTTCTAAATTCCCCTCTTTCCAAAGCTTACTATTTTTAGGAATATCTGGATATTTATTAGCTATTTGAAAATAACTATAGCTATTCATATAAGGATAAAAAAATTGTGCAACAACAGATTTTAATGTAAAAATGACAAATACAAACGTAAATATAAACTTCATTATTTTTTTTAAGCAAAAATAGAATTTATGAACTTATAAACAAACTTTATTAAAACAATTAACTAATTTTGCAAATATGACTATTGTGACCGAAAAAATAGATATTAGAAAAACTAATACAACTGAATTAGAAAATTTTTTGATAGAAATAAACGAAAAACCTTTTCGTATCAAACAAATTATGGAATGGATTTGGGAAAAATCTGTTTCAAATTTTGACGAAATGACAAATATTTCTAAAAAAACAAGAGACTTATTAAACGAAAAATATGTATTTAATACTTTGACGTTACACAATATTCAAATAAGTAATGATAAAACTATCAAATCGGCTTTTAAACTTTTTGATGGTAATATTATAGAAAGTGTTTTGATTCCAAAAGACGATCGCATGACAGTCTGCGTAAGCTCTCAAGTAGGTTGTTCGCTTACTTGCAAATTTTGTGCAACTGGTTATATGGATAGAGTAAGAAATCTAGATCCAGCAGAGATTTATGATCAAATTGTAGAAGTAAGAAAACAGTGCTTAGATAACTATCAAACTCCTCTTACAAATATAGTTTTTATGGGTATGGGAGAGCCACTTTTAAATTACGCTAATGTATTAAAATCAATAGATAAAATCACATCTCCAGAAGGACTTAATATTAGTTATAAGAGAATAACTGTATCCACTGCTGGGGTGGCCAAAATGATAAAAAAACTGGCCGATGACGAGGTCAAATTTAGACTTGCTTTGTCGCTACATGCTGCCAATGATTTTAAAAGAAATCAAATCATGCCTATCAATGAAACTAACTCACTAGAGGCATTAAAAGAAGCTCTTATATATTTTTATAAGAAAACTGGCACAAAACTTACTTATGAATATATTGCTTTTGAAAATTTCAATGATTCATTGAAAGACGCAGAAGAGCTTTATGAGTTTTCTAAAATTGTGCCCTGCAAAATTAATATTATAGAGTATAACCCTATTTCAAATGCAGATTATAAAAACACTAAAATAGAAAAACTTACTATTTTTAAAGAATTTTTAGAGCAAAAAGGTGTAAATGTAACGATTCGCATGAGTCGTGGAAAAGATATTGATGCTGCATGTGGACAACTGGCTGGAAAATCTTGAAAAATAAAACTTTAAAAGTAATAATATTTGTTTTTATAGTTTTTTATATTATTTACTCATTTTTATTTTTTTTTAAACCAAGTTTAAGTAGAAACGAAAGCTATGCTACCATTATTTTAGACAAAAACAACGAAATAATTGCCTCTAGGACATCCATTGATAAACAATGGAGACTTAAAAATACTGGAAACGAATTGTCTAATAAATACATATCTTGTTTAATAACTTACGAAGATCAACATTTTTATTCTCATTTTGGTATTGATTTCAAAGCCATTGCTCGAGCCGCAAAAACAAATATTATGGCTCATAAAATTAAAAGTGGTGGTAGCACTATTACCATGCAATTAGTAAGGTTATTAGATAATAGAAAAGGAAAATCATATTACGCTAAAATTAAAGAAATATTATTTGCATTATGGATAGAAATAGCCTATTCAAAAAATGAAATATTACTAGCATATACACAAGTTGCCCCTTTTGGAAGTAATATTGTGGGACTTGAGGCAGCATCTTGGAAATATTTTGAAAAAAAAATATCAAACTTATCATGGAGCGAAGCAGCTTTACTTGCTATTTTACCAAATAATCCTTCCCAAATATTTCCAGGAAAAAATAATAATATATTATTAAAAAAAAGAAATAACTTACTAAAAAAATTAGTCGATAAGAATATTATTTCTAGTAAAGACTTTAACACCTATTGCTCTGAACCTTTGCCTAAATCAATAATCGTTTTTGATAATATAGCTCCCCATCTACTTGATTATTTTAGCAATAAAAATGAAAATAATGTAATTTTTACAACTATTTCAAAGAAATATCAAGATGAGATTAATAATATTTTGATAAAAAATAAATCTAATTTATCACGTATAAATGTGCACAATGCTTGTGTACTGGTGGTTGATGTTAAGCAAAATAATATAATAGCTTACGCAGGAAATATACCCAATATTAGTAATAAATATAGTAAAGATGTAGATATTATACAGGCCCCTCGTAGTACTGGAAGTATTCTTAAACCACTTTTATTTGCTATGAATTTAAACGAAGGAAAATTGCTTTCGAGTAGTTTGGTTGCAGATATTCCAACAATCATAGCTGGATATGCTCCCAAAAATTTTGATTTAACTTACGATGGAGCTGTTTCGTTTTCTAGTGCTTTGCATCGCTCACTCAATGTGCCTGCCGTTAGGATCTTGCAAGATTATGGCATAGAGAAATTCCACCATAATCTTACAAACTTTGGAATAACTACCCTGACCAAGCCTGCCTCGCACTATGGTTTAACTCTTATTTTGGGTGGTGCTGAAGCTACCCTTTGGGATTTATGTAAGGTTTATGCCAATATGGCCAAAAATTTAAAAACCTATACTATATATAATTCTTACTTAAAATATGATAATAAATGTTTTAAAATTATCAAAAATAATGATTCAATAGCTTATTCTACAAAAGATTTTTCGGACGAAAATATACTTGGCGCTGGTGCTATTTATCAAACATTTGAAGCCATGAACGAAGTAGCTCGACCAGACGAAGAGGAAGGTTGGAAACTATTTTCAAATCAAAAAATAGCTTGGAAAACAGGCACAAGTTTTGGAAATAGAGATGCTTGGGCTATTGGTTGCACGCCAGAATATGTAGTGGGCGTATGGGCAGGCAACGCCAATGGCGTGGGAGCTGCCGAACATACTGGAATAAAATCTGCAGCCCCCATTTTATTTGATGTATTTAATATTTTAAATCCAAAAGAATGGTTCGAAATGCCACAAAACGATGTAATTAAAGCCCATATCTGCGAAAAAAGTGGGTTTAGAAAAGGAAATAATTGTGAAAAGTACAAAATAAATTACATCCCTAAAAGTTGTTCTCAAACTTCAACATGTAGCTATTGTAATGAAATATTTGTGGATAAAACCGAAAAATTTAGAGTGAATAAATCATGTGAAAATGAATCAGAAATGATTTTAAAAAAGTATTTTTCTTTGCCTCCAGCTATGGAATATTACTATAAATCAAAAAATGCAAGTTATAAAATTTTACCAGTTTGGAAATCTAATTGTGGTAATATTTCATTAAACTCTTCAATTGAAATTATTTATCCTTTACAAAACTCAAAAATATTCGTTCCTAAAGTAATAAATTCTAAAAAAGGAAGTATAGTATTTCAGGCTGCATACAAGGGTATGGGTAAACTTTATTGGCACATTGATACAGAATTTGTATGCGAAACTGAGGTTTTTCATCAATTAACTTTCACTCCTAAAACAGGTAAGCATATATTAACAGTGGAAGATAGCCAGGGAAATACAAAAAAAGTAAACTTTGAAATCATCAATCCTTAAATGATAGAACATAAGGGCCAATTTTGCTTAAATATAAATTTAAAACAAAAATTGTTTTTTTTAAAGATTACATGTATTATTGCAATGTAATATCTTATAACTTTAAACACAAAATTTAATATTACCGTTATGTCAGAAAATCAAAGTTCTTCAAATTTAGTAAAAATTCTTATAGGTGTAGCCGTTGTGCAGCTAGGTGTCATCATATTTTTGTGTATGAAACTTAACACTACAAGCAACGAGGTTGAAAAATTAACTGGCACTGTGGCCATCAACGAGGATGTAATAAACCAAAAAACCAAAGAATTGGAGTCGCTTAGTGTTGATTTTGAACGCATCAAACTAGAACGAGAAAAATTAGGGCTTGTAAACGATGATTTAGATAAACAACTTACGACCCTGAATGCTACTATAGCAGAACTTAAAAAAACCAAAAATTTAGATGCCTCGAAACGAAAACAATTGGAACAACTGGTAGCTTCCTTGAGAGCCGAAATATCTAAACAAGACGAACAAATTGCAAATTTGAAAGCCGAAAACGATTCTTTGACTACTGATGTAAGCAATTTGACAAAAGAAAAATCTAAACTTGGCGATTCTTTAAACAATGTAGCTCTCAAAAAATCTGATTTAGAAGGAAAATTAAAATTTGCATCTATTCTCAAGGCTGATCAATTTAAAATAACAGTATTAAAAGAAAATGGCAAAGAAATTGAAGACGAAGATTACAAAGCATCAAAAATAAATAGAGTAAAAATTACTTTTAAATTGGTTGATAACAAAGCAGCAAAACAAGAAAGTAAAGATTTTTTCATGCGTTTGATTACACCTAATGGAGATGCTTTTTCTGATGCAACCAATGGTGGTGGTTCTACTACCCTTACTGATGGCACAGTTATTAATTATACAATGAAACAAACGCTCAATTTTGATAATTCTGGTCAATCACTGGCATTTATTACTTTTGCAGGTATGAAATATGTGCCTGGAGAATACAAAACCGAAATATTTTGCGATGGTTTCAAAATAGGTTCTGGTACTTTCAAAGTAAGATAATCTTTGTTTGATTATAAAATGATATGCTAAAGAAAAAATTTTTAATCAAGGGTTTAAAAGTGGTAGTAGCCACTGGCAGAATAGAATTTGACGAAGAAAACGCTGTTATCAAACGTGTACACGATGACGATGAGTACATGTTTGATGCCATTACCTGCGCAGCAAGGCCTGTAGAGTTTTCTGTTGTCAATCAATTATATAAACTTGATAAACAAGAGGTAAGAGCGGCTTGTGAAGATTGCAATTTTAGTAGACGCATTGGCGTTTTAACTACCGAAAAGTACCATCTCATTCTTACTCCTTTTGTAGAAAGATACACTTTTTTTGGCAAAGAACAAGCCGCCAAACTAACTGCCGATGTCATAGATGAATGTCAATTTTTGGGCTGTGATTCGCTTAGAATAACTCAATTTGCAATGATGCGTGGACACATGCCATTTTTTGATCAATTTAAAGGCATTGTTGAAACGCTGTTTACTGACAAAGAATCTCCTATTACAATAGTGTACTTTGATGTACCCGAAAAAAGTTTTGACGAAGTTTGTACTTTATTTACATCTTATGAAAAAATTAATTAAAAATAATTTGCAATCTAAAAACTTTATTCTACCTTTGCACTCCCAAATAAATAATGGTCCTATCGTCTAGGGGTTAGGACATCTCCCTTTCACGGAGGAAACAGGGGTTCAATTCCCCTTAGGACTACATAATACGTTGATTATCAGGCAGTTACAAACTGAAATTGACAACGCACTTGACAAAAATTAAGCCTTACGCATCAAATACGTAAGGCTTTTTTTGTCAATATACCTTTCAAAAATCTAAATTTCTATTTGTTTTCCATTCCAAGATACAAAAGTAGGCTGCTTGTTTTCAACTTTCATTTCTATTTCTGTAATACGTGGAATAACGTAAGGCAAAAGTTTTACAACTATCTCAAGCCTTTCTTTTGGTTCTAGTTTCTCTAGTTGGTTTGGCAAAGTATCAATTTCTTTTTCTAAGATAGTTTTTAGTACTTCTCTCATTTCGCTTGTCAATCGGTTGGGTGTACCCTCACTCCTACCACCTGTTTTTATTCCTTTCATTTTGTCTATTTTGTTCTACTTTAGATTTTATACCCAAAAAAAAGTTGTACCTAATTTACCCTTTATACTAGCGGTAATTTTGGTACAAGTTTTTTATTTCAACTAGCGGTAATTTTGGTACAAGTTTTTTCTAATTTTATCAGTTGCTCAAACATGGTTTCATAAATTAGTTTATGCTTTGAGTTAGTACAATTTTCAGAAATTATTTTTTTCAATCTACTACGTTCGTATTTGAATTTTCTTTTTTCAGTATTTACTAATCTACGAATATAATTTATATCGCTCCAGTTGTGGTAAATTTTTTGCATTGGTACACAAAGTTTTTTGACTTCCACATTTGGCTCATGCAAAATTACATCGTTCCACATTTCTAATAAATGGTTTGAAACATCTTTGATAAATTTAGATTCCAAAAGTGTACTCAAAGTAATTGACTTACCTAGTCTTTGCATTTTGATAAATTTTTTTTCAATCCGCAAAAGGTTTGAAGTATTGTTTTGCTGTAAGCCTTTGTCATAAATTTTTACAATGTATTGTTTTAGCTTACAACTTTTCATTATTCCATTTATTCCATTTTTGTAATATTCGGTATTGAACTCATAGCATTTATACAACATACAAGCCTGTATAATTTCGGTTGCAACTAGCTTTGGTAATTCGATATTTAAACCAAATTCTAAGTTGTGTACGATTGCATCAAGTCCAATACCAAACTTTGTATTGAAGTCATTTAAAGTAGCTTTAAAATAAGCATAGCTGTAATGATTGCAATTAGTGCCATTCTCAAAATATTTATGAAACGAGCCTTTTACTTCTATGTAGTTGTTTTTTATTTCAAAATAAAGCAAAGGGTTTATCGCTCCAGTTGGATAAATTGCTTTTTGTTCTAAAATTTCTCCATGCTTTGATACGGTAGTTTTCCAGTCCAAATTTTCATTTTTAAGTAATATTTCTTTGTAATATTTTTGTAATTCCAATTTAAAACCATCGTACATAATTGCTTATTTGTTAATGGTTTTTTTATACAAATCACAAAATGTTAAAATTGTACTTTGAGGTACATCAAACTTTTTGGCAAGTAGTGCCATGCAGTGATTTTGCAATGGTTGTAAATGCGGTAAGGCTTTAAGAAAAGCCCTAATATTGGTTTCGGGCTTTTTCATGGATTAAATAGGTTTAGTTGTGCAATTCCTTTGGGTGCTTTGTTTGGGTCTGTTGTCAAATAATATGCTTTGAAGCCTGTTTTTTTGCATATTTTTTTTTCTAATTCCCAAAGTCTATTTGCCTTTTCTAAATCACGTTTGTACCTACAAATGTTTTTTTGTGGCACTCCAGTAGCATCGCTTACCATAGAAGCAGTTGCAACATTTTCAGATAAATACTGAAATATGGTTTGCAGTTGGTTTGCAAAATCGTTACCTTTATCCTTTCTATCCTCAATAGAAGCAGGGCTGTTTGTATGATTCGTTTTCATGTTAGCAGTCCTTTTTTAGTGTGATAATTCTACTTTTTTAAAGGCACTTTCAAACTCCAATTTATCTACATAGGAACGCTCCCCAAGTTTATACATCGTAATTTTACCCTCTTTGAGTAATTTATAAAATGTAGGTTTTGAGATTAGTTTTTGTTTCCAAATTTCAGTTAAAGTCATGTATCGGGTTCGATTATCTCCAATATCACGCATTGAAATTTGAGGGCTGTTTTTGGCTACTATTAAGGCTTGTAACCTGTTTATGATAGTATTATTTTGTTCTATAATAATATCAAAGGGATTGGTGCTTTGTGGTATCATAACTGAAATTTGTTTAAATTCAGTTGCAATAGTATAGCGAAAAAATATAGATTTTTAAGCCAAAACTTGTATTTTTAAAAATACCAGTTTTGCCAGTTTTACCAGTTTTTAATTAAAAGTATAACAATGATTACTTTTTAGCGTATATTTGTAATATAAAATATACTTAATGAAATCTAGTGAGTTGCTAAGATTGCTAAAACAAAACGGATGGATGGAATTAAGACAAGCAGGTAGTCATATCACATTAACACATCCTACCATTAAACCAAATATAGTATTTCCAAATCATGGTAGCCATGAGGTAGGTAAGGGATTAGAAAAGAAACTAAAAAAACAAGCAGGTATAAAATGAAAATAGATATAATCATAGAACGCACCAATACAGGGTACTCTGCATTTGCAGAGCAACATCCAGTATTTACAGTTGGTAGTACGATTGCGGAAATCAAAGAAAATATCATTGAAGCCCTAAATCTTTACTTTTCAGAAGTAAACATAAAAGTATCTGAAAATGATATTAACCTAAAATTTGATATGAGCCAGTTTTTTGAGTATTACAACGTAATCAATGTAAAGGCACTCTCAAAACGAATTGGTATAAACTCAAGCCTTTTGGCACAATACGCAAAGGGTATCAAAAATCCATCAAAAAAGCAATCCGAGCGAATACTTTACGGTGTGCAATCTTTGGCAAAAGAATTGCTAGAAGTGAGGTTTTAGGTTTTACTTAATTATCAAATCCAAGTTTAGGTCTTTGAAAAAGTCCAGAGATACATTATTTAGTCTAGTTGGTTCAAACGATTCATTTATGAAATCTACATTAAATGTATTTTTGAAAATTGCAACCCAAATAGGTGCTGTTTGTGAATTACAATACTTTTGACTGACAAATAAATTTACTAATTCAGTCGCAATAGGACTTTTGTAATTCACTTTATTCCAAAGATATTTACCATTTATCAGGCTTACTACAGGATTACTTTCAAGTGTTTTTCTTTTTTCGAGTAAATATTTTAAAAGTAAATTATATCGTTCTGTACCTAATACATCCTCTAAAGTTTGTTCTTTTTCTATTTGTTTTTTAGTCTTTTTGGGTTCGGGTGTTGGTGTGGTAATTTTTGAATTATCTAACTCCCAAGTAGTTGAAAACAAATGAATTTCTTTTATGTTTGGTAATCCATCATCGTCTAATCCATCTACAATAAGTCTATTTGCACTAAAAAAGCAATTATCATAAAGCCATTTTGTAATATCTTTTTTATGTGATTCGCTCCAAAATTCGTGTTGAATTTCTTTACAAATACGGTGTACGTTCAAAATAAATACCATAGTAAAATCTTTATCCTCAAACGATTTTACTTCTGTTAGCATTTCTTTGAGATATGTTGATGGATTTTCATAACCGTCCATTTTTGATAATTCCAAAAGTGTTTTTTTTAACTTTTCTTTTGTGTAATCTAGTTTATTTGGCATATTATTTAAAATTTTTGGTAAGCATTTTGTACGTCTGTGTCATCTACTTTTACATAGTCTTTAAATTGTTCGTATGAGCGGTGTCCGCTTACTTTCATAATCAATTCATGTTTTATACCTTGCATGAGTGAAAGGGTGCAAAAGGTTCTACGACCTGTATGGCTACTTATTAGGTTGTATCTAAAATCGGTTTGCGTGGTTTTGGTTTTGCCACTCATGGTAACCCAAGCATGAATGTTATCAAAGCATCCTACCATTTGGCAAACTTCTTTGAGGTAGTCATTAAATCTTTGGTTTGAAATTATAGGTAAGCCCTTTGGGTATTTTTCATTGATTAGCGTAAGGTGCTTTTTTAGTTTTGGATGTAGTGGTATGCTTACCAGTTCGTTTGTTTTTTGTTGGTAGATTTTTATTTCAGTTTCGGTAATATTATTTTTATCAAGCACTTTATCCAAATCACTAAATCTTTGCCCTGTAAGTATTTCGAGTAAAAATAAATCTCTCACGCTTTCGAGCCTTTTGTTTTGGCTCAAATCATAGTTTGCAAGTGTTTCTACTTCACTTTCTTTTAAAGCTATTTTAAAGGGTTCTAGTGTATCTAAATAATCAAAGTCATCTACATTGATACTAGCTTGTAAATGCTTTTCTTTGATTCCAAAACGCAAAAATTGCTTAATCTTTTTGAGGTACTTGTTTGTGGTGCTATTGTTAAAGCCCAAATCACTCACAAAATATTTATCTCTCATTTGCTCCCAAAATGATAAATTCAAGTTTTCTAATTTTAGGGCTTTGTATTTGGTTTGATAGTTGGTTAAATGGTTTTGAGTGGCTTTAATGCTTTCGAGCGTTCCATCTGTCCAAGATTCAATATTTTTTGTAATGAATAAGTCAAAAAGTATCTCCAAAGACATTTCGGGTTCTTTGGGAGTTTTTTCTATTCGCTTGTAATACTCCAGTTTGATTTGTTCTAAGGTGTAAGGCTTTTGTAAACTTTCAAATTCGGTATGAATTTTTGCCAAAAGTGTTTCGTTTGTTTTTAAAGCACTTGAATACAAAAAATACATTTCGTTACCTTTTTTTACTAAATCTTTATGTTTTCCAGTTCTACTATTGCAATAAGCTGTAATAAAATTCATTCCAGTTGCAAAACGCATCCTACCAAGTTCTTTGTTTGATATTGAAACATAAACAATACTTTGGCTTTTGGCTTTGGGAGTAAGCAAATAAAATGAAATATTTAGTTTTTTTAGGTTCAAGTTCTTTTTGTAATTGTTTATGCAAATATATTAATTGATAATAACATTGACAAATATAACTAACTTTATTTAACAACATTTGTATTTATCTAACACAATAAATTCATAACTACTTGATAGTCAGTAGTATTGATAGTTAGATATTGTACTATAAAGTATAAGGTTTTAGTTCCCTTAGGACTACATTTAGAGTTGGTTTTCGGGTAGTTAAATACTTAAATTGACATCTAAAAGTAACATAAAAAGCCTTACGAATCAAATTTGTAAGGCTTTTTTGTTGGTATTTCTTTTAAAAATCAAAATTTCTATTTTTTAGCCATTCCACATTTACAGTTCAAAAAAGTGGTAAAGCCCCAAAAATTTTGTATTTGGGAATTTAACCTTAGATAGTAATAGATGTTGAAAATTACAAATTTCGCCATATTTTAGTGATTTTTTAATCAATTTGTACTAAAATTGGGTATTCTTGTTACATCTAGTTTATTCTTTTTTAATTATATTTCGTGGCTTTATAAGTAACCTCAACGATTGATCATAAGTAAAATAATTCCAAACCCAATTGATAAAGATCAAAACACGGTTTTTGACCCCAATAATGGAGATTAAATGCACAAACATCCAGGTAAGCCATGCAAAAAAACCTTGAAATTTAATAAAGGGTAGCTCCACAACAGCTAAGTTGCGACCTATTGTAGCCATACTACCCAAATCTTTGTATTTGAATGGTTTAAGTGGCTGATTTTTGAGTTTTTGGATAAAATTATATGCTAAATTCTTGCCTTGTTGCATAGCAGGTTGTGCCATTTGAGGGTGGCCATTTTGGTATTTTTCTTCCATTAAACAAGCAATATCACCCAGTGCAAATACCTCATCAAAGCCCTCGATGGCATTAAAATCATTGACTTTGATACGATTTCCTTTCGTATATATGTGGTCTGGCAAACCATTAATTTTGTTTGGAGCAACCCCAGCAGCCCAAATAAGGGTATGTGTAGGAATTGGATTTTCGGTGTTTGTAATCACAAACTGACCATCGTAATCCAAAACTCTAATATTTGTTTTTACAATAACACCCAATTTTTCGAGATATTGCTGAGATTTGTTGCTTGAAATATCTGACATAGTGCCAAGCGTTTTGGAAGAACCTTCGAGCAAGTAAATATTCATTTCCGAAAAATCTAGTTCGGGGTAGTCTTTAGGTAAAATTGTTTTTTTCATTTCGGCTAAAGTTCCTGAAATTTCGACCCCAGTAGGCCCACCACCAGCCACTACTATTGTCATCAATTTTTGTTTAACCTCTGGGTTGGTTTCGATGAGTGCTTTTTCTAAGTTTTGTAGAATATAATTTCGGAGATACAATGCTTCTGACACTGATTTCATTGGAATTGCATGATTAGCAATATTTTTCATGCCAAAATAGTTGGTGTCGCAACCCATAGCCAATACTAAATAATCGTAATTTATTACTCCTAAATCTGTATTTACGATTTTTAATGAAGTATCTACCCCATATACTAAGGCAATACGAATATGGATATTTTTTTTATTTTGAAATATCTTACGTAATGGAAACGAAATGGCACTTGGCTCAAGACCAGCAGTAGCCACTTGATAAAACAAGGGTTGAAACTGATGGTAATTGTTTTTATCTAATATTATTACTTGATAGTCAGATTTTTGTAATTGAGTAGCTAGTTCTAAACCTGCAAAACCAGCTCCTACAATTACTATACGTTTTTGGTTTGTTTTGGGGATATTTATTTCCATTTTTTTATATTTTATGAAAGTAAAAGGTAATATTTATTCAAAATCTTGTGGCGACTTAGATTTCCAATCTATCAACGATTTTTCAAAGTCGTAATTAAATTCAAAATTCATTTCAATCAGTTTTTTAGGATAAATATGTGTAGGCCTGGCCACTTTTTTTACTCTTTCTGGGTGAATGCCATTCAGATTTGGTTTTATTTTGTGTAAAATTGTAGCAACAATTTTTAGCAGAAACATTGGTATTCGTATGATTTTGGCATTTGTTCCTAGATTTCTATTTATTGTTTCTATCATTTTGCCCAGAGGCAAAGTGTCTTTTTCTACATAATTATATGTAAAAATTTTGGGAGAACTATTGATAGCAAACACAATACTTTCGCAAAGACCAAATACATATCCGTAAGATTTTTTTATTTTTGGTGATACAGGCAAGAAAAAATATCCTTTTTTCACAGCTTTTATCATTCGTAATATATTGCCAGGATCGCCTGGCCCATATATTACGCCAGGTCTTACTATAACCAATTTATGAATGTTATTTTTTTCGGCCCAAATTTTGTGAATGTACTCTGCATTAAGTTTAGAAACGCCATAAGGAGTATTGGGTTGTGGCAAACAATACTCGTCTGTCTGGCTCAAAGTAGGCCCATAAGGCGAAATACTTGAAGTAAAAAAAATATTAGTACACCCTACTTTTTCGGCAAATAAAGTAATATTTTCGGCACCTGCTATATTTGTTTCAAAATACTCATGGCTTTGATGGCCAGGTTCTCGGTGAATAGCTGCAAAATTGAAAATCCATTCTACTGGATGCTTTAAAATAGATATTGGTATAGGTTTTCGTACATCAATAAAGTTGAAAATTACATTTTCATTGTTTTTTAAAGGCGATTCTTTAATATCGGCAATGTAAACGGTAGAAAAAATAGCATGGTTTAATAAATATTCTGAAAGCTTAGTGCCAATATAACCAGAACCACCAAAAATAATACAAGCTGTCATTATTGAATTGAATTTTTAAATTTTTGATATTTTAATTTTACAAATATATCAAATTCATTTCTAAATCTTACAATATCAAATTTTTCTGCATGTTTTCTTATAGTCCTTGGGTTGAATATTTCGTAATTTTTTTCAAATTTTATGATACATTCAGTAATACTTTCTATGGTTTGATCTTCAAATAAGTATCCACTTATGCCATTGGCTACTGTTTCTTTGCAACCACCTTTGGCCAAAGCCAATACTGGTGTGCCACAGGCCATAGCCTCTACTGGTGTGATGCCAAAATCTTCGATTGCTGCAAATACAAACGCTTTGGCTCGCTGCATATTGTTTTTTAATACTTCAAAACTTTGAAACCCAAGAAAGGTAATATTGGGATATTTTTGTTTAGTTATTTTTTCGAAATCAGGCCCATCCCCTATCACAACGAGTTGTTTGTCAGGCATTTGAGCAAAAGTAGCTACTATCAAATCTATTTTTTTGTAGGGTACAAACCTAGAAGCTGTCAAATAAAAATCCTCTTTTTTGTCGCATAATTCAAATTTTGTAGTGTCCACAGGTGGGTAGATGGTTGTAGAAAATCTATGATACACTCTTCGGATTCTACGACCAATAAAATCAGAATTTGATACAAAATAATCGACTTTATTGGACGAAGCCACATCCCATAGTCTTAGGTAATGAAGTGATAATCTGGCAAAAAGCCCTTTTAATCCCCAGCCTAGTTTGGCTTCTCGTAAATATTGATGGTACAAATCCCAAGCATAGCGTACTGGAGAATGGCAGTAAGAAATATGTAATTGTTCGGAATTAGTAAGTACTCCTTTTGATACTGCATGATTACTTGAAATGATGATATCGTAACCTGTCAAATCTAATTGCTCGATGGCAAAGGGCATCAAAGGAAAATAATTACGATACCATTTTTTGGAAAATGGCAATTTTTGAATAAAAGTGGTTTTTACGGTTTTATTTTTTATAAAAAATTTGAGGTCTTGGGGCAAAAATTCTACTACTGCAAACAAATCTGCCTCAGGATAGATGTTGAGTAATTGTTCTACTACTTTTTCAGAACCTGAGTAGTCTACAAACCATTCATGTATGATAGCTATTTTTGGCAAGTTTATATTAAGGTTAATGGTTAATGGTTAATGGTTAATGGTTAATGGTTAATGGTTAATGGTTAATGGTTAATAGTTAATGGTTAATGGTTAATGGTTAATGGTTAATGGTTAATGGTTAATGGTTAATGGTTAATATTAGTAAATTTAAAATTTTTTGATTAAATTTTTAAAAAAATATTATAAATTTTTAGAATTTAAGATTATAATTCAAAACTGAAATTCAAATTTGTATTTCAAAATTTGTATTTCAAAATTTTCAGATAGAAAAATAAGCTGTATGCTCAATTTTTTACCATTCAGCCTATTACCTATTACCTATTACCTATTACCTATTACCTATTACCTATTACCTATTACCTATTACCTATTACCTATTACCTATTACCTATTACCTATTACCTATTACCTTTAACCTATTACCTTTAACCTATTACCTATTACCTTTAACCTATTACCTTTAACCTATTACCTTTAACCTATTACCTTTAACCTTACCTACAATAGTTGCTAAATACCTTCTGCTACTACTTCTTTTACCTCTGGTAGCATAGACATAAGTAGTCGTTCGATGCCCCCTTTAAGGGTGGCTGTAGACGATGGGCAGCCACTACAAGCCCCTTGAAGTTGGACTTTTACGGTTCCATTTTCAAAGGAATGAAAAATAATATTTCCTCCATCAGATTCTACGGCTGGTCGTACATATTCATCCAAAATACCTTTAATTTTTTTTACAGACTCAGAATCCTCTGGGTTTGTATCGCTTGTGAGTTCATCAAGCAAGAGGGGTTTGCCTTCTTCTAAATATCCCTTAATAAATAATTTTAAAATAGTAGCTACCTCTGGCCATTCGGTGGCTTCTTCTTTGGTAATGGTAATAAAATTAGATGAAATAAAAACTCGCTTTACAAAATTATATCTAAACAAATCCAAGGCCAAAGGACATCTTGCAGCAGCCATCGGGCCGGAGAAATCAATACTTTTGCCTTCGGGTAGTAGTAAAAAATCTACCATAAACTTCATAGAATGAGGATTAGGATTAGATTCTGTATATACGTTTACAAGTTGAGGGATAGTATTTGTCATTTTATTTATCTTAAATTTATTACTAAAATAATTTTAAATATGAGTTCTAATATATTACTTTTTCTTTGGAGAGCTGATTTTAGTTTTTTCAACTTTAGAAGAAGCCGCTTTCTTAAATGGTTTTGCCGATTTGGGTGCTGTTTCAGTTGGTGTAGTAGCTTTTTTGAAAAATCTACCCTTTTTAGGAGGTGCTTCGGCCGTTGCTGCTGCCAATTCTAAGCATTTTTCTAATGTAAGTTCCGTTGGAACAATATCTTTAGGTATTTTGACATTTAATTTTCCAGCCACTATATATGGGCCATAGCGTCCATTGAGTACTTTTATATCTGGGTTTTCTGGAAAATCTTTGATAAATTTATCAATTTCAGCTTGTCTTTTGGCCAAAATTATTTCTATACATCTATCTTCTGAAACCAACATAGGGTCGTCAGTTTTTGTAAGAGAATAAAATTTAGCATCATGTTGTACATAAGGGCCAAATTTACCTACGGCCACTTTCATAGGTTTAGATTCAAATTCGCCAGAAATTCTAGGTAGTTTAAACAAGTCTAGGGCTTCGTCTACGGTTACGTTTTCCATCAACATACCTTTTTTAAGGTTGGCATATTGTGGCTTTGGTATGTTTTCTTCTGTATTTTCGTTTTCGCCAAGTTGCACATAAGCACCATATTTGCCCAGTTTAATGTACATATTTTTGCCATTTTCGGGGTGCAGACCTATCAATCTTGTTGCCGAAACATCTTTTCTGGATATAGATTCAGATAATTCTACGGTTTTATGAAAGTCGGTATAAAAACCTTCAAGCATATTTTGCCAATCTACTTTGCCCTCTGCTATGTCATCAAATTCTTTTTCAACTTTGGCTGTAAATTGAAAATCTATCACATTATCAAAATTTTGTACCAAAAAATCATTTACTACCATAGCTAAACTGGTAGGGAATAACTTGGCTTTTTCGGCTCCAAATACCTCCTTTTTTATAGATTCAGATATTTTATCAGATTTTAGCGTAATAATTTTGAAATTTCTATCTTTACCTTCACGATTTTCTTTCACTACATAGTCACGTTTTTGCACAGTAGTAATGGTGGGAGCATACGTAGATGGTCGCCCAATGCCAAGTTCTTCTAGTTTTTTGACTAAACTTGCCTCTGTGTATCTTGGGGCAGGTCTCGAGAATCTTTGAGTAGCGTTCATTTCGCCAAGTTGTAATATTTCGCCTAGTTTTAGTGGTGGCAATGTAGTACTTCCGCCCTCTTCGTCTTCGTTTTCATCATCGTTTGACTCAAGATATACTTTCAAAAAACCGTCAAATTTGATAACCTCACCTGAGGCTGTTAGATTTTGATTATTTGTACTTATATTAATGCTCAAAGTTGTGCGTTCGACTTCAGCATCTGCCATTTGAGAAGCGATGGCACGTTTCCAAATCAATTCATATAATTTTTTTTCGTTTGCATCGGCACCAGCACTATGCACCGTAAAATTGGTAGGACGCACAGCTTCGTGGGCCTCTTGAGCTGATTCGTTTTTGGTCTTAAAACGTCTTGGTTTAGAATATTTGTCTCCATATTCGCTCGAAATGGCGTTTTTAGCACTCTCGATAGCATCCTCAGATAGGTTGGTGCTGTCGGTACGCATGTAGGTTATTTTTCCACTTTCGTATAGTTTTTGAGCCACAGCCATGGTCTGTGAAACCGAAAAGTACAATTTTCTACTTGCTTCTTGTTGCAATGTAGATGTTGTAAATGGTGCAGCAGGCGATTTTGTAGCTTGTTTTTTGTCAATATTGGCCACACTATATTTTGCACCAATACAAGATTCCAAAAATTTGAGGGCTTCTTGTTCAGTTTTAAATTTTGTGGGTAGCTCTGCTACTAGCTTTTTTGTACCAGATATTTCAAAAATGGCTTTAATATTAAACTGAAAAGCCGATGTATGAGCATCAATTTCCCGTTCTCGCTCCACCACAAGCCTTACAGCCACAGATTGAACTCGGCCAGCCGAAAGTCCCGTTTTAATTTTTTTCCAAAGAACAGGCGATAATTCATATCCCACCAACCTATCCAAAACCCTGCGTGCTTGTTGTGCATTGACTAAATCAATATCTATTTTACGTGGGTTTTCTATAGATTTTAGAATGGCTTTTTTGGTAATTTCTCTAAAAACAATTCTTTTCGTTTTTGATTCCTTTAGTTCTAGCGATTCTTTGAGATGCCACGAAATAGCCTCCCCCTCACGGTCGTCATCGGATGCTAGCCATACTGTTTCGGCTTGGTCGGCAAGTTTTCTAAGTCCTTTTACAGTATCTATTTTATCAGAAGAAACCTCGTAACTAGGCTTAAATTTGTTGGCTACATCAATCCCAAGCCCTTTTTCGGGTAGGTCTCTTACGTGTCCATAACTCGATTTTACTACAAAGTCGTCTCCCAAATATCCTTCTATGGTTTTTGCTTTTGCTGGAGATTCTACTATAACTAAATTCTTCATTTAATACGAATTAGTAAATTATTTTATTATTTTTGTGGCTGTTGTTTCAAAAATATTCCTGCAAATGTTGTCAATTAAATTTTAAAATTGCAAACAAAGTCAAATATTTAACACATATATATATAATAAGTTTAAAAAAAAGTAACTTTAAATTTTCAAATGGCCAAAAAACTCATCCTAGTCCGACATGCAAAATCTGACCATTCTGTGTCAGGCCAAAAAGATTTTGATCGTGAATTAAATGCCGAAGGCCATCGCATAGCTCCTAGAATGGGCAATAGATTTGCAAAAAAAAATATTCCATTTGATGCTTTTGTTTCGAGTCCTGCCCAGCGTGCCAAATCTACTGCTGAGTATTTTGCCGAACAATTGAAATACGATTTTGATAAGATTATTTATAATGAAAATATTTATGAGGCCTCTGTAAGAGTGCTTTTACATGAAATTTCTGAATTTGACGATAGTTTTCAAACAGTAATTATGTTTGGACATAATCCAGGATTTTCTTACCTTGCCGAATCGCTTACCAAAGCCGAAATTGGCGATATGCCCACCTGTGCCATTATAGAAATGGATTTTGATATAAAAACATGGAAAGAAATAGCCCAAACCAAAGGCAAACTTTTAGATTTTGACTACCCTGATAAGCAAGAAATTAAAGATTAATAATTAAACTTTTATTTTTATTTAAAAATCTTGACTTTTGTTTTAAGCGAAATAGATTTTCATTAGATTCATTTAGAATCTACAAAAAAATATTATTAAAGAAAAAACGATTATTATATTTTACTCAATATTTTTAAAAAAAATTGGTATTTATAATCCAATGTTGTTTACTAAAACATTTTTTATTGCCTCTATCTTAGTCTTTCAAGAAAGGAGAAAGACAATTTGATTATTAAGTAAACTACATTGATATGTATTCCCACAAAGTTATATCACTTTTTGATTTATTTTATTTTCAAAATAATCAAATTTTTCTATTTCTTTTTTAACCTCATCAATTAATTGTTGTTCTGTTGGTAAATAAAGTTGGTATTTGCTCGCAACTATATTTGAATTTTTCTCTGGAAGAGTTATTTTTACCATTGCATCGTTTTTATCTGTACACAAAATGATACCAATAGTTGGGTTTTCAAAATCTTGTTTTTCAAAGCGATCGTAATAATTTACATACATTTGTAATTGGCCAATATCTTGGTGAGTAAGTTTATTAGTTTTTATTTCAATAATTACAAAGCATTGTAAGAGCCTATTATAGAAAACAAGGTCTATAAAAAACTCATCGCCATCAATATGAATGCGTTTTTGTCTTGCTACAAAAGAAAATCCATTACCAAGTTCTAATATAAAATCCTGCAAATGAGTAATAATTCCTGTTTCTATATCTTTTTCATAATAAGTTGCTTCTCTTTTCAAACCTAGAAATTCTAATACTATGGGGTCTTTTATAATTTCTTTGGCATCTGTGGGAAGTTTTTCTTCTCTGGCCACTGCCAATACATCTTTAATATTATTGCTTAGTAAAAGTCGTTCAAATAATTGGCTGTTTACTTGACGTTCTAATTGACGTGCTGTCCAGTTATTTTTGTCAGATTCAGCGATATAAAACGCTCTTTTATCCTGGTTTTCAATACGAATGAAGGTTCTATAATGTGTCCAACTGAATTGTGAACGCAGTGCGTTCACAATTGGAAACGCTCTATAAAACTGTCGAAATAAATTCAACTGTCTATAAGAAAACCCAGTTCCAAACTGAGGTTCTAGGGCTTCAGCTAGTGATTTTATTAAAAATTCGCCATAGCTTGCACGCTCTTTACCAGATTGTTCTTCTTCAAAAATAACTTTACCTATTTGCCAATACATCAACACTCTTTCAGAATCAACAGAGCGAATGGCCCTTTCTTTGCTATTGGTAATGATAGACTGAATCTGGTGGATGAGTTGTGAGGGTGTTAGCATAGCTTATATTATTGTTTACAAAGATATATTATTTTGAATTTTATTACAAAAAATCATATATCAAAATTATTTCTGCAATACGTTTTCAGAATAAGTTAAAACTTTAATCACAATTAAATAATTTGAAAGTAAGAATAAGAATTAATTGAAACTTAAAGTGCATCTGTTTTGCATAAAAATATAAAGAAAAATTCAAAAATCTATATCCTCTAAATCTAAAAAAAGGCTGAAGTTAGGATTGTGTAAATTTTGTAAGAATTTATTAGATAAAACATAAAAATGATGACTTAAATGAAATTATGATAATCATGCCATCGTATTAACTGGCCTCCTAAGACATATTAAAATATTGTAAATTTTGATTTAGATTATTAATAATTTAATAACTGCTTTTAAAATTTTTAAAAAAAATAAGCGTATAAATTTGCCGCTATGATAAATTAAAAATCTAAAGAATATAAGGACAATATCAAAATAATGAAAAATTTAAGTCTATACAAAACTTATATATACATTTTTGCCGTTTCAATCATAGTTTTACTTGTGGTATCAGCTATCACAATTATGATAGCTTTCAACAAAATCCAAGAGGCTAAAAACTATTCAAAACTAACTTCACAGATTTCGATCAATATACATCAAGCAAATAGTAGTATTAAAAATTATTTACTTAACATTTATATAGACCATCAAAAAAATAATAAAACTAATTTAGAGCAATCTAAAGTAATTATAGAAAAAACAAAAAAAATAATTGAAAAAAGTAATAATTATAAAAATAGTGAATATAAAAATATTATAGATAAACTAAATGAAATTGAAATTATATTACAAAAAATAAATAATTTACAACAAACTAGGGGATTTAAAGATACAGGATTAGAGGGCTTGATGCGACAAGCTGTACACGAGATTGAAAACAAAATTGATATTAAATCTAAGCTACTTTTACTCAACCTAAGAAAGCATGAAAAAGACTTTTTCTTACGAAAAGACACTTCCTATATACCAAAACATGAGGCAATATATTCAGAACTTAAAAATATTTTAAAAACTGATAAAAATAAAGATTTAGAAATAAATATTGAAAAATATTATAGCTGTTTCATCAAAATTGTAGCAATAGAAAAACAAATGGGACTTACATTAAATCAAGGTTTGATTGGAGAACTAGCTTCAAACTTTGCAACTATTGACACCCAAAATATGCTGCTGAGCGAAAACACAGAAAGGATTAGTAATAAATCTAAAAGCTTGATGACTTATATTATTATTTTTTTAGTTGCATTGGTTAGTGTATTAATCTTGGCTACGATTAGTTTTATACAGTATTTTAATAAAGAAATTATCAATCCAATATCATTCATACAAGAAATTTCTGAAAAATTGGTTAGTGGATGTTTAAGATTTGAAATAAAAAATGAATCTAAAAATGGAATTTTAAGCCATACTTTGAGTAACTTCAACAAAATAGTACAAAATTATATGAACACATTTTCGGCTTTGGAGTCGATTTTGAATTTTAATCAAGAAATAAAACTTACTCCAAAAAGTAACAACGATGACGCTACTTTAAAATTAATTGAGATAAAAAACTTTGTGTTTGAAAAAAACGAACAAGATATTCAAAGACAATATTTTGACAATGGACTTAAACATATTTCTATACTTTTATTTCAGAAAAAAAACCACTCTGAAATATATAATGAAATTACAAGCTATATTGTAAAGTACTTAAAAGCTAATCAAGCTGGATTTTTTATTCAATCCACAGAAAATGAAACAAACTATGATTTAGTAGCTTGTTATGCATATAACAGAAAAAAATATCAAACTAAATCAATTTCTTTGGGAGAGGGGCTACTTGGTCAGTGTGCTTATGAGAAATCTACTATTTTTTTAACAGATTTGCCACAAAATTATACTACAATAACATCTGGTCTTGGGCATACTACGCCCCAATGCATTGCCATAGTGCCTTTTATGACAGACAACAGAGTTGTTGCTTTATTTGAAATTTGTTGTTTCAAAACTTTTAAACCAGAAGAAATAAAATTTTTAGAAAAATGTGGAGACTTAATTGCATCAGCTATTTTAAACGAAAAATTATTAATCAAAACAGAAAAATTGCTTCTTGAAAGCAAAAATCATGTTGAATTATTAAACAAAAAAAATATTGAATATTCTGATATATATAGTAAAACAAAATTATTTGAAGAAGATAGTAAAATAAAAAATATCGAATTATTACTTCTATTAGAAGATAAAGAATTAGAAATTAAAAACTTAAATATTCAAAAATTGTCGATAGAAGATGCCTTTATCAACGAAAAAATAATATTAAAATCTAAAATAAACGAATTGAATGAGAGATTAAACTCTATTGTAAGTCTGAAAAATGAATTTATGATTAACGATTTTATAGACAATAATTTAAGTAATAACTTGAACAAAAAAAAGCATTACTCACGAAAAATTGAATATTATTTAGATAATTAACCTTAATAAGAAATGAAAAAAAAATATACAACCCTAAGTGCTCGACTACTTTTATCTTATTTTGTATTTGTAGGATTAATCATTGGAGTAATCGTTTTTAGTTGGACTCTTTTTGAAAATTATAAACAAATAAAAGCCTACCAAGATAATATTAATCAATTACTAGTATCTCAACTTAAAATATACAAATTAGAAAAAAATTTTATAAACGATGAGGTCAAAGATTCTAATTTTTATATTTCAAACAAAAGCTATAATTTTGAAGAAATGCAAAAAGAAACCTCAATCTTTTTTGAAATAATTACTGAAATGAAAAAAACTACTATTTCCAAAAACAGAAATTTAGATGTAAACTACAGCGAACTACAACTGTATCTACAGGCTTATATCAATAATTTTTCAAAAATAGTTGATTTATACAAACAGAGAGGTTTCAAAGATTATGGCATAGAGGGCGAACTAAGAAGTATCATTCATGACCTTGAAAAAAACTATGATTCATTCAATAAAATAGATTTACTTACTTTAAGAAGAGTAGAAAAAGACTTTATTATACGTAAAGACACTCAATATATTGTAAGTATGTCAAAAAAACAAAATCAAATCCTAGAAAAAAATTATGTAAAATCTAACCCAGAATTGTCAATTAAACTAAAATCATATTTTGATTTATTTTTTCAACTAGCCTCTATTGAAAACAAAATAGGTATTGACCATAATAATGGACTAAAAGGTAAAACAGAATATTACTTCTTGAAAACAACTGAAAAACTAACTTTTTTGCAAAATGCTACTAAAGAACTAGAACAGATTGAGTATAAAAAAATCGTTTTTGACTTTATTTATGTAGTAATTTTAGCAATTATTATAGCGTTTTTACTTTCTTATATTATTACAAAATCTATTCATAATCCTATTGTAGAGATTGTAAGAATGATGAACGAAAAACAGGATTACCATTACACAAATATACCAGAGTTCACAAACAATACTTCGATTGAAGAAATAAAAACTATTCAAAATGGTTTTCTAAACATGTATATATCAATTTGTAAAAATATTTCGGAATTGGAAATACAAAATAAAAACTTACAAAATTTAAACCATTTACTTGCTGACACCAATGAAGAACTAAAGCAACGTGAAATCAAACTCAATAAATCAAATAAATTAAAAGCTGTATTTATTTCAATTATTTCTCATGATATCAAAGGGCCATTAAATTCGCTTAAAGGTTTTTTGGATATTATTGTAGATTACCCAAACGCTATTTCAGAGACAGACAAAATTTTGCATTTTAAAAAAATAAGAGAAAATACTCATTTACAGATAAATTTGCTTACAAACCTGCTTGTTTGGACAAATTCGCAAGATCAAGAGTTTAAAATAAATAAGACTTCTTTTGATGTTTTAGAAATTTTGGACTGTTGTTTAGATTTACTTAACGAAAATTTAATTAAAAAAAATATTACAATAGTGAATCATATTACAAATTTTGAATTGATGACTGACAAAAATATGATTGAATTGGTGTTTAGAAACTTAATATCTAATGCAATAAAATTCTCTAAAAATAACTCAAAAATTACTTTAAATGTTGAAAAAAAAGAACAAAATGTAGTTTTTTCAGTGATGGACAATGGTGTTGGAATTAGTAAAGAAAGCCTTGAAACATTAAATCAATTTAACCAACAAATATCAAGTAGAGGCACCGAAAACGAAATTGGAACAGGATTTGGTTTATTGTTTTGTCATTCTTTTGTGGCCAAATTAGGTGGAGAGCTCAAAATTTATAGTACAAAAGGCTCAGGTACAACTGTCTATTTTTCAATTCCAAGTGATGATACTTTTAGCCATTCAAT
Source organism: Cytophagales bacterium (assembly GCA_013297755.1). Taxonomy (GTDB): domain Bacteria; phylum Bacteroidota; class Bacteroidia; order Cytophagales; family UBA9547; genus REAG01. The sequence continues at coordinate 31,733 of JAAFIH010000033.1, forward strand.
AATTACAGAAACAGAAAATTTTAATTCAAGTGTGTTGAATTATGCTTAGAGAATATGGTAAAGATATAGATTTATGAAAATAAATTGATGTTAAAAATAACTTATAATTAAATTTTTAAAATAATTATATTACTTTTTCTTACCTGACTTTGTTTTTGATTTGCCATATTTTAATCTCATTTTGGCACCTCTTGTAAGATGTTGATTCGTTTTTTGGTTTTTTTCTGATTTTTCATGGAAAGAAGCACCCATATTTTCACGTTTGGGGGTTTTGATTTCAATATTTTTCATGAACAAATTTGGCTTTTCATCTTCTGTAAGTAAATCTGAAATGACTAAATTTTCGGGCAAATCCATGATTTTGATTCGTTTTTTCATCAACCCTTGAATTTGAGTTATACTAGGAGCATCTTTTTTGGTAATAAAAGTAATGGCTATGCCATTGGCATCTGCCCTACCCGTTCGGCCAATGCGATGAATATATTGCTCTGGAATTTCTGGTGTATCAAAATTAATCACATGCGATACCTCTGCAATGTCTATTCCCCTAGAAATGAGGTCGGTAGCTATCAAAATTCTGGAAACACCAGACTTGAAATTACCAATGGCTTCGAAGCGTTTGGGCTGAGATTTGTTTGAGTGAATCACACTCATTTCATGTCCAAAATAAGTTTCTAACTCAGCAAAAATAACATCAGCCATACTTTTGGAAGCCACAAATACTACTACTTTTGTCATAGCTTTATCGTTGGCTAGCAACAAATCAAGCATATTGACTTTGGTATGAAAATTAGGTAATTTATATCCTATTTGAGTAATATTTTTCAAAGGTGTGCCTGTAGGAGCTGCTTCAATTTTGATAGGATTATTAAAATATTTTTGAATCAGCAACGCTACATCGTCTGTTGAAGTGGCCGAAAACATAATATTTTGTCTCTTTTGAGGCAAAAAATCTAAGATATGTTTGATTTGAGCCCTAAATCCTAAGTTTAGCATTTCGTCTACTTCATCAATAATCAACCTTTTGATTGATTTAGATTTGAGTGTGCCATCACTAATAAAATCGACCAATCGGCCAGGCGTAGCCACCAACACATCCAATTCGCCACTTACAGCCAGCCTTTGAGGATTGATATTGCTACCACCATAGACCCCCACAACTATTAAATTGAGGTATGTAGACATTTTTTTAACCTCATCGACTACCTGAACTACCAATTCTCTTGTGGGTACTACAATGATAACTTGGGGTAATTTTTCTTTGGAATATGTGTACATTCGCAAGCAAGGAAGCAAATAAGCTAGCGTTTTGCCAGTGCCTGTTTGTGCAATTCCAAAAACATCTTTTCCTGACATGATAGGAGAAAAAGCCTTTTGTTGAATAACTGTTGGGTGTGCTAATCCATTGTCGTTCAACGATTTAAGCAAAGGAGTGTTTAAATTTAAAGATTCAAAAGTTATCATACAATCAATATCAAAATAAGAAAAAGATATACAAAATAAATCCAATTAATTGATTTGTCTATAATTATTTATTTTAAAATGATGTATACTAAATAAAAAATATTAAAATAATTATATTCTATACAATAGTCAAAAAATCGTAATGTACGACTGGTTTCATACCTTTTGTACCTTTAATTTCAAGAATTTTTTTAGATGAAAATTGAACTTTTCCTATGCCAATCAATACATTATTTTGAGTTACAATTTGCACAATATCACCAGCTATAAATTCATTTTCTACACCAATAATACCAACAGCAAGTAAACTTTTGGCTTGCTGTTGTGTAATGGCCAATGCTGCACCATCATTGATAATAATCTTACCTTTTGTGTCAGAAAATGCTATTCTCTTTTTGGTATTAGAAGCATGTTTTGTTGGCACAAAATAAGTGCCAAAGTTACCTTTTGGTTCAAAAATTATTTTTTTTAATATATCAATTTCCTTACCATTGGCTATATGAACGGCAATACCAGATTTGGCCACTTTGCGGGCAATACTAGATTTGGTTATCATGCCTCCACGCCCAAATTCGGATTTTTCGGCACTTACAATTCCTTTAAAATCAGCATTTTTATCATCTATCACTGATATAATCTTAGATGTTGGTAGTTTTGGGTCGCCATCATAAATACCATTAACATTACTCAAAATAATCAACGCATCTGCATTGAGCATGGTAGCAATTAATCCAGCAAGCTCGTCATTATCAGTAAACATAAGCTCTGATACTGATACTACATCGTTTTCGTTTACAATAGGTAAAATTCGATGTTGGAGCAATGCCTCAAAACAATTTCGCATATTAAAATAATGACCATTTTTATTTTGTCTAAAATCTTCTTTTGTTACTAAAACTTGAGCAATAAGAATTTGATTGATTGAAAAGAAATGTTCATATTTTTGTAATAATTTTACCTGTCCTACAGAAGCCAAAACTTGTCTTTTGGCCACTGTATCTAGTTTAGAATTTAATTGCACTAGGTTACGTCCACTAGCCACAGCACCAGAAGAAACAAGGATAATGTCGATAGAATTTTCACGTAAAAATGCAATTTGCTGAACCAAACTTTCTATTATTTTGGTATCAATCCCAGCCTCTAAATCCGACAAAACATTAGACCCAACTTTGATGACAACTTTATTATATTTGTTCATTTTTGAAAATTAAAAAAATCATGGTTGCAAATTTACAAACAATCCATTAATTTGCACGTAATTATAAAATATCTGCTGTCTTAGCAACAAAAATGAAGTATCAGATAAAGCAAATTGGTGATTTTAAGTATGTAGACGAAGGTCATGGCGAAGTTTTATTACTTCTACATGGTCTTTTTGGGGCTTTAAGTAATTGGGAATCTGTGATTCAACGATTTTCAATGCATCATCGTGTTGTGATCCCTATCTTGCCCATTATTGATATGCCCATCAGAGAAGCAACAGTGGATGGATTAACAAATTATACCGAAAAATTTGTAGATAAATTACAATTAAATTACTTTTCAATTTTAGGAAATTCGCTTGGTGGACATATAGCTTTGATATTTGCCTTGAGGCATAAATCTATGGTAAATAAATTAATTCTTACTGGAAGCTCAGGACTTTTTGAAAATTCTATGGGTGGTTCTTTTCCTAAAAGAGGCGACCGAAAATACATAGAAGAACGTGTAAAATATACGTTTTACAACCCTGAAATGGCAAGTAGCGATTTAGTAGACGAGGTTTTTGATATAACCAATAATATAAGAAAAGGATTAAATATTGTATCAATAGCAAAATCAGCCCAAAGGCAAAATTTGGCCAACCAACTTAATGAAATAAATGCACAAACCTTACTTGTTTGGGGTCTAAACGATACTATTACACCACCTCAAGTAGCACACGAGTTCAATAGATTGATTCGTCATTCAGAAATTAAATTTATAGATTGCTGTGGCCATGCCCCTATGATGGAACATCCAGAAATTTTTAATGAATATGTTGCTCATTTTTTGTCAGAACCTGTACTTATTAAATAAAAATGTATGATAGCGGCCAACTTTATTAATTTATCAATTCCTGTCATCAAAGTTTCGGATACAGTAGCCACTGGCCTCGACTATTTTGAACATTCGAAATTGTATTGGTTGCCAGTGGTTAGAGGCAAACATTTTGAGGGTATGGTTTCTGAAGAGATGCTTTTTGACAACGATGATCAAGCAAAAATAGGTTCTATTATTTTGCAAAAAGCTGACGACCATATTTATGAAAATCAACATTTTTTTGAGGCACTAAAAACACTGCATCAATCCAACACTGATGTAGTAGCAGTATTAAATGTAGACGAGGAATATGAAGGTTGTATTTCGGCACCAGATTTGCTCAATTATTACGCCAATATAGGATTTATTGATTCTCCAGGTGGTATTTTGGTTTTGTGTGTAAAAAATTATAACTACTCACTTTCTGAAATAAGTAGAATAGTAGAATCAAACGAAATGAAAGTTTTGGCACTGCATGTGTCTGATAATCAGGCGGAAACAAACGAAATTGAAATAACCCTAAAACTAAATAAAACTGATTTGAGTAGGTTGATTGCCTCTTTTGAAAGATTTGGATATACCATTGCAGCCAATTTCCATGAAACATCTCTGCATCATCACGATTCAGATAGATTAGACGCATTATTAAGATACTTAAATGTTTAAATATTACTTTTTATTAACATTATAAACCATAATTTTTTATCTGTAATATATATATTTATTACTACTAATTCATTGATATAAATATGAATAATTTTTGTTATGGTGTTTGTAATTTAAGTATTGTACCCGTAAGAACTCTACCCGCAGACACTTCAGAACTTTGCACACAGCTTCTTTTTGGCGAAGCATACACTGTTATAGAAATTTCTGAAAATACTAAATGGCTCAAAATAAAAATCTTGTACGATAGCTATGAGGGTTGGATTGATGCCATACAACATAACGAAGTTTCGGATATTTACTTTGAATCATATATTCTTACTAATCACAGATTTTGTTTTGACGATGTAGCTATGGTTGAATCTCATAAAGAAACTTCATTGATACATTTTGGATGTGTATTGCCTTTTCTGCAAGGATATAATTTTAAAATTGGTAATAAAAACTATATTTTTGAAGGCGATATAGCCATGCCAACTTCTGACAATAGTTTTGATGATAACTTACTTTTTATAGCATTTAGATTTGTAAATACGCCATATCTTTGGGGTGGAAAAACACGTTTTGGTATCGATTGTTCGGGTTTTACACAGCAAGTATATAAATTGCTAGGCTTTGCCATTTATAGAGATGCATATCAACAAGCCACTCAAGGGCAAAAAATATTGTCAATCGAAGAAACAAAAATTGGAGATTTATTATTTTTTGAAAATCTAAATCATAAAATCATACATGTAGGTATAAATGTAGGAAATAAAAAAATAATTCATGCACACGGAAAAGTAAGAATAGACACCTTTGATAGTACAGGAATTTTAAATACAGAAACTAAAAAATATTCGCACCAACTGGCTTGTATTCGTAGATTTAATCTTTGAAAATGGATAACAAATAAGTATATTTGACAAAAAAAATAATGATAGAATCAAAAACCGACAAACACCCTTTAGTTTTAGCACTTATATATATAGGATTTTTAATTTCTGGAATTTTCATTGCTCAATTTTTGATATTTTTAGCTCTAGCACCATTTTTGGGTACCAAAATAGTAGAATTAGGAATTATATTTACAAATCCAAATGCGTATCCTGAGTACAAAAATGTATTGCTTTTTGTGCAAGGCATGAATACATTGGTAGGAATGATAGTGGCCACCTATTTTTTTGAGCGTAACTTTTATAGAAATAAAATACATTTTTCGGCACAATCGCCACAAGAGTTGTATATTTTTGGTGCTATATTAGCAGTGATTTTTGCTATGCCAGCCATCACTTGGATAGCAGAAATAAATCAAAATATGGTTTTCCCAGCATTTTTAAAAGAATTTGAAACCTGGGCTATGCAAAAAGAATCAGAACTGAAAATTCTTACAGAATACATCACATTTTTTAACTCAACGCCACAATTTGTATTTGGATTTATAGTGATTGCAATTATTCCAGCCATAGGCGAAGAGTTAGTTTTTAGAGGCGTTTTTCAATCTTTTTTTCATTATTGGAGTAAGAACTCTCATTTTGCTATTTGGATTTCTGCCATACTTTTTAGTGCCATTCATTTTCAATTTTATGGTTTTGTGCCACGTATGTTGTTAGGGGCTTTGTTTGGTTATTTATATTTTTGGACTGGAAATATTCTAGTTCCAATAGCTGGACATCTAGCAAATAATGGATTTTCATTACTATTATTACATCTAAAAAATCAAAATTTATTAAAAATAGACGTAGAAACTACTGCCCAAATGCCAACTTCTATGCTTATTGGTTCTGCTATATTTTTCTGTGCAATCATCTTTTTTATATATTGGCACATACAAACTATGGATTTGCAATCTGCAGAAGAGTAATATTATGATTCGCTCAAAGCCAAAATATAATCAAATTCCTCTTTTTTTATAGACATAACCGAAAGCCTACTTTGCTTTATAAGGCCTATATTTTGCAAATTTAGGTCTTTTTTTATCATTTCAAGCGTAATTTGTTTTTTGAGTTTACAAAAAGGCTCTACTTCTACCACTACCCAGTCGCCATCGGTAGCAGTTGGGTCTGGGTAATATTCTTTGATTATTTTTATAACTCCTACTATTTCTTTACCAATGTTGCTATGATAGAAGAAGGCTAAATCGCCATTTCTCATCAATTTCAAATTGTTGCGTGCTTGATAATTTCTTACACCATCCCAAATTCCTTTTTTTTCATTTAATAATGTATCAAAACTATACACATCTGGTTCTGATTTTAAAAGCCAGTAATTCATATATAAGAGCGAATTAATTGTAAAATTGTAGTAAAATTATCATTTCCGTTATCAAACCAATGGATTTGCTTTCCATCTTTTTCCATTTTTCTAAAATAGGTCATTTGCCTTTTAGCATATTGTTGAATGGCTATACAAAGTAAAGATTGCATGACTTCAAAAGTATATTTCTTTTGAAAAAATTCAGTAATAAATTTATATTCTAATCCCAAAAATATCAATCTATCTGGATGTATTCCATCTTTTAAAAGTTGTTCTACTTCTTCTAAAAGACCGTTTTTGAGCCTATATATCAGCCTTTTTTCAATATTATCTCTTCTTATTTCTCGTGGAGGATCTAGACCAATAATGATAGGTTTGGTTTCATTAATTTGCTTTTCGATTGTATTGGTTTGCAAATAAGTACATATTTCAATGGCTCTTGTCAATCGCTTTGCTGTAGAGAGGTCTGCAATTTCTGAAAATTCAGTTTTAGGTAATCTTTTAAAATAATTAATCAATTCTTGTTCATTTAAAGTAGATAATTTTCTTCTTAGATTTTCATTTACAGGAATGGCCGAAAAATCATAGTTACTCAAAATACTATCTATATATAACCCAGAACCACCACATAAAATGGGAATTTTGGGAGCTAACATTTCTTTTATTTTATTACAATCTATCTTAAATTGATGGATGTTATATTGATTTTCAATATCAACAATATCTATTAAATGGTAAGGAATAGGAGTATTATTGACAGTATAATTATCTAAATCTTTGCCAGTGCCAATATTTAGTTTACGATAGACTTGCCGAGAATCAGCACTTATAATTTCGGTTTTTAGAGCGTAAGCCAATTGAGTAGCAAGAGAAGTTTTGCCGCAGGCTGTTGGCCCAAGAATGACGATTAAATTACTTGACATTAGTAATAAAAAATAATTTAATAAATAAAAACTTAATTATCATTTTTCTTTATCAATTCAGGTCTTCGCTGTAAAGTACGTTCTATGGATTGGTTGTGTCGCCATTCGTTGATATTTTTTTGATGCCCAGAAAGTAATATTTCTGGCACTTTCATATTTTTAAAATCAACTGGCCTTGTATAAACTGGTGGAGCAATTAAATCGTCTTGAAAAGAATCGCTAAGGGCAGATGTTTCATCGTTGAGTACGCCAGGCAACAAACGTATAACAGCGTCAGAAAGCACAGCAGCGGCCAATTCGCCACCAGAAAGCACATAATTGCCAATACTAATTTCTTTGGTAATTAAGTATTGTCGTACGCGCTCGTCTACACCTTTGTAATGTCCACAAAGTAAGATTATATTATTTAATAAAGATAAATTATTAGCAATTTTTTGATTTAAAAGCTCGCCATCAGGCGACATATAAATAATCTCATCATATAATCTTTCAGTTTTCAATTTTTCAATGATGTTCCAGATAGGTTCAATTTGCAAAACCATACCAGCCCCACCGCCAAAGGCATAGTCGTCTACTTGCCTGTGTTTATTGGCAGTGTAATCTCTTAATTGATGTAAATGAATGTCTACAATTCCTTTTTGCTGTGCCCTTTTCATGATAGATTGGTCTAGCGAACCAGCAAAAATTTCGGGAAGGACAGTGATTATATCTATTCGCATGATGCAAAATAACGAATATTTTTTTTTAATAAATGGAATATTATAAATTCTTTTAGATTAGGTTTTGATTATTTTGTAATATTTGTTTTTTTATTACATTTTAATTTATAAATTTGTAATAGTAAATTTTGTAAATTTAGCACATCAATAGTAAAATAATATAATTTTGATGAGAAAAACTACTTATATATTTCTTTTTTTATGTATTTTCTCTACATTATTTTCTCAAAACATTTTAAAAAAAAAGGTTGGCTCTGTATCTCATGCCAAATTGGCCACACATAAATCCAAAAAAAAAGTAATTGGAAATGAAAAAACATCTTGCCCATCAAAAATTGAAAAAAAACAGGACGGAAAAAAAGCAATTTTAAATATTTCTACATCTAGTAAAGCACTTATCAGACGTAGCACCACATCAGTTCACTTTGATGTGATGCAATTGGAGGATATACATTTAGAAATACCTGCATTTAAGCAATTCAAAAACAATATGACCGATTTTACTGCCGATGGAGAGTATCAATTTCAGCAAATTATTACTAAAATAGGTGTTTTTTTGGGAACTAACCATGAAGGTAAAGGAGTAACTTTGAAAATTACAGGTAGTGCTTCCCAAATACCAACGAGTTTTGACCCAAATTTACCCAACTGCAACATCAACAAAGATGGATCTTCTATCATTGGTAAAACAAGCATAAAAAATAATTCTAAACTTGCTAAAGCACGAGCCGATGAATTAGCAAAAAAAATTAAAGCTGTTTTTCCAAGTATAGAAATTGAAACGCCAAGCCTTGAAAATATACATATTGGCGACACTAAATGGACTTATGAAGTGCAACAAAAATTGAATAAAGCAGTAATAAATAAAGATAAAATAGCAATTAAAAATATTTATGAACCTTACCAAAAAGACCAATGGGTAAAAGTTGAATCCAAAGAGAGAACTTCAAAATCGGTAAAGCCTGAATCCCTTAAAATGTACTTAGTATCTACAAGCCCAAGTTTGAGAGATGCTACAAATGATAAAAATTTGCCCATAAATTCGGTTTTTATAGTATCAAAAAACACCTATCATCTGGTTGGTGGAAACCTATTTTTTCCGTCAATAGAAACAAGAGATGCTTACTTGAAAAGTAACAATATTGAATTGCATTGTCAAATTAAAAATGGTATAAAGCGTTGGTTTATGCTCAGAGGCGAAGCCGAAATCAATGCTTTTAAAACCACTGATTCTATCCAAAAAGTATATAATTTATTTGAGGTTGATATTATTGATGCACTAGATGAAAAAATATTAGAGGCCAAAATTTCTCAAGATTTAAGATTGAATCAGTAAGAGTGCCATATATTAAAATTAAATATTGATGTATTTGTAGTAAAATATCAATATTTATTTCCATATTTATTACTTTTCTTGTTAAATAAAAACCATTTTTTTGGAATTAATTTTGTAAACTTTCAAAATTAATTTAATTTTAAAGCAGTTTTTAAATTTAAATTAAAATAAGTTAAATCATTTTTTATGGAATTGATCAAAGGGTTTTTAGATATTTTTTTGCATTTAGATAAACATTTGAGTGAAATCATAAGTACTTATGGCACCACTACTTATGTGATTTTATTTCTCATTATTTTTGTAGAAACAGGCTTAATTATTATGCCATTTTTGCCTGGCGATTCTCTACTTTTTGTAGCCGGCTATTTTGCATCAAGAGGCGACTTAAATATAATGTACCTTTGTGTTTTATTATTTATTGCAGCTTTTATTGGCGATTTGCTCAATTATACCATTGGTAAATTCACAGGAGATAAATTAATGACAATGAAGTTACCTTTTGTGAAAAAAGAATATTTTGAAAAAACACATGAATTTTATGAAAAGCATGGCCCAAAGACTATCATTTTTGCACGTTTTATTCCTATAATTCGTACTTTTGCTCCGTTTGTGGCTGGAGTTGGTAAAATGAATTACAAAGTATTCGTTACCTACAACATCATTGGAGGAGCCATTTGGGTAGTGCTACTATTGTTTGCAGGATACTATTTTGGTGGGGTAGAAATCGTGAAGAAAAACTTTGAATTAGTAATTTTTGGAATTATTTTTATTTCAATTTTACCACCAATTATAGAACTTATCAAAGCAAAATTAAAAAAAGATTAGTTTGATTTATTCTCAATTATATCTAAGCTGTCGTTGCCAATTAAAATAGTTTCTTTTAATTTCCCATGTATTTGAGGAGCATTAATGCCATTTTCAAAAAAATGATTTGATTTGAAGATTCTGGCTTCGTCCCACAAATTGGCAGTAATAAATTGATTTAGCGTTTTGCTTCCACCCTCTATAATAATAGATTGTATTTGTTTTTGATATAACAAATGCATAATTTCCTTTGGATTATTGTCAGAACTCACATATTCAATGTGATCAATTATTTCATTTTTTAAAGAATTTATTACTATTGTTTTGGCTTCGTTTTGAAAAATTTGATTTGAAGGATTTATCTTTAAATGTTGGTCTAAAAGAACTCTTACTGGGTTTTTACCCTCTACAAATCTTGTTGTAAGAGTTGGGTTATCCACTTTGGCAGTATTAAATCCAACTAAAATGGCATCTTCTTGGCTACGCCACAAATGCACGATTTGTCTAGATTGTTGGTTACTTATCCATTTGGAATTGTAGTTGCTTCTAGCCAAATAGCCATTGCTTGTTTGAGCCCATTTCAAAATAATATATGGACGATTTTTTGTATGAAAAGTAAAAAATCGTCTATTTAGATATTCGCCTTGCGACTTTAAAATATCGATTTTGACCTCAACTCCTGCATTTTGAAGTTTTAAAATACCTCTACCTGCCACCAGATGATTAGGATCTTGATTGCAAACTACAACTTTTTGAATTTTATTTTTTATAATTAAATCAGCACAAGGTGGTGTTTTTCCAAAATGACTGCATGGCTCTAGAGTAACATACAAGGTTGCAAAAGGCAGAATATCTTTGTTTTCTACAGCATTAATTGCGTTTACCTCGGCATGTGCAAGTCCAAATTTTTGATGGTACCCCTCGCCAATAATTTTGTTGTCGTGCACAATTACACATCCTACAAGTGGGTTTGGACTTACAGCACCCAAACCATTGTTAGCAAGTTGGAGTGCCCTTTGCATAAAACGCTCATTGATATCCATAAATAAATCATGGATTGGGTTCTAAAAAATTGATGGCATAATCAAGCTGGTTATCTATGCCATTGAAAGCGTCTTCTTGGCTTTGTTTAATTGAAATATCAGGTAAAATACCTTTGCCTTCAAATATGTTTTTGTTTTTATCATAAGTTATGCGTTGGGCAAGCTGTATTTTCCAACCATTTGGCATTTTAAAATTACCAGTAAATTCTTTATCCTCTGAAATTGGGCCATTTGCACCAAAAGTTTGCTCTCCAATGATAGTAACATTAGGAAACTCTTTGAGTACCAAGCAGGTAAGTTCTGAAGAACTGATGCTAAATTTATTAGTAAGAATTACTATTTTATTTGAAAAATAAGCTAGTTTGTTAGCTTGAATTGTTTCTGTAATAAATGGACTCATATCAGAGCTACCCATGCCTAGTTTTACTTTACTAAACCCAAATTCATAAGGTTTATCTACAAACATACCACAAAAAGCAGAAAAAGCATTTACATATCCACCAAAGTTGAGCCTCAAATCAATGATTAATGGTGATTTGTTTTTTTGCGATTGATTGATAAATTTTGCAAATTCTACCACATCTACACTTGATGCATTGGCTGATAGTGCAGTTCCAAAAAAATTTAATTTGCAATAGGCAATGTTTGTATTTGGAATTTTACCATAATATATTTCCTCTTCTACTTTGTTTGAGGTAGGACTTAATCCCTTAACGGATTTGAGTTGATCAGCAAAATAATTTACAGGAATAAACTCAAATGTATTAATAGCAGGATTTTTTTGAAATAAGTCTTGTATATCAACGCCAATAGTTTGTTCTTCAAAAGAAGTAACTTTACCACTAATATCAGTGGTTGAGTAAGCAGGAATGGTCATTTCTCTATGTCCGTCAATCAATTTGTCGAACATGGATTTGCAAATTTGTAATAACTGTGTTTGGGTAGTGCTGCTAGTAATTTTTGCTTTATTTATATCATATTCTTTTTGCCAGTTTACATCTGTGTAATCAAAAAATATGTAATTTTGATGTATTCCATGCCAAAAAGAGTCAAAATTTCCTTTTGGAGTGTTTGGGTAGGTAAAAGGTTCTGCAAATTCGCCAACTTTAGCACATTGTAAGGCAATGATACTTAAAAATAAAAGTAATATTTTATTTATATTTTTTACAAACATAGTTGTTATATATTTTGCAATAATACAATTTTTAATTTTAAAAAAATAATATTAAGAAACTTTACTGTGAAACTTTTTTCAAAATTGAATCAATTTTTTGTCGTTCGGCTTTTGATTTTTTACTTTGTTTATACCAAAAATAACCTAAGGTGCCAAATAAAATATACGGAATTGTCATTAAATATAAAATGCCATAGTTTAGACCTTGTGCTCGGTTGGTAACTTCAATCTTGGCGTTACTTTCAACAGAGCTTTTGCACATGGCACATTGACTATAAGTAATATTAACAGTTAAAAAAAATAATATAAATATAAAAATTCTTATATTGATTAATTTAATTTTCATGTTTTTGATTTTTTTAATTAAAACTTATTGTAAAATTAATAAGTTTTGATAATTTAAAGATATTAAAATGATTAAATTTTATTCTATTTTAATATATTTAAAATAAATTAGACCTATAAGGTTTTTAAAACCTTATAGGTCTGATTTTAAATTTTAAAGAACACGCCAAAAACGTGATTTAAATCAGGGGAAACACATTTAAAAAAAATCACTCAAAAACCCCTAACCTAACACTTTTCGCAAAGGAGCAAGTGATTTGTTTACTATAATTTTTGAACTAAAAGTATTTTAAAATCACTAATGTCTTTTTAAATGCGTTTGCATTGGATTTAAAGTTGAATTATTTCAAACCGAAAAATTAAAATTACATTCCTATAATTTTTCTCCAACTTGGGGAGAAATTAAAATATGGGTTTAAAATAAAATTGTAATAATTGTTTTTCGGTTCAATTTAAAACAACAAAGTAGGGTCTGTTTTTAAAAAATCTTGCCACAAAATACCTTGATTCCCAACCAAAATTATTTTGTCAGGGTGATAAAGTTTTCTAAATTTATCGGCACCTTTTGCCAAACCAGAGTTATTGCTTTTTACTTCTATACCTATCGTTTTTCCTCTATATACTAATACAAAGTCTATCTCATCGTTTTGCTCTCGCCAATAGTATAGTTCGTATCTATGTTTTTGTTTTAAATTGAGCAAGTGGGCGCCAATGGCCGACTCTACTGCCCTACCCCAAAGAACGGTGTCTAGTTGTGCTTCTTTGAGCGTATGCCAATGGTGTGTGCCAAACAAAGCATTATTATACACTTGAAATTTGGGTATAGAACCACGTGATTTTACATCACTGCCAGAGTATTTTTCTAGGCCACCCAACAAACCAGCATCATCGGCCAGTTTTAGATAATGCGATAAAGTAGTAGTATTACCTGCATCTTGCAACTGCCCCAATATTTTGTTAAACGACAATATTTGGGTAGAATACATACAACCCAATTCAAATAATCGCTTGAGCAAAGCAGGCTTATCTATGCGAGTTAGCATGAGTATATCCCTATTGATACTGCTGTCTATTAAGCTAAATTTGATATAATCACGCCATCGATTGTCGTCTTCTATCAGATGTGCAGCCCCTGGATATCCGCCATGCCATACATATTGCTGTGGGCTAAAATCAAAAGCCTCTTGCATTTCTGTATAAGACCAATGTCCTAAATACATTTGCTCAAACCGCCCAGCCATCGATTCTGTGAGCCCCTGTTGCAACAGCATACGAGAAGAACCCAACACCAACACTTTTAGATTGATACCACTGATGGTGTCTTCATCCCAAAGTTTTTTTACAGTTTCGCTCCAGTTGCCAATTTTTTGGATCTCATCAACGACCAAGATAAGCTCTTGATGCCCTTCTATACGTAATTTTGCTCGTGCAGTATCCCATTGCAAACCCAGCCATTGTGTATTGGTGGTTTCCACTCCATCTGCCGTGATATACAAATAAGGTATCTGAAGTGACTTGAGCACCGACAGTACCATAGTAGTTTTGCCTACTTGTCGGGGGCCCGAAAGTGAAATCAAAAACTGCCTTGGTTCTGACATTCGCTTGCGAAGTAGATTAGTTTCGCTACGCTCTATTTTCTTCATTATTACTTATTTATATTTATCCAACAAAGATATTCAAATTATTTATATATATACTAATATTTTAAATAATATATTGAGTATTTTTACTAATTTTATTGAGTAAAATAAAAAAAAAGATTCAATTAATTGATAATGAGATAGTTACGGTTAATGGTTAAAAAGCCCCCTAACCCCCGAAGGCAACACTATTTAATTAAGAAAATATTTTAAAAATAAAATAAATAAACCATTGATTATCAGATACTTATGTTTATATTTGTGTAATAAAAATACTAAAAAAAAACGAATATGAAGTATAACAAGTCCCAACAGGACTTCCACAACGGAAGCCCTAAAAAAAG
>JAAFIH010000034.1 GCA_013297755.1 Cytophagales bacterium
GTATTTCAAAGAACTTTTTCTTAAATTATACATTATTATAAACTAATAACTTTTAATTAAGAAATGTGGTTGATAAACCTAAAAAACAAGCAATTATAATATGTTTGTTTTTATTTCCTCTCACTCGTTTGCTAAAGGGAGTGCAAAGGTAATAGATGTTTTTTATTCTCCAAAATATTTTATTAAAATAATTAAAAAATATTTTAGCAATTCTCTTAATCCCCTCATTATCAATGACTTAGATTTTAAAATTTATAGATAAAAATTAAAATCTGTCATTGTATTCGTGTATCTTCAATTAGATATATATTCAAATGTTTGTATTTTGGTTTTTAAGACTGTGTTTAAGGGTAAATATTATATATAAATTTACCTTTTATTATTTGTATAATTATTTTGATAAAATATTTTTAGATTTAAGAAATAGAAAACAATTACTTTTGCCAAAACCATTTTAATTTTATTTAAAAAACATGAAATTTGTTTTAATTATTCACGAAGTTGTTGATTATAAAGCTTGGAAAAAAGTATTTGATAGTGCTTCAACAATTAGAAAAGAAGCGGGAGAAATATCATATCAGGTTTTAAAATCAGAAAGTGATGAAAATAAAATTGTACATTTTTCAGTTTGGACTTCGCATGAAGCTGCAAAAACCTTTTTTGAATCTCCAAAATTGGTTCAAATCAGAAAAGATGCAGGTGTAAAATCTCCTGATTTTCTGTATTTAGATGAACTTGAAAATGGAATTTTGTAAACAAAAAAACTTAAAATAAAAAAATGTCAAATAAAAAATACACGGTTACTGCTGCACTTTTATATGCCAATGGTCCTGCACATATAGGACATTTGGCGGGTTGCTATATCCCAGCAGATATTTATAGTCGTTTTTTGAGAAGCCGAGGCGATGATGTAGTTTTTGTAACAGGCTCTGACGAGCATGGTGTTCCCATCACAATCAAAGCTGAAAAAGAAGGACTCACACCTCAACAAGTAGTGGATAAGTATCATAAAATCATCAAAGATACGTTTGAAGGTTTTGGCATTTCTCCAGATATATATTCTCGTACAAGCAACCCTGTGCATCATCAAACAGCACAAGATTTTTTCAAAACTTTGTATGATAAAGGAAAATTTACAGAAGAAACCACAGAGCAATACTATGACCCCAAAGCACAAAAATTTTTAGCAGATAGATATATAGTAGGCACTTGCCCAAAATGTGCAAACGACAAAGCCTATGGCGACCAATGCGAAAAATGTGGTTCTACCTTGAGTCCAGATGAATTAATCAATCCACATTCTGCCTTGAGTGGGGAAAAACCTATTAAGAAATCCACAAAAAACTGGTATTTGCCTTTAGATAAAATTCAAAAGGAATTTTTGGATGAATATATTGCCAAACACAGCCACTGGAAAGCCAATGTTTTTGGGCAGTGCAATTCTTGGCTCAAAGAAGGACTAAAACCCAGAGCCATGACCAGAGATTTGGATTGGGGTATAAAACTCCCTTTGCCAGATACAGATGGAAAAGTACTCTATGTATGGTTTGATGCCCCAATTGGCTATATTTCTATGCTAAACGAATATTTTGAAAAACATAATGATGCAGAATATCTCGAAAAATATAATGTGGGGATTAGAAAAAGCCAAAAAATCTCAAGCCCCCTAACCCCCGAAGGGGGCTTAGCTGCCGCAACAAAAGCCCCCCAATCCCCGAAGGAGGAGATATTTCTACAAAATTTTAATGCGACAGCAATTCCCCCTTCGGGGGTTAGGGGGCAGGGGGCTTCTTTTTGGAATGACTCAAAAATTGTTCATTTCATTGGAAAAGATAATATAGTGTTTCATTCACTCATTTTTCCAGCCATGTGCCACGAACATGGAGGCTACAAAGTAGCAGACGAAGTTCCAGCCAATGAGTTTTTAAATTTGGAAGGCGATAAAATTTCTACTTCACGAAACTGGGCTGTGTGGGCACATGAGTATTTAGAAGATTTCCCAGACAAACAAGATGTATTGAGATATTTCTTAACTTCAAATGCACCAGAAAATAAAGACAATAATTTCACTTGGAAAGATTTTCAAACAGCAAATAATAGTGAATTGGTTGGTATTTTGGGCAATTTTGTGAATAGAGTCTTAGTACTTACTGAAAAGTATTATGAAGGAAAAGTACCTAATGGTAAATACACTAAAATAATTCCAGCTGATGAAGTTGATGAAGATGGAAATATTCAAAAAGGAATTGTATCTAAAGAATATGATGTTGAAAATGAAATTTCTGTCAGAAAATTAAGCATTTTTAGTGCTATTGAAAAATTCAAATTTCGAGAAGCTGTTCAGCAATTAATGAATTTAGCAAGGTCTGGAAATAAATATTTAGCTGATACTGAACCTTGGAAATTAATTAAAACAGACCCAGAAAAAACAAAAGACATTATGTTTTCTGCCATTCAAATAACTTTCAATTTGGCAATATTTATGGAACCATTTATGCCTTTTACAGCTAAAAAACTATTTAAAATGTTAAATGTATCAGATGAATTGAATTCAGGAACTATAATAAATCATCATCAATTACCAGCTGGTCATCAATTGGGAAAACCAGCACTATTATTTGAAAAAATAGAGGATGAAGCCATAGCAGCACAAATGGCAAAATTGGTAAAACCTGTTGAAGTTCCTCCAATTGTAGAAACTTTAACAAGTACTGCTTCTCAAAAACCTAATGTTTCTTTTGATGAATTTGCGAAAATGGACATCAGAATTGGTACAATTCTTGAAGCTGAAAAAGTGGAAAAAGCTGATAAATTGTTGAAACTAAAAATAGATACAGGCATCGACATTCGTACAGTTGTGAGTGGCATAGCCATGTACCACAAACCAGAAGAAATAGTAGGTAAACAAGTTTCTATTTTAGTTAATCTCGAACCAAGAAAAATTCGTGGAATAGAATCTCAAGGCATGATTTTGATGGCAGAAGATGCTGATGGAAGACTAGATTTTGTAAAACCAATTTCTACAATTAAAAATGGAAGTGAGGTGAGATAAAACGAGAAATCATGGACGCCAAACCAGATTATATCAAAGAAAGAATAAAACTGCTTACTGAATGGTTTAAGTTTGTTTGCACTCTGTTTGTGTTAAATTGTGGTGCAATTGGGTATTTAGTTAGTAAAACAAATCTATTAGATTCTGCCCTAACTTTGTATTTGACTTCATTTTCAATTCTAAGTGTAATTTTGCTTTCTGTAATTTTATTTTTTATCAACAAAAAAATCATTAAATTTGTAAATCAACTCAATAGCGTATAGATATGTGGTTTCAGTATGTTGGGGTTTTAATTCTTTTTTTGATTTTCGTAGCAATGGGAGCCTATCTTATGTACGAATTTTCGGATGCTCGTGAGGCTGCTTTTCGTAAGCAATCGCAAAAGTAAAAATTTTAATATTTATTTATTTTTCTTACTTTATAAAGACAATTTTTAAAATCTATGTCCAATCTATTATTTCAAGCATTTATTGGTTATTTCATAACAAAGAAATTTCAAAAAAACAAAGTTTTGAGTAATATAAGTTAATAATGTAAAAAAAATATTAATTTTAATGTATTATAACCTAAGCAATTTAAAATTCTGATTTAATTCATAATACTGTTCTAAAAATTAATTAATATTTTAATTTAATTAGCTTTTTTTGGAAGATATTGAGAGAATTTATTTTGGCTTGTAATTTAATAGTTACCTCAAAGGCTTTTTCATATATATATATCAAAAAACATATTTCGATATAATTAACCAAACGAAATACATAAATATATTAATAAAATCTAATCATTTATAAAAAAATTGTATTATTCCAATAAAAAACTTGTTTTTGCCACTATTTATTATTTTTTAAGTAATTTATTTATTAAAAAAAATTGTTTAATATAAAATTTTTTGACAAATTTGTAACATCTAAGTAAAAATGAAGTTTAAATCAGTCTTTATTCAGTTCAATTTTTTAATAACACTTCTGTTTTCGCTAAACTTTACACTTTTTGGAAAAGATGATAGTGGCTCGTCAAGTTTTTTTATTTTAAATGGTGCATTTCAAGGCAAAAACTTGTATGTTCAAAATCCTTTTACGCCCAACATGAAAGACTTTTGTACAGATGAAGTGTATCTGAATAATACCAAGATTATGGGTCAAATCAAATCTAGTGCTTATGAAATAGACCTTTCACATTTAAACATAAACGAACCAGTAAGCATAAAAATAACGCATAAGGCAGGTTGTAAGCCAAAAGTTTTGAATGCTCAAGTCATACGATTAAATAGTAATTTACAATTTTCGAGCTTTGTTGTAGACAACGTAAATATACAATGGGCGACCAAAGGCGAAAAACTTGGCGACAAAATGTATGTAGAGCAATTTGTGTACAATAACTGGATTATGCTAAAAGAATTTCCCTCCAAAGGATCTATATCTAATAGCAGTTATACTTTTGAAACCAATCATCATTCTGGCAACAATAAATATAGAATAAAATATGTAGACAAAGATGGTACAGCTTTTTACTCAAAAGTTGTGGATTTTGTGTCGGTTTTGCCAGAAGTAAATTTTTGGCCTAAGCGAGTTTCAAATAAAATTTATTTATCCAGAGGAACTGATTATGAAATAACAGACGAAAAAGGCACTGTTTTAAACAAAGGCAAAGGCAAAGAAATACCCTGCGAATCTTTAAAAGAAGGCGTATATTATCTAAACATTGATAATAGAACCGAGAAATTTTTAAAAAAATAGTTTATATTCTTACCCAAAAATTAAGAAATTTAAACTGTAAATGGATTTTGTTTCCCAATTCAAAAGCGATATTTTTAATACCAATTCCTCTAATTTTGATGATAAATGTTTGCAAGCATTCCAATATCAATACAATAATAATGTAGTTTATCGCCAGTTTACACATTTTGTTTTTGGTCCAAACTACTTGCCCAAAAACAGGTTTGAAATTCCTTTTTTACCTATTTCATTTTTCAAAACACATCAAATCATTTCTGGCAATAATACTTACAATAAAATATTTGAGAGTAGTGGCACCACAGGACAAGTAACGAGCAAACATTATGTAAAAGATACTTTACTGTATGATAAAATTTCTGTTTATATTTTTGAGAAGTTGTTTTTTAAACTTTCAAATACTGTTATTTTACCTTTATTGCCCTCTTATTCAGAACGCAGCAACTCATCTTTGGTTTGGATGGTAAAACATTTGATGACTAAAACTGGTCAAGATAATCAAGATTTTTATTTATATAATTTTAAAGATTTAGATATTCAAATAAAAAAATTATCTTCTCAAAATAAGCATATACTTCTTTTTGGTGTAACTTTTGCTTTGCTTGATTGGGCTGAGCAAACCAACATCAAAAACACAAATCTTACAATAATTGAAACTGGCGGTATGAAAGGCCGAAAAAACGAACTTATAAGAGAAGAAGTACATGCTATCATTCGTCATAAATTACCAAACGCAACCATTGCATCAGAATATGGCATGACAGAATTGCTCTCGCAAGGTTACGCCAAAGATGGACATCATTTTGAAACTCCAGCTTGGATGCAAATCTTGATAAGAGATGTATCAGACCCACTTTTGGTAAGTAATCAACTGCCAAAAGGAGGTCTCAATGTGATAGATTTGGCCAATATTGATTCAGTTTGTTTTATAGAAACCGAAGATTTGGTCGAAAAATCTACAAACAATACCTACAAAGTGATAGGAAGAATCAATCAATCTGACCTTAGAGGTTGCAATTTGATGTATGCTTAGTTGATTTCTGTTAAACTACTATTTTTTCTAATTCATCAACTATATCAATGGCTACTTCTAATTTTGATTTTAGAGGAAACCTAATAAAATCCTCCTTTTTTTTCAAAATACTTATTTTATTGGTGTCAAATCCAAACGTAGCACCATCATCTTGCATAGAATTAAGTACTATCATATCAAAATTTTTATTTTCTAATTTCTCTTTTGCATGTGTATCTGCTTGATGAGTTTCGAGGGCAAAACCTACAGAAATCTGATTTTTTGATTTTAATTTTCCAAATTGAAAGGCTATATCTTTGTTTTTTTTAAGTGATAGATGTAATATCTCATCTGATTTTTTTATTTTTTGGTCGGCCACTGTTATTGGACTATAATCGGCCACTGCTGCCGAAAAAATAGCAATATCAGTGTTTTCAAAGTAAGGTAAACAAGCCTCGTACATCTGGCTGGCTGTTGTGGTTTTGATTATCTTTATTCCATGGCAGGTCATCAACAAGCCATTGGAAACTGCCCCAACTACCAATACAACCTCTGCGCCTCGTCTGGCGAGTTCGTTGGCCAAAGCTATGCCCATTTTGCCTGAAGAGTGATTGGAGATAAACCTTACAGGATCAATGGCTTCTTGGGTAGGGCCAGCAGTTAATACTATTTTTTTGTTTTTGAGCTTAGATGTAGAGGTTGTAAAATATTTTTCTATGGCTAATAAAATTGTTTCTGGCTCGGCCATACGCCCTTGCCCATGCAACCCACTAGCCAGTTCACCCTCTTCGGCATCTAGGATAATATTTTTATATGCTTTAATTTTTTGCATATTAGCTACTACAGATCCATGTCTGTACATATCCAAATCCATAGCGGGACACACAAACACTGTACATTTGGCCGATAAATAGGTGGCTGTTAGCAGATTATCGCACAATCCATTGGCCATCTTGGCTATTTCATTGGCTGTGGCAGGGGCAATCACAAATACATCGGCCCACATACCCAAAGCCACATGATTGGCCCAAGAGCCAGATGTTTTATCATAAAAGGCCGACACCACCTCGTTTTTGCTTAGCGTAGCCAAAGTAAGTGGTGTGATAAAATCTTGAGCAGCTTCTGTCATTATTATTTTGACATCAGCCCCAGATTTTATGAATAGTCTGATTAATATGGCAATTTTATAGGCAGCAATACTACCACAAACACCTATCAGAATTTTTTTATTTTTCAACATTTTATTTTAAATTAAAAAGACAAAATTACACATATATATATAGTGTATTTTAATTAGTGATTATAATTTTCAAAAAAATTATAAACCTTATATCAATGTCGTTTAATTAAGCATTTTTATATTGCTTTTATCTTAGTCTTTCGCCAAAGGAGGAGGTTAAAAGGAATTTCAACTAAACGACAATAAACATTATTTATTATTGAAAATTGCTAAAACAGAATTTGAATAAAAAAAATTCAAATAATTAATTTTATTAAGATTCTTTCTACTTTGATATAGTGTGGCATTAAAAAAGTAGAAATTGTTTGAATTTAATTAAAATATAAGGATTGATAGGCATTGTTTATAAGAAACTTGAAAATTGAATCTATAACAACAAAACCGCTTCAGGTTTCATTTAATTTTAGAATCAGATACCAAAAGAAGTAGAGTGAATTGATTTCATTTATAAAATTAAAAAATTAAAATTAAAACCAATACTCCTAATAGCAACCATTTGATGAAACCAAAATCAGAATAAAGAAACATGGATTTTACCACTTTTGACATAAATATACTTTTTTATATGCTTTTACTTAAAATTTCTACAAATGTTGCAATTAAATATTGAAATAGTAACATTTTTTTTAAGTTTTTTTAATATTCTATTATAAAATAAAAGTATAAGTAATAAAACTATGTATCAGAAAAATCAGTTTATGTAATAAAACGTATCTATTAAATAAAATTTTAAAAAAAAATTGGTAATTTTTTTTTTATTATATATCTAATTATTAATATTGCGTAAGAATTTGACAATAACCCGAATTCAGTAATATTAATCAATCCACATAAAATTCAGCACATGAGTCATTTACAAGATTTTCTTAATGTACTAACACCAGCAGAAATTGCCAAAGTAGGCAAAATTAGAATTATAGGCGTTGAAAAAGCCGTTTTAGATATTTTTTTAGCCAACCGCAATAAGGTTGAACCTAATGCTGAAGAAATAGCCAAACAACTAGAGATCACGCATACGCATTATTACAAGATATGCTCGATGTTGCTCGATAAAATATACACTGGTTTGATACCCGAAAGAGGCTACGAACTGATGTTGTTTTTGAGTCAAAAAGACCTTTATGGTCATTTTACGCACGAGGTTTTATTGTTTGAAAAAACTATTGATCAACATTCAGATCTAAACCTTGAAGAGTTTTATTACAATGTATTTATGTTGTTGCAAAAAGTATCTGCCGCAGATATGGACGAGGAGTTGCTTTTCAAATACGGTAAAAAATATTTAGAAAACAAAAAAAATAAAACCCTTGGCGATGAGATGATGGTGCAAAGTTGTGTTTTGAACACTAAATTGACTTTGTTGAAAGCTACTAAGAAAAAAATAGAAATTGCCCACGAAGTAGCCAAAGAATTGCACGTGATTGAGCAAAAATTAGAAAAAGAAAATCATCCAAAAGCTAATTATTATCTCAACAAAGCACTTTCTACGTATTATCATCAAACGGTTGGTGATCCACAAACGGTAATCAAGTACCAAGAAAAAAATATTTCTTTATACAATGATAATAAAGGTATGTTTGATGCTTCGTTGCTGGTTCAATCTAAATGTAGAATTGCCGAAATGCAATATATGAATAGCAACTACGAACAAGCGTTTGAAAGCTATTCAACTATTTTTGAACAATACAAAACTGAGTTAGAATCAGATTTTTATCACCAATCTAGGTTTGCACAGTTGGCTATCATTACCGAAAAAAATCAAAAAGCCATACAAATCATAGACCAATATTTTGGAATGTATGTAGAAGGCAAAAAACAAGGTCCTGGCACAATGGGGGCTTTGTTGTATGCCAAATATTATATGTTCAAAGATCCAGAGCAATCGAATAAATATGTTCAAATTGCCAAAAGATTGATTAACAAAAATATTTTTGTACAATATGAATACGAAATTCGTATGTTAGAAAATATATATTTTGCTTTGATTGATGATGTAAAAACAGCTCGTGCATTGGTAAAACGTAATCTTAAATTTATGTACTCCAAAGGACTAAATTTGAGAAACAGCGATTTGATATATGTTATGGTATTGCTACAAGAAATTGTAAAACCACATTTTGCAAGCTATCGCTTTGGAGTAAGATTAAAAGCCAAATATGCTTCACTTCAAAAATCGTATGCCATCATTTATGGTAAAATAATTACTATTTTGATAGATAAATATGAAGTTAAGCCAAGAGAAATGGCTTAATTACTAAATTTAAAAAAATCCCAAAGAAATTTGGGATTTTTTTTTGAGTATTCCTTTCTGATTTTTTAATTACCCTGTTCATTTTTAGTATTTTTTTATTTATATTAAAAAATAAAATATCAAACATTAAATGATATATTTATATTTGATAAAAATTGAATGAACGAATGTATTTGTAAAATGTATTTATAAAACGCCCTCGTTTATCTTATTTCACTGTTCTTTTGATTTCAAATTCTCAAAATAAAAAACGGATGCAACCCAAAAACGTAAACATAGATCATTTCAGAAATTTAGTAGCCATGGCAGCAGCCGATGGCAATATGGATGACAATGAAAAAGATTTTTTATTAGAAAAAGCCGAGGAGTTTAATATCAATTTGAGTGAAGTAAATGCAATTATCGATAACCCCAATGAACATTATTTTGTAGTACCCGAAGATTTGGGCGATAAAGAAGAACAGCTCTGCGATGCTGTGTATATTGCTATGATAGATGGCGAAATACACGAAAAAGAATATAATTTTTGTGTAAAATTTGCCAACAGATTAGGACTTACGGCCAAAGATGTAGACGAGATTATTACTTTATCCAAAAAATTGATGAAGTAATATTTTTCAATAAAAAGCCCATTTAGTTTTTTATTAGGAAAAGCAATAAAAAAAAATCCTTATAAAAAGCCCTTTCCCTTTTGGACGACAAAACGAAAGTTTTGAGCGAGGCTTTGTGCGGATGGTTGGGATAGGGGTTATAATTAACTAAAAATAAGAATCTGGGCTTTTCAAATTTTTTATTGTTATATAAATTTATGATCTTACTTACAGGTGCTTCAGGCCTTATTGGCAGCCAAATAGTGCAACTCTTAACACAAAAGCAAGAAAATTTTTGTGTATTGGTTCGCTCTACAAGCCAAACAGAAAATTTAAAAATTTTAAATCCAAACCTCAAAATAAAGTATGGCGATATTTTAGATTTGGGTTCGCTAGACGATGCTTTTATTGGTGTTACTGAGGTAATACATTGTGCAGCCATAGTTTCGTTTGGCGATGTATCGGCCATACAATTACAAAAAATAAATGTAGAAGGTACTTCAAATGTAGTAAATATGGCACTCAAGCATCAAATTAAGCGTTTTTGTATGCTTAGTTCTATTGCTGCCATAGGTAGAGATGCCAAAAATACGACAACAAACGAAACCACAAAATGGACAGAGTCGAAGCTAAACTCTATCTATGCTAAAACCAAATACGAGGCCGAGCTTGAAGTATGGCGTGGTATCGAAGAAGGTCTGGCGGCTGTTATGGTGTGTCCATCTGTAGTGCTTGGCCCAGGAAATTGGAATAATTCAAGTACTAAAATATTCAAAAATATATACCAAGGGATGCGTTTTTATCCCTCAGGCACCATCAATATTGTTGATGTGCGAGATGTAGCAAATGCTGTATATCTTACTCTAAAAAGTAATATTGTAGCCGAAAGATATATTATTAATGGACATAAAGTTTTATACAAAGATTTTTTTAGTGCCATTGCCAAAAGATTTGATAAAAAACCACCAACTATAGAAATCAAAAAAAATATGGCTCTTGTGGGTTATTATATCTTGAGATTATTTATACCTTGGATATTGAAAAAAAAATTTATCAATAAAGAAACCATTATTATTTCGTCTTCTGATTTTAATTATGATAACAGTAAGTTTATAAAACAATTTGAATATAGCTACACACCCTGGCAAGACAGTGTAGCTTGGGTTTGCAGTAATATTGATAAGAAAAATTAGTAATAATAAAACTTTTGCGTTTTTTACATTACTCTTCTGATTTTTACAAATCTATCTTTAAAATATTTTTCATCTAAGGCACTTTGCATGATTCCTTTGCTGCTGCTGGCATGGATAAACAGTATTTTTTGGCCAATTTCTGATACTATAATACCAACGTGGCCTATTTTTTTGTCGTTGGCATTGGCACCTTTAAAAAAAATAAGGTCACCAGGAGCAGCCTCACCTAAGTACACAGGGCGACCTTGCTCGGCTTGGCTAGATGCAGTTGGTTGCAAAAAAATATTCATTTTATTGAAAATATAACAAGTAAAACCCGAACAATCGAAGCCAGAATCTGGGCTTTTGCCTCCCGATTTGTAGCGTGTGCCTAGGTGGGCTTTTGCTTTTTGTACTATTTCATTTACAGATTTTGATTTTGAAGTTGTGGTAGTTTTGGTTGTAGATTTAGTACTACTATTTTTGGAATGAGTACATGTACAAACCAATAAAGCAAAAAATATACCTATAATTTTAGCTGCCATTCTATAAAAATAGGTTTTATTTTCATAAAATAATCCACATTAAGCTATAAATTATTAGTGGTAGATTATTATAAATAAGACGAATAACACGAACATCATTTATTGTTTCAATTATAAAATTAACAAAAAAAGCCAACAAAATGATATGTTGGCTTTGAATATTGCTTGTACACAAAAGCTATCTATTCATTCTTGAGTCTGATAGATCAGTAATAATTTCGGCATCTTCTAATTTACGAAGTTTTTGTATGTTGCCATTATCAGCTTTTAGGAGATAGTAATTTTTATTATAAAATAGATACAAAGAATTTTCGGTATTATTGTTTCGTTCTATAATTTCATATATTGACAAATCAAATTTTCCATAAAGAGTCAATTTATTGTCTTTCAATAAATAATGAAATCCATATTTTGAATCAGCTACATTGACAATATCTATGGTTGTAATTTTGTGAACATGCGATTCTAGTACCTTTTCGGCAGGTGCATCGCCCAAATCTGCATTGATGTCGGCCTGTGAGGCATCCTCAAAAGCAAGCATATTTGGAATATTTTTTTGTGATTTTGTAACCTGTTTTTGTTCTTTTTTAGGAGTTATAAGCGTATTATCGGTATTAGCATTTTGTTTTTTTATCTCTTCTGCACTAGGTATTACTTCTTTTGAAATGGAGTTTTCTACATCTTTTACGGTTTCTATTGGGGTGTTTACTTCTTGTGATTGTGGTAATTGTCCATCGTTTTTGGCAATATTATTACTATTATTCGATTGCGAATACATATATACAGACACTCCCAAACCTACACTGGCTACCACCACAGCAGCCGATTTGATGGCCAAAATAGAATTTGTGCTAAGCCCACCAAAAATGCCACTACCTACAATAGGAGCTATCTGAATGGCTTGTAATCTAGCCTTTAGTGCCAATTTTCTATGCTCTACGATAGCTTTTGAAATATATTTTTGGTAATTAATTTCAGTTTTTAAGCTAGAATTTGAGTTAGCTTCTTCTAATAAATTTTTTGAGTCTTCAGAAGTAAGTTTGCCTTTGGCTAAAAGTTCAATTTTGGTTTCTAAATTTTCCACTTTGGTAGTATAATATTTTTTAATCTAAGAAATCAGATGCATTAAATTTTGATTTTATTAATTTATCAAGCTCTTGTTTGCATTTATATTTTTTTGTTTTGGCAGTATCAGCATTGGCAAAGCCCATTTTTTCGGCAATTTCGTTCATCGATAAATCTTCAAAATAGTAATAAGAAAGTATTTTTTTACATCCTTCGCCTATTTGGTTCAAACAATCATGAATGGCTTTGATTTTTTCGTTGGAGTACATTTCGTTGTCCTCAAACCCACTCTCTACTTGTTCGCTCGATAGTTTCGATTTACGATCTAGTTCTTTTCTCCATAAATTTTGGCAAATACTATATAAATATGTGCTTATTTTAGAAGTCATTACTAGCTCACCACTGATGGTTTTTTGCCAAAACACAATCAAAGCATCCTGAAATACGTCTTTTGCTTCGTCTTCGGTCCCGTTATTTTTCATAACGAGATTAACCATCATTTTGTAATTTTTTTTATAAAGATAATCCAAGGCAGACTCATCTCCCTTTTTGATATTATTTATAACATCTATATCTTTATAAATCATTTTCATACATATATGCTTTTTGTTGGATTAAAAGTAACCAAGTAAATTTAAAATCAGTAATTTTATACTTAGCTTCTTTGTAATATTTATTATCAAATATACGTTTTTTTTAATAGTTAGTATATCATTTACCTTTAAATTTTTGCTTTAAAAATCAAAAATATGATATTGTTGATATAGAAATACAAATATTAATGTAAGAAATGTCGAGTTCCAGTAAGCACCATAGCTACTCCATGTGCGTTGCAATAGTCGATAGAATCTTGGTCTTTGATAGAGCCTCCAGGCTGCAATACTGCCGTTATTCCAGCTTTGTGAGCTATTTCTACACAATCAGGAAATGGGAAAAAAGCATCAGAGGCCATCACACATCCAGCAAGATTAAAGCCAAAATTGGCTGCTTTTTCTATGGCTTGTTTCAGGGCATCTACTCTTGAGGTTTGGCCTACGCCACTGACCAAGAGTTTGTTTTCTATGGCTAAAACTATAGTATTTGACTTTGTATGTTTTACTATCTTATTTGCAAAAAGCATGGCATTAATTTCTGATTTTGTTGGAATTTTTGTAGTTACTACTTTCAAATCTTGTGCTGTTTCCATTTTCAAATCCTTGTCTTGTTCTATGATTCCATTGAGCAAAGTTTTGATTTGTTTGGTTGCAAATGTTACATTTTTGCGTTTTAGTAATATTCTATTTTTCTTTTCTTTCAGTATTGCAAGAGCATCAGCATCGTAATTTGGAGCTATCAAAACTTCAAAAAACAATTTTTGTAATTCTTGGGCAGTAGCCACATCTATGGTTGTGTTTGTAATAATTACTCCACCAAAGGCAGAAACAGGGTCGCAAGCTAAGGCAGTAAGATAGGCATCAAGAGTAGTATTAGCTGTGGCCACCCCACAAGCATTGGTGTGTTTTATGATGCAAAATGTAGATTTGCCAGCTTTGCGTTCGTCTTCAAACTCGTCTATCAGTTGGATGGTGGCATCTACATCTACTAAATTATTGTAAGATAATTCTTTGCCATTTAATGTTTCAAAAAGAGCCTCTATATTACCATAAAAAGTACCTTTTTGATGTGGATTTTCGCCATATCGCAATGTTTTGGCTTCTTGAATACTATTTTTGAGTACTGGCAATTGCTCTTCTGCATTAAAATAATTGAAAATAGCACTGTCGTAATGTGAGCTTGTATCAAATGCTTTTGCTGCATACGTTTTGCGGTCTGATAAATCAGTTTTCCCGCTTTTTTGTTCTAGCAAATGACCAAAATCTATATATTGTTTTCTGCTTGAAATAATTAAAGTATTTTGAAAATTTTTGGCAGTAGCTCTTATCAAAGCAATGCCCCCAATGTCTATTTTTTCGATAATTTCTTCGGGAAGTCCACCTGCAGCTACAGTTTCCTCAAAAGGATATAGGTCTACAATGACCAAATCAATGGCAGGAATGTCGTACTGTGTTGCTTCTTTTACATCGTTTTGGTTGTCTCTTCTATACAAAATTCCACCAAAAATTTTAGGATGCAATGTTTTGACTCTGCCCCCAAAAATGGATGGATAGCTGGTTAGATTTTCGACAGGAATAACCGAAAATCCTAAATCTTTTATAAATTTTTCGGTGCCACCAGTTGAGTAAAAAGTAACCCCAAGAGCATGCAGTTTAGTAATAATTGGAGCTAAGTTTTCTTTATTATATACCGAAATCAAAGCTGATTTTATTTGTATTGATGACATTTGTAAGATGATTATGATGCAAAGGTATCATTTAGTTGCATATTTTTATCAATTTATTTTAGTTGAAATTTTATAAAATAAAATTAAAAATGATTAAGGCTGTTATGATTAAATTTTAAATCTAAAATCCCTAAAAAATGGTACAATTTAAAATAAAAGATAAAATATAAATAAATGGATTTTAAAGTTGGGTAACCTCAATTTGAGATGCTTCTGACAATCTCAAGGCCAAAAAATAGTCTTGCAACAAAACTGCAATAGGAGAACCGCCCAACCCAATGTGAATAATTTTAATTGTATTGCCAGGCACACAGCCCATATCTAATAATTTTAGATGATTGGTAGCACTAAAATTAGTAATTACAGCCGACTGACCTAGTTTTAAATCTGCAACTGTCATCAAAAATTATATTAAAATACATTAAAAAAATTAGACTTCGGCTGCTACTTTTTTGTCGTTTCCTTTGAAAGTAGACCTATAAACTAAATCCCAAATGGTAGTACTAACACCAAAACCACGATCTGGTTCTACATAGTGATGTCGCATGTGATTTTGCTTTAGTTCTAGCCAAAACTTACTTTTAAAATTGGCATGATGCAAGGCATAGTGGCTCATGTCATAAAATAAATAACCTGCTACATAACCCACAAAAAAAGTATCGACCCTCGATTGACCAAAAATCCAATAAAATAAAGCATAAAATATGACACACAAAGGCAAACTTATAGAAGGCACCATTACCAATCGTTTGCTATCGTTGGGATAATCGTGGTGAACACCGTGCATGATAAAAGATAATCGTTTGCCCCATTCAGTTGTAGGATGATAATGAAATATAAATCTATGCAAATTATATTCGGCAAATGTCCAAACCAAAACGCCAACCACAAAATACAATAAAATGAGTAAAACATTGGTTTGAAACACAAATATGCTTCTATATAAACAAATCAACATTACAGGTACATATAAATATAGTGGTACACTAAAATGAACCCTAGAAATAGCGTTCATCCATCCACTTTTAAACATTGGAACGGATTCGTCTTTGTTTGATACAAAATTTTTGGCCATAATTTTATTAAGTCTTAATACAAAATTAGTTAATTAAGCGAATTGTTTTAGCAAAATAGTAACTTTACATCCTAAAAACCAAATAAATTTGGAAATCAAGCCTTTAATTCCTTTTCATCCTGACTTTTTAGAAGCCATAAAATTAAATCAAAGCATTGAATCAGAATTATTGATAAATGCTTTAGAATCAGATAGTTGTCTATCAATAAGAGTAAATAAATCAAAGAAAATAAATATTTTTAATAACAATAAAGTAGTTCCCTGGTGTGGTCATGGGTTTTATCTAGAACAAAGACCTATTTTTACCAACGACCCTTTACTGCATGCTGGTTGTTATTATGTGCAAGAAGCAAGTAGTATGTTTTTGAGCCATGTTTTTAATGAATTAAAATTAAATGAAAAAAAAATCAATGTATTAGATCTATGTGCTGCCCCAGGAGGCAAATCTACATTGATTTTAGACCATATTTTGCCCGAAAGTTTGCTTGTAAGCAATGAAGTTATCAAAACTAGAGCCACAATTTTAAGAGAAAATATTACTAAATGGGGATTGCCAAATGTGGCCATTACCAATAATGATCCAGAGGATTTTAAAAAAATACCTCACTTTTTTGATGTAATTGTGATAGACGCACCCTGCTCTGGCGAGGGAATGTTTCGTAAGGATAAAGCCACCCGAAACGAATGGACACCACAAAATGTAACCTTATGTGCTGCTCGCCAAAAACGTATTTTGAATGATTGCCTAGCTTCACTAAAACCTGGTGGCTACATTATATATAGTACTTGCACTTTTAATGAAAAAGAAAATATTGAAAATGTGCAGTATTTTCAATCTCAATTCGACCTGAAAACGGTAGAAATGCCTTTAAACAAATCGTGGGGCATTGTAGCAACGGCCAAAGGTTGTTTTCAATTTTATCCACATTTATTGCAAGGGGAGGGATTTTTTTGTGCTATTTTACAAAAAAATATTACAGATAAAATTACTACATATCAGCCTAAAGTCAAAAATAAATACGACTTTGTATCCAAAAATAACATAGAAATTTTAAAACATTGGCTGAAAACTGAAAATATGGATTTCTTGCAAATAAATCAACATATACATGCTTTGCCACAGGCAAATAGTCAAGATATTTTCTTGGTAATGAGCAAATTATACTGTATTCATGCAGGAGTATTGGTGGGCGAACTAAAAAATAGCCAACTTATACCAAGCCATGATTTGGCCATTTCGACACTTATTTTGCCCAGTATTCAGAAAATAGATTTATCAAAATCGCAATCTTTGGATTACCTCAAAAAAAATGACAACATGAGCGAATTTCCACTCGAAAAACTCGAAAAAGGATGGTTTTTGAACACTTATGAAGGCCAAAACTTAGGATTTTCAAAGAAGATAGATAGTAGAATAAATAACTACTATCCCAAAGAATGGAGGATTTTAAAGAATTTGTAAAAAACTTTTTTTTTCTTATTGTGTATAAGTAAATTGTAAATACCTTTGAAGTACAAAAACAAAATTTTAAATTGTAAAAAATATGAAAAAATCAAAAAAATATTACAAGTTAGATATAATACTTTTGGCAAGTGCGTTTTCTTTTTTCGCATTGATGTCGTCTTGTGATAAAAAAGAAAAAACAGACGATTTCTCAGAACTTGGAAAAGTAGATTCTAGTGGCAAAATCAATAATGCTACATCTGAACTTGCAGCACAGGTTATCAAATCTATACCACCACCTATAGAGATGGAATCTATCATTCTCAATGCAGGTGCACCCTACGACCTAAACATACTCAATGCAGTAGAAGAGTACGAAAAATACAGCACCAATTATCATAAAGCCATCAATTTGGGAATTTATGGAGCAGATTTGGCTTACATCAACATTTATAATAGAAAAGAAGACGCACTTTCGTACCTAAATACAGTAATAAAACTATCAGACGACCTCAAAGTAGGTCAGTTTTTTGATTTTGAAACTATCAAACGAATAGCGGATAATAGCAAAAACTTAGATTCTATGCTCAATATTACCACAAGTAATTTTGAAAAAATGAATAACTATTTGCAAGACCAAAACAGAAGCAATCTGAGTATGTATATGCTCACTGGGGGCTGGGTAGAGGCATTGTATGTGGCTTGCAAAGTGGGATTAGACAAAAAAAATGTGCCTTTGTATGAAAAAATAGCCGAGCAAAAAATAGTTTTGGATCAAATACTATTGTTGCTATCGTGCTACAAAAACGACCCCAATGCTATTACCCTTCACAATGATTTGAGTGAATTGAAAAATACTTACAATAAAATTAAAATAGAAACCATATATGCAGAACCAACAATGGTCGAAGAAAATGGGCAGTTAGTCGTAAAAGACAACTCAAAAACAGTAATAGATGCCCCAGAAGACGTAATAAAAGAGATATTTACGTCTATATCTAATACCAGGAAAAAAATAATAGGATAAATTAACCATAAAACAATATTAATACTTAAAATTATGACAACTTTCAAAATAATGTTTGCTGCTCTTGTATGTACTATAATGGCATCTTATGGACAATGCAACACAGATCCAATGGTGCAAAAATGTTCGGGTAAATTGGGTGATTTTACTTTTTTGAAAGTCTATAAGATAGACAAAATTAAAACTGGAGAATCAGTGGAATTTTCGTATGTATTCAGTGGAAATACTTCTTATATGCTATCATTATGCGATGACAAAGGTACTGATATGGGAGTGCAGGTAAGTCTTTTTGATTCTAACCGAAAATTGGTTTCTACCAACAAACTCAACGGCAAAACATATCCAGCCATTACCTACAACTGTAAAAGCACTGGTATTTATTACATGACTTACTCTATAGACGATGTAACATGTGGGGTGAGTGTATTGGGTTTTAAAAAATAAATTATAATTTTTTTTAGGTGATTCATCCAAATTGAATTTGGATGAATCATTTTTGGAATTATACCATTTTTTTGCAACTTTTTATAGTTTAAACTTTAAAGTCTTTACCATTATTTTGTGTAAATTGCACCAATTATAAATTGGGTAATGGAAATAAAATCAGCAAAATTTTTGATAAGCAATACAGATGTGGCCAAATGCCCAAGCATAGAAATGCCAGAATATGCTTTTATTGGGCGGTCTAATGTGGGCAAATCATCTTTGATAAATATGCTATGCAACACCAAAGGACTAGCCAAAACATCGGCTACGCCTGGCAAAACTGAATTGATCAATCATTTTGAAATAAACGAAAAGTGGTATCTGGTAGATTTGCCTGGCTATGGATTTGCCCGAAAAAGTAAAACTACACTAGAAGGTTTTGGCAAATTGATTCAAAGCTATTTTTTGAAACGAGATATGCTTACTTGCACTTTTGTATTGATAGACAGTCGATTGCCTCCTCAAAAAATTGATATTGATTTTATACGATGGCTTGGTTCCAATGGCATTCCTTTTGTGATTGCTTTTACAAAAATTGATAAGCAAAGTAATTCTAAAACCACAAGCAATATTGAAATATTTAAAAATGAACTTCTAAAAGAATGGGAGGAGTTACCCATTTGCTTTGTAACAAGTGCCGAAAAAAAAATTGGCAGAGAAGAGATTTTAGATTATATCAAAGAAATCAATTTGGGATTAAAAAAATAAATTCAAGGTTATAGATTAATGTAGATTGATTAAGCATTTTTTATTGCCTCTATCTTAGTTTTTCTCCAAAAGAGAAAGTTACTCTGATTTTTAAGTAAACGACACTGGATTATTGATAGGAACTAGAAAAATAATTTAAAGATTATTTGGAGGCTACAAGTTTAATTTTTTCATACAACAAATCTGCTTCTTTTACTCGCTTACTGTTTGGATATTTATCTACATAAGAATAGTAAAACTCTAAGGCAGTTTGTATACGTTCTTTTTTCTTAGATTCAATACTTTGTAAAGCATATTCATATTGTGATTGAATTTTCAAAAACATTACTTCTTCCAAATACTTTGAACTAGGATAATCTTTAGATAAATTATCAAAAGCAATGGCACAAGCCCTGTAATCGCTCATTCTATATAATTGTTTGGCAAGATTATAAGATTTGAGTTCTAATTTTTCGTTTATTTTATCCACCATCTCGTTGCAGTCGCTCAAGTATTTTGAGTTTGGAAATGTCTCTAAAAATTGCTGTATAGCATCTCTGGCTTCTATTGACAAGCTCTGGTCGAGCGAAAACTCAGGAGAGTCTTCAAACTTTGAAAGGCAGTGCATATAGTAAGATTCTTCCGAAAATTCACTTCTAGGGTATGTATCATAAAATCTTTTAAACCAATAAGCACTCATAATCAATTGGTTTTGATAATATTGGGCCTTAGCAAAAGTAAACAATGCTTTTTCGGCTTCTGATTGTCCTTTCATTAAGGGGAGCAATTCTTCTAAAAGTGTGGCTGCTTTGTTATAAGATTTTTTATTGTAATATGCCAATGCTTCTTTGTATTTGTATTCTATATTTGTACTTTTCTGAATATTTGTAAACCTGCTACAACTCATTAAAAGTAATAATATAATACTTATAAATATTTTTTTCAATTCAATAATAGATTTTAATTTATAATTTTTTTTAGATTAATTGCAAAAGTAATTAAAACTTAGTTAAAAGTAATGGTTGAAATCATTTTAATTATATTTAAAAATCAATGTCGTTTACATAAGCAATTTTTATTGCCTCTAACTTAGTCTTTCTCAAAAGTAGAAAGAAAATCTGATTCTTAACCCAACTTGTATCAAATTTTTCATAAAGCCTTGATAATCAGTTGATTATGTTGGTAAAATTTGTTATTGGGGTAACACAAACTTTTTGAGTTAAGAGGTATTATTACCCACATCAAACAAATTCTTCCATTTTCTTATCAAACATTTTAACACGACTAGCAATAATCCCTCTAAAATGCTAATATTTAGTAATATATTGTATTTTTTTACTTTTAATAAAAATGCTTTCACATTTTACATAAGTATATTCTTTTACCTTTTTGGCTTTTATCAATTTTATATAGTAATATTTTGCAAAGATAAAAAATGACAATCTAACATCCAAATGCTATGGGGGAACACAAATGAGTTTCAAATATATTCAAAAAATATAACTAATTGATAATCAGGTACTTACAAATTATTGGTATCGAAAATAAATGAAAAATACACTAAAATAGATGAAAAAACTAAAAAATTAGGTCAGAATTTAGGGTTTTTGGGTAGGGTAAATACAAGTTGGGTTAAGTAAAAGACATTGATAGATGAAATTAAAAACAATACACTAATTTTAAAATCTATTCATTTGTGCCATTTACTTTTATTCATTTGAGTTCTATTTTTATTGGTTTCTTGTATAAAATTCTAAACAAATTTAAGAAACTATATAATAAATAAAATTAGATAGCTTACTTTTGTTTAAATCTAAATTATTACAGTACTTATATTTTTAATAAGTCTATTTTCTTTTAATCATTTTGTTCTTGAAATTTAATTTTATTCATATTATTAACTTATTGATTTTTTTAAGCATCAATCAAATGTATGCTCAATTAAAAAATGTAAGGATTTCTGTTTTAGATCATATTTCTAAAAAAGATATTGAAGATTGCAATTTAGTAATAAAGGGAAATAAAAATTATTACTATTTAATCCAAAAAGAAATTTTGGTTCAACTAGATACTGGTAAATATTCGATTGTTTTGAGCCAAATCAATTATAAACCTAGTCTTCAAAAAATACAAATAACCAAAGATACCACTATTGCTATTTTATTAGAAAGTATCAGCAAGGAACTTTTGGAAATAGAGATAAAGGATAGCAGCATTCATGAAACAGCAAAATTTAGCTCTGATGCGAGCATTATAACCACTAAATACATAAAAAAAATACCAAATTTGGTAGGCGAGGCTGATATTTACAAATTTGTACAGCAGTTGCCAGGGGTGGCTATCACTGGTGAGGGCAGTGGCTCATTGCACGTAAGAGGCGGAGAAGCCAATGAAAATTTAATTTTGTTGGATGACTCGCCAATATATGAACCAAACCATATACTGGGCTTGGTATCGGTTTTTGATGCAGATTATATTGCAGATGCACATTTATTAAAAAATGGTGTAGCTACCAGATATGGTGGACGGCTGTCTTCGGTACTTAAATTTAATTCAAAAACTGCTCATTTTTTAAAACCAAATTTTAATGTTGGTATTGGCGTATTATCCTCAAAATTTTATACAAATATTCCTATTATTAAAAATAAACTAGCTATCACATTAAACGTAAGAAAATCTAATATTGAATATATTTTAGGACTTGCAAGACCTCACCTTAAAGATTTAAAAGAAAATAACTTAGATTTTTATGATTTTAATACTAAAATCAGTTTTCAACAAGGCAAATGGAATAGTTTTTTATCCATGTATATTGGCAAAGATGCTTTGTTTATCAATAAACAAATCAACCTGACATGGGGAAATACGAATTTTAATTTTAAAACTATTTATAAAAACAAAAATTTTCAATATGGATTTCAAGTAGGATTTTCGCAATTTCAGTTTAATTTGGATGTGAGCGATAAAGACAAGAATTTTTTTTGGAAATGTGCCATTGCCGATATCCATGCAAAAACATTTAGTATATTTAAAATATGGAATAATTCAATGGAAATTGGCTTAGATTATTCTTTTAAAAATATAAATCCAACCCAATATGAGCCTTTGGATAAGACCTCTATTTTTAAACCTTTGAATCTACCAACTTATAAAACAATAGAATTATCGCCTTATTTTGATTATAACTATAATTTTGGCAAAAAATTAGGTTTAAATGTTGGCCTTAGAGTACCTAATTTTTTCCAAGTTGGCTCTTACACAAGGTACATATATAAAAACGAAAAAGAACTAACTCAACCAGAAATTGTTGATACAATAAATTACGCTACCAATCAATTATTTAATCATAAAATAAGGCTAGAACCTCGTATAAATGTTACATATAAACTGGCCGAAAACATAACCCTTAATAGTAGCTATAATCGTAATTATCAGTTTATAAATCAAATCATTACAGGCGTTACTCCCCTGCCAATTAGTTTTTGGATGCCATCCATTGATTATTTTGAGCCTGCAATGATTGATAAATTTTCGAGTGGAATAATGTATCAAATCAATGAAAGTGTATTTTTGAACATGGATTTGTTTTATAATTATAAATCAGATATTTTAGATTTTGTAGATAATGCAGACTTGTTTTTGAATAAAAATTACTTAACCCAAATCAGAAAAGGTACAGGGCGTAGCTATGGTATGGAATTGTCGATTGCCAAAAATATAGGACGATTTACAGGCAGTTTGGCCTATACACTATCGAGTAGCACTCGGCAAACGGAGGACGTAAACCAAAATAGAACATACTATGCCAATTCTGACAGAAGAAATATACTTAATGTATGGCTTTCTTACCGATTGAGTCCAAAATTTACGTTAGGATTATCGTTTAATTATGCCACAGGTCGCCCTATTACTTTGCCCTCAGGTGTATACCAATTTCAGGACTATACTGTAAATCTAGTATCCGATCGCAATGGGTATCGTATGCCAGATTTTCATCATTTAGACCTAAATTTGACTTACAAACCAGTTTGGAAGAGACATCCAAATATAAAATCAACTTGGAACTTAAACATATATAATGTATACAACAGAAAAAATGCCTTTTTGGTGTATTCAAAATCTACTTTTGATGGTAATAATGAACAATCTTTTGGAATTGAAAATACGAATCAAATATTTATGTTATATTTATTTTCAATTTTACCATCCATAAGATATACATTAGAGTTTTGAAAAAAATTATACTATTACTTTTCATT
Organism: Cytophagales bacterium; assembly: GCA_013297755.1. Lineage (GTDB taxonomy): Bacteria > Bacteroidota > Bacteroidia > Cytophagales > UBA9547 > REAG01. The sequence continues at coordinate 23,959 of JAAFIH010000034.1, forward strand.
TTTCAAATCAGTTGTGTAGAAAATATATCACAACAAACCTTACAGCAATCTGTCAAAAGAGTTGTCATTGATGCAGTTTTTTCTGATTTAGTAGATTTCAATAGAGTTATTATTACACAATCTACCCAATTTGATACTCAAAATAAAATCGAAAAAGTAGAAAATGGATTGGTTATTATAAAAAACACAACCCAAAACATTAGCGATACTTTATTGCATACAAAAGATGGAATTTATAAATCTAACAAAACCAACTTTGTGCCAAAATCGAACCAGATTTATGAGCTTATAGTAGAGGTAAATGGCCAAAAGTATACTTCTAAAACAAAATGCCCAGCCAAAGTGGGCTTTGAATTAATAGATTTGAGGTCTAAATTTAAAGAAATAGCAAGACCATTTGCCAATTATGCACAATTTAATTTTTCGGAAAATAGATACATCTACTCTGGAGATAGTTTGTTTGAAGTAGAAGCCAATGGACGTATTAATAGATCAGAAAACAACTATTTGAGGGGTGAAGTATATAGATTTGATGACAAATATAAGAATCCAAATATTTTCTTGATATTTGATACCCAAAGAGTTGTAAATGAAGTAAACAATATCAATCCGCCAGGAGCGTTTTTGAGAAATGACGAGGTAAGTATCTATATTTTTGGAATCACACCAGAATCTTATAAGTTTTATCAAACTTTACGCCAACTTACAAATTACGAAGGCGGTCTTTTTTCGCCCTCACAAGGCAATCCTATATCTAACCTAGACAATGGGGCTTTGGGCTTGTTTGATGTATGTTTAATAAAAAAGTTTAAAATATTTGTAAAATAATTTTAGATTTAGTAATTTTGATAAAATTTAAAAAACAAACTTTATGAAAACTAAACACTTAATTTATCCTAGTATATTTTCAGGTATGCTTTTTCTTGCAAATTGCAGCCAAAAGGCTGTAACACCCGAAAAACCAAAACCAGAACCAGTGAATTTGTCGAGAACAGAGTCTCAAAATTTTATGAACTCTGAAGTTTCTACCATGAACTCTCAGATGACTGAAGCCAACAATTGTAATGGAGCTAAGGCTCTCAAAGGTCTTACAAATGCGTCTGGTGGACCCAGCTTTAGTATTTCGCCAGCAAAACTTGATATGGGCGAGTCTATTTCTTTGACAATCTCTAAGTCATTGCTTCAGATGGTAAAATCTAATGCTAGCTCTCAAACCAATGCCAGATTGGATCAACCTATTTATAGATATAAAGGTATATATACATTTGACAATGTAAATAATGTATTTCCTGAAACACCTGATCAAGCATCAGAAGATTTGATTTTTATTTTCCCAGATTCTATCAATAATGTAACAAATGGATCTAACAACTGCAAATTGGTAGTGAAAGATTTTGAAACTACATTTGTAACCAGAAATGGAAAAACAAAACAAGATACATTACCAACAAAAGTAAATTTTACACTATTTTATAACGATGTTGTAGAGTCTACATTTAGCATGACAGGCAGCTACCAATCAGATGGAATACCCAAAGCTGTGAGTGCCAATTTGTATGTAAGACCATTTAGACTTACAGAAAATCTAACTTATGCCTCTGATAAAGCTAGCTACTCAACTAATTTCAAAAATGAATCATCAAATATTGAAATCACTGGTGCAACCATAAATGCAACTGGTAATATCAACAAACAAGAATATAATTCTGTAAATGGAAATATGTTTTTGTTTGGACTGCAAGTAAATATGGATATCAATGTGAGAGAAATTATAAAAATACAAAGCAATTCAAATACTTTAAGTCAAGAGGATTATGCTAAATATGTAAATGTGTCTTTGGTAAGAAAATCTGACCAAGCAAGTATTGGTAAAATACTAGTAAAATCTAATACTATAAGAGAACCTTACAATAGCTATTGCCCTGACAATCAAGGAAATTATGTACCTTGTGTTCAATATACTTCTTACTCAAGAACAGATGCTTACATAAAACATAGTTCAGATAATAGCGAAGAAAAATTACAAGATTTTGCAGAAGGATTTGCCAATAATTTCAAAATACCTTCAAATTGGTCTAATAGATAATTGTAAATATCAAAAAAACAAAAAAGCCCATTCAAGAACTTGAATGGGCTTTTTTGTTTTTTAAAAAAATATTGAAAAGTTCTGATAACTAATTTTAAATTAAATAAAGTGCCATTCATTTTATGATTTCTACTCATGGTGTAAAATTTGTTTAGTCCAAAAAAATAAATGGTAAAAAAGCATTTTTTGGTAATTACCTTTTAAATAAAATCTGAAATATTGATTAAAAAAGACAAAATTAATCCCAAAAGAGGTTTAAAAGCTACTTTGGTCAAGTCTGTTAAATATTTACAAATTTTAATTACCATTTCCCTTTTTAGAAACCAGAAATGGAAGTATTAAAAAATGTATATGTAAGTATTTAATAGATTGAATTTTAGGAAAATTAGAAATTTTATATACTTGTGCTTTTATCTTTAACATTTTTACTGTTTTGCAAATTACCTCCAAATCTTACAATCAAATGACTATCTTTTACACATTGTAATCAACCACCATTTTATAATATATATTGGGTAAGTTCAACAAAGTGATTAGAAAACACCTCAATTAAACCTTTTCAAAAAAACTATTTATCATATTCACTATTTTTTTTAATTTTGTAAAACGAAAAAAGATTTTTTAAAAATGCCAAAATTAGAGATTTGTTTAAGCCCAGAGTTGATACAACTGTATGAATTGAAAGGAAAAAATGTGGTTGTGGTTGATATTTTGAGGGCTACCTCTTGCATGGTTACAGCTTTTGCTTATGGTATCAAAAATATCATACCTGTGGCAAAGGTAGAAGAGTGTAAAGTATTGCAAGCCCAGGGTATGTTGGCTGCTGCCGAGCGAGATGGAGCCAAAGTGGCTGGCTTTGATTTAGACAACTCGCCCTACAGCTATATGCACGATTTTATCAAAGGCAGCACTATTGCTGTAACTACTACCAATGGCACTCAAGCTATTGTGAAATCTAAACAAGCCGACCAAATTATTATTGGAGCTTTTTTAAATATCTCTACTGTAGCTGCTCATTTGCTAGCAAGCAAAAAAGATGTAATCATAGTATGTGCAGGCTGGAAAGGCAACTTTAATCTCGAAGACACCCTTTTTGCAGGTGCTTTGGCGTATCAACTAAAATCAACTTTTGAAACCACTCAAGATAGCACCATTATGGCTTTGGCCATGTACGAATCCAATCAATCAGATTTGCTGGCTTTTGTCAATCAATCGCAGCACGTGCGCAGATTGGCCAATTTGGATATTCACAAAGACATAGCTTTTTGTTTGCAATGCGATGTATACAATAGTTTACCAGTGTTTTCGTTGGATAGATTAGTGGCAGGCAATTAGTTTGCAAAGACTAGCTTTATGTATGGTGGGCACCTCTAAAAACCCTAATATTTATTTTAAAAACCCCACCCAAACCCTCCCACAAGGGGAGGGCTTTAAGAAAAAGGAGGTTTTTAGAGATGCCCTTGTAATAATTTTATAAAATTATTGCAACAAATTGCCACTCAAATATAGCAAATCAAGATAACTTTTGCGATACTTATATTCGGCTATATCATATTCATGTTCGGTATCGTTCCAGGTTTGTTTGGCATTGAGGTAATCGACAATGGTAGTTTTGCCTTCTAAATAATCGGTTTTTATACTTTTTAATATGGCCGTAGAGTTATTTCTTATGGTTTTGAATTGCTCAAAATTAGTTTTATAGATTTGATACTCTTGCCAAGATATGGTTATTTGCGATTCTATTTCTTGGATTAAGGCTTCGGCCTCGAGTTGGCTTTGAAGCCCCTCCGTTTTAGATTTTGAAATATTGGCCTTGTTTCTGTCCAAAAGTGGAATAGGCATTTGAAAATACCAACCCAAATAGGGCTGCGTGTTTTGTGGATTAGCAATCACACCAACCTCCATGTTGGGTACAGCCATAGATTTTTGCCATTTAGTATTGGCATTGTTGATGTTTTGATTTTGAACGACCATTTTCAAATCTATTCTATTTTGTTTTGCTTTATTTATCAATATAGAATCAGAGCTGGCCACTTCTACAAAGAAAAAACTCGATTCATAATTGATGTCATCTGCATTGTTTCCTGTCAATATTTTAAATTTGGCTAGTTGCGAGTTCCAATTTTGCCAAGCAATATTGACTTCGGTGGCGTGTTTTTCGGATAATACCAAAGCTCTACTTACATCAGAGGCTGTGATTTCTTTTCGTTTGAGGCGAATCTGATTGGCTTCGTATATGCTATCAATATTGATTTTTGCGATTTGATTGTTTTGCAATATTTCGTCTGCAAACCACACCTCCAGCCACTGTTGGGCTGTTTTGTAGGCCAAATTATAAGTAAACTGCTGTAAATCTAATTTTGAAAGCTCGTATTCTTGCTTTTGGACATTTATTTTTTGCTTTCTTTTGCCGCCAATTTGCAATGGTTTTGTGGCCTGAAACCACAACTGATTGCCATACATGCTTGTAAATAATGTTTGATTGGGTTTTATGGCATCAAGGTTTTTTTGATGTATCATAAAAATACTTTGATTATTGAGTATTGGATTGGGCCTATAAGCGGCCGTTTGAGAATCAAATTTCTCTATTTCTGGTGTTAGGGTATATGCTTTTAGATACTTGTTATTGTCCAAACACTTATTAATAGCTTCTTTTACAGATAGTTGGGCTACCAAAGTAGAATTAAAAAAAGTAATATAAATGATTACATTACAAAATAAATTTTTAAAAAAAACAAGGCTTATTTTAATGCCATTGGGTTTGGCTAACTTTATGAAAAACAATGAATTATATTTTATGAATTATATTTTATGAATTATTATACAAATTACAAGTTGAGATTAAAAAAAGATTCAAACCATAAACATTTTAGAACAATTTAAAACCAAATAAAAAAGCTAAAAACGCTATTTTACATATCCTCTGGCTATGTTTGGGCTTTGAGGGTTTACACTGAGTTTTAATCATTTGGGCTGCACTATCAAATCCATATCTTCCATTGGTACAGCTCCTAACAAAACTTCGTTGCCCATGATTATAGCACCTACAAAGCAACTTCTATTATCAAAACTTACTTTTATTGGCCCTGCATAAGGCACAGAATGACAACTGCCGTCTGCTGTTGTGGCCTCACGAGTTTCTAGAGTTACTAATTGCAACTGCACAGCTATATGCTCGGGTATTACCAAATAAGTAGAGCCAGTATCTACCAAGCACTTGGTAGCTAGAGGTTTCAATTCTTGTTTTACAGGATTTGAAAGCACAATGTTGGCATACACTAAACCCATTTTTTTATAATTTTTGTAAAAACAAATCTAATAAATGTATTGAAAATATAAGTAATTAACGAATGATAATCTGTTGAAATAATAAGCCTTAGAGTTAATTTTGAAGTATTTTAAAGATTTTTTAGAGATGATAAAACTATCACTTTTAACCTGCCCAAGATTCACGGTCGAGACTTCTATATTGTATGGCTTCTGCCAGATGCTCTATTTTAATATTTTCGCTTTCAGCCAAATCAGCAATAGTTCTCGATACTTTCAAGATTCTGTCATAAGCTCTTGCCGAAAGGCCTAGCTTATTCATGGCCGTTTTTAGTAATAATTTCCCCGATTCGTTGATAGTGCATATTTCTTTTACCATTTGCGGTGGCATCATGGCATTGGCATAAATACCAGTCATTTTTTCAAACCTGGCTGTTTGCATTTTGCGTGCAGTTATCACTCTGTTGCGTATTTGGGCACTACTTTCGGCTTTTCGGTCAGATGATATTTTGTCGAAACCCACGGGCGTTACCTCTATGTGTATGTCAATTCTATCCAAAAGAGGTCCTGATATTTTATTCAAATATTTTTGTACTATTCCTGGACCACACACACATTCTTTGTCTGGGTGGTTGTAGTAGCCACAAGGACAAGGATTCATGCTGGCTACTAGCATAAAATTGGCAGGATAATCTACCGAAACTTTGGCCCTTGATATAGTTACACGCCTTTCTTCGAGAGGCTGTCGCATTACTTCGAGTACAGTACGCTTAAATTCTGGCAATTCATCCAAAAACAAAACGCCATTGTGCGATAAAGATATTTCGCCAGGTTGTGGATTGCCCCCACCACCCACCAAAGCTACATCAGATATGGTATGATGTGGCGACCTAAAAGGGCGAACCGACACCAGCCCTTCTACACCAGTCAATTTGCCTGCCACAGAGTGAATTTTGGTAGTTTCCAAGGCTTCGTGCAGGGTCAGAGGTGGCAAAATAGTCGAAAGTCGCTTGGCCAACATGGTTTTGCCTGCCCCTGGTGGCCCTATCATAACGATATTGTGCCCACCAGCTGCTGCTACTTCCATGGCTCTTTTCATGTTTTCTTGGCCTTGTACTTGCGAAAAGTCCACATCATATTCGCTTTGGGTATGTTCAAAAATATCTCTAGTATCTACAACAAGTGGCTCTATGGTAATTCTATTTTCTAAAAAATCTATGGCTTCGTTGATATGTTCTACCTGAATAACTTGTAGTTGATTGACAATGGCTGCTTCTTTGGCGTTTTCTTTTGGCAATATAAAACCTTTAAAACCCAATTTTCGGGCTTCTATGGCTATGGGCAACACTCCTTTGATAGGGCGAAGTGTGCCATCTAAGGCCAACTCGCCCATGATAATATATTTTTCTAAATCATCGGTTTTTAGTTGGTCAGAGGCTTTTAATAAACTGAGTGCTATGGGCAAATCATAGGCAGAGCCTTCTTTTTTGAGGTCGGCAGGTGCCAAATTGACAACTACTTTTTGCCTAGGCATTTTATATCCTAAATATTTGAGGGCACTTTCTACCCTTTGTTCGCTTTCTTTGATAGCACTATCGGGCAAACCAACCATAAAAAAATGAGCCCCTTGGCCTACACTAACTTCAATCGTAATCAAGTGAGCATCTACACCATATACCGCACAACCAAAACATTTTGCTAACATATTACTGAATTAAAATTGGGCAAATGATTAAATAAGTAATAATTATTATAAAAAATTAAGTTTATGTAGCAAAGCATCTTTGTAAGTAACTCCAATGGCAATGGTTTGTTTATTGATTAAAATACAAGAATCTTCTATAGTTTCAATTTTGGATACGTTTACAATAAAAGAGCGATGAACTCTTACAAATCGATTATTTGGCAGTTTAGTTTCCAAATCTTTCATAGTAGAGTGCACAATATATTTTTTTTCTTTTGTGCAAAATGTTACATAATCGCTCAAGGCTTCGATATACAAAATGTCGTTAAACTGTAAGTTTACCAATCTGTTGTTTGATTTTATAAAAATATTTTCTTGGTCGTAAGTTACACTAGTTTTTTCGCCAATGCGATCTATGGCTTTATTGATGGCCTTTAAAAATCTTGTATATTCGGTAGGTTTGAGCAAATAATCTACCACATCGTAATCATACGCCAATGGCCCTTGATTGATGTCAGCAGTGATAAAAATTGTTTGAGGTAGGGTTGTGAGTGATTTTAAAATTTCAACTCCACTCATACCAGGTAAGTTTACATCAAGGAGTGCTATATCTACTTCGTTGGTAGATAGGTATTTGGCAGCATCTTGGCCATTATTAAACATAGCAACAGTTTCTAAAAAATCTGTTTTTAGTACATATTGTTTAATTAGCTCTGCCGAAATTGCTTCGTCTTCTACAATGATTACCTTGTACATGTATTGATTTGTTGCAAATATTGATTTTTCTTATTTTTTCTTTGGCAAATGTATATATATTTTCGATTAATATATATCATCATTCGACAAAATTTATTATTTTAATGTATATTTAATAATATATTTGCAAAATATGAAAAAAATATACTTTTTATCAATCTTATTATTTTTGATTTTGGGCTTTGATATTCGAGCACAAAATGTACTAAAATCAGAAAAAGAAATTCCAAACCTTCTGATTAATGCCGAAAAATTGATCGCCAATAGCGAATTAAAAGAGGCTTCTGGTATCTACAACGATATTGCTTTGTATTACTGGGAAAAAAAAGACCTTTCACAAGCCATAGATTATTTTAATAAATCTTACAAATTAAATGAAAAACTCAACAGCGAAGGTGGCATGGCTATGATTAGCAGCAATTTGGCCATGATTTATTGTGATAAAGTTCAATACGAAAAAGGCATTGAATTTTTTAATAAAGCACTCGCATACAGACGTGGAACTGGCGACAAAGTGGCCATAGCTTCTAATCTTATCAATATATCCATTGCAGAAAATAATTTAAAAAAATACGAAAGTTCTGTATTGCACCTCGAAGAAGCCTTGAAGCTATCTATGGAAACCAATGATACCAAACAAATGAGGGCTTGCTATGGTATGTTGGCCGAAACGTATGAAAAAATGGGAAATGTTGAAAAAACAATGCATTATTTTAAGTTTTATAAAAGTTTTAACGACCTCGTAAACCGAAAAAAAGAAAGAGAATTTACCAAAAAAATTGCCGACAACGAAGTTGTAATGCTTAAACTCGAAAACGAAGCCCACAAAAAAGAACTAGAATTGCTACGAAAACAAGGCGAACTATCGGCCTTGAGCAAAGAAATGCAAATGCTCTACGAAAATGTGAGCAAAAAAGAACTTGTATTGAAACTAAAAGACCAAGAAGCTAAAACTAAGCAAGTAGAATATGACAAAGAAAAAGAAAAATTAGCTTACGAAGAGCACAAAAATACCTATCTTACTTATGGGGGTGGTGCCATTATATTGATTTTATTGGCTTTATTGATTTCTGGAATATCAATTTTTATGTATAGGGCCAAAACAAGTAAATTGCTAAAAGCCCAAAATGAAGAAATATTAGCTCAAAAATATAATACAGAAGTTGCTAATAAAAACAAAGATAAATTACTATCTATCCTTGGACACGACCTAAGAGGGCCTTTTGCTACATTCAAAAATTTGATTCAATTATTAGACATGAAAGTTTTGACTAATGAAGAAGTGGTAGCTCACATCAAAGACATGAGTACCGTTGCAGATAGTACATTGCTGATGCTCGACAACACTTTGGTATGGGCCAGAGGCCAAGCCGAAGGCGAAACTTTTAATCCTAAAAACATTAATTTAAAAAATATTTTATTAGAATGTTTTAATTTTTTGGGAGAAACTGCCAAACTCAAAAACATAGAATTAATCAACCACATAAGTCAAGATATTATTACATTTTCAGACGAAAATCAAGTAAGAATTATCATAAGAAATTTGGTTTCTAACGCCATAAAATTTACGCCCAGTGGTGGCAAAATAACCGTTGGAGCTCAAAAATTAGATGATTATATGACATCTGTACGCATCACTGATACTGGTGTAGGTATGAAACCCGAAGACCTTGCCAAGCTATTTGGCGAAAACCATTTTACAAAATCGGGCACTCAAAACGAAAAAGGTACAGGCTTAGGATTATTACTTTGCAAAGAATATACCGAACAAAATGGTGGTTCCATAGAAGTAGAAAGTAAAGTAAATGTAGGTACAACATTTGCATTTACGCTAAAAAATTCGGATAATCGCAACTTGCAAACATAAATGAGTTGCAGCTATATGAAAAAACGATTACTTGAATTTTTGTGTATTGTGATACCTTTTGTAAGTTTTGGTCAAAAACTACCTGTAGTTATCGAAAAAACTTCTTTTGTAGATACCAACAACAGATATTATCATAATTTGTATTTGCCTGTATATCTTTATTTATCATTTTCGCCTGAGGCAGCTCCAACCCAAATTTCTACCAAAGATTATGGCAACAAACCCAACCCATTAGCTCCATTTTATTTCAATAAACATGGAAAACACACCATAAATTATTTTACAAACGAGGCCGACAAATCACAAACGGTAGACTTTGTGGTATATGCCGATGGCCATGCACCAAAAACTGAAATCAGATTTGATGGTGGCAAATCTTTTGCCTCTAAAGATAAATTATATTACCCCAATAATCTTGCCATAAGCCTTACCTCCGAAGACGATATGTCTGGCTTGGGAGCTACTTTTGTATCGACCAACGATGCAGATTTTGTGGAATATAGTGGCATACTAACCTTTGCAGCAGAGGGCGAATACAAACTACAATATACCAGTGCAGATAATGTAGGAAATATCGAAAAAATACATAAAAGAGTTTTTGCCATAGATGCTACTGCTCCTAGTACTTACCACAATGTGATAGGCGTGGCCGAAGGAAACGTAATATCTGCAAAAACTAAAATTTATTTGACAAAAGAAGACAACGCTTCTGGCATAAGCCAAACCTATTATCAAATTGACAAAAGCCCGTGGATAACCTATACCAAAGGTCTTATTCCTTTGGCTAGTTTAGAGGATGGCGACCATACTTTGCGTTATTTTTCGGTAGATAATGTTCAAAACAAAGAAGAGGTTGGTCAATTTAGCTTTTATTTAGACAAAACTTCGCCCATTATGGCCGCAGATATTATAGGCGACAAGTTTATGGTAGAAGATAGGGTTTATTTTTCGGGTCGTACCAAAATGAAACTTACGGCCGTAGACAACAAATCTGGGGTAAAAGAGGTGTTATATTCGATTGATAAAGAGCCATTTCGCAAATATTCCGATCCATTTTATTTGCCCAACAAATCAGGGAATCATACCATTAGGTACTATGCTCTCGATAATATGGCCAACCAGGGAGTAGGCGAAGATAGTGGCTTAGCTTACGATGAGTATTTGCACAACTCTAGCGTAGTATATGTAGATTTGCTTGGCCCAAAGTTGGATTTTGCTTTTGAAGGTCCAAAATTTAAAAAAGGAAAAAATATCTTCATCAATAAAAATACTAAAATTAAGTTGATGGCCACAGATAACGAATCTGGTTTGAAAAAAATTAGCTATTCACTCAACGATTCTAAAGAAGAATTGGACTATTCCAAACCTTTTGAAATAACCAATGAGGGTCGAATTACTTTAAATTATTATGGCTATGATAACGTAAACAATAGGAATGTAAAAAAAACCAACTTTATTGTAGACAACGATGGCCCTGAAGTGATTACCACCTTTAGTATTGCCTCAACCAAAGAGGGCGAAGAGGAGCTTTATCCTTCTTATACGATTGTATATTTGGCTGCTACCGATGATTTTATTGGAAATGACTACATTTCGTATGCTGTAAATGGTGGCGAAGAGCTACCCTACAAAGGTGCCATAAAGGGATTTGAAAAAAATAAAGAATATATCATTACTGTAAAAGCAGTAGACAAGTTGGGTAATAAAACAATAGAAGAAATTTCGTTTAAAACTGATAAATATTGAGAGGGTTACAAATGAACTTTTTAAAACTACTTACATACCCAAAAATCTTACCCTTGCCCCAAACTACTCTGTTTGGTTAAAAACTTTAGTCTCGTGCTAAAAGTGATGAAAACTCAGGAAATGAAGTTTTTAGGTCGTTCCTATATTCCATTATTTACGTAATTTTAGAACTTTATTTATTTGACATTCTATGTCAGAATCATATAATTGTAAAATATATTCGTTGTATGAATCAAAGTGATAATATCCTTTTTTAAAATTTTCTTTTGCTTTAACCAAAAACGCTAAAGATTGCTTATATTTTTTATTTTTATAATGGATTATACCTTTATAAAATAAGGCTTCAGATGATTTGCTATTATATTTTAAACAACTATCGAAATCAGCAGATGATTTACTCAACTTATTTTTTAAAAAAAAACAAATTCCACGATAAATAAAGGCATTTATATCTACAAATTTAGCACCGTTGGTTTTCGAAACATCATTGATATATTTTGTATAATAAATTACGGCAGAATCCAATTGGTTCAAGCCTAGTTTACATTCAGCTTTTAAATAAAAAATATGCTCACCCCAAGCATAATCAACAGAACTTGGAGTTAATTGGTCGAAAGAGTTAAAATCATCAAAAGCACCCTTAAAATCTTTTAGTTTTCTGAGTTTAATCCATCCTCTATATCCAAAATGATATGGATCTAATTCCACAGCAAAGTTCAAAATTTTAGTTTAATCAAACCGAAAAATTAAAATTACATTCCTATAATTTTTCTCCCACTTGGATTCTGTGGCATCGTAACAGAAATTGGTTTGGGTGGAGTTTAAAATAAAATTGTAATATTTGTTTTTCGGTTCAATATAATCTGCAAAATAGTGGGAATTATATGAATTGATATTTTTTATAAGTTTACATATTTCTTACTTCATGATCTGTACTTTAAATGTTTCTGATTTTTGGTTTTGGGTAAATATTTTTACAAAATAAAAGCCTTGGCTTATGTTTTGCATATCTAGCTGGTACGTTTTGTCGTTTGTGGTTAATGATTGCAATTCTGTGCCAAGAATGTCGTAAAGGCTTATTTTCTGGATTATTTCGTTTGATTGAATGTGGATGATTCTATCTGTAGGGTTGGGATATAGTAAGGTTTTGGTTGTTGGTATATTTGGTGCCAAAAGCTCATCTGAGGCCAATCGTGCATTGTTGGAGCAAAGGGTAGATGGTATGGTGGTGCAGATTTCGCACCAGTTGGGTGCAATCACATTTTCAACACTTGTGTAGCAGCTATTTGTAGATTCTACTTGCCAGGGGGTCTTATTATACTGAGTAAGGCTACCAGACAAAAAACTAAAATATGGCAATTTACCTCCCAAATTTTCAGGCACATTTCTTCCTGCATTTATACCAAAAAATGTAGAATTTGGATATACCCATTGGTAATTATTAGCATTGCTGTTGGCAGATAATGTAGTAATTGCTTTGCAATTACCCATTTGTTGAATACTACTAGACACTGTAACTGTAGGTTTGTAGTACCATCCAGCACCCATAGCAAAGTTTGCTCCTAGTGTTGTTACGTTATTGGATATGTATATTAATCTAAAATACAATACATAGCCAAAGGGCCATCCTTGAGTGCTTACTACATAAGGGTTTTTCCAACTAATTGTATTATCTTGGTAGGTAGTAGTCCCATTGCTATATTTAAATAATTGGTAACCAACTTTATCTGCACATGCCACAGTGGCATTAAATGTGGCAGTACAAGCTGTTTTAGTATTAAGTGTCATGCTTACGCCTAATACTGTTTGTGAATTATAAAGCTGAAGTGTTGCAGGATTAGAATAATACACACAACCCCCTGGCATGGTAATAACGCAGCGAAGGCGTGTGTTGTCGAGGGTGGTGGAGGGTGCTATTATGGTAAGTTCTGGTGTGGTGGTGCCTGCCCAAAAGCCTGGCGTATCGTTTCTGTCTACCCAGCCTGGTGGTGTGTTTGTTTGGATAAACCTTTGCCACTTGAAAGCCATGCCTGGTATGGTGGCAATGGTAATTTTAAATTTTGCTGTGCCTGCACCTACGCAGCCTATGGTGTCGCGTGGGTGGGCGAATTGTATAGGGGCAGTTGGTCCAAAACAAATGCTAGACCAATTCAAATTTCTGCTATCATTAATTTGGCGTTGTGCTGCCAAAAGTCCTTTTGCCATGCCAGAAGTTATACTTGCTCTATCTGATGCAGTTGCAAAATCTGTTGAACCAGCATAGTACATTAATTCTTTTTCTTTGTTTATGTCATCAATTACATGCCCAAGACCAAGAGTATGCCCTACTTCATGCAGCAATGCAACATAAAAATCATAAGTTCCTTGAGGCTTATTGCCAGTGGCTGGATAGTGCCAGTTGGCTTGATTGTTTATAGCTATATCTGGATATGTAATATAAAAATTGCTGCCACAGGCATTACTTTTGTAATTAACTGTTTCCATCAAATTGCCAGTTGTAGAACTTAAATTAGTCATATAAATCATGCTAAAAGTATTTGGAACTGTAGCTCCTGTAAAGGTATTTACTTCGCTATTAGCATTTTTTGAGAGTCTTAAATCTATTTTTAGTATGTCGCTCCAATCTTTGAGTACTTTTTCTACAGTACCTAAAATGGTGCTATTGCTTTTAATTGTGGCATCTACCATAAACCAGTGTATAACATTGCTGCATTGCAAAGTATTGTATTGAGCTAAATACTGACGTGTTTTGCCAACTATTGTGTTTGGCGAAAAGTTCAAAATAGAGTATTCTACTGTAAGTGGCAATGGAGAGGTAACAGAGGAAAGATCAAGGAAACCACTAACTGAAACAAGTTCAAAATAACCAGAACCAGGAGTATTATTGTTTGCAGAAAGCCCATTTGCTTGGGTAACAAACGATGGTATTGTAACAACAATTCGTGTATTAGTCCATGCACTTTGGTCAAAATCAACTAAATCTAAATTTCTCATGTATCCATTATTTGGGATTTGAGTATAACTAAAACCACCAAAATCTGCATTTTTAAATCTTATATTAATATTGGGATTAAACGTATTTCCAAATCCAAAACCTATTATTGTTAGTCTTTCTCCAAGACCAGCTCTAACCGTTTTAGGATAAAAATCTGTAATACCAAATGTAGTATTAGTAGTTGCTTCTATTCTTGCTTTTCTTAAACCACTTTGATTTTTTTTTTTGAACTCTGTTTTTTTTCTTAAATCTGTAAGGTAATCCTTAAAGCTAAATTTATTATTTTTACAATCGTTTTCTATATCAGACCAAGTTACATTATAGTTAATTAAATATTCATTTTTTAAGTCTAAATTTTTGAAATTACTAAAATAGTTATTTGAAGAATCTAATGTAGAAAAGATTTTTCGAAAAGACCCAGAATTGCCCTCATAGGCTTGATTTGATGAAGGAAAATTATTTTTGAAATTTGCAAAATAGCTATTATCATATTGAAATAATACAGATTTAATTTCACCTTTTTTTACAACAAATATATAAATTCCTAATGAAGAGATAGATTTATTATTTAATTTAAAACTAAAATTTTTATTTAAACCTATTGTATAATTTGGATTCTTTCTGAAAATTTCAAAAACTACTACATCACAAAGAACATGTGCATAGCCATTGATGATATTATATTTGGGTTCTATATTTGGATTACTTCCTGGTTCATATTTTTGTTCATCTGTTATCATTCCCTGAAAAATAAAATCAGCTTCTTCAATATTTTTTGTAAGCTCAGCCATTCCTTCTTCATAGTTCTTTTTGGCATTCTCGGCTCTGTATTTTTTATTTATTTCCTCTATTTCTTTATTTTTTTCTACATCAATAGCTTGTTTTTGTTGTTTCTCAGCTTCAGCATTTTGCTTTTTCCACACATCTTGCATGCTGTCGTTGTATAGCATGGTGCTATCTATCCATTTTTGCACTTGGTCTCTGGTGGCAGTTTCTTTGGGAAATTGCTTTGGTTTTAGGTGTTCGTTTTGGGCAAAAAGCGTATTTGTGGTTATTGCTATGGCAAAAATGAGGATGTTATTTTTCATATATTTTTTGTTTATTTATATTCTTAGTATAGTACAATTTTAGTTGATGGTGCAAAGGTAATATTTTATTTTAATTAATGTAGTTGAAAACTACATTTTATTTTAAATTCGTAGTAAGTTTGGATTAAAATTATGAATAGTGTGGAGTTTATAAATTATGTTATAAATTTTAAATGTTTTTTTGTTAATATAGTTAGAAACTACAATTTATTTAGGATTTGTAGTCTTATATGCTTTCAGGCATGCACAAGATTACGAATAATGGGAGTTATTTAGTCTAAGTTTTATTTTCTAATTTGTATCATTGCGTGCACATAACTGATATTAGAGGTCATTCTTAAGCGCTCTTTTCCTTCTCAACTTGTTTACGCAGTTCTGTTTTTAGTTCTGTCGGCAAGTCGTCCCAATGTATGTCAAGCAAAGCTCCTTGTAGTGAATACAAATAATAACAAACTGGAAATGTTTTGTCAGGATTTTGTTTGCAGATACTTTGATATGCTTTTACAGGTGTCATTTGAGCAAGGTCTGCAAGTGAGAAAACGCCTATTTCGTTTAGGCGTTTCTCAATAGTTGCTCCAATATTTTTTGCACCTTTTAAATTATTTGAAAGTTGCGTTTTCATAACTATTTGTCTTGTGGTGGTGAATACTTCACAATGTCAATACCGATGCCATTAGGGTCTTCAATGGCGAAATGCCTGTCGCCCCAAGGTTCGTTTCGGATGTCAATTTTTATGGGTACACCTTTCTTTTTAAGGTCGTTGTAGATGCCGTCCACATCATCTACTTCAATGGTCAGATACATTCCTTGTCCCAAAAAAGGTTTGTGAAAGAAAGGTTGCTGACTTGGGTGGTTGGGTAGCAAAAAACTAATTTCTGCTTCGTGGTTTGGGGTGTGTAATAAGAGGTAAAACTCATTTTCAAATGTTACCCCGAAACCTAAATAGTTGGTATAAAAAGCTTTGCTTTCTGCCAACTTTGTTGTGAGAACTCCTGCGTTTAATTTCATCTTGTTTTGATTTTTAATTGTTGAACTTGATTGTGAAAAAGCATTTGCCGTTAAGCAAGCTACTGTTAGAATTGTGAGTATTCGTTTCATCATTCTTTGTTTTTATTTACGATACAAAATTCTATCAAATCACAGTTCAAACATTGTATAAAACGGACATAATCATCTGCCAAACGCCTTGCTTGGTGTTACGCCATAAAAATTCTTGAATTCTTTGATAAAATGGGCTTGGTCGTAATAGCCTACATCAAAAAATAATTTGTTTTGTCGCAAACTTTGAGATGAAGGCTTAGCACGAAGAATATTTTGAAAACGAACCACTTTTGCAAAAGTCTTTGCTGTATCGCCAATATAAAATTCAAAAAGTCTGCGAAGTTGTCTTTGACTTATACCTGTGTCTAAGTCCTGTTCAATATTTAAAACCCCAAACTCTCGAAGTATCTTTTCAATAGCATTATAAAGTCTGCTGTCGTTGTCAAAAGTTGTGTTTTCAATAAGATTATTAAAATAACGGTCAAATGTTTTTTGTATTTGGTCTGTCGTTAATTGATGATGAAAATTATCGGCAATGAAAGCTGAAACTTTGGGCACTACATTACTTAATTGTTCAAAACGATTACTCAATTCAGAAGCATTAATTCTGAAAAGTTGCGGAAACATTGTCGGCAAGAAACGTACACCTATGTAATGAAACAAGTTGTCAAGCGGGAACTCAGTGAACTTTTTACAAAATCCCATTATAAAATTGTCTTTTGGATTATTGAGTTCAAAAAAGATGTCAATACAACCGTCTGCAACTACACGATAAATGAATGGCTCAGAAAGTGTCTCGGTCGTTTTAAGTTGCCAGTAACAATAAATATAGTTTTGCAGTCTTATGTCGGGCAAAAATTCTGAATAAGTTACATTTTCAGCCGATTGTTTAACGGTCGGTTGAATGGGTTTGTAAAGTTGTCGTATGTCAGTTGATGTTTTCAATATTTGTAGATTTTCAAAGCATAATGACTAATAGTTTTGGGTTTGGCGAAGGTAACGATTTCTCAACAAATATTGTTGTAGTGAACCAAATTTTAGGCTTGTACTAAAATATCAGTCTAGTAGGAGGAGAATTTGGTTATTGTAAATAGGATGACTTTTATTCCCCCTTGTTAAATTTCTCAACTAATTCAGCATTTAATTCTTCTGATTTTCCTGTTAATTCTAAAACTAATTTATAAACTTTTGTACAAGGGTTGTATTGCGAAAAGTTTTGCCCAACAAATTTAGTATCTAAATCTTCAGCCCATTTAATTGCCAAATCTTGGCTTCCTGTTTTACTCAGAATAGTAAACATATTTGGGTCATTTTTTTTATATTTGAAAGGTTTATTCTTGTTTTTTAATTTTTCATTAACAGCGTCTTCTATTGCTTTTTCATACATCTGTCTTTTCATTCCCGAGTTTCTATATTGAAAATGCAATAAATACCAAAGTTCAAAAGCCTCGTTGCTCCAAGCACAAGCAATATTATTTGCTTTGGCTTTTAAAATGGCACTGTTAAATGAATTTGCTTTAAAACTGTCTCTATCAAAAACAGCCCAAACTCTATCATATTTTTGTGTTGATTTGTCCCGCAATTCAATAGCTTTTTCAACTACTTTGAGTGTACTTATACCCCCTCCGTCTAATTCTATATTGTACACATACTTACCAACCTTTTTTGGAAAGGATTTAAAATAATTAGGTTCGGTTTTTTTCCCTTCACATACAATTAGAAAGTAAGTTACAAGTTCTTTATCGTTTTTCTTTTTACTTGAATTAGAAGGAAATTGCTTTTCTAAAGCTTTGTCTATTTTTATTGCTTTTGCCATCACTATTAGTTTGTAATAAAAGGTATAGCGCCATATCTCCCTCTCATATAGTTCTTTTCAATATTTGTGTCATTTCTTACTTTTGACCCATCAGGCAAGTTAAAGTCATAAAGTGAATATAAGTCTGTCGCTTCTTTTTCATCCTTTTCAGTAAACCAAATTTGGTCTCGTCTGAAAATATCTGTACTTAAAAGATTTGTGTCGTGTGTTGCAAATAATAATTGTGCATTTTTTTGATTAGTTTTTGGGTTATTGAATAAGTTAATTATGTGGGCAGTAATTAATGGGTGCAGTTTTGCATCTAATTCATCAATTATTAGAAGTTTCCCTAAACTCAAGGTATCAAAAATAGGTCCTGATAAGTCAATTAATTTGTTTGTCCCTTCCGATTCCATTTCATCTTTATCAAATTCTTCTGTCGAAACAACGTTGCCATTTTTATCATATTTATCGTGTACGGTATTTAATGAGATTTGCATCGTTCCAGATAATTCCTTTATTAATCTATTTTTTATTTTGTCAGGTAAATCTTTAGGAAGTTGTCCTTGATTAAATTCGGATTCTGTTGTTTTTATTTCTTTAAAGCCAAGTTTAAGAGTTTTGAATAAATTTAACGATTCATTACAGCCGTCAAGTTTTTTATGTAACATACTAGTTGTAAATCCATTATAATCTTTATGGTCAAGTCCAGAGATGACATTGTATCCTTTAAACCATTCCATTAATTTTTTAGAAATTTTACCACCTAACTGGGCAACCAATGAAATAAAAAGTCTATTGTTGTTTGTAGAATTTTCCTTTCCAATCCCCTCTTGAAATTCATTAGAAACAGCAATTCCTTCTGTGGTTCTTAAGAATAGCGTTTTTTCAGTTTTAGAATCCTTTCGTTGAAATAACCACTCTTTTGTAATTTCTGTGAGATTGTATTCAAAACCATATCTGTAGCAAAAATTATCTTGTATAAAAACGGTTTCAAAGAAGGTTGGTTCTTTGTCATTTTCAATTGAAAGTAAGAATGGCGAATAATCCAATTCGTCAGAATCATTAAGTTTAACCGAAGATAAAATTAATTCTCTCATCCTTTCAAATGCTTTTATCAAATTGCTTTTTCCGCTAGAATTTGCACCGTAAATAACGATAGAACGAAGTAGTTTATATTTTCCAACGGAAAACAAATTGCTTTTTAATTCAGCAATCCCATTTCCTTCAAAATTTAGTGTTCTTTTGTCATTAAATGACCTAAAGTTCCCTACAGTATATCGAATAATCATTTTCAGTAAATTGAGAATTATTCGCAATAATAGTCAATATTTTTTAAAAAAAGTCGTCTATTTTTTATTTATTGAGAAAAAGTATCAATTTTGGTTAGTTCTGTCGGTGTTGGGTAATCTTGCACATAACGAGGCGAGTATTTATGAAGTTTGAGAGAAAACACTGGGTTCTTAACCCACGAAGCAAAGTTAGAAAACACCACTAAACTAACCTAACAAACTGACCCAGAATTTCTTAAACCTTATGTTAGGCACAGTTATTATTGGTTTGTTTTTGGAAAATTATATTCTATATCTCCCTTAATACCATAAAAATACAAGTATTGACCATGAGCATTAATGCTATAATGATTACCATGTATTACACAAATGCCAGCACTAAATAAAATTCCACCTCCATCTTTTTCTTGTTCGTAAGTTTTAAAATAAAATGGTTGTTGTGATTTTTCAGACTCTTCTAGGATATTAAATCCTCTCGTATTTAAATTGTCAAGGCATTGAGCCAATTCTTGAAAACCTTCCCAATTAAATTTTTCGTTTATGTGGGATAAAAATAAATTTGATAAAATTTTAGATTTTTCAACACCTATAAATCTATCATTTAAAACAACTATCTGTTCAATTACAGACTCGCGATACTTTTTGTCATTTTGAAATTTTTTTAAAAAAGCTAATTTTTTAACCTGATTAAGTGTCTTGTTATGATAATTACTAAGAAAAGTAAGAAGTTTTTTAGCTAAAAATATTTCTCTAATTGCTACCCCCTCCTTTAATAACTCCAACTATCGTTTTTACTACTGGAATTTCTTTAATGATTTCATTATCTAAAAAACTATCTAGTCCTAACTCTGAGTAGTCTTGAGCAAGGTCAAACGTAGGTTCTTTTAATCCTAACTCAATTGCTTTTTCAATTTTTTTGTTGTTTGCTTGGTCAATCATTATAATAGCAGCTTACTTGTCATTTTACACATTCCAAATCCAATTTCTATTATAAAACTAATAATATTCATTGACTCTATTATCAATCATTTATCAATCAAAATATTATATGTTTTTTATATTAATCTCAAACCCTAAAAGTTTAGGTAATAGATAATTTCATTTTTTTCAAAAGCTCTTGGGTTTGTTTATTGATTTCAGTAATTACACTTTCGGTATGGTTGTATCTTATTTTTTTGATAGACTTTAGATG
>JAAFIH010000035.1 GCA_013297755.1 Cytophagales bacterium
AAATGGACTAAATCATTTTGCCTTTAAAGCTCAGCTTTATACTAAAGCAATGGCTTTAGCTATTAATGAACTTAGAAATAATAAATTGGGAATCCAACTCAAATTTGATTTTGCGTAACATGAGTTACGTAAAATAAAAAATTGTAGATATAATTCATTCAATCTAAAAATCAGAAAGAGTTAATCATATTTACAAAATCAAATCAATTTAAAATTGCTTTTTTAAATCAATGTAATTTTACAATACTTAAAAATTAAAGAGTAGATTGTTTTTTCAAAAAATATGCGACAAAAGTAAATTAAAATTGAATATTAAAAAAAATATTACTCAAATATTTTTATAAGAAAGTGTTATAATATTTGGTTTTTTTGCAAATTTTATTACCTACATACACGTACAGTGTATTTTAAAATAAACTTAAAATTATCTTATAACAGCAAAAGAACTTTTATGAAAACCATAATATTTATTTTTCTAAAATCTAAAACAATAACTATAAAATTTTAAAATAATCACAGAAATATAGTAATAAAAATTAAACTATAATATACATTAGGTTAAAATAACAAATTTGATAAAATGTTTAGAAGTATGCTTTACTACCCTTTTCGTTTTCATTTTTTGGATAATGACTTAATTTCCTATATTTGCACTCCATTTATAAATAATAAATATGATTTTATCCGACAAACAGATTTTAGAAGAAATTAGCAAAGGTACTATTGTGCTAAATCCTTATAATCCAGCTTGTTTGGGTACCAATTCTTATGATGTGCATTTGGGAAAATATCTAGCCACTTACCGAGATAGAATTTTGGATGCCAAAAAACACAATCAAATTGATGTATTTGAGATACCTGAAGAGGGTTTTTTGTTAGAGCCTGGCACATTATATTTAGGTGTTACAGACGAGTACACCGAAACCCATGCTCATGTACCATTTTTGGAAGGAAAATCTAGCGTTGGCCGCTTAGGAATAGACATACACGCCACTGCTGGCAAAGGCGATGTAGGTTTTTGTAATCAATGGACGCTCGAAATATCAGTAAAAATGCCTGTAAGGGTTTATTATAAAATGCCAGTAGGGCAGATTATCTACTTTAAAGTTGATGGCGATATTCAAAATATGTATAACAAAAAAACAAATGCCAAATACAACGAACGAACCCCATATCCAGTAGAAAGTATGATGTGGAAAAACAAGTTTTAGTTTTTTCGGTATGTTTTATACAATTTTTTACTATTTTTACGACATTTAATTTTTGAAATTTACAATTTTAGGGGGTATCGTGGATAAACAACAATTTTATAACACACAATGACTTTTGATCAATTTAAAAATCAGCTTGAAATAGCTACAACAGAAGAAGTTGTAAAGGCCACTTATGCTACTTATTTCAAAATAAAATACAACACTTCACATCATCATGACTTATACACGCCACAAGTATTTTTTGAGTTTAAAGCCGAAAAAAACTTTCTCAACCTCAAAGCCCTTGCCACAATACTTGCTCAATCGCTATATTACATTAGACGACTCAAATATTTTGAAGTAGAAAAAGCAATACCTTTTTTTATTTGCCTTGCCGATAAAAACGAAGCCACTCTCACTGAAGTACGAAAATGGACAAGTTACTATACCAACGATAGCTATGATTGGGAACGACCAGCAAGCAAACCAGATCCAAAACTAATAGATCACTTAGTAAAAGAACCAGAAACAGGGAATTTACATATTTACTCTGTTACCAAAAAGCAAGAACACGAAGCATTTAAAAAAAATCTTGAGAATGCACTTCATCCTCAATTCATTATAGATTTTGGTGATAAAAAAATAATAAATGAAGAAAATTTTGAAGCCGTTTTTGAACATTGGAAAAGTGTCATTGGCCCCCACATCGTAAACGGATATAAGCCTTCTTTTTATTTTCTTGCAAACATCCAACGTGATAAAGTCATCATTGACAAAGAAAATAGTAGAGTAGTATTTACTTTTGAGGATAGAAATTCTAAAACTCAAAAAGTGTAAATGAAAGATTATGAATATTTCTGGAGTGTTTACGACTACGTTTCCAATATTGAAACTATCAATGGTATTCATGCTAAACTCGACAGACTGACCGATGACAGCCAAAGAAGGTTTGAAGGTGAGTTTTTTACACCTTTACATTTTGGTCAAAAAGCTGTTCACTATTGGAGTGAAGTGCTTGGAAAAAACTGGTTTAAAACTGGAAAATATAGAATTTGGGACATGGCAGCTGGCACAGGAAATCTCGAATATCACCTACCATCAGAAGCCTACAAATACTTATACATGTCTACGCTTCATGGTAGCGAAGCCGATCATTTAAAAAAAGTATTTCCTGCGGCTACTTGTTTTAAATATGATTATCTTAATGACGATGTGGAGTATGTTTTTAATAAAACAAGTTTGCCCTTTGCTCCAAATTGGAAACTTCCAAAGAAATTAAGAGACGAACTGGCCGACCCAAACATAACTTGGATTGTGTATATAAATCCTCCTTTTGCCACAGCACAAGATGCTAAACAAAAAAAATCAAAAACTGGCGTTAGTAAAACAAGAGTAGAATTAGCAATGGATATGGCAAATACAGGACACGCTAAAAGGGAACTTTTGGTTCAATTCATGTTTCGCATCAAACATGAATTACCTAAAAATACTTATTTGGGTATGTTTTCAAAACTATTTCTTAATGCGCCAGATAGTATAGAGTTTAGAGAAAAATATTTGAATTGTAAGTATGAGAAAGGATTTGTTTTTTACTCAAAAAATTTTCATGGTGTTACTGGTAAATATCCAATAAGTTTTATGATTTGGAATCTATCGAAAAAAATGCAACATAAAACAATACAAATTGATATTTCAAATAATAATGGTCTGAATATAGGTACAAAACATATACAATTAATTTCAAAAAAAGAAGTCTTAAATAATTGGTTTAAGAGACCTAAAAATTCAAATGATTATATTTTGCCGCCATTTAGTAACGGAATTTCAATAAAAGTTGAAAATACAGATATAAGGCATAGAGCAAGGCATGATTTTTTAGCTTCTATTTGTAGCAAAGGCAACGATTTTCAAAATGCCAAATATGTTACAATCCTTTCATCCCCAAATGTGAGTGCAGGAGCTTTTACTGTTATTGAAGAGAATTTTGAGAAAGCTCTTACACTGCACGCAGTAAGAAAAATCCCTAAGCAAACATGGCTTAATGATAGAAATCAATTTTTAATACCACATACAGAGCCATCAAACGAGTTTCTCAACGACTGTGTAGTTTGGAGTTTGTTTTCTTTATCAAACGAAACTACTTCTTTAAAAAATGTAGCATATCTAGGCAATAATTACCAAATAAAAAATAATTTTTATCCTTTCTTAATCGAAGAAATAAAACTTTGGGATATCAAAGAATCCGATTTTAGACAACAACTAACCTTAGACGAAAATAGATTTGTAGCCCTTTGGATTACTCAAAAAGAGCTTTCGACAGAGGCAAAATTAATGTTAGAAAAAGCTAAAATAGTTTACAAACTTTTTTATGAAAACCTTCATCAAATGACTACAAATAAATGGAAAATTGACACTTGGGATGCTGGATGGTATCAAATAAGGCGATGTTTGGCAGATCACAATTTGGCCTCAGACCCATTGAAAGAATTGACAAGTGCAAACGAACAACTAGCAAAAAAGATTGCACCATTGATAGAAGAGTTTGGCTTCTTAGACAAAGACGAAGTGTACGAATCAATTTAACAATATTCGTCTATTGCCCTTTAATCATAGTATTTAATATAATTTTCTCCATTGTTAATACTCCCAAAGCAGCATTTGTAGGTGTTGAATCTCTGATAGAGGCCAATTATTTTTTTATAAATTTTATTAATTTCAGAATATATTTTTTTATTAACTAAACTTACTTTTTTTTGATTAATAATTCATTTTTTACACTTATGATAAATTAAAAAATAAATTTAATTTACATTAATATAATACTTAATTTTGCATTTCATTAAAAGTAGCATAAAATAATTAAAATGGTAGAATCACTAACGCCACGCCAAATAGTAGCCGAACTAGACAAATACATTATAGGACAACAAGAGGCCAAACGCAATGTAGCCATTGCACTCAGAAATAGATGGCGAAGAATGAACGCCATACCCGAAATGCAAGCCGAAATCATGCCAAACAATATCTTGATGATTGGCTCAACTGGGGTGGGCAAAACCGAAATCGCTAGGCGATTGGCAAAGTTGGCAGACGCTCCTTTTATAAAAGTAGAGGCCTCAAAATTTACTGAAGTGGGCTATGTAGGGCGAGATGTCGAAAGCATGATTCGCGATTTGGTAGAGCAAGCCATCAGTATGGTAAAAGCCAACAAAAAAGAAGAAGTAAAAGCCAAAGCAGAATTGGCAGTAGAAGAAGCCATACTTGATTTGCTGGTGCCACCTTTGGCTGCAAAAAATAATACGACCAAAAGAGCATCCAAAAAAAGTGCAAATTTTAATTTTGATATAGATCCTGAGCCAGTAGTATCGGCCGAAGACATAGAACTAAACCAAAATACTAGAAATAAATTTAGAGAAAAACTTAGAAATCAAACCATTGAAGATAAAAAAATAGAAATACAAATACCCCAATCATTTTCGGCAAACATAGGCATGGTAGGGCCTGTAGGCATGGACGAATCTTCTATGCAGGGCATACACGAAATGATTAGTGGTATTATTCCCAAAAATTCCAAAAAACGCAAAGTTACCATAGCTGAAGCACGCAAGTTTTTGCTTGACGAAGAGTCCTCAAAATTGATAGACATGGAGGATGTGAAATCCGAGGCAGTAAGAAAAACCGAAAATACAGGTATTATTTTTATAGATGAGATTGATAAAATAGCAAGGCCTAGTGGCAAAAGTTCGGGTGGCGATGTCAGCCGTGAGGGTGTGCAGCGAGATTTGCTACCCATCGTAGAAGGATCGGCCATTAATACCAAATATGGGGTTGTCAATTCAGACCATATTTTATTTATAGCAGCTGGAGCTTTTCATGTATCCAAACCATCAGACCTTATTCCTGAGCTTCAGGGGCGGTTCCCAATTCGTGTCGAGCTTCAAGGGCTTACCAAAGAAGATTTTATTTTAATACTAAAAGCACCCAAAAATTCGCTTACCAAACAGTATTTTGCCCTCATGGAATCAGAGGGGGTGAGCATTACTTTTGAAGACTCAGCAATAGAAAAAATTGCAGAAATAGCTTTTGATGTAAATACAGAAGTAGAAAATATTGGTGCTCGTAGGCTGCATACAGTGATGAGTACATTGCTAAACGAATTTTTGTATGATATACCAGATGTAATCCAAAAAGGAAGCCATATAAAAATAGATTCAGATTTGGTCAATAGAAAATTATCGTCTTTAGTAAAAAACAAAGATTTGAGTAGGTATATTTTGTAAAAATTGATGAATATATAGTCAAATAATTAACATTCATTAGAAATGGAAAGTAATCATTTGCTTGATACTAAAACAGTAAATAGCAATGAAGTTTTAGGAAATGGTAAAAAATATGTAGTACCTCAGTATCAACGCGATTATTCTTGGAAAGAGGATAACTGGGAAGACTTATGGGCCGATATTTTACTTGTTTTAGAGAGCAATTCTGTTCACTACATGGGTGCTATTGTGCTACAAAGTAGAGGAAATAAAATATATAATATTATTGATGGGCAGCAACGACTCACTACTATTACCATTATAGCCTTAGCTTGCATTTCCAAAATAAAAGAACTGGCCGAAAATAATATTGAAAAAGAAGCTAACTTAGAAAGAGTAAAATTACTCAGTAGCAAATTTATAGGCGAAAAAGAACCCACCTCCTTGACTTATTATAGTAAAATGAGTTTGAATGAAAACAATAATTATTTCTTTCAATCTTATATCCTACCCATAAGAAATCCCCCAACATTAAGCCCCTACAAAGATTCTGATAAGTTGTTATTCAAATCTTTTCATTTTTTTAAAGAGAAAATAAACAAACATTTTGAAATTAATCCTCAGGGAGAAGAAATTGCCAAATTTTTGAATGAAAAAGTAGCAGAAAGGCTAATGTTTATTCAAATCATTGTTGAAAATGAATTGCGTGCTTATGCAGTATTTGAAACCTTAAACTCGAGAGGTGTTGGCCTAACGGTAACCGATTTATTGAAAAATTATCTTTTTTCTATAGTACCCGAAATTGACTTATACCATGTTCGTACCCAATGGAGTAAAATCGTTGATACTGTTGGATTAGATAATTTCCCAGTTTTTCTCCGAGATTATTGGATTTCAAGAAACAAATTAGTAAGACAAGAATATATTTATAAAAATATCAGAACCAAAATTCAAAATGTAGACCAACTCACGCTTTTGATGGATGAATTAGAAAAAAATGCTGAGTTATATGTGGCCTTGCATCACTCAAATGATGTAAGCTGGAGTGGAAACAAAGAAACTAAGAAAAGAATAAAAGAATTAGAGATTTTTCAGATAAAATATTGCTTTCCTATTTTATTGATAGCCTATCAAAAAATGCCTACCCATTTTGATAAAGTTCTCAAAATGATTACAGTTATTTCATTTCGTTCGACTGTTATTAGAGGAAACTACAGTGGCCGATTAGAAGAGGTTTACAACAAAGCATCCATAAAAATAGCAAATGGAGAAATAAAAACACCACAACAGCTAGCCGATGTGATTCAAGAACTGTATTTGAACGATGTAGATTTTAAAAACGATTTTTCAACAATAGCTCTCAATACACGAAAAAATAAAAAGTTGATAAGATATATTCTTTTTGAAATTGAAAATCAAATAAGTAATAATTCTTACGATTTTGAAGAACATTCGGCAACCATAGAGCATATACTACCCGAAAATCCTAGTGAAAAATGGGAATCGTATTTTCCAAGAAGCGAATTAGATAATTATGTTGTCAGACTTGGTAATTATACATTGTTGGAAGCAACAAAAAATAGAGATATAGGCAATAAATTATATGAAGAAAAAATATCTGTATATGAATCAAGTGGGTTTGAGATGACCAAAAAAATCAGCTATCCAGAGTGGACTCCTTTTTTTTTGGATAAAAGACAATCAGATTTGGCCAAAATAGCTACATCCATTTGGAAAATTTCTTATTATTAACACATATTTAAAGGATTTGATCAATATAAAATCTTAAAATAGTCGAACTATTTTTAACATATATGCTTGATAATCAATACCTATCTATAAAATAATCAATTTAATATTTCTTTTAAGAAACAATTATTAAAACTAATGTGTATATTTAAAAACTAATTAATAATTATGGCATTTATAGATACAGTATTACAAGCTCCTTCGTATGGTTGGAAAGATAGCAATGGCAATTTAGTAATCCCAACCAACAAGCAACTTGTAAAAGAGCTGTTTACTAGAATCAATATTTTTGAATCAAAAAAGAATTGGATTTCGCTCATTGGTTGGTTTTGGGTGTTGTGTATGACCCCTTTTTTGTTTGCTTTTGTGTTCAAATACTTTACTTGGCAATTAGGAATATGCTTTTTTCTATACGCCATGATAGTCATGAGTACCCATGCTACCGTTTGGTACCATAGATACAGCACCCACAAAGCATTTACATTTACCAATTCGGTTTGGAAATTTATTACTCAAAATTTAGTTATAAAAGTTATCCCAGAAGAGATGTATGTAGTTTCTCATCATGTGCATCATTCAAAATCAGATATGCCAGGCGATCCTTACAATTCTACGGCAGGTCTTTGGTATTGTATGCTTGCCGATACCAATCATCAAGGTATCAACAAAAACATGACAGAAGTTGATTACAAAAAAGCATCTAATTTTTTAGCACATACTGGAGTCAAAATCAATAGTTACGAAAGCTATCAAAAATGGGGTTCTATTGCTCAACCAGCCTACACTTTGGGTTTGTGGGTACTTAATTGGTCGTTTTGGTATACTGCATTTTTCTTCATAGGTGGTCATGGTTTGGCTTGTGCTATGTTTGCGGCTGCTATGGTGTGGGTTGTGGGAGTTAGGGCATTTAATTATACTGGTCATGGCAAAGGCAAAGTACAACACAAAGAAGGCATAGATTTTGATCGCAGCAATTTATCGGTCAATCAAACTCGACCAGGCTTGTTTGCTGGCGAATGGCACAACAATCACCATTTGTATCCTGCCAGTGCTCGTGCTGGATTTTTGCCTCACCAATTAGATTTGGCTTGGTGCTATATATATAGTCTATACAAAATTGGGGGTGTCAAAACATACAATGATTCTAAAAAACATTTTTATAAAAATTACATCAACAAAGAAAAAGAAATTTTAGAAGAAGTTTTAGCTTAATATTATACCTGCCCTAATTATTGCGTAACCTCAAAATTAAGGTAATGTATATTATGCTTTACTTTGTATATTAAATTTTCAATAATTTTAATCTACATTTTTTCATAATGCAGTTCAATTGATACATTTGTAAGAAAATAATTGAATTGATGCAAAAGTTAAATGCCCAAGATTTTGGTGCTGATTTTAAATGGGGTGTGGCACAAGCTGCATTTCAAACGGAGGGGCATCTACAAACCCACAATCGAAGTCAAAGTATTTGGGATGTTTTTCAACACAAAAAAGGAGCTATCAAAACTGGCGAATTGGCCACAAATGCCTGCAATTTTTATGAACTATACCCAGAGGATATAGCCATAGCAAGTCAGTTGGGCTTCGATACTTTTGCTTTTTCGGTGGCTTGGGCACGAATTTTGCCACAAGGCACTGGCCAAGTCAATCAAGCTGGTTTAGATTTTTATGATAAAGTCATAGACCAATGTTTAGAAAACCACCTTACCCCCTGGATTACTATTTATCACTGGGATTTGCCACAAATATTACAACAAAAAAAAGGTTGGGCCAATAGAGATGTGCTACAATGGTATAGCGAATTGGCAAATGTATGTACCAAAAAATTTGGGGATAGAGTCAAAAACTGGAAAGTACTCAACGAACCCTCTGCATTTTGTGGATTTGGATACATGACAGGCGAACATGCACCTGGTGTTAAAAATTTATTTCACTTTTTGGCTGCTTCTCACCATGCCAATTTATGTCAGGGAATTGGAGCCGATATAGTAAGAAATAATGTTAAAAATGCCTATGTAGGCACTGGTTTGGCCACTTTTTATGTAGAACCCAAAAATGACAAATGGTACAATACAGGAGCTACCGAGCGTATAGAAGCCACTATCAACAAAATGTATATTGAGCCTTTGGTGGGTTTAGGGTATCCATACAAAGATTTTCCTGCTATGCGACTTATCGAAAAATATATCAAACCTGGCGATGACAAAACGATAAAAGTTGATTTTGATTATATAGGAATCCAATATTATTGTCGCCTGATTGGGCAGTTTAGTCCATATCCACCTGTGGCTTTTGCCAACGAAGTACCTGCAAGCGTGCGCAATGTACCCATGAATAACATGGGTTTTGAAATATACCCACAAGGCTTACACAAAGTAGTGTCAAAATATGCCAAATATCCAACCATAAAAGACATCATTATTACCGAAAATGGCCTTTGTTTAGATGATATTATTCTTAATAACGAAATTGACGATGCCACAAGAATAAAGTTTTTTGAAGATTATTTGGCACAATTACTGAAGGCCAAAAATGAAGGTATTGCCATAAAGGGGTACTTTTGTTGGACCCTGACAGATAATTTTGAATGGTGGGAAGGTTTCAAAGCAAGGTTTGGATTAGTATATGTAGATCATCAAACCCAAAAAAGAACCATAAAAAATTCAGGTCATTGGTTTAAGGATTTTCTTCAAAACAAACTTTATTAATGTTTGAATAAAGACTACATTATATTTCCATATTTTTATAAAAAAATACAATTTAATTTATGATAAAAAATATTTTTTGTTTAATTATATTACTTTACTTTGAAACTTTTGCTTACAAATATCCAAGCGAAATTATTGGTAAACCAGCCGAGTATAAACCCAAAAAAATAAGATTTCAGTTTCAGTTAGATTTTAGAAATTCGTTTGTAGGACGCAAAACAATTCCAGTAGCTGTATATGGTGTTAATATCGGAATCAAGCTAAAAGATAAATATCGATATGGCATTGGATTTTATTATATCAATCAAAACAGCCCTACAAAATCGGCACTTAATGAATTAGGAAAACAAGTAAAACTTACCAAAGGCGAATACCAAACCAATCCAGTTTATTTTGCTTCAAGGCATTTGTTGTTGTATTATGGCACTGTCAATTTTACATATACTCTGTTTCAACATAAGTTTTTTATCATTGATATACCCTTAGAACTAGGCTTTGGGGGCTACAATATTCGTTTTGATGATTTTGAAACAAGCAAAAACCAAACTATTGAAGCACAAAATATGGCCGAAATCAATCGCACAAAATTAGATAATAATCCAGGCAGAAGTGGGGTTTTTGTGCCACTATTGGGTGGTTTGGCTCTTACCATAAAATTGCATCGTTATTTTTATCCAGAGTTTTCGGGTGGCTATCGCAAAACGATTTTAGAGAGCGATTTCAAAGCCGATTTTGATGGATTTTATTACCATATTGGTTATCAAATCAATTTTTTGGAAATATATAAAGATGTGTTCAAGAAAAAATCTAAAATGGATGAGTAAACGATTGATAGGTTTCCTATATTTATTATATTGAATCGAAAAACAAATATTACAACTTTATTTTAAATCCATTTTTTAATTTCTCCCCAAGTGGGAGAAAAATTATAAGAATGTAATTTTAATTTTTCGGTTTGATATAAGACTTCAGAAGGATAAGTTTTCTTAGAGGGTTTTAACATTAATTTTGAAGTCTTTTTTTATTGTTTTCTAATAAAATCAAAAATAAAATAATAAATAATTGCAATTAAAATTGAACTAAAATTACCAATCACTCAATATTGATTGCCATTAATTTTGATGCGCAAATTCGTTGATGGTTTCTATTTTTAACCTTTCATTGAGTCTATCAGAATACAAAATCTTATTTATTATAAGCCCTTTATTAATCAAAAATTCGGCAGGCATGGTAGAAAAAGATTCGTTTTCGGCCATTAAATGCAAAGGAACTCCCTCTCTGCTTGCTTTAAAGGCAGTTTGTACAAACGAGGACAGATGGCTTATAATAGCTTTGGACGTAGAAGGTTGTAAACCATATTTTTGATAAATAATTTTCTCAGGATCAGATATTAGAGGAATAGGAGATACCTCTTGATGAAATATACTTTGAGTCAGAATGGCTTGACTTGATTCAAAAAAGAATATCATTTCTAAACCTTTTGCTTTTAAAGTTTCATAATTTTTTTTTAGAAAATGAACCCTTATATTACAAAATGGGCAACCTGCATGCCTAAAAAAACCTATAAATAATTTCTTATTTTTGTAATCATTCAAATCTATATTTCGGCCATAAATATCGTTACAGACGAAATGAGGAGCTATTGTATTTAATTGTAGAGGCATAGTATTTTTGTTGATGAGTAATAATTTAATTAATTATATATTAAAATTAATATAAAAATTTGGTAATAAAAATTTATTTTTTTCACTAGAATAAAAAATTAATCAAAGATTAACAGCTTATAGCCTTTTGGGATTGATAACTAACTTTATTCTCTAAAATGGGTAAAAACTAATTTTTTATTTTTTTAAAAATCACTATTTTTTAAAAAGCAGAATTGGATATTTTTTGTTGCGGTTTTTTTACAAAAATACTAACATTGCGAAAATACCGCAATATTAGTATTGTAATTTTCTAATTTTATTTAACCTACCTCCAAAACACCACTTTTTATTTTTTTGCAAAAGCCCAAAATTGTTTCTATTACTATATCAAAAGATTCGTGAATGGCTTGATGATCACATTCGTCTAAAAATAGTACAAAACTTACTGGTGCTAAATGGCACTGGCGTATGCTATCTTCTATTTTCACTGAGCCATCGTCTTTACCAACAATATACAAAACTGGGAATTTGGCATTTTTAATTACAGATGAGCGATCTAAGCGGTTTTTCATGGCTTTGATGGTTGCCTTTACAGCATTGACATCGGCACGCAATCCCATATCTATAATTTCTGCAATGGCAGCTTGGCAATCTTTTCTTTTTTTAGGAAAAAACATGGGTGGCACAAAAGGCCTTACAAATTCCTCTAGGCCATTATCATCCAAAAACTTTACAGTTTTGTCTCTTTGCATTTTTTTTTCTTCAGCATCAGCAAAAGCAGTTGAATTACACATCACCAAGCCTAGAATTGTGTCAGGGTATTTTTGGGCCAAAGCAAGTGCTACATAGCCACCCAAAGAATGGCCAACCAACACAAATTCGTTTATTTCCATAGAATTGAGCTGAAAATAAACGGCTTCAGCCAGATTTTCGATGCTTACATCGCCAATGGCAGCACTGCTACCAAAGCCTGGCAAATCGATACTTATACAAGTAAAATGCTCGGACATGACCTTGAGGGTAGAATCCCAGTACTCTTTGGCTTCACAAAAACCATGGATAAAAACTACAGTTTTGCCACGGCCTCGTCTATCATAGCTTAATGGTTGCATAATATTTGGTTTGGATTGGTTTGGTTAATTTTGGTTGTGATTTGCCTCAATAAAATTCTAAATTAATAAATTCATGTAAATATCAAAAAATAAAACAAAATAACATATCTCTTAACAATTCCTTAATATTGAAATAAGTCATTTAACAAATTGTTAATATTAGAAGACCTAATTTTGCAAAAAAAATATTTTTAAAAGAATCAAGGTTATGTTGAAAAAACTACAAAAATTAGTAGTCTTACTATTTGCATTAAATGTAGTCGCACAGGCTCAAAAAGGAAAAATAGCTGGCAAAGTAATAGACAAAAAATCTGGCGAAGACATCATAGGGGCTACTATTGTAGTAGAAGGCACCACCAATGGAGCCTCAACAGATATAGATGGCAAATATGTTTTAAGTTTAGAACCTGGCAAATATACTATTCTTATAAGTTATGTATCATACAAAACACAAAAAATAGAAAATGTGATTGTTAAGTCAAATGAAGTTACCAATCTTAGTGCAGCCATCGAAGAAGCTACCACAGAACTAGGTGAAGTTGAAATTGTAGCAACTTTTGAAAAAGGATCGCAAGCTCTTATTTTGACAGAACGAAAAAATGCAGCTCAAGTATCTGATGGAATATCAGCAGATGTAATCAGAAAATCACCTGCAAGTAATTCTAGTGATGTCCTCAAGCGTATCACAGGGGTAAGTATTCAAGATAATAAATTTGCTATTATTCGTGGCTTAGCTGATAGATATAATGCTGCGTTTATCAATGGGGCTCCACTGCCCAGCACAGAGTCTGATAGAAAAGCATTTGCCTTTGATATGTTTCCCTCTCAATTACTCGAAAGTATGACAATTATAAAGACAGCAACACCAGATATGGTTGGAGATTGGGCTGGTGGAGTTATCAATATAAAAACGAAAGATGTACCAGAAAAACGATTTTTTAATATTGGAATAAGTGGCACACATAATTCTATAACAACATTCAAACCATTTATCACAAACAAAGGAGGTGCTACAGATTTTTTAGGAATAGATGATGGCTCACGTGAATTACCTTCAAATATGCCATCTCCAAAGGAATTGAACAATATTGAAACAGGAAGTATTAGCAACAGAGCAATTCTGAGCGAAAATATAGCAAATGCAAGTTTCAATGATTGGAAATTGATTAATAAAACATCTGCTATGCCAAACGGTTCGCTTCAAGCAAGTGGAGGTGGCACTATAAATTTATCAGAAAAAAGTAAAATAGGAATAGTTGGTGCCCTTACTTATAATAATAGCAGAAATTTTAATTCAGGTGTACGAAATAATTATTCAGATTTAATTCAAGAAGATCAAATTTTCATTAAAGAAAGTAGAACAAATATATTAGCAGGAGCAATGCTTAATTTTGCAGCCGTAATAGCTGATAACCATAAATTTAGTTTTAAAAATGTATACAACATAAATACAGAAAATAGAATTACAAATAGAGAAATATATGCAGGAGGTCTTGATAAAGGTGTTTCTACCCAAACAGCCACTGGGGTCAATCGTTGGTACACTCAAAATAATATGCAATCGAGTCAACTCTCAGGAGAACATTATTTTAAAAATCTCCTTGAATCTAAGTTAAAGTGGGTTGCAGGTTATAGTATTGTAAACCGAAATATACCTAGTATGAGATATAGTCAATATGAATTAAATAGAGTTCCAATAATCGAAATACAACAAGATTCAGAAGGAAATGATATTGAAGTGATCACTGGTTATAAGCAATTTTATACGGCAAATGTATCCAACGGTGATCCATCAAAAGATAATTCAGGTTTTATTTTTAATAGTAGAAACAATGAAAAAATATATAGTTTTGGTTCTGATTACTCTATACAATTACCAACAGTTGGTGTAAAATCAGAATTAAAAATAGGTGGTTATTATCAGTTAAGAAAACGAGAATTTAAAGCACAACAATATGCATGGTCTAGGTTACAAGTTGTAGGGATAGGTGGTACTCCATTCGATAATTCCCTATTATTACAACCATTGGATAGTATTTTTGCACCCGAAAACATTGGAAAAATGCCAAATGGAAAAGGAGGTTTTATTATTGCAGGAAATTATTTAGCATCTGATACATACCAAGCCTCTTCACATTTGAGGGCTGGATATGCTATGATGGATAACCGGAAAGACGCTTTTAGAATTATTTGGGGGGCAAGATTTGAATCTTACAATCAAATTTTAACAACTTCTGCAAACGATGGCAAGCCTATTGGGCTGAATCAAGTCATTAATGATGTTTTGCCAAGTATAAATTTTATATATGAAATGTCAGAAAAAACAAATTTAAGAATTGCTTATTACAAAACTGTATCTAGACCAGAGTTTAGAGAGTTGGCTCCATTTAGCTTTTTTGATTATTCTATTGCATTTGAAACAGCAGGTAATCCTAATTTGAAAAGAACAAAAGTGGATAACATTGATTTAAGATTTGAATTTTTTCCAGGTGCTGGCCAAGTTATTGCACTTACAGGGTTTTATAAAGTTTTTAAAGATCCAATTGAGCAATTTAGGTTAGGTTTTAATAGACTTTATTCGTTTACAAATGCAAGTTATGCAGATTTGATAGGTTTAGAAATAGAATATAGACAAAATCTTGGAAATTTGTTTAATGTTTCAGACTCTAAAATCCTTTCAAGAATAACACCTTTTGTGAATTTCTCTTACATGATTTCAAATGTAAATACTGATAATATTGTTAATTCTATTGGATTTAGTCGTCCTTTGCAAGGACAATCTCCCTATATATTAAATACAGGTATTCAATATCAAAATGATGAAAAAGAATTTAGTATAAATGTAATGTTTAACCAAGTTGGAAGAAGAATTTTTATTGTAGGTGCTGGCGACACTCCTCACATGTGGGAAAACCCAAGACCTGTATTAGACTTTAATCTTACAAAATCGTTTTTTAAGAAAAAACTTGAACTACGTGGAACTATTGGAGATTTGATAGCACAAGATTTTATTTTTTATTCAGACATGAATAACGATGGCAAATTTAATGAAGTTACCTCTTACATCAACGAAAAAGGAAACGAAGATTTTAGATCTTTAGATTTGGTAAATATTAGAAATAATGTTGGCCGAAATATTAGATTTGGAGTAGTATATAATTTTTAGTTTAGTATAGTTTTTCTATTGTTTATTCCTGAATTTTAAACAGAATTAAAGTAGTTTTTTCTATTTCTAACTTTTTAAATAATTTCTTCAAATTACCTAATGATTTTAAACTAAATGTAAAAAAATCATTAGTTTTTTTTTTATTTTCAATACATTTTTCAAATCCTAGAATGTAACAATTTGTTAATATTGACTTAACATTCTATTCATACTTGAACTTTATATTTGCAAAATAATTTAACCTTAATCATTTATTTAATATGAAAAAAATACTTCTAAGTATTTCAGCTTTGATGCTATCTATGGCTTCTTATGCTCAACCCTTTTTTACAGAAACAACTTACAAAGGTGCATTTGGTTCTACAGATTGGACTTCTGGATGGTCTAATTTTAATCCACAGCAGGCTGATTATTCAGGTACAACTACCGAGATTATCAATGCTGATATTACATCAAATAAAACTATTTCAGGTATTGTTTCTCTTGTAAACAAAGTATATGTTACAAATAATGCTGAATTAACGATTTTACCAGGTACAATTATCAAAGGAGATAAAACCACAAAATCAGCCTTAATTATAACAAGAGGATCTAAAATTCATGCAGTAGGAACAGTTAGTCAGCCAATCGTATTTACCTCAGCATTTAACGCTGGTAATCGTGGTGTAGGTGATTGGGGTGGTCTGGTAATTTTAGGTAGTGCACCCAACAATGTACCAGCTACAACAACTGTAGGAGCAAATGGTTTTCCTGTAATAGAAGGTGGCTTCGATGCAACTAAAGCAAACTATGGTGGAAACAATCCTAGTGATAATTCTGGAGAATTAAAATATGTTCGCATAGAATTTGGCGGAGTAGTTTTCTCTTCTAATGATGAAATAAATGGTTTAACAATGGGTTCGGTTGGTAGTGCAACAGGTATAGATTATGTACAAGTTTCTTATGCCAACGATGATGCTTTTGAATGGTTTGGGGGAAATGTAAATTGCAAACATTTAATTTCATTTTCAAATATTGACGATGATTTAGATTGTGATTTTGGTTACCAAGGTAATATTCAATTTGCTTTAATTATTAGAGATGCTACACTAGCTGATCAAGCTGGCGATTCAAATGGTTTGGAACATGACAATAATGCTGCTGGAAACTCTGCAACACCTCAAACTAAACCAATATTTTCTAATGTTACAGCTATTGGTCCATACAAAGGATCTACTTCAAATACTATTGATGCTAAGTTTAATCTTGGGCTACGTCTAAGAAGAAATACTGGTTCTAGCATCATGAACTCTATTTTTACTGATTTTAAAACGGGTTTAAGATTAGAAGGTACCAATACTCAAGCCAACTATATAACAAATAATACTGCTAAATTTGAAAACAATATCTTTGCAGGTAATGGCACAGATTTCTTTTCAAATTCTATTGATGGTGTTTTTTTTCAAACTGCTGCTTACAATAACACTTCTCTTGGTTCAACAATGGATGCAGCAAATATTTATTCAAATCCTTATACTTTACCAAATCCATCTTTTGCACTAGTTGCAAACAGCCCAGCTGAGTCAGGTGCTAGTTTTGCAAGTTCTATTTTTGCAGGCAAATTAATACCTATTGCACTTGTTAGTTCTACAATCACTGGTGCTAACTCAGTTACTATTGGTGGTAGTTCAACTTATATGGTTTCTGGTTACAGTCCTGCAAATGCTACAACAATTGTTTCAACAATGTGGTATTCAAGTAATACTTTAGTAGCAACCATAGATGGTGTTTCGGGTGTTTTAACTCCTTTATCTGTAGGAACAACAAATGTATATGCCGAACATAATAATCCAGCAAACACATCAATTACAAGTAATATAATTAATGTAACTGTTGTTTCGCCAATAGTTTCTTTAATTAGTGCTACAATTAATGGTTTTTCTTCAGCTTTAGTAAATGGTACTGTTCAATTTAATGTTTCTGGATATACACCTTCAAACGCTACTTTACCAGTTTCTACAATTTGGTATTCAAGTAATCCTTCTGTTGCTACAATAAATTCAATTACAGGTTTGCTTACTGCAGTTTCTATAGGAACTACAAATGTTTTTGCAAAACATTACAATCCAGGGGTTGGTACAATTACAAGTACAGTTATTGTTTTGAATGTTGTTACCAACATAACAGCTTTGACTAGTGCTACCATTTCAGGTATAACTTCTCTTACTACCGGTGGTACTACAACCTATATGGTCAACGGTTATAGTCCTGCAAATGCAACAACAGTAGTATCTACGATGTGGTATTCAAGTAATAAAAATGTAGCTACTATAGATGGTGTTTCTGGGGTATTAACACCACTTACAAATGGTACAACTGATGTATTTGCTATTCATAATAATCCTGCAAATAGTACAATTTCA
This sequence comes from Cytophagales bacterium, assembly GCA_013297755.1. GTDB lineage: Bacteria > Bacteroidota > Bacteroidia > Cytophagales > UBA9547 > REAG01. The sequence continues at coordinate 18,239 of JAAFIH010000035.1, forward strand.
AGTAATATCATTAGTGTTTCAGTCATTATGCCAATTATCACTTTAACAAGTTCTACAATAACAGGTGCTTCATCACTTACTTTAGGTGGTACTACAACATATATGGTTTCTGGTTATAGTCCTTCAAATGCTACTTTGCCGGTTTCTACAATTTGGTATTCAAGTAATCCAGCAGTAGCTACTATAAATTCTGTTACAGGTGTGCTTACAGCTATCTCTTTGGGTACAACAAATGTAACTGCTAAACATTTTAATCCAGCTAATGTTACAATTACAAGCAATACTATTGTTGTTAATGTTGTAACATCTTTAACAGGATTTTCTTCTGATTTTAATAGTTCAAATCTAGAATTTTCTATATCTCCCAACCCAACTTCAGATGTGTTTTCAATTTATTCTAGTGCAAGTGTTATCTTAGTAAACGTATTTAATACTACTGGTTCATTGATAGCTACCTCAGAAACTTCAAATGTATCTTTGGCTAATGCTCCATCTGGATTATATATAGTAGAAGTTAAAACATCAATGGGTGTTAAACGTAAAACTATTGTTAAATATTAATTTTTTTTAAAAAATAATTCCTTTAAAAATAGAATTTAACATCTTTAAATCTTATTATTTCAGAAAAACCTCTTCATTTTGGAGAGGTTTTTTTATTTGCATTTTTTTTCTATTTCAAAAAAAATATTTATCATTTATATAATTTATATTTGTAATATCTAATTATAAACTAGATTTTATGAATTATACCCTCAATCAATTACAGATTTTTTTGAAAGTAGCTCAGCTCCAAAGCATCACCAAAGCGGCCGATGATTTGCATCTAACCCAACCTGCTGTATCGATTCAACTCAAAAATTTACAAGACCAGTTTGAAATACCTCTTACCGAAATTATAGGACGCAAACTATTTGTAACCGATTTTGGCAAAGAAATTGCCACAGCAGCCGAAAAAATACTCAACGAAGTATATGCCATCAATTACAAAACACTCACACACAAAGGCCAACTGGCTGGTCGCCTAAAACTATCCATAGTATCTACTGGCAAATATGTGATGCCCCATTTTTTGGCCGATTTTATGAAACAAAACGATGGTATAGAGCTGCAAATGGATGTAACCAACAAAACCAAAGTCCTTGAAAGTTTAGAATCAAATCAAGTGGATATGTCGTTAGTTTCTGTATTGCCAGATAAACTACAAGTAGAATACGAAGAATTGTTGGCAAATAAACTCTACTTGGTGGGTAATAATCAAACACTTTGGTCTGAAAAACTATATGAAAAATCAATTTTCAACAACTTACCATTGATTTATAGAGAAAATGGCTCTGGCACAAGAATAATTATGGAAAATTTTATACAAAACAACCAGCTGCCAGTACATAAAAAGCTAGAACTAACATCCAACGAGGCCGTAAAACAAGCAGTAATAGCAGGCTTGGGTTATAGCATTATGCCATTGATAGGTATCAAAAATGAATTACAAAATGGAGATTTACAAATAATACCCGTCAAAAACTTTCCAATCAAATCAAATTGGTATTTGATTTGGCTAAAAAATAAAAAGTTTTCACCTGTAGCTCAATCATTTATTTCTTACATAAAAAAAAATAAAGTTAATATTATTACCGAAAGATTCGATTGGTTTGAAAATTATAAGTAACAATAGTAATTGTCAATAAAACAAAACATTATTTTTGGAGCATGAAATGAATTATAAATTTTAAAATATTGATTTTTTTTGAATTTTTAAGCATTTTTATAGCATCAAAAATGTATATTTTAAATTAATTAAGTAGTTTTGCAATCTATATATCAAAAAAAGTGGAAGAAATATCAACTCAAACAGCAGAAGAAATTTTAATTGAACAGGCTTCAGATGATCAAGATTTTAGTAATTTCACTAAATCTGACTTTGAGGAGCTGGTAAAAAAAATGTCTAAATCTAATTTTACTGAACAGTTTAGTGTTTTCAAAAAAGCAAAACCTTTTATAGACGATTTGCTAGAAAATGAAAAAAACAATGCTTTAGAAAAATTTTTGGCTGAGGGAGGTATAGTTGACGACTTTGAGTATCATGGAGTGGGCTTTTATGAACAATTTGAAAAACATTTCATAGCCGCAAAAAAACATGCTGCCCAAGAATTTAAAGATAATTTACAAAAAAAAGAAACAAATTATACATCTAAACTTGCTATTATTCAGCAAATTAAAGACTTAATAGAAAAAGCATCTACTGGCAAAGGTGGATTTGAAAAATTCAAATCTTTGCAAGAAGAATGGAAAGCTACAGGCCCTGTAGCTCACGACAAAGCACAAGAATTATGGTCCAATTATCATGCAGTTGTCAATCGATTTTATGATCAAAGGCACATTGCTTTTGAAATTTTGGATTTAGATAGAAAACATAATTTACAAGGAAAATTACTTTTATGCACCAAAGTTGAAAAACTAGCCTCTGAAACCAATATCAAAAAAGCACTTCGAGAATTGGATATGTACCAAGAAGAGTTTAAACACATTGGACCTGTACCCAAAGAAAAACAAGATGAAATTTGGAACCGTTTTAAAGAAGCCATAGATAAAATATATGCCAATAAAAATCAATTTTTAGAATCTGAAAAAACAAAACAAGAAGAAAGTTTAACAAAAAAAACGGCTTTACTCGAAAAATTACAAATCCTAACCCAATTTCAATCAGATAAAATAGCTGACTGGACCGAAAAAACCAAAGAAGTTGAGGCATTTCAAGCAGAGTGGAAAAAATCAGGGCTCATCCATAAAGATAAAGTAAAAGAAATCAATACCATTTATTGGGATGGATTAAAATTGTTTTTCAACAATAAAAGAAATTTCTTTCAAAAATTAGATACTGAAAAGAAAAATAATTTAACAGCAAAAACAGCCATTACTGAAAAAATCGAATCCCTTTTGGTTTCTGAAAATATGGATGAAGCCATAAAATCAGTGTTGGAGTTGCAAAAAGAATGGAAGTTGATTGGTCAGGTTCCTTTAAAGCAAAAAGATAAATCTTACGAAAAATTCAAACAAGCCTGTGATGCTATTTTTGATAAAAAACGTGGTGTCATCAAACAAAATCAAGAAGTAGCAAAACAACAATTAAAAGAAAAATTTGATGTAGTTGAAACTACCAAAAATTTAAGTTTTGAATCAATAGAAGATATTAAAACAGCAATTGCAAATTGGCATGCAGTACCAGAAAGTTCAGGTGCTGAGTACGCAAAACTTTATCATATTTTTGCAGAAACAATAAAAAATAAACTTTCTAAGTTGGCTCAAGTGCCTGATATTGAGAAAGATAAATTAATAATGCCTTTGCAAATTGCAGCTACTAAATTAAGCACTGATGGGCAAAAAGATTTGGCAGCTTGGGAACGAAAACTACGAAAAGAAGTAAACGAATCTGAAGATGTAATAGCCCAAATCAATAATAATCTAGCATTTTTTGCAAGAGCCAAAAATGCAGATACTATTAAAAAAGAATTTGATTTTAAAGTAATAGAAGAAACTAAAAAAATGAATGCTTTAAAATTAAAACTTAAAATGCTTACAGATTTGTTGAAATCATAGAGATTGATAAATTTTAAAGTAGCTTTTTTAGTAATAAATTAGCTATTTTTAATATTATTTTAAATTTCATTTTTTTTCATACATTTGTACTATGAGATTTGTAGATGTAACCAATGATATAGCTTTTAGAAAAATTTTCGGAAACGAAAACAAGAAAACTACATTGATATCATTTCTCAATGCAGTGATAAAACTGCCCGAAAACAACAAAGTTGAATCAGTACAAATTTCAAATCCTTACCAATTACCAAAATTGGCTGGGGGCAAATCAACGATTGTAGATGTAAAAGCCACCGACCAAGCAGGCAATACATTTATAGTAGAAATGCAAGTAACCGAGGCCGATTTTTTTCATAAATTGAAAAAATATAAATCTTTTTATTAAAATTAGTAATCTTTAAACATAGACGTTTACTTAAGAATCAGATTATCTTTCTCCTTTGGAGAAAGACTAAGATAGAGGCAATAAAAAATGCTTAAGTAAACGACATTTAATATTTAGATTTAGATTTAAACTTGAACTTTAAATTTCTTTAAAATCAATTTTTAAATACCATGATAGCAATAATTACTATATTGCTTTGTTCTTTTTTTTAATTAAAAATAAATATTTTTAATGTCTAATCAACCAATTATTTTTCAAGATAAGTTTATAAAACAACTAGAGCTGGATGCACTTTTGGATTTATCCAACGCCATTAGTCGCCAACAAGACGAAAAATCGTTACTTAAAATTTATCTTTTTACCCTTATGGCCAACTTTAAAATTGAACGCATGTTGATGTTTGAAAATACAAACAAAAAGTGGATTCAAATTTTAAAACATGGCTTAGAACACAACTATTCGCCCCATACCGAAGAGCTTACTCAAGTTTTAGAATCTCAATTTTCAATAGATTTTAAAGAAAATGAAATGCGAACTTTAAATGAAAAATTTGATTTTTCAATACCAATCATCAAAGATAATGAAATAGTAGTCTGTATTTTGATAGGTGGTCTTCATCGAATTTCTGTATCAAAAGAAACTATAAAGTTTATTCAAACCATATCAAACATACTTTTTGTAGCCATACTAAATGCCCGACTTAATCAAAAAAGAATTGAGCAAGAAGTAATGAATATGGAATTGTCTATGGCACGAAAACTGCAGCTGCAATTATTCCCTGAAAAATTACCTAATTCAGATTTTTTAAAAATTAATGCTACTTACTGCCCCCACCAATCTGTTGGTGGCGATTATTATGATTATATACCCATAGCCAATGGCGAATTTATGGTTTGTATAGCCGATGTTTCTGGCAAAGGTATTGTGGCTGCTTTTATCATGAGCAATGTGCAAGCTGCTTTGCGGGTTTTATCAAAGCAAGGTCTCAAAATGGAGCAGATAGTCGTAGAACTCAATGCTTTAGTTCACAAAAATACCAAAGGCGAAAAATTTGTAACTTTTTTTATCGCCAAATATATTCCACGAAAAAATATGTTGGTTTACGTTAATTGTGGCCACAACCCACCTTTGTTGATGGCCGAAGACAAAAGTATTATTTCGCTCCAACAAGGCACTGTTATGTTGGGTGCTTTTGAGCATTTGCCTTTTATCAATACTGGAAAAGTTTATGGCATCAACAAATCTGTCTTATTTGCTTATACTGATGGCCTTACCGAAAGTGTAGAGCTTACTGATACTGATGTAGCTCTCAATAAAGTAAGCCAAATTATGAAAAGTGATGTCCCTTTCAATGATTTTCATAACGCAATCTTGTCTTCTTTGGCTATCGGACAACAAGCGGTAGACGATATTACACTTTTATCATGTTTTTATCAACTTACCAATGATTTGATTGATTAGTAGTAAAACACTATTAAAAAAGTTATTTTTTTGCTTTTTCCACCCTTATACCAAACGATAAAATCTCATCCAAAGGGTCTTTTCGCATATATTGCTTTACTTTTAAACTATATTTTCCCGTTTTGGGAAAAGTTATATTTTGCAAAGCAAAAACCCTATTGGTATAAATCTGGCCAAAACCACTACCAAATGGAGCTCCAGTTTTGGCATCCATCAACTGCATTTCATGCAAGTCTGTAGAAATTAATTTTTTATTACCATCAAATAAATAGTAAGTTACATATAAATTATAAAATGGATAGTTTAGCGAGTTTCTTACTATATATAAAACATTATATTTACTAGAAGTATCATTTATTTCAAAATTATAAACACAAACAGAGTCTTCGTACCAAAGATTATTTTTAAAATCTAAGTTTGTTTCATACACACGTGTAGAATCGCAGGCCATTATAAATAGACAAATAAATACTGCTAAAGCATAAAATAATTTTATTTTCAATATTTTCAATATTTTTAAATGAATAAAATGTAATTTTTTTATATTTTTATTAATAATTATGATAATTTTAAGTATTTATATGAACTCAAAAAAACTAAATTTTGAAAATCATTTGAATAAAAAAATCTTTTAACCTATAATTATTAATAACTTTAAACTCTACTTTCGTATTGGTCTGAGTAATATTTTTGATAATTACCAGATGTTACATTTTCAAGCCAATTTTTATTTTGCAAATACCAATCTATGGTCAGTGAAATACCTTCCTCAAACTGCAACGAAGGTTCAAAACCTAACTCTTTCATTATTTTTGAGGCATCAATGGCATATCTCAAGTCGTGGCCTGCACGGTCTTTTACGTAAGAAATCAACTTTTCTGATTCGCCAATTTTTCTGCCAAGTTTTTTGTCCATAGTGCTACACATAACTTTGATTAAGTCTATGTTTTTCCATTCATTAAATCCACCAATGTTATAAGTATCGCCAATTTTTCCTTTATGATACACCAAATCTATAGCTCTGGCATGATCTACAACATAGAGCCAATCACGCACATTTTCGCCTTTTCCATATACAGGTAGTGCTTTATTTTGCTGGATATTATTCAAAAATAGAGGGATTAATTTTTCGGGAAATTGATTAGGGCCGTAATTATTTGAACAATTTGATAAAACAATAGGCAACTTATAAGTATTATGATAGGCTCTCACAAAATGATCGGAACTTGCCTTAGAGGCCGAGTATGGCGATTGTGGATCATAAGAGGTTGTTTCTAGAAAAAACTCGTTATCATTATGCAACGAACCATATACTTCATCTGTCGAAACATGATAAAACAATTTCCCCTCCATATTTGAGTTCCAATATTTTTTAGCAGCATTCAATAATGTTACTGTTCCAACCACATTTGTAACCACAAATTCTAAGGGATGTGTTATCGATCGATCTACATGACTTTCGGCAGCTAAGTGTATCACTGAATCAAATCCATGTTTTTCAAACAAACTATCCATCAAAACAGCATCTGTAATATCAGCTTTGATAAAAGTATAGTTAGGCATATTTTCTATATCTCGCAAATTTTCTAAATTACCAGCATAAGTAAGTTTATCGAGATTAAATATTTGATAATTAGGATATTTATTTACAAACAATCGAACTACATGCGAACCTATAAAACCTGCACCTCCAGTTATTAATATGCGTTTTGACATCGTTTAAATATTTTTATTTCAAATGTAATAATAATTTTTAAAACCAAACCTTTAATTTTTTTAAAACGATTTTTTTAGTAATAAAATTATTTTTTTATAATATTATAAATGTGCTAAAAAACATTTTTTTTCATGATCGCTTACCATACCTACTGCTTGCATAAAGGCATAGCAAATGGTAGAACCTACAAACTTAAAGCCCCTTTTGAGCAAATCTTTGCTCATGGCATCTGACTCTGGTGTACGTGTAGGGGCTTGTCTATAATTTTCCCAAGTATTAATGATAGGTTTATTGTTTACAAACTGCCATATATAAGTATCAAAACTTCCAAATTCTTTGACTATCTTTAAAAAGGCTTTTGCATTTAAAATAGCAGACTTTATTTTCAATTTATTTCTAATAATTCCAGCATTTTGCAACAATTCTTCAATTTTTATTTCATCATAATAAGCCATTTTATGTGCATCAAAGTTGTCATAAGCCATTCTATAATGCTCTCTTTTTTTGAGCACAGTTATCCAACTCAAACCAGCTTGGGCGCCTTCCAAAATCAACATTTCAAACAAATATTGGTCGTCATGCACTGGCTGCCCCCATTCGTTGTCGTGGTATTCTTTATAAATTTGACTACTTTCGCACCAGCCACAGCGATGTTTTGATTCATTTTCAATATCTTTCATCGTAATATATTTTTTTTTATCTATCAATTTTATCTTTTAGAAATGGAAATATTTTTCGTTGATGTAGTAATAAATCAGCATTTAATGAAACCAAAAAAATATCATTTTTATTTTCAAAATTGATATTCTTTTCTGGATCAAAAAAACAAATTGCACTATTTCCATTAAATTCTAATTCTTTATGATCTGTTCCAGTACGGTTTACTCCTATCACATAACAGGCGTTTTCAATGGCTCTAGCTTGCAATAAGCAATTCCAAGATGCAATTCTTGTTTGCGGCCAACTGGCAGTATAAAGTAATAAATCATATAAATATTCATTATTTTTTATATCATTTCTAGACGTTTCAGGAAAACGCAAATCATAGCAAATTTGTAAATTTATTTTCCATTTTTTATAATTAATTATTTTTATATTATTACCTTTTGTGTAGTGTTTATCTTCTTCATAAGTCGAAAATAGATGTATTTTATCATAGTGTTGAACCAAGCCATCAGGTGTAACAAACAAAAATCGATTATAAAAAACACCATTTTCTTGTATGGCAATACTGCCTGCAATGGCAGCTTGGCTTTGTTGAGCCATAAATTTCATCCATTTGGTGGTGTGTCCTTGTACTGGTTCTGCAACAACAGGTGTATTCATAGAAAACCCAGAATTAAACATTTCAGGCAAAACAATTATATCAACTTTTGATTTTACTTCCCTAATTTTTTCTTCTAGCATGGCCAAATTTGCTATTTTATCTTCCCAATACAAAAAAGTTTGAATGATGGCCACCTCTAAATTGTTCATTTTTTTTACTAAATTTGTAAAATAATTTTATCAAAAATACATATTTAAAAAATTTTGCACAAAACTAATGCAATATTTAACCTATCAACCTATTCAAATTGAACAATTACTTGCAATATCTCATCACACCAGTTGTGGTGCTGTGGTATTATTTAGTGGCGATGTACGTAATAATAACGTAGGAAAACAAGTTGATTACTTAGAATTTGAAGCCTTTGATGAGTTAGCCAAAGCCCTGATTGCTGAAATATTGGATACAGCACAAAAAAAATGGAATCTCGAAATAGCACTTTGCCAACATCGTCTAGGTATAGTAAAAGTCTTAGAATGTGCCGTTTGTGTAGTTACAAGTTCGCCCCATCGCAGCGAAGCTTATCAAGCCAATCAGTATATTATGGAACGTATCAAACATGAAGTGCCAATTTGGAAAAAAGAAGTTTATACTGATAAATCTTACCAATGGGGCAATAATTGTGGATGCCACCCTGAGGGATATTTTCCAGAAAATCATACCAAAAGTGTACCTCAGGCATTTCAAAATCTTAAATAATGTCGATAACAGGACTTGTATTGTGTGGTGGCCAAAGTAGCAGAATGGGTACAGATAAAGGACTTATGATGTTTAGAAATAAATCATGGTGTTCTATCATTTTTGATAAACTTTCTTACTTTTGTACTCCTGTATATGTATCTATAAATAGCAAACAATTAGATAGCTATACTACTATTTTTAATACAAATCAATTCATTGTAGATACCATTACCAATGCTGGACCTATGGCAGGTTTAGTAAGTTTATCAAGCAAAATAAAAACTTCAAGTGTTCTTGTTATGCCTTGTGATATGATTGATTTTGACCTAAAATACTTAGAATTACTTGTTTCTTTGGCCAAAAATAATCCAAATTACGATTGTTTTGCATTTAAGGAAAATTCATTTTTGCAACCATTTCCAAGTATTATCACAAGTAATATTATTGCTAACATGAATAATCCAAATACTGGTTTATCACATTTTTTAAATTCTAATAAATTACTAACAATTCCTTTAGAAAATACTAAAACTGTTTTTAAAAATTATAATACTATGTTGGATATAGGATAAATTAAAACACAGTAATATTACTTTTATATTCAGAAAATATAGGTTTAGCAATAGATTTTTCAAAAATACCAAACACAGCAGATCCTGATCCGCTCATGGCAGCATATACTGCCCCTGAATCATACATTTTTTGTTTTATGTCTGCAATGATTGGAAAACGATAACAAACTGATTTTTCAAAATCGTTGAAAATGGTGGCTTTCCAAGTATTTATGGGTGCTGTTATTGCCTGTTTTAGATCTGTTGCTGCTTTTCTTGGTTGCACTTGAGCATAAGCTGTAGCAGTATTTACATGTACATTTGGATATACTATAAGTGCTTCATACCCAGATAGTTGTATAGAAATTGGACTAAAAATATCGCCTTTTTTGGTGGCATACATCGTTTGATTTTCAATAAAAAATGCACAATCACTGCCCAGTTTTCGGGCATAAATAGCAAGTTTTTCGTTTGATAATTGTAACGAAAATTTTGTGTTTAATAATTTTAGCATAAAAGCTGCATCAGACGAACCACCACCCAAACCAGCTCCCATTGGTATGATTTTGTGCAAATGAATAGCAATACTGGGGATATCAAAGTCTTTTCTCAACTCTTGTAATGCCCTGATACACAAGTTGTTAGATGATTCTCCCTCGATTGACAAACCAGTACTCACAAAGGTATCTGTATTGCTATCAACGATTTCTAAAGCATCGCTCCAACCAATAGGAACAAAACAAGTTTCTATATTATGATATCCATCGTTTCGTTTTTCGATAATATGTAGCCCAATATTTATTTTTGCATTTGGAAATATAACCATCTTTTTTTATATAAAAATTACTTTTTTTGGGCAATAATAATTAGTCTTTTTGAATTTTTTATGTCAAACGTATCTAGTTGATAACTACCAAAGATACGTATAATTTCTAAATCTACTTTTTTTAGTAAGTTTTCAAAATCATGTAGGTTTATGACTTGTACTTTTTCTGTAAAATGATAATCTTTTTTGTTGGCGTTAAATGTTATATTTTTAATGATGTAGCCATTTTCTACTTTTCTATTAATTTCAAATTTGATATCATCAATAATTTTAATTTCATTTGATATTAAATTTTCTATAATATTACTAGCATTAAAGAAATCAATTACTAAAACACCATTTTCTGTCAAGGCATTTTCTACTGAAATAAGTGTTTTCAGATTATCACTTTTATCTTCAAAATAGCCAAAACTGGTAAATAAATTCAATACAAAATCAAACTTTTGATGTACAATTTTATTTCTCATGTCATGTTCAAAAAAACTAAGACTTTCGTTTTCAAATTGTTTGGCATACAAAATACTTTGAGGTGATAGGTCGCAGCCTTGGGTATCTAGCCCTTTGGAATTGAGATAAATGCTATGGCGACCTTTGCCGCAAGCCAAGTCCAAAAATTTGTCGTTTGATTTTGGCTTTAGATAATTTATTAAGTTATCAATAAAAAATTGAGCCTCACTATCATCTCTATTTTTGTATAAAATATGATAAAATGGCGAATCAAACCAAGTTTCAAACCAAGACATTATTTTCTTTAGTTAAGTAATATTTTATTTATTCAGTTACAAATAATTTTCCAGATACTGCCACTTCTCCATCCTCTTTTGATGTGAGTACTACATATACACCAGGCGTAATTTTTTCGCCTTTTGTGCCACGTCCATTCCAAGTAGCCATGCCTCCATTGGCGGTTGTTTCATATACCAATTGGCCTGCCATATCTATGATTTTGACTTTTGCATTGGTGCCAAGTTCGCTTATAGCTACTGTTCCTTCATAGCTTGTTTTCATAGGATTTGGGAAAATATGAATTTCCTCTGGTGCTGTTTCTAAGCCCTCAGTAGCATCTCCTCTATACGAAAACAAGCCCTGATCTGTGTTTATAAACACTTCTCCAGATTTTTTATTTACTTTTATGTCTTCTATCACGTTGGATATTAAAGGACTATTTTCTACATTAAAAAATAAAATTTGCCTCGATCCATCTTCGCTCATCAAGTATAAGCCATTGTCGGTGCCGATCCATTTTCTATTGGCGCCATCCACTTCTATACAACGAATGTATACATCAAATAATAAAGGGAAACCTTCAAATCTAGGTACTTTGGCATCTGTTATTTTGGTAATAATTTTATTTTTTGTATCATAATTTGATAAAAAATTGCCATCATTACTAAACACTGTTACACCTTTGCCTGTTCCCACCCAAATATTACCTTTTGTATCTTTTACCATACAGTTTACTCTTGGTGTTGGCAGGTTGCCTCTGCCAATACCACTAGTAAGATATATGCTTTTAAATGGAAAATTTTTATCATTAATCCCACCATCTTCATTAAATACAATAATGCCACTATTATTCAAAGTGGCCAGTTGAACCCACTTATTTTGGTATTCATCTACAATTATTTTTACTGGATAGCGACAATTTATGTCTTCGTTTTTTAAAATTGTACCATCCATATCTTTTACAAAATCGCAAAATCTTATAAATTGGCAAGACCTGTCTTGCTTCAATTTAAAAACGCAATCATTTTGCACTGGGGCACAAATCCAGGTTGCATCCTCGTCCTTACTATAATGTACGGCCACTGTTCTAGTGCCACTACCATCGTATTCGTATTGTTCGGGCATTCTACATTTTTCTGTTCTGTTGCTACTTACCAAAGTTAATTTTCGGCTGCCCTCGTTTGGTTTTTCAAAATCTAATTCTTGGGTATAAATGCCATTATCAACAGAGGCATAATACATGAGTTTACGGTCTTTATCATAGCTAGCATCAGCATAATCGTGCATATTATTGATATTATCACTATTGTAACCAGGAATATAATTATTCCAACTTCCATCTTTGAAAATACTAAAACCTTCATACTTATCCAATCCATCCATGTTTAAGTTATACCCTGACCCAAAAAGGAGCATGGCATTGTCAAAATTTAGGGTTTTGAATGACAAATCTGAATGTGGTGTGTTGGCAAAATATCGCTCTGATTGCTGATTATTGAATCTGACTAAAGTGTTTTTTTTGTCAGAATGATATAAGATATTATTGTCAAATTCTAAGTCTGTAGGCTCAGATGTGAAATTTCCTCGTAAGGTATCAAGTTTATTATTAGTATATTTTATTATTAAATTATTACTGATTATAAATAATTGGTTTTGAGAATTTATGATTTTAAAATCTGAAGTTGTCGTAGTTATTATTTTCCAATTTCCGTTTTCGTTGCTATAAATTTTATTTTTTGTAGCAATCCAAAAAAAGTTATCTTTTTTTGCAATTCCTGTGGTTATAATTTGGGAGTTAGCATCTATTTTTACATTAGTCCAAGTATTAAAATCTAGTAAGTTTCTGTTTGTAAATTTCGATTTCAATAAACCTTGTGAAGTGGCCAAAAAAACCGAATCTGAATGACAAAAAACATCATTTACATTTATCAAACTGCCTTTATCACCAATATTGAGGTAGCTTTCTTTGATTTCATTTTTAATTAAATCAATCAAAACTCCACCAAAATCACAACCTAAAACTGCAAAATTTTTGATTAATGATATTTTATTTATTTTTTTTGAACCACTCCTATTCGATTTTTTTATATCCAATATGGAAATAATATCCTTATCGTTTTTTAGCAAATCTACTGCTCCACTTTCGTAAACAATGACTAATGTTTTGAGGGCATCGTTGTAGGCTATATCTGTAATGTTTAAGTCGCTAAGTCCATCTGTGATTGTAATATTTTTTACTTCATTAGTTGATTTATCTAAATAAAAAAGTCCTCCTTTGGTACCAACATATATTTTTGTAGGTGTAGTAGCAATACAAGAGGCATTTCTAAGGCTGGCATGTGTACGCCAAGTACCCAAAGGGATATTTGCTTTTTGTTGTGGATATACAATAAGTAATGAATTGAAAAAAAATAATAAAAAAAAAGTCTTTGTTTTCATACTATTAAATATCAAAATATCTTCTATTCCTGGGTTGATATGCTTCGTTTTGTCCTAATAAAATATGATTTTGAGAAGGTATAATCCTTTTCGAGAACGAGGCTGGGAGACCAGAAACACTACATTTGGCATGCAATTTATGGATATAATCGGCCACTGCCAATAATTGTGGCACAGACCCAAATGGCTGCCCCTTAAAATCCATGTCTAACCCTGAAAGTATTACTTTTTTGCCTTCGTTTGCCATTTGCACACATACCTCAACGATATTTTTATCAAAAAATTGTACTTCATCAATAGCAATTACTTTTTCTGTTTTTAGATACTTTAATATTTCATTTGCATCTGAAATGGCAATAGCTTTGATAGATTTTTTTTGGTGTGAGACTATTTCATGCGTTGCATAGCGTACATCAATGGCACTTTTAAAAACCCCAACTTCAATATTTAATTGTTTGCAAACCTCAATTCTTTGCAGTAAAGCCTCTGTTTTGCCCGAAAACATACCACCACAAATGACTTCTATCCAACCAAAATCTTGTTCCAATTTATTTTCAAAATCTATCATAGCATCTTATAAACAAAAGACCCACAGAGGCACTGTGGGTCTTTTTAATTCATTTATTGTTAGAATTATAAACTTAACTCAGAAGTAAAGTACCAGCGATTGTCAATTTGCACGGCCACATATACAATATCTCGCTCTATACCTTCTTGCATGATAGGAATAATAACTTCTTTAAGTTCGATTGGTTCATAATTGCTTTTATTATAGTCAATAGATTCAATAATTGTTTTTTCGATTTTATTGAGGTCAATTCCTGATTTATCTATATATTTTACAATATTTTCAAAATACACCACCTCTTCGTGTAAACTAAATCCAAATTCACGTTGAAAATATTTTTTCTTTTTTTTGTCGCCAATCAAATCCGAAAGTTTGTTTTCCTGTTCTGAAGTAAAACAGTAGCTAGCGTACAAGTTTTTGTCTTTTGTTTTGAGGCATTTTATTAATACAGAAGTGAGAGAATCTAAATTATCAGCACTTTTTAATTCTAGAGAGGTGGGTGTAGTACTAGAAGCAGTTTCTGTAGCTTCAATTTCGGTATTTTGGGTTTCGGTTGTTTCTTTTTTGGCACAACTCATCATGGCTAATCCAAGTAGGATAGCAGTTGATAACGACAATATTTTAATCATAATGAATATTAAGTTTTATTTTTTTTCAAATAAAACCAAAAAATTTATTTCTACCTAATAAATATAGTATATTAACTTAAATTTTATGATTTTATCAAAAAAATATCAACCATTTTGAGGTTAAATTTTATGCAATAGTTTTATTTTTTTTCTCAAATATCAAAATCATGATTATCAAAATTGACAATACTATTGTTATTAAAGCAAAAAATTTTTCTAATGTAGTAACTGCAAAAATATTACCAACAGTATTGAGTAAAAATAGGATTGAATATATCCATAAAATACAATTTATTACTTTATTAGAAAATTTATAATTTATTTTATTGCCCTTCATCAACAATATAAATATTAAAAATAATTGAATAATCATAGATATTGCCTCAAAAACGTACATTTCTGTATCGTTTTGAAGCCTACCTCCCCAGGCAATAGTGTAAGGTATGATTTTTGAAACAACACATAAATGAAAAACAAGTCCTATAATCAATATTATAATAGTTGTATGTATGATTTTATTAATCATTTTGTTACTTTTTTAGTTTTATTGGATGAATAATTTTTTTTAAAATTTTATTACAATATTTATTTTTTTAATTTTGTTTCAGAAGATTTCTATAGCAAATATAATTTATATTGGTAAAGGTTTTTCGGTAAATCCAAATTTAATCATTATAATATTACTTTGAATAGGGACTTAGATATACAAAAATACAGGAATGATATATTTCTAGCCAATAAAGAGCTCACCAAAAAAGAGCTTTTTAAGGATTTGTTGCAAAAAATGTATGCCCAACATTCAGATATTTTGGAACTCATTTCTAAAATGAGCTTAGGTGCCGAAACTACTGTTTTGAATATTCCTCGTGGAGCCAAAAAGCTCATCAAAAAGCAAAACAATTTATAGAGACATTTCCGCCAGAAAATAGTAATATGTCTGCTTTGGCACTGGGTAAAATACGTGCCGAAATAAAAAAATACCTCTCCACAGAATTGAAAGCTATGGACGAAATTGTAGAAAAATTGATGATTTAATTATTTTATTTTTTGATTATAAATGGTATTAATTGGATATTATATTTGATTTTATCAATA
Source organism: Cytophagales bacterium (assembly GCA_013297755.1). Lineage (GTDB taxonomy): Bacteria > Bacteroidota > Bacteroidia > Cytophagales > UBA9547 > REAG01. The sequence continues at coordinate 34,238 of JAAFIH010000035.1, forward strand.
AATTTCCATAGTGTGTATATGTTTATAAGTCAATATTAGGTTTTGTTTACATTTTTGTATTTATTTTGCAAAATTATATTTTGGAACAAGATAAGTCATTTTCGATTTTTACTAAAATAATTGACGATAATTTTGAAATCGATCACTTGCATCATTATCAATTATTGATTCAAATCAGCGACACCAATTTTCAGTTTTGTGTAACAGATAGTTTGCAAAACAGATGTATGTTGATTGAAGATTATGAACTCAAACCCTGCACCATCATTGATGACTATTTAGTACAACTTCAGTCAATTTATGAAGATCATATATTATTGATGGCTGGTTTTTGGAAATCTGTAAAAATTTCTATCAAAAATCTTAAATTTTCGCTCGTTCCTTCTGCTTTGTTTGATGTATCAAATGCCTCAAAATATATGCAAATGGTAGATGAATGGGATGATGACAAGGATATTCTTTGCCATTTCAAACATCAATCCAACGAAATGGTTAATGTATTTGTGGCCGAAAAAAAAATTATTCAATGGTTTAAAAAAACATATCCTGGCAAAAACATTGAGTTGATACATCACACAAGCCTCTTTATTGAAGCCCTTTTGCAAAACAATAGTCCACAAAATTTTTCTAAACAAGCCTTATTTGTATCCATAGAATCTCAAATAATGACTGTAGTGCTCAAAAATGGTAGCAAAGTAGAGTTCTGTAATAATTTTAGATTTTTTACTGATAACGATTTGCTTTATTTTTTACTTTTTGTGTACGAAGAGTTAGAATTAGATACCAATATAATACCTGTTTTTCTTACAGGAAGTGTCCACTCTGATACCGAAACATATCGAAAATTATACAAATATATAAGATATGTCAATTTTACTCCTAGAACCCAATCTTTGCGTTTTAGCTATAAATTTGACGAACTGCAAGACCATAGTTACTATAACTTACTTGCCATGCACTCTTTTTAATTTAATTAAGGATTCTATAAATTCAACTTTATAAGTTTATTTTTGTAAATGTTTGAGTTATCTATTTTATTTGCAAATATGTATCAATGTCGTTTACTTAAGAATCCTTTTAACTTTCTCTTTTGGAGAAAGACTAATATAGAGGCAATAAAAAATGCTTAAGTAAACGACATTGAAATATGTATTAAAATATTTTTATCAATTCTTTAAAACCAGTGGCTGTGTGGTAATTTATAGCTAAATATATTGAAAATATCTGACAAAAAAGTTGTAGCTATATCTTACAAATTATCTGTAAATGGCCAATTAGTAGAAACAGTAGATGCTGCACATCCAATGTTGTTTTTGGTTGGTAATAGTGGATTGCCCGAAAAATTTGAATCCAATTTAGTTGGACTTTCTGCTGGTCAGACTTTTGAATTTAGTCTATCACCTGAAGAAGGTTTTGGCACAAGATTAGAAGAGGATGTCTTGAATCTGCCTTTAGAAGATTTTTATAGCGAAAACGGCACTTTGGACAAAGAATTTTTGCAATTAGGCAGAATCATACCACTGACAGACGACCAAGGCAATCACCACAAAGCCATAATTTTAGAAATAAATGAAGCTCAAAAATTTATTAAACTTGATTTTAATCATCCTTTGGCAGACAAAACTTTGCAATTTGTAGGACAAATTGAATCTGTAAGAGAGGCAACACAAGAAGAAATATCGCATGGACACGCACACGGACATGGTGGGCATGTGCATTAAAATATTACTTTTTAAACCTAATTTTATATGATTTATAAAGATAAATTCTTCAGTGCTGAATATTTTAATTCAAAAAATGTACTTAAAATCATTTTTTCAGAAATAGAACCAGATGAGGTATTATTTGACAACTATCTCAAATTTTTGGATAATATGTATCAAAAAAATGAAAAATTGATTTTCGTTTATGATTCTTCAAAAGCAAAATATTTGTCTTCTGAATTGAGAGTAAAATTGGGGTCATGGTTTAAAACAAATTCCAACACTGTAAAAAAATACAACCATCATACAATTTTTATTATCAATTCTATGATGATAAGGTTTGTATTGAATGCTATTTTTGTAGTTGAAAAACCAGTTTATAAATATGATATTGTAAAATCAATGGAAGAGGCTCAAGTAATAATTGATCAGAAATTGCAATCCATATAGTCATTTATTTTTATCACTATATCTCATGCAAATTGTCGTAGATTTTGGTAATACATCCATAAAAGCAGCTATTTTTGATGGACAAAATTTGGTAGAACACTTTCCACAGGCCTCGGCAGTGGAGCTTTCTAGGATTGCCAACCAATATGTAGATTATAAAATGCTGATTAGCTCAGTATCTTCAGAATCAACTCATTTTGTAAATTTAATTGAAAATAAATCTAGGCTTACTATTTTAGATTATCTTACCAAATTACCTATTCAAAATCTATATGATACACCAAAAACTTTGGGTATGGATCGTATAGCAGCTGCTGTGGGTGCTTTTACGCTATACCCCAACCAAGATTGCTTAGTAGTAGATGCAGGTACTTGCATCACTTACGATTTTTTGGATGCAAAAGCACATTTTCAGGGAGGGAGTATTTCGCCTGGCATAACTATGCGCTACAAGGCTCTGCAACATTTTACTTCAAAATTGCCTTTGTTGCAAACTCGAACTTGGACTGGCTCTGTTGGCAAAAACACCAAGGATGCCATTGCTATAGGTGTTTTGAATGGGCTCAAAGGCGAAATCGAACATATTATAGCTGATTTTAAACGACAATTTCCAAAAATTAAAATAATTGTTACTGGTGGAGATACAACATTCTTTGAAACTTCAATAAATCATAGCATATTTGCAGTTCCAACACTCGTTTTAGTTGGATTAAATACAATTTTAAATGGGCTTGAAGGTTAAATTTGGGTATGTTTTTTGGGTTCAACTTTTATTTTTTAATACAGTTTTTGGACAAACTCTTGATCAAAAGTCAAAAAACGACAATGTAGTACCCTCACCTTATGGCCAAATTGGGCTTGGCGATATGGAAATTTCTACAAGCACACGACATGCTGGATTAGCCCAAACTGGTATAGCACTGCCCTACATGGGGCATATCAATATGCTCAACCCTGCTCTATCGGCCTACACAAGGCAAAATACAATCTTTGATGCTGGTGTTACGATGCAACATATTGGAATCTCTAATGGACAAAAAAGTCAAAATAATACTGGAGCAAATTTTCATTATTTTAATATAGGACTGCCGATAAGTAATAAATTTTGGGGCTCTTTTATTGGAATAGCCCCACTAAGCAACGCCAATGGTTCATTTAGCGATAAAAAGCCTGTGCAAGGTTCTACCACTGATTTTGTAAACGTAACATCGCAAACTTTGGGTGGTCTTACCAAATTTTATATGACGCATGGTTTTAAATTGCCCAAAAATTTTGCTATTGGGTTCAATGCAAGTTATATTTTTGGTAATATATCGCATACAGATATATTTTCGGTTACAGATAGCAAAACTTTTTCTATATACAAATCTAAGGAAGTTTACAAATTGCTAGAACTTACTTTTGGTTTGTCTTATTTCAAAGAAATCAAACCTGGATATAAGTTGTTTTTTGGTTCTACAGCAAGCTACAGTTTTGATATAGGTTCCAAAGATAGCCTTTCAGTAAGTCATAATACATACTCTTCACAGTTGCAATCATTTATCCCTTTTTACAAAAACACTGAAATTGCAAACGAAAATATACTAATCACATTGCCTCCCAAATTTGGTATTGGCTTGGCTTTAGAAAAATCATCAAAATATAGTATAAGTTTGGATTATACCTATACTATGTGGTCAAAATTTGTGTCATATCATAACGAAAAAAACCTTTTTACAGACGCACACAGATTGTCGGCTGGTTTTGAAATTATACCCAACGCCAACGCCCTGAAAGGTTATCTCAACAGGGTGGCCTACAGAGGGGGTGCTTTTTATCATAGCACACCTTATTTTTTGCAAAATACTAAAATAAATGAATTTGGATTAACAGGAGGTATTGGGTTTCCGTTGGGTAAAAGTTTGCTATCTACACTCAATTTTTCGGTACAAGCAGGGCAACGAGGCACGTTAGCCAATGGATTGGTAAGAGAAAATTTTATACGCTTTTTTCTTGGTATAAACATCAACGACCGTTGGTTTACAAGGTATAAGTTGGATTAGGTTTTTTGATTTTCAAGTTCAATTCTAAGCTCTTCAATTTGCATCTCAGAAAGACCAGTTACTTCTGAAATTATTACTAAGTCAAGACTTTTTGTAATCATATTTTTTGCAATTTCAATTACTTTTTCTTCTATTGATAGCTTTATTACTTTTCTTTTAGCAGCTTCAATTTTTGATTGGTGCCATTCATCTCCAGTGATATTGGTTTGATTTACTAATTCACTGGCTCTTTTTATACCTTCGTTTTTGATGTTTAATACAGGATTATCAGCATTGTGTATGCTTTCGTATATCAAATCGAGCCAGTCACGGTAGTTGGCAGGTGTTTGAGAATCTTTGTAATTAGGGTTTAAAAATATAAGTTCGTGGTTGTAAATTTTACGTTCTTCGCCTTTGATATTTTTGGGATTGATTACCGAAATCAACACTTCATCTTTGTAAATTTCTCTTGTGATGGCGTTTATTTTGTAGGGTGCAGTCATCAAAACGATGGTATACACAGTTTTGCCAATGCTGTAGTCATCGGCATTTCGCTGTTGTTCGGTAATAGCTTGTAAGTGATAATGTAAGAATCTGTCAAAATTGTGGTCGTATTCTACTTTTTGTATTTCAATGATAATTCTCTTTTTTAGGTCTTCTGCAAAAATATCGTACTTGAAATTGATGTTTCCAGACTTTGGATGAAAAGATTTTTCGGTTTCAATTTTATCTGGGCTTATATCTATACCAATTATATCTTTTACAAAAGCCTTTAAAACGAGCTTATCTGTAAATGCTTTTTTAAAAAATACCTCGTTGTCGAGTCTAGCAAGAGCCATTTATTAATCTTTTTACAAATATAATACATTTAAAAGCAAAATATAATAAAAATGATGCAATAAATTTTGAAGTTTGGTATAATTTAACAAAAGATTTTTAAAATATTAAATTGTAAATATATTACTTTTTAAATTTTTATTTTTTATCACATTTATTTTTTAGTCAATTTGCTTGTCATGTGATTGATAATAAATGTCATTCAAACCACGAATTTATATAATTTACTTAGTATAGTAATTTACTTCAGCTAGAAATTTGATGGTACAGCTTTTTATTTAAGTAAGTAATGAATGTTTTTTATATAAATAATTTCGTTTGCCCATTTATTTTTAATTCTTAATTTCCATTTTTTTCTATTATGCCTTTCAAATCTAAAATGTTTAGAATAGTTTGATTTTTAGTGTTGCCGTTTTTTAAGTAATTGTATAATAATTAATAGTATTTTATTTTTTTTATTCATTTTATTGACTATATTTGTCAAGTTTTATTATGTCATGAATACATTTGGTCAAATAATTAAATTAAAAAGGGAATCTAAGGGGATGCTTTTGCGTCAATTAGCTTCTTTGCTAGAAATCGATCAAGCTATTATGTCTAAAATTGAATCTGGTCATAGAAATCCAACAAAGATTCATATAGAAAAATTAGCAAAAATTTTTGAGATTTCTGAAAATGAACTTACTATGCAATATTTAAGCGATAAAATTGCTTCTGAGATTGTTGAAGAAGAAAGTGCATTTGAAGTATTGAAAGTAGCAGAAGAAAAAATAGAATATTTAAGAAAACAGAGATAAAAATGAAAGTTGTGTCATTATTTGCAGGATGTGGTGGGCTTGATTTGGGTTTGATTAAAGCTGGACATGAAATTGTATATGCTTCTGATAGAATTTTTTAAAATAAAAAGGTTATAAATATGAAAGAATTATTAAATAATGATAAAACTGAAATTAATAGTTATAGATTTGAATACTTAATGAAAACAATTATAAAGGCAAAAAATGAAGAAGAAGCATTTGGAAAATTTAATGAAATTGAAATTTCTTCAGAGAATCATATATTTGTTGATGTAATTAATGTAACAGAAAATGATTGGTAAATTTTTATTTTATAAGAATTTTGTCATTGTGGTATTCCAAATATAATTTATGTTGATTTTCTAATTTTAGTAACTTAATATCGTTTTGAATATGTAAAAATTTTTTGTCAATTTCTTCTATAAATTTGGAAACTTTAATTTTGCCATTTTTATCCAAGAAGTATTTTCCAATCAATTTATATTTTTATTGCAATGTATAAAAAAAGTAGATAAAAAATAATTGATAATCAAATATAACAGGGAATTCTAATTTAAAAAGTTTGTTAAATTACAAATAATTAGTATATTTACAACAGGATTACAATCCGAAAAAAAATGGATACTTTTTCGGATAAAAATCAAAAAATAGCATTATTTCTAGAA
>JAAFIH010000036.1 GCA_013297755.1 Cytophagales bacterium
TCAAAGCACGTCTCAAAGAAACTTCTCAGTCTTGGATAGCATCCATCATCTTAATTTTGAACCTCGTCAAAATGGCGGGGTTAAATTTGTATGCCAAATTAGTAATAAAATTACAAATATTTATTACTTTAGTAGATAGTGTTGGATGGCTTATTTTTAATCAAAATAGAATTATTCTAAATAGGGTTTTGTGAGTTTTTCAGCAGCCCCTAAATAATTTTAAATTCTATGCCTATATTTTGCATCTGGGGCATAATATTTGTTTTCAGTTGGTCATAGCTCATAAAGAATTTGACAGATGTAGTATTTGGCTTGTTCAATCCATATTTTAATAATGAGTATGATTTCAATTTCAGTTCGCAATTTAGTTTTTTTTGTCAAGAATATGAACTATAAAGTCAAACGAAAACATTTTGTTCACTTGCTTTGTAGGAGGGTGGGCTTTGGTGCGTTGGGGTAGAATTAAATTTTGTATATAATCTTTAGCAAGGTGTGCAGGTTTTCACCTCTTTTAATTTAAAAAGTGTTTGCTTTTCTGCCAGTCAATTTTTCGGATTGTCGTAATTTTTGGGAGGCTTTTAGAGTTACATTTAGCACACATTTTTAAAAAGCATCTTCAAAATGTAATATTTCAATATTGTTTTTGTTTGTTTCGATAATAGCAATAATATCAAATTGAATATTTTTGTCCCATTGCAAGTCAAAAATATAGTTTTCAGCAGCAGCTTTTATTTGATTCATCTTTGACTTAGAAACGGATTGCTCTGGATACCCAAAAGCAATTGATTTACGATATTTTACTTCTACAAAATGTAAAATATCGTTTTTTTTTGCAATAATATCTATCTCGAATCTACCAAAACGGTAATTTTTTTCTTCAATAACATACTGATTTTTAATCAAATAATCAGTTGCAATATTTTCGCCTATCTTACCTTTTTGGGTATTGCTTATTTTACCCAATGTTTATATTTTTGATTTTTCTAGGGCTTGTTCTATATCATTGATAATATCAGAAATATGCTCCAAACCAACCGAAATTCGTATTAAACCTGGTGTAATACCTACTGCCCTGCGATCGTCATCGGTAAGTTTTGAGTGTGTAGTAGATGCAGGATGGGTGGCAATAGTACGAGTATCGCCAAGATTGGCTGAGTGAGAAAACATCTCAAAAGCATTCAAAAAATTTCGACCTCTATCAATGCCACCTTTTACTTCAAATGTTACTAATCCGCCCCCCAATCTCATCTGAGATTTTGCCAAACTATATTGTGGATACGAAGGCAAATGAGGGTAAATAGTTCGTTCTATTTGGGTGTTTTTTTCTAAAAATTGAGCTACTTTGAGGGCATTTTCGCAATGTTTTTCCATTCTTATACTTAATGTTTCAAGACTTTTTGATAAAATCCAACTATTAAAAGGCGAAAGCGATGGGCCAGTATGCCTTGCAAAAAAACGAATATCTTTGATTAATTCTTTTTTTCCTAGAATACAACCAGCAATTACTCGGCCTTGTCCATCAATAAATTTTGTAGCAGAGTGAGTTACCAAATCTATGCCAAATTTGGCAGGATTTTGCAAATAAGGTGTAGCAAAGCAATTATCTACATTTGAAATAATATTATTTTTCTTACATAATTTGGCAAACCAATCCAAATCTATCAAGTCTAAAGATGGATTTGAGGGCGTTTCTATAAAAAACATTTTAGTGTTGGGCTGTATCAAAGATTCCCAAGTTTCTGGTTTTTTTATATCTGCATAAGTGTAAGAAATTCCCCATTTGGGTAATATTTGAGTTATAATTTGGTGTGTAGATCCAAAAATTGATCTACAAGCCAGTATGTGGTCGCCAGATTGCAGCAATGCGGCCATACTTGTAAACATAGCAGACATGCCAGAGGCAGTGGGTATGCCATCTTCGCAACCCTCTAAAAGACACATTTTTTCGATAAACTCGTTGTTGTTAGGGTTAGAAAATCGAGTATAAATGTTACCCGAAATCTCGTCAGCAAACAAAGCACGGGCTTGTTCGGCATCGTCAAACACAAAACTTGAAGTCAAATAAAGTGGTGTACTATGTTCTCTAAACTGAGTTCGCTCGGTTTGGCTACGAATGGCTTGTGTTTCAAAATTATCAAATATCATAATAATAAGTATTTTCAGATACAAAAATAAGTATTTTTAATTTATACCAAATAATATTTTAACAAATATTTGATTTATTTAAAATAAAGAAATTTTATTTTATGATTTCTTAATTAACATGATTTTAATCTTACTTAGGATAAAGTCAAAAATAAAATTCTATGAAATTACCCAAAACAATTTCTTTACCAAGTATAGTACTCAAAATAGAGTAACTATTTATAATACTTTTAAAAAAATATTATTTATAAAGTAATATTTTTTTTAAAATTTTAATATTTTCAGATGAGCTTACTAAGTATTGTAACAAATATTTGAAAATAATTAATAGATTATATTTATATATTGATGAAGCTATTTAGCATTACAGCAAAAAACTATGATAGCATCTGGTGTGCTACAATTTCTATACCTTGATCAAAACTATGAGGATTGTATCCAAGTACTTTCACGGCTTTATCAATAATAAACCCTGTTTTGGCGGGCCTAAGTGCAGGTTGTGAAAAAGTACTAGAATCGGCTTTGGTAATAAAAGAGGCATCTAGTTTGAAAAAATATACAACTTTCATCGCCATTTGGTAAGGATTTAGAAAATCTTTACCCGAAATATTAAAAATACCTTCAGCTTTTTGATCAGCAATTAAATAGCAACCCTGTGCCAAATCTTCAGCCAAGGTTGGGGTTCGCCACTGGTCGTCTACAACTTTGATGATTTTTTTATCTTCTAAAGATTTTTTGACCCATAAAATAATATTTGTTCGGCTCATGTCATAAGCTATACCATATACCAAGACTGTACGGGCAATACTCCATTTCAAATTTGGCATATTTTGTATTATTTCTTCTGCAACCAATTTAGTATATCCATAAAAACTTACTGGATATGGTTTGGCATCTTCTGCAAGAGGGCCTTGTTTGCCATCAAATATAAAATCTGTGGAAAGATGTACCAAAAAAGCATTATTGTTGGCACAAGATTGGGCAATGTTTTTGGTAGCGATTGTGTTTTGCAACCATGCTTCTTCTTTTTGCAATTCGCAAGCATCTACATTAGTCATGGCAGCTGCATGAATTACAATATTAGGCTTGTGTTTTTGGATGATAAATTCTACATCGTTTGGATTGGTAATATCCAAAGATTCATATTCGTAATTTTCCTTTTTGGGCAATCTGTTTTTGCCTCTACCAGTAGCTACAAGGGTATATTTATTGTTTAAAACAATAAGTTCTACTAATTTTTGTCCCAATAAACCATTGGCACCTGTAAGTAATATTTTTGCTTTCATGAAAAATAAAAAAATCTTGTATATAAGTTTTTAAATTTAATTTTTACAAATATATACCAAGAATTGAACATATTATTGTAAAATTTGGTATTTTTGTGAAAGTGAGAATTAGATTTAATAATTAAGTAAAAAGTTTTTAGTTTTATTAATCATATATAAGATTTTCAATAATTATTGTGATTTAATGTATATAGAAATATGGTAGCAGCAATTACAGAAGGAATAAAAATTAGTGTTCGTACAGAATATCAACCCGAGTATTCTAGTCCTTATAATATGCATTATGTGTTTATTTATAAAATATTAATAGAAAATACGAGTGATTATACTGTGCAACTATTAAGAAGACACTGGCTGATTTATGATACTGATTCTAGTATCAAAGAGGTAGAGGGCGAGGGAGTAGTTGGCCAGCAACCTATACTTGAAAGTGGGGATTCGCATTCGTATGTTTCGGGTTGTAATCTAAAATCTTCGATAGGCAAAATGAAAGGAACTTATACGATGGAAAGGATTATTGATGGCAAAAAATTTGAAGTTACGATACCAGAATTCAATTTGATAGCACCATTTAGGTACAATTAAATTATTTTAAAATAAAATTTGGAAATGCAAAAACAAGAACTATATTTGCAATCCTTTTGAAAAAAGATAGAATAGAGAGATGCCTGAGAGGCCGAAAGGAACAGTTTGCTAAATTGTCGTACTGGTAACGGTACCGAGGGTTCGAATCCCTCTCTCTCTACATCATACTATTGATACCGTTTCGGGGTGTAGCGTAGCCCGGTATCGCGCCTGCTTTGGGAGCAGGAGGTCGTAGGTTCGAATCCTGCCACCCCGACTTAATTTAAATTTAAAATATAAATTTCAAAAATTTAAAGTGTAGTATTATTTTGCTACACTTTTTTTATTATGATAATTAAAAATGCTAAAATTTATTTTTATCTAAGAAATAAAAATATTTACGCTCAAATTGTATACAATAAAAAACGCTCTATAGCTTTTAGCACTGGTATAAAATCAAATTGTAATTTTGATAAAATTACTCAAAGATTTGAAAATGATTCAATCGCTAACTTAAAACTTGAAAGTCTTAAAGTTTCTATTTATAATATTGAATTAAAATTTGCTAATTCAAATCAGATTTTAGATGCTGAAACTTTAAAATCTCTTCTAATTATTGAAAATTTCAAAAAAAAATTAATTGAAGTTTTAACAAAATTTATATCCAAAGAAAAGAGTAACAAAGAAATTACTACTCGCACATTACAAACATATTCAACTAGGTCTAATGGATTAATTAAATTTCTAAGTGAAACTAATAACTTGGACATATTAATTTCGGAAGTAGACATACTTTTTGTAAAAAAATACGAATCGTGGCTTATATTAAAAAAATACAAAAATAGTTATTGCAATAAAAATCTGCAATTTTTAAATCAAATTCTTTTTTTTTGTACTTTAGAAAAGTATATATTAAATAATTGTATGTATAAATATATTTATTTAAAAAGTGATACAAAATCAAATACTAATTTTTTAAAAACAGAAGAGTTACAAAAAATTGAATTCAAGAATTTTGAAAACGAACGTTTAAATCGTACAAAAGACTGGTTTTTATTTCAATGTTATACTGGTTTATCATATTCTGATATGCTTATTTTTAATCCAAAATCTAATTTAAAAATTGAAAAAGAATTAGAATGGATAATAGGATATAGAAAAAATACAAAATCAAATTATCAATTACCCCTTATAAAACAAGCTAAAACAATACTTAATAAATATCCTAATGGCTTTGAAATTATATCAAACGTAAATTACAATGTTTATATTAAAGAAATAATAGCTATTTGTAATATAAACAAACCAAATATAAATAGTAGTTCAAGCAGAAAAACATTTGGAAACTATTGTATTGAGAAAGGTTGCAATTTACAAACAATTTCAGAGATGCTTGGACATAAAGATACAAGACTAACTTCTCGTGTTTATGTTGATATTCGTAAAAGTAAAATTTTAAAAGATATGGAAGTAATTTTATAAAAGTTGAGGGTTCGCCTCAATATACTTGCAAATTCATCGGGGATAAATATGAGTACCAAGCCCAAAGCTCCTATCAAATAAATAAAAAAATCGTCCACAGGTTCGTTTACAAGGACAAACATAGGTATTATCTTGAGGCTAAGGGCTATAAGCAATAGCAAATAAGCCATAAAATTGGACAATGGATGGTTCACGGGATTGGTATTTTTTAGGATGCGTTTCATTATGATTTTCGTTTATTGGATTTGATTAAAAAAAAAAGGCCTATGACTAAGGCAGCAACTCCAGCACCTGCTGAGGTTTTGTCGATGGGTAGGTTAGTCATAAAACTTTTGGCTCGTATCAACCAGCCTTTCTGAAATTGGGTTTGATTGCCTTTGGATATGGCATTATAATATCGCACTCGTGCATCAGTTATCGATGTCAGGATTTTTGGTTCACTACCTGCGTTGAGAGTGTCTGCAAGGGTTTTTCCTTTTTTTAAGGCGTTATCAATAATAAATTTATCTGAAACTATGTTTCTGCCAGTGTTTACAAAATGATCCACCACGGTTTCTGCAATAGGTTGAGAGTTGATATTATCAGCTTGCATTTTGACCCAAAAGTTGGCTTTGTAAAATGCTTTTACCAATGGTTCCAGGTTTGTGAAAACTACGTTGTATTTTATGGGTTTGGGTTGTTTGTCAATAATGGCCCAGCCCAGCCATTTAGGGAAATTTTTTCGTGTGATTCCACGATAGGTTTCTCCGCCACGGTCGGCCTTGAGGTTGGAATAGCCCCCCTCGTGCTTGAGTAGTTTTGGTATAAATAAAGAGAAGTTGGCCATGGTTTTGATTATTGATTATTAATTATTAATTATTAATTTTTGCTTGTAATTCTGCTACTGAATTTATTTCAATTATGGCACAATCAAGTGAACTGATGGCTTTTTCTAACCATGCAATTTGATTGTCTAAATTTTTTTTTTCATTTTTTTCTGAGGCTTTATAAAATCTCGAATTTAAAATATTCTCTTTATGAATGATTAGTTTATATTTTTGAGGTTGTAAATTTGATATTAATTGTGTTATGTCTAATTTCATGTTGTTTTTTTTAATTATTAATTTGAACTTTAGATTTTTTTTTGCGTTGTTTGTGGTAGAAAGTCGTAAAGGGCTGAGGTTGGAGGGGCTATTAACTGGGCTTCTTAGCAGGTATACCTTACGACCAGTTATTTAAAAGCCTTGCTAGTCAAGGCTTTTTTAATGCCCTAAACCATGAACCTGTGATTGTAAAATAATCTTTTCTTTATAATTACAGCTTTTCCATGCACAAATTCCTTTACAATAATTTGTATTTTTTCTGATTTGCCTTTGTAATCTAACTCATACTCAAATTCGTGTATAGTTAAATTGTCTTCTAAATCATACTTATCCTTTCTGGATTCTACTAATTTTGCATCTTTTAAAATAGTTTTAAATTTTTTAATTATAGAAACTAAATCAAAAAAACGTCCTGATTTGTCTTTAAACAAATCTCTGTTTAGTGTATGTTCTATTCCGCCTTGAGATACTTCTATCGGAAAACCAGTTTCTTTGTTTATGATCGGTTCTGAAAGATGGATTTTGGCCCAGGCTTTTATTTCTTTAATTTCTTTTGTGATGATTTCTTTTTCCATACTACAAATGTATTTATTTTTTAGTTAGTTGCTGTTTTAGGATGTCGTACTCTTGGTGCTAATAAAAATTGCAACTCCTTACGCAACTCTGCTATCTGAATATTAACTTGGTCAAATTCTTTGAATTTATTTTGCAACACATCTACATCAGTTCGCAATTTTCCCATAAAGTACGCAAATGCTATACTTTGCAATACCAATCCTATCAATAATGTGGCTATGGTTGTGGTTATTATCATGGTTTTAATCTAGTTTAGTAATTAAAATTCGTTGATTATATGTTCCAGTAGTACCAGTTATAGTGTTACTAAACTGAACTATGGTAGAAGCATCGCAAAAGAAAATAAGAATAGATGATCCAGCATTATTTATATTATTAGTATTTACTGCATATCCTAGTCCTGTTTTAATTTTTGTAATTCCGCCTTCTGTATGTGTAAGAGATTGAACCGTTACACTTCTATTTCCAACCACTGTTACATTTGAAACAAGTTGAAATTGATACAACCCTGCCACTGATACATTCAATATTGTATTGGTTGGTATGGCAGCTGATTGATTAAGATATGATATTACAGTTGGTTTTGGTAATCTCAAATCAAGTGCTGTATTTACTGCTGTACTTACTGGTTTACTAGCATCGCTAGTATTATCAACATTTGGTAATCCTATTTGTGATTTTGTTACGCTATGTGGATTGCTAGTATTGACCAAATGTGCCAATATACTAGCTCCATTAGTAGCTATCCATGATACACAATTATCGTAACTTGTTTTGAGTGCTGTGGTAAATATTTCTGTAATGGATGCTAATTTTGATTTTTCGGTAGCTGTAAAACTTTCTCCAGTAGGTATAGTTTGGTTTTCCCAATCCAATTTAATTGTTCCATTGCTTGATTTGAGAAGTCTGTTTTGCCAATCTATACTTTCAGTACGATTAGTTCCATTGAAAGCATATAGTTTTTTTAATACCCAATTTAATACACCTATTGGAGGTGCTATACCCTCATCAATAGGAATTGCCATTGGATCTGGATCTGTATCAGTAAGTTGATATTGCCCAAAATCAACGGTAACATTTCCATTATTTTTTAGGCACTTAGCAGCATCACTAATATTGACTAGCTCCAAAGGTTTGTTATCTAAATTTGCTCCTTTTATATCCATAGTATTAAGATTCGGCTATAAATGTGAGAGGTGTAGTACTAACTCCAGTAGCCAATCGTGCTTGATATTCATTAGCATTGGCACTGCAAGGAAACGCAAAATATGAACCATCAAACAATGAATGTCCATTGGTAAGTGTACTACCAACTTTGCGAACATATACTTTTTGCCCTGTATCGTTGATTAAATTAAGATTTCGGCATGGTATATTAGGAAATGGTGCAAATGTGGTTGTTAGTAATATTTCAAATTCAGAAGTAGTGTTAGCAAAATTGGTTGTGTTTGTAATTTTTGGTAATATTTGATTAATATCAAAATTTACGCCATAAATAGAAACGAAAACATTGCCTGACACTGACCTACTAATAAATCTTAAATCAATAGCTGTTGCATTTGGAAAATATACTATATATGAATTTGAATTATTATAATTTAATGTATATCCTGCATTTGGATTTGTATTTAGTATTCCATTAGAAATTAAAAGTGGTGTATCTTTTTGCAAAACATAATGAGGTAATGCAATTTGTAATGGAGGTGTAACTTTTGTACCTCCAGTTTCGCAAATCAAACTAAAACTATAAAAACCATTTACATTTGGTACATTAGATTTAACAACTACAATAATTCCTGTATAATTTTTTGAATTTAAAATTATCTTGATTACTGGGATTAAACCGTTAAAACTATCAAGTAACGTAGCATTTTTTCCAAAACTACCCTCTACATTCAAAGAGCCGTTAGAATTAATTACAAGTGGATTTGTACCATCTGTGATTTTGGATTGTTGCGGTGGGGATGGACGAAAGAAATTGTAGGTTTCGGAATTGGTGCCATAAAGTCTTAAATACTGAATAGCATCTCGTACTTGTATAGGCGTACTGGTGCTATCAATAACCATACAAAGGGTTTCGGATTCTGATTTGTCTAAAAAAGACAAATCTAGCAACATGGCTACACTATTGGTAACCAAATCGGGCGAACTAGAGCGTGTAGCAATAGCATCAACAAATTCGTTGATACTCAAAACGGTGTCTGCCGTTTTGGCTTGGTTTACTATTTTGAAAGCTATTTTTTTGTCAATATTTCCTTTTTTGCACAAAAAAGAAATACTTGTAATAGTAGCAATGTTTATAGACAAATAAACGAGGCCATACTTGTATGCTGCATATTCGGATAATTGCAGGGCAAATGTGGTAGGGCGTGAGGGTTCTAGTGGCAAAAACATTACTTCAGTTTCGTCTACGCTATTGCTCCATGCTTTTACAAAAAATAAATTACCATCCGTTTTTATGCCTTGATTAGTCATGTTTTTTTATTTTTTAAGTATTATTTTTTTTGTAAGCAACAATGATTTTATCATGGCAGGTTGCATAAATACAATACGATAACTGGTTTGGTCTAACGACAAAAAACCTACGCCTGTATTGTAAACTTTGCCAGGTTCCACAATTTTGCCATTAATATCTACATCAGAAATACCGTTGTTTTCAAACACATATTCGATTACCTCTTCTTTGGTGTCTTGTATGGTTTTGTTTTTTGTAATGGTTTCGTTGTAGTTGATATATGATGTGATAGCCATGATTTTATTTTTTTGGTTTAAGTTGCTTTGCCATTACCCAATAATTTTTGCCTTTGTATGTAATTTCGTTCATTACTTGTTTTCCATCTTTCATAATTACGGTTACTACTCTTGTACCCATGTTTACAAAAGGTACTTTTTGGGTAAATACAATATTGGACTTGAGCGGAGCTGATGCCTTAAAAAACGTAATTGTAGGTGTAATAACAGGTATTTGCTCTCCTACCAAATAGCGTTTATAAAATGTTGCATTAGCTAAGGCAAAGAATGTTTGCGATTCTTTGGCACTCATTTCATTGGTTAGGTCTGTACTCAAATCGCTGTCGTACAAATTGCGATATGCCTCTGCTACTTGTTTGAAATCTTTGATTTGTCGAGCAATTTTCATTAGTTCTTTTGTATTGGTTGTGTCCATGCTCATAAGCCATGCCATGCCACTAGGGTTTAGAGCATTGCGAATAGCTAAGGCCTGCTGACCAGAGGGCGATTGTCCTAATTTGCTTTCGGTATCACGCTTTGCGGCTTGTTTCATTTTGCTAGAAATGAAAAAATAACCACCTACAGCTACACCTCCAATTATGGCAGTGGTAAACAATTTATCAGTAAGAGAACTTGAATTTTGCATAGTTTTATTTTTACATCAATGATTTAGCCAAATCGTATTTTTGGCGATTGTTTGTGGCCATTTCGGCTATTTTTTCTAATACTTCTACTGCCTCTGGATCTGCTTGGTATAATTTGGCAAATGCAGCTGCTAATCTCTCTTCTATGGTTTGGTTGGATGTGTTGGCGTTCATTTTGGATATTACTTTTACTTTTGGTTTAATATTGGTTTGAGTTGCTGTACCTGCAATAGTTGCTGGGTTTGGGTTTGATAAATATGTTTTTATACTTTGATAAATGTCTGGGAAAATGGGTTTGAGGTCATTGTAAGCCATTGTGGCAAATTTGCGTCCATCTACACTATCCTCATGTTCTTTGATTTTGGCCAGTGCCGCTTCTAGCTTTGATTTAAGCTCTCCATTTTCTTGGTTTAGTTTTTGGTTTTGTTCGTTTATCCATCTTTGGTTATACAATTCATTACTACGTTTTTCTATTTTGCCAATCAATACTTCGTTGTCAAAACCTGCTATATAGTCGTTTTGGGCTTGATATTGTGGTTTTTTGGGTTTGTCCTCTTCATGTCTATAATAGTTTTCTCGTTTATTGGATGGGTGATTTACCACATATTTATTTTGCAACCTTACGCCATAGGTTGTATTTTCGTTCAAAAACGTAAGTGCATGGTTAAACTCTGCATAGCTACGCTCAAAGGGATATTCTTCGATGGGTACATTGGGCGAACTATCCAAAATCGAATCTCTATTTTGGGGATTGAAAATAAAGAAATATGGAAAGTCTTTATTTTTTTCGTACCATTCTAATAATTTTTGTTTGCCTTGTATTGCCTGATTATACATGGTTGATTGGTTTATATAGTTGAATGATTAAACAAATGAAATTACCTTACTCTTGGTAATTTGGGTATTTTTGGCACTTTTGGTACTTTTGGTACTTTTGGTACTTTTGTTTTTTTTATTTTTGGAGCTTTTACTTTTGGCGATTTTACTTTTGGTGATTTTACAACTTTTACTTTTGGAGCTTTGGCAGTTTTTGGAGCTTTCATATTTTTTGGAGCTTTGGCGGTTTTGGCACCATTTCGCATCAAAAAATTGCCTGCTGCATCTCTTACCAAATTACCTGCTGTGTCGAGGGCATAATTAGTTGTATCATTTAAAACTTGGTTTTTCATATCTACCAATTTGGCTGTCGTTTGCCCTGCTTGGTTGGTATAATCAATGACTTGACTATTTTGAGGTACAGGAGCAAAAACAGTTTTTTGGGTAGATATCGTTTTTTTGATCTTTACTTTGCCTTTGGGCTTTGGTTTAGGTCTGGGCAACAAACTACCTTTGGGCGTAATTTTGGTTACTTTTTGTCCGTTGGGCAATGTTGTAGTGCTTACATCTACTGTGGATGCTACTTTTTTGGCATTTACCGAAAATTTGTATATACCAAACAAAGCGGCCATTGCCGCTCCTAAACTTATAACTCCTGCTACTTTTGATGATTTCATGGTTTGGTTTTTACTCTAAAATGAATCCTAAATAAAATACTTTGTTGAGTTGCGATACATTGTTTTGTCCAAGTACAATTTCGCTATTTTGAGTGTCTAAGTCCTCAAAATCTATGTCATAAACACATCCGTTGTTTTGGGTAGGGTTTAGCATTTGCAAAGGTAAATTGGTCATTTTGGCAACTTTGCCTTTGGTACTTAACTTTATAAATGCAGACTTGAAAAAAGAAGCATCTATCAAAGGTTGTTTGTTGGGCGAAAATGGCATTTCTGTACTCGAATAGGCTACAATAGATTTAATTTTGCGTCCTTTGATGTTTCCCAAATCAGAAGGAAATTTGATGCTATTGGCCGTTATGCTTTCATTTGTTAGCTCTAAGGTTTCAAATCCGTTGATGGTTTTTTTCATTGTTTTATAAGATTAAAAAAAATTTGCCAAATGGTTGTATTTGGCAAATTTTATAAGTTAAGGTTAAGGTTTAATTGATTTGATTAAGACTATACGCCTTTGAATCCTTTGAGCAATAGTACCAAGCGAACTTCTTTTTGGTCGGCTGGTAAGTACTGCCACAAATAATCCATGTCTAAGCACGATATTTTAAATTCGTTTTTTGAGTTTCCAAATACCATTTTAGTTTCCAAAATTGGCATAAATCCATCTGTGGTTTCGTTCTCGAAAGCTGTTGTAGATTGCGTATTTGGCACTTCTTTGAAATCAGCGGTGTGTATGGCTGGTATTTCTATCACATTATTGCGTGTGAATGTAATATCAGCATTATACAACGATTCCAAATGATTGGGATTGGTGTTGGCTGGGTTGGTAGTGGTATACACTCTCTTATCAATAAAGGTATTGAGAGGTGTAAATATCTCACTTCTAGGCACTGATTTATCACGTACATAGTGTTTCAGGGCCATTGCAAAAGGCGTAAATATTTCGCCATCTTGCAATCTACGTTCTGTGGCTACGGCTCCCACGCCTTGGCCATCAACTAACGGGAAAACATATTGGGCGTTTTTTGTTAATGCAACTTCTAAGCGAAGCGTACATAATTCAATTTTTTTGTTAATAAATTCTTTTCTTCTTTTTACTGATTCTAGTATTGCTTTGCTATAATTCAGATTGTGATTTCTGCTCATTTTTATTTTATAATTAAAGTTTTGGTTAATTTTTTAGTTTTTTAGTATTGATCTTGATTAGAAATACCTGCAAGATTTCCGTTTTCGTCAAGGTTTACTTGATTACCGTCCGCATCCACATATCCAATACCTTCAATCATTAATAGATTGCCATTGGCATCAGTTTGTACACCTTGCTCGTTTACATAGATTGTACCAGCATCGCCAATCTCATCTTCTACGCCAGAAATAGATCCACCACGTTTGGTAACACTTTTGTATAGTTCTGCCGAACTTTGCCCAATCATAGCGGCACTAGCATTGCTTACAAATTCGTTTTTAGGCATAAAAAAAGATGCTGCAATACTAGCGGCTATTTTTCCTATCTGTACGATTGGTTTGGGTAGTGGCGTTTTGGCCATCAATATATCAATTTCTACACCTGCTACACCAGCTCCAGCTGATGCAAGTGATTTTGTGGCGGCTGCCATAAAGTTTACTTTGCTCATTATTTTTGGTTTTTAAATTTTCGGTTAATTGCGGTTATTTTGCCTTTTTTGGCGTTTTCCTTTATCAATTTTCTCATTTCGCTGAGTTTTTGTACTTCAGTAGTTATGCCATTGATAGCAGCATACTCTTCAGCCATTTTGTTGCCAGCTTCTAGGTATTTTTGCGTGTAAGCAATTTGTCTATTTAGGCTCATTTTGCCTTTGGGCTTTTTTGGAAATTTGGTTTTTATTTTCATTGGTTATTAAGGTTAAATTTTTAGATTTTTTGAATTATAAATTATTCGTCATCGTCATCAGGATCATCATCGTCTGGATCATCGTCATCAGGATCATCATCGTCTGGTATAGATGCTGGTGTGGCTTGACGTGCTTTTTCGGTTTCTAATTTGGCGGCCAATAATTGTTGTCTTTCTCGCTCTTTTTGTTCTGCTAATTGTTCTGCTTTGGCTCTATCTTGACGCTCTTGCTCTTGCTGTTTGGCTCGTTCGCTGGCTTCTCTTTTGCGGTCTTCATTGGCTTTATTTTTGTCATCAATGGCCGTAACTCCTGCAAATACTGATGTAGCCAATCCCACAAAACCCGATGCTATGGCTATGGCCGCACTTAGTGAAATTGCTTCGCCTATACCCTCGCTTTTGTGAATACCTCTTAGAAATGCTTTTTTGGCAAATCCAACTATTACCATTCCATTAAATTCGCTGTCGGTGCCTCGTGCTACATCTTTCCAAAAATTAAGTAATTTACCTCTAGCACTTACCAATTTTCGTGCATTGCTTTCGGAGCTTCCACGCTTTACCAATTCTTCCACTCCCATGCTACCATAGCCCAACTTTGTAGCCCAGCCCCACGCATTTACTTGTACTATAAGTGCTATTGCTCCACGCATGGCCAATGTTAAAGGATTGTATCTCAAGGCCGCTTCTCCAACTTTTTTGACAACTTCACCTGCTTTTTTTACTACTACTACTACATTTTTTCCTGTCCATTTAGCGGCTTGTACTATACCTTTGCCAGCATCTTTTATGGCAGTGCCAGTCCACTTTGCTGCATTGCTCACGCCTTTGGCAACATTTGTACCTACAAATTTTGTAGCTTGTACTATACCTTTGCCAACATTGCTTACGCCTTTGGCTACTCCTTTGGCCACATTGCTTACTGCTTTGGCTATGGCCTTAAATGGATTTTTTATTCTTATAAATCCTACTTCATGCTGTATTTCTCCAATAAAAGCATCCTCTTCTGTACCAAATAAGGCTACTTTAGAAATAGTTACACCTCTCTGTATAGGTCTTTTTGGGTATGGCTTTTGTGCCAAAGAAGTACCTACTCGTTTTATTACGACTGGCTTGTTTATTCCTGCTATGTAACTTACTTCTGGCATGGTATCTGTATGATATAAATATTTTTTTTCTTTATTAAAATATCCATACACGGTATCCATGATTACATCTTTGCCTTGTATGGTAGCAATGCAATAGATATGGCTTACCAATTTTGATTTTGCTCTATCACTGTCGTAGGTCGTAAATCTGTATCTGAATGTGAAACCTAAATTTTTGAACAAACTACCTATAAGCAAACTCATAGATTTGCAATCTGCAAATCCTGTGAAAATCGTTTGGCTTGGAGATTTTATAACCTGTGTACCTATTGCATCAACTTGATATTGAATGTTGTTTTTTACAAATTCAAATATCCTTTGGCAGGTAATCAAAGCTGTGGCTGACTTAAATAAAGGTGCTAATTGTCGAGTAAATTTGGCACTTTCTTTGTCGGCTTCTTTGATGGCATAAATAATATCATCTGTATCGCCTAACGAAATATGTATTTTGCGAATACCCTCTGGAGCTAATACTAATCGTTTGGCTTGACTTAGGGTAATGGCGTTGTACATACTTTGTGTTTTCGTATGCAAACATAAGGGACGGAAAAAATGGCAGTGGAAAATTTAGCACTATTTAGCACTATTTAACACTATTCATAATTTTTTAACATTTTTTAACACTTTTTTTTACAATATTTTGGTTAAATCTTGTATTTGTATGCCGTTGAATTGGCAATATTCTTGTATAGTTATTTTACCTTTGGGAGGTTTATTAAGCAAAAAAATTAATTCATTAAATCTTTTGTAAGCAGTTGAACGTCCTATTTGTTCAATAGTCATTAAGTCTTTAGGATAAATAAATAGTTTGGTTAGCATAAAAATAAAATTAGGTTATATTCATAGTCTTTTTTATGTTTTCATCATTTGTTATAATTTTGATATTATGATTTAATGATTGACAAATTAGCATAAAATCAACTGGATCTTTATGATTTGGAACCGGTACTATTTTTGAAACCATTTCTATTTCTACAATACCATAATCTAATTCTTTGAATCCATGTTGCTGTACGTTAAAATAAAATTCTGATATAGAAATGCCTAAATCAATTTTTTTGAGCCTTACTAATGTAGCCATCTCAAAATAAGTAATAGTACTTACATAAATTTCGCTAGAGGTCGAATTAATTATATCTAACTGAATTTTTGTAAGTTTAGATTTATCTGTAAAATAAAAAATTAATTTATGCGTATCAATCAAGTATTTAGTCATTAAACTTTACTTTAGAATTTTTGGGATCTAATATGTAGCCTACCTTTCCTATATTGTCTTCTTTGAGCCATGCTTCTGAAACATAAGGTTTTCTACTTGGTTTTTTGATAGCCGTTTGTGGTATGTCTGTTTTTTTCATGATACAATTTTTTTACAAATTTACAAAATTTGTGAATTATAAATATCACTTAATCTGATTATTATATAATCTTCATGAATAATATCTTCAAAGTTTGGCTATATGTAAATAATACGTGCATAAAAGGATAAAAACAATATTGAAGCCGAATTTGCATTAAGAGATATGAGTAAACCTATTGGCATTAGTGAAATAAACATTATAGGTATTTTTACCAAAGAATTTAAAAAGTAGTTTGCCTACGATTGAGGAAATTGAAAGTACATTATCAGCATTATGAGGTCTAAAACATGGCCAAAAAAAAATACAGCCCCTTTTCAAATTCCCAGTTTGGGGAAAAATGATAAGGGCTGTAATTAAAATAGGTGAAATATTTATTTTTCGGTATAAATTAATAACTGATGTTACGCAAAACTATAATTTTATCAAAATTTTAATATTGTTAATAACCTATAAATGCTTGAAATAATAGAACTGACAATGATTTAAAAAAATTTCAGCGTAACATCACTTAATAAATATTTTATGGCATAGTTCCACATAATAATTATATAATATGCCTATATTTTATCCAAAATATGATCTACTATGCCATAATTGAGGGCTTCTTGAGCATCCATCCAATAATCTCTGTCAAAGTCTTTCATTATTTGTTCAAAAGTTTTGCCACAATTATCTGCAAGAATTTTTGCTCCCATTTCTTTGGTTTTTTTTATCTGAGCTGCATGTGTTTCTATCTCTACAGAACGCCCTTGATATGTGCCACCAATGCTGGGTTGATGTATCATAACTTCGCCACTTGGAAAAATAAACCTTTTGCCTTTGGTACCACCCGACAATAAAATAGAACCCATAGAGGCCGCCAAACCCATACAAACGGTAGAAACTGGCGAACTTATCATTTTCATAGTATCATAAATGGCCATACCTGATGTAACCATTCCACCTGGAGAATTGATATAAAAAGTAATTTCTGTGTTTGGTTTTTCCATTTCCAAATACAATAATTTAGCAATCACATCTTTGGCAGAATCATCATCTACTGGGCCCCAAAGAAAAACTTTTCTTTGTTCCAAAAACTTTTTGCCGATATTAGGCATTAAATTTTCTTCTTTTTTGTCTTTTTCTTTATCGTTATCTTCAAATTTTATCATCTTAATAGTATTTTTAAATATTGAAATATTAATTATCTTTTCTCAAAACCTCGTCTATGATACCATATTCTTTGGCTTCATCAGATTTCATCCAATAATCACGATCAGAATCTCTACTGATCTCTTCCATCGTTTTGCCTGTATGTTTTGACAAAATTTCATATAGTTCTTGTCTTAAAAGCACAATTTGTTTGGCTGTAATTTCTATATCAGATGATTGCCCACCTATGCCACCCGAAGGTTGGTGAATCATCACTCGAGAGTGTGGCAAAGCAGACCGTTTCCCCTTAGTGCCACCTGACAAAAGGACAGCACCCATAGAGGCCGCTATGCCAGTACAAATGGTAGCAATATCAGGATTGACAAATTGCATGGTATCGTAAATACCCAAACCTGCATACACTGAGCCACCTGGACTATTGATATAAATAGTTATTTCACGCTTGGCATCTGTAGATTGCAAAAACAAAAGTTGAGCTTGAATCACATTGGCTACATAATCATCAATTCCTGTACCCAAAAATATAATTCTATCCATCATCAAACGAGAAAAAACATCCATAGCTACAGCGTTCATTCTGCGTTCCTCGATAATGTTGGGAGTAAGATTTGTAATGTTAGTATCTATCACTTGATCTACTATCAAGCTACTAATGTTGTGGTGCTTGGTAGCATAATTTTTAAATTCTTTACCGAAATCCATACAAGTAATATTTATTTTATTATGCAAATGCAAATATTTTGCCAAAAAAAATGATATGACAAAATAGCAGTTAAGTATATAAATACAGTAAATGTATAGAAATTGGAGTTAAGTTAAATTAAGGTAATTTGTTTCAATTAGTAAAAACTTATAAAAACAGAATAAACTATACTAAAAATTTCTTTTTATAATTAAATTTTTTCACAGAAAAATGATAAATTTTTAATTCATTTTATAAATAATTTAATTTTCTATGTACTTTTGTAACGATGAAAAACCGAAATCTATCTTTTTATTTACTTTTTATACTTTTTTCTTGCTCTCAAAAAGAAAAGACTTTTGAAAGCAATCGTTTAGAAAAAATTGCTCTTTGCGAAACATTTGAAGACCCTATGGAGATTGCAGTTTCTAATGTGGGTGATGTTTTTGTTGCCGAACGAAGAGGAAAAATTAAAAAATACGATGCAACTACTAAATTAACTAAAAGCATAGGGCAGTTAGAGGTGGATTTAGGACACGAAGATGGTTTGTTGGGTTTAACTATTGATCCAAATTTCGATACAAATGGCTGGATTTATTTGCTTTATACCCCAAAACCACATCATGTTCAACGTGTTTCTCGTTTTACTTTTGATGGAAAAAAACTCAACATGGATACAGAAACAATAATTATTGAATATCCCATCGTTCCTGAGCGTCACCAAGGAGGTAGTTTAGCGTTTGATAATCAAGGAAATTTGTTTATTTCCACTGGTGAAAATACCATTCCTACAGGTATCAATGGCTATGCTCCAGTGGATGAAAGAGCTGGTTTTGAACGCTCAGATGCTCAACGCAGTGCAGGAAATACTGCAGATTTGAGAGGTAAAATATTGAGAATTAAACCTTTAGCAAATGGAAGTTATAGTATTCCTTCTGGTAATTTTAAAGAAAAATATAACTTAGAAAAAGCAAAACCCGAAATTTATGTCATGGGTTGCCGAAATCCATTTAGAATCACTATAGATGATAAAACCAACACCCTTTTTTGGGGAGAAATTGGTCCAGATGCAGGTAGCGATAGCGAAAAAGGACCTCGTGGACACGATGAGTTTAACATAGCCACAGAGGCAGGATTTTATGGCTGGCCCTTTTTTATAGGAAACAACAAATCTTACGCTAAGGTCGATTTTAATACAGATAAAATCATTTCTAAATTTGATACCCTAAAACCTCAAAATAATTCACCCAATAATACAGGTGATAGAATTTTACCCAAACCAAAACAAGCACTCATTTGGTATCCTTACGATGATTCAAAAGAATTTACAATCTTAGGCAAAGGTGGACGTTCGGCTTTGGCTGGGGCTGTATATCATGCACAATTTGGAAAAGGAAGAGAAAACGCACTGCCTTCTTATTTTGAAAATAAGCTATTTATTATGGACTGGATGCGACATTGGATAATGACAGTTTCGCTTAATAAAAGTAATAAAATAGAAAAAATAGAACCATTTATGCCTCAGACTAAATTCAATAGACCTATGGATATGGCTGTTGGACCTGAAGGCTGCCTTTACATACTAGAATATGGCGAAAATTGGTTTGGAAACAAAAATGGCACTTTATCTAAAATTATTTATAACAGAAATAATAGAAAACCAAGTTTAAAATGGTCGAGTTCTGCACTTGTGGGTGGGGTTTCGACAAAAATAAATTTCAATTCCAAAGGTACATTTGATGCTGATAACGATTCATTAGATTATGATTGGGAAATTATCGAAAATAAAACCAACGAAAAAGTTTTTACATCGAATGCAAAAAACATGGATTACACTTTTGAAAAAACAGGTTTTTATACATTCAAAATAACAGTAAAAGATGATAAAAATGCCATGGCAACAGATGCCAAAATTATTGCTATTGGTAATAATATTCCAAATGTTAAACTTACATTAGATGGAAATCAAACTTTTTATTGGAATAATAGAAAATTAAAAATCCAAAGTATAGCAACCGACAAAGAAGATGGAAATAATCTAAGCCCAAAAAATAGTTTACACATTTTACATAGCGATAATATTTTGACTGAAAGTAGTTATAATTCAGTTTTTAATAGAGGAAAAATTTTAGTTCAAAATAGCGATTGTTATTCGTGTCATGCAGCTGAAAAAAAATCTGTTGGTCCAAGTTTTTTAACTTTGAGTCAAACCTATTTCTCTGATAATGAAACTATTACTAAATTAAGCAAAAAAATTATTACTGGGGGAAGTGGCGTTTGGGGGCAATCACCCATGAGTGCACATCCACAATTAAGTGATGATCAAGCCAAGCTAATGGTAAGATATATTTTAGCTCAAAAAGGAATCGCAAATCAATCAAAAATGGATATAGGCACAAATGAAATTACAGTGAATCCAGATATAGAAAAAGATGAAAATACATTCGTAAAAATCAAAAGTTCTTACACAGATAAAATGGCAAATGCGATGCCAAATACAACTATTTCTGACAGCATTGTGCTGAGAAATCCATTTTTGCAAGCCATAAATTATACAAGTTCTGGCGATATTATCGAAACCAATGGTTTGGCTCGTTTGCCATTTCCAGGTTCATTTATCCATTTTTCAAACATAGATTTGACAAATGCTAAAGCCATAAAATTTGAGTATAATTATGATTTTTTTGTAGAAAATTGTTGGTTAGAATTGCATATTGATAAAGTAAATGGACCCATCATTGGAAAAATAGCTATGAAGAAAAAATCTGATAATCAAGCATTTGCAAACGATTTGATGGCTTTAATACCAACCATTGGCAAAAAAAATATTTTTGTAGTATATCAACCAGTTTTAGATTTGCACGCACCTATCAATATTAAAACTTTACAATTTTCTTTTTAACGAATTTTTAAATCACAAACGCATGAAAAAACTTCTTTTAGTAGTAATTGCTTCACAAATAATGGCTCAAAATAAACTTCCTATAAATTGGACAGTAGGATATCATAAAAATATAGGCGATACACCTGCCAATTTTTATCCTTCAACTGTGCCTGGAGCCCCACAACTGGACATTATGATTGCTGAAAAATACAAACAACCCATTTGGTATGCTGACAATGTGAAACAATTTTTGTGGATGGAAAACACGTATTTCACCTATAAAGTGAACTTCAAAAAACCAGACCTAAAACCAGGTCAAACACTGGTTTTTCACTCAAAAGGAATTGATTATGAGTTTATTATTTCATTAAATGGCGAAAAAATGTTCGAGCAAGAGGGTATGTTTCGGTATGTCAATATTGATTTAACCTCAAAATTAAAACCATCAAATGAGCTAACAATAACAATTTTTCCACCTAAAATGGCTGGGTCAGACAGGCCAAAAGATGAACTCAATATCAATGGTTTTTTTAGAGACAATGCTCGCACAAGCGTAAAACCACCCATGAGTTATGGTTGGGATTGGCATCCAAGATTAATCAGCAGAGGGATTTGGGATGAAACCTATTTTGAAATTAAAGAATCGCAATTTCTTACACAATCAGAAATTCAATATCAATTGGATGGAGAACTCAAAAACGCAAAAATTAATCTAAATATAGAAGGTAAAAACTTAAAAAACGCATCGTATAATTGGCAGTTAAAAAGCCCAACTGGCACAGTTGTTTTAAATAAATCAGGAAAATTAGATAACGATTTTACAACGATTAGTGATAATTTATCAAACATAACACTTTGGTGGCCAAATGGTTATGGAAACCCAAATTTATATACGAGTACATTAGAAATTAAAAACAACGAAGGAAATACAGTTGGTGTTCAAACCAAAAAAGTAGGTTTTAAACGCTCACGAATGGTTATGGGTGATGGCACTTGGATTGAACCAACAATTTTTCCAAAATCAAGAAGTGTGGCACCAGCTACTTTGGAAATAAATGGAAAAGTAATTTTTGCAAAAGGAAGCAATTGGGTGCCAAACGAGCTTTTTCCTGGTATTCAAAACCGAGAAAACTATGAGCCTTACGTCAAAATGGCAAAAGAAGCTAATTTTAATATTTTACGTTCGTGGGGAGGACAAGTCATCAATAAAGAATCTTTTTTTGAACTTTGCGATGAGTATGGATTATTGGTTTGGCAAGAATTTCCATTGACTGGAACCAATTATCCAGATGACGACAAGTTTTTAAATGTGTTAGAATTAGAATCAGAGGCCATCATAAAACGTGTTCGCCAACATGCCTGTTTAGCATTTTGGAGTGGTGGAAACGAGCTTTTCAACGAATGGAGTGGCATGACCGAACAATCTTTTGCTATGAGATTGCTCAATATGCAATGTTATAAATTTGATAGAAATACGCCTTTTATATACACCAGTCCTTTGTTTGGTATGGGACATGGACACTATGTTTTTAGAGAAGAAAAAAATGGAGGCGAGGTTTTTCAATGGATGCCAAAAGGAAAAAATAAATATACAGCCTATCCAGAATTTGGAGTGCCATCTGTGGCTAGTGTGGAGGAATTGAAAAAATTTATTCCTGCAAACGAATTATTTCCTCCAAAACCTGGCACAAGTTGGGAAACACATCATGCCTTTGGCGTGTGGGGAGTAAACAGATGGATTGAATTGCCATTTTTAGAAGAATATTTTGGTAAGATTAACTCATTAGAAGAACTTGTCAGCTATTCGCAACTTACGCAATGCGAGGGTTATAAATGTATTTTTGAAGAAGCACGCAGACAAAAACCATTTTGTGGTATGGCAGTAAATTGGTGTTTTCAAGAACCTTGGCCTTGTGCAGCAAATAATTCGCTTGTAACTTGGCCTGGAAAGAAAAAACCTGCTTTCGATGCTGTAAAAAATGCTTGCAGACCTACTTTAGCAAGTGCTCGTTTTCAAAAATTCAGATATGAACCTGGCGAAACTTTTGCTTGCGATTTGTTTATGCTCAACGACAAATACGAAAAACTTGCACCCATGCAAGTGAAAGTAAAACTTGTGTATGATTCAAATAAAGAAATCACATTCTTGAATTGGGATTTCCCAGGTAGCGATGAAAACAAAAATTATGAAGGTCCAACAGCAAAAATACCTTTGCCTAAAATGAGTAGTATGTTTTTTAAAATCATAGTTGAAGTACCATCAAAACCAGAGTATAATTCTGAATATACCTTTTTGTATAAAGTGCCAAAAGGGATAAAAACCAAGTTTTTGAATGGGGTTTCGGAGTAAGAAAAAAAGTTTATATTTTTTGAAAAAATCATAGAATAAATAAATAAATAAATAATTTATTTATCAGTTAATGAATATCTTCTTGAAGTACAGAAATGTAAAGTAAGAAGATATTGTTTTAGAATTTTTATAATTCTTTCAATTTTTTAAGAAAAAAGCAATAAAAAAAGACTATAATTTCAAAAAGAGGTTAAAATTCAATCTACATTTTTGAAAATTAATAATTTTAGATAGCTTTGTGCTGATTTTTAAAACCTCTTAAAAAAATGCTTCAAAAAGCCACTTTACTTCAATTAAATTCTATTAGTAGTCCACAAATGAGAGCCTTTCATATTACATGGATGACTTTCTTTTTATGCTTTTTTGGTTGGTTTGGGATTGCTCCTTTGATGCCTGTCATTAGAGAAGAATTACAACTTACCAAAGATCAAGTGGGCAATATTATGATTGCTTCTGTAAGTGTTACTATTTTTGCAAGACTACTTGTAGGATGGATTTGCGATAAAATTGGCCCACGTTTAACATACACTTTTTTACTTGCAATAGGTTCTATCCCAGTAATATTTATAGGTTTAAGCTCTAGTTATTTATCTTTTTTATTTTTTAGGTTAGCGATAGGAGTTATAGGAGCATCTTTTGTAATTACCCAATACCATACATCTGTCATGTTTGCCCCCAATGTGGTCGGCAGAGCCAACGCTACAGCAGCAGGATGGGGCAATCTGGGAGCATTTGGTTCTCATGCACTTATGCCCATATTGTTTTCATTATTTATAGGATTTGGTTTTGAAAGTACTCAGGCTTGGCGTATTACCATGCTGATACCTGGAATTTTATTACTAATTATGGCTTTTGTATATTATAAATTTACTCAAGATACTCCTGAAGGAAATGTACTGGAATTAAGAAAAAACAACCCTACTTTTAGAGCAAAAAACCCAGATGTTAAAGGAAGTTTCAAAATTGCTGCAAAAGACTATCGTACTTGGATTTTATTTTTGATGTATGCTTGTTGTTTTGGTATCGAAATTATGTTTGACAATGTTTTAACCATTTATTTTACCGATGAATTTAAGTTAGAACTAAAAGAAGTAGGTTTTATAGTTGCTGCTTTTGCACTTATGAATATCTTTGCTAGGGCTTTGGGAGGTATATTTGCCGATAAAGCAGGAGCAAATTGGGGTACTTATGGCAAGGCAGTTTTATTAGCTATATTTTTATTGTTAGAAGGCATAGGAATAATTCTTTTTTCGCAAGCACCAACACTACTTACTTCAATCATTTGTTTAATTTCTCTCGCTTTTTTTATAAAAATGTCTAATGGAGTTACATTTTCGATTGTACCTTTTTTAAATAAAGATGCCCTTGGCTCTATTTCAGGTATTGTAGGAGCAGGTGGAAATTTGGGAGCTGTGATTGCCACTTCTCTATTCAAAACAATGGATAATCGTGAAGGATTTTTAGCAATAGGAATTGCAGTAACTATTTTTTCATTTTTTGCTTATACTCTAAAATTTCAAAATGAAGAAATAAAATCTAAAAAAATAAATAAAGATTTAAAAGCTGAAGTAATGTAATTAAAAATTGATATGATGAAAACTTCTAAAAATTATATATACTTATTTTATAATTTCTTACCTTATTCTAAACCACCAAACACGCTTAAATTTTTCGATTTACTTTAATAAGTAATGAATCTACGGAAATAAGGATTTTAGAGCTTAAATCTTATGATAGCAATAAATTTTTTATTGCGTTGTTTTTGTAATCAAAATTAAATTCTAAAATTGCATTTTCAAAAAGTAATTTTATTTGCTGAGTGCATAAATTTCCCATACTCCCCTCGTGGGTGTGGCTAACTTGATTTGGTATTTTAAATTGATTTTCTTCAATTTCTTTGCCTACATATTTATAGGCATCTCTAAATGGAACTCCTTGCAAAACGAGTTCGTTTACCCGATCTACACTGAACATGTACAAATATTTATCTTGTTTTTGCAAGTCTTTTGACACCTCTACTTTTGATAACATTTCTACTGTCATGGCAATACACAAAGCCAGATCATCAAATGCTGGTAAAATATATTCTTTTACAATTTGCAAATCCCTATGATAGCCTGAGGGCATATTTGTAGTTAGCAACATAATATCATTGGGCAATGCTTTTATTTTATTGGTTTTTGCTCTTATTAATTCAAAAACATCTGGATTTTTTTTGTGTGGCATAATGCTTGAACCCTCCATGACTTCGTCAGGAAAAGTAATAAACTTAAAGTTTTGACACACATACAGTACCACATCAGAGGCCAATTTATTGAGCGTATAAGCCACCGATGCCAAAGCACTAGCCACTGCAATATCTGTTTTGCCACGAGTCATTTGTGCATACACTACGTTGTAGTTAAGGGTTTCAAAACCAAGAAGTTGAGTTGTGAGTGTTCTATTGAGCGGAAAAGAAGAACCATAGCCAGCCGCAGAACCCAATGGATTTTTATTTGCTATTTTATACGCTCCTACTAAAGTATGCAAATCATCGACTAAACTTTCAGAATATGCACCAAACCAAAGCCCAAAAGACGAGGGCATGGCTACCTGAAAATGCGTATATCCAGGCAAAATAACGTCTTTATGGGTTTCGCTTAATTGTTGTAATAAAGTAAATAATGGTTTGATTTCACTAACAATAAACTCAACTTTATCACGCATAAATAATTTCAAATCTACCAAAACTTGATCATTTCTGGAGCGACCTGAGTGAATTTTTTTTCCTACATCACCTAGTTTTTTTGTAAGATTTATCTCTATTTGCGAATGTATATCTTCAACCTCATTTTCTATGACAAATTTATTTTCAAGGGCTTCATGATATAAATTTATTAATTCAATTTGTAATATTTTTAACTCTTCATTAGTCAAAAGATTGATAGTTTGCAACATTATAATATGGGCCAGTGAGCCAAGAATATCGTATTTGGCCAGTAAAATATCCAATTCACGGTCTTTGCCAGTGGTAAAATGCTGGATTTTTTCATTCAATTTTGCTTCTTTTGCCCAAAGTGTTGCCATTTTTTTTCTAAAAATAATTTAAGTTATAAAAGTAATCTAAAAAAAGTAAAACTAAAATCTAAAAGGTAGAATAGATAATAAATTTAGATAATGATACTTTTAATGATAAAATGAATATTATCTAATCAATTGAAACAAACATTTATACAATAAATATTACATTTTAGTATAAATCAATTTCAATTTGGTTTTGCAATACATCTTCTAGGGTTTCCCTCTTACGAATAAGATGTGCTTTTTCATTATAAACCAAAACTTCTGCTGGTCTTGGCCTTGAATTATACTGAGAACTCATACTAAAACCATAAGCACCTGCATTAAGAATAGCTAAAATATCGCCTTTTCTTACTTCATTTATTTTTCTGTTCCATGCAAAAGTGTCGGTTTCGCAAATATAGCCAACGATAGAAAATTCACTTTCCGCACCCTCTGGATTAGTAATATTTACAATTTCATGATAGGCATCATACATCATTGGTCTTATAAGATGATTGAGGCCTGTATTTATTCCTGCAAAAGTTGTAGCAGGCGAATGTTTTAGTACAGTAACTTCTGCAAACAATACACCACAATCACTTACAATAAATTTGCCAGGTTCAAACCATATTTCTGGTTCTGATCCATATTTAGAAGCAAATTTTTTGGTAGAGGCCACTATTTTTTCTCCCAATAAAGTAATATTAGTGGTTTTATCTCCTTTTTTATAAGCTACTTTAAAACCACTACCAAAATCTATTACTTTTATATTTTTAAATTGATATGCTAAATCAAATATAATTTCTGCAACCTGCATAAAAACTTCTACATCCGAAAAATCAGATCCTGTATGCACATGAAGTGCTTTTATATGTAAATTATATTGATTAACTAGAGTAATAATATCATTTTTTTGCTCTATTGAAATACCAAATTTAGAAGCTGCATGACCTGTTTTTATTTTATCGTTTCCACCAGCTTCTACATGGGGATTTATACGTACTGAGCATGGAACTGTATTTCCGAATTTCTTACCAAATTCTGCTAAAACGTCTAAATTATCAATATTTACAAATATACCTTTTTCTACAGCCAAAACTATTTCTGAAAAATGAACTGAATTAGGAGTAAATGTGATTTGAGAAGGCAAAAAACCAGCTTTTAGAGCAATTTCAATTTCCTCGAGCGATACTGCATCTATATCACATCCAGCATTTTTTATTAATTTGAGTACAGAAATGTTAGTGAGAGCCTTGGCTGCGTATTTAAGTTTTAATTTCAAACCAGAGAAAGCAATTTTTAATTTCTCAATTTGATTTTCAATCACTTGGGCATCATACACATAAAGTGGTGTACCAAATTGTTGGCATAATTTGTTTACATCTATTCCTTGTATAGTGTATTTATTATTTTCAAATTTCATTTGTATATTTTTTAAAAAAAATAGGTATTAATGGTATTTTTGCTTTAAAAGTATTCCTTGATTAAATTAATTTTTTTTGAATATTATTACAAAATTTCAAAAAAAATCTTAAAATGGTATATTTTCAAATACATATTGCTTAAATAATGAATTGATTACTTTCAAATTTAATTAAATATGATTTTGTAAAAATAGTGTATTGATAATAATAATAAAATTATTTTTTTATTTAACACTCAAATACTAAAAATATTTGAGTGCTAAAAAATTTATTATAGTCAGTTACATAAGTCAAGCAGTTAGGTTATACATATAAATTAACTGTTTATGAAAGACAAAAAAAAAAAAAAATCAATAAAAAAGCCTTCAATTAGAAGGCTTTTTTATTGAATCAAATTATTCTATTTTAAAACTTTAATAGTTTGAGAATTTCCGTTAGATATAATTGAAATATAATATGTACCAGAAATAAACTCTTGGGTATCAATAGTTTTGAAAGTACTATCAGCAACAAAACTTGCTAGTTTTACGCCAAGAACATTTGTAACAGTAACTTTATCTCCTGGATTTAAACCATCTATTTTAAGGGTATTATTAAATGGAACAGGGAAAGTAGATATACTTTTGTTGAAAGCGTCTTTTCCAAGCACAGAAGTAAGTTGTTTATTTACAATAATCACAAACTTAAGCAAAGGATTATTTCTATAAGTTCCTGTTATGGTAGCATTCTCAAAAGCATTTTCATTTACGAGACTAACAAGTCCATTAGAATTTACATTGATAACACCAGCTGGCTCAAAAGAATAAGTTACAAATGATTCTCTTAGAATAACATCAGTATAAATAACATTATCATATAGCGGATACAACTTAGGATAAATATTAAAAGCATTTAATCCATTTCCTAATAAAGGTGCTACAATATTACTATTTTCATCTACTAATTCATAATCAATACTATTAGACTGGCCAGAAATAGTAACTGTAACAGTGCTAAATAAATTAGGATCTGATTTTGATTGACCTTTAATGGTAGCCGTTCCATTTCTAAGATCGGTTGAAATAATCTCTCCAGTAATACTATTGACATTAACTAAATTTGAATTAGAGATGGCACTCCAAATAAATGATTTATCAGATGCTATTGCAGGCAACGCTACACCTTTCGCAAAGACAGCATGACCTGGACTAGTTATGCCAATAATTGGTAACAAGCTCACCTGAAGAACTGGTAGTCTTTGATTCTCTATTTGGATAGTAATAGTTGAAGTTAAGCTACTATTTGGTAAAAAACCAACCACGGTTACTGTACCATTACCATAATTATTTGAAGTAATTAAACCAGTAACCGAATTAATTGAAACCAAATCAGAACTTGCATAAACCCTGTTTGTTTGAAATTGATTGGTAATAGACCAAATTATTTGCTCAGGTATTACATTTAAAGGACGTATAGTTGATTCCATTGATAAACTACCACCAGCAGCAGTTATTAAACTGCTTCCAATCCCTGATATAGTTAATGCTTTAGCATATTGACCAGAAACGGTAATTGTAAATGTTTGATTCAATGCTAAATTATTTGGGACATTTACAGAAATTGTAACTTCTCCGTTTCCAAAAGCAGTAACCAAACCATTTGAATTTACTCTTGCAATAGTAGAACTTGAACTTATAAAAGTTACATCATCTGTTGTGTTTATAGGATTTCTAGTTACAACTAACTGTAAAGTGCCTCCATTGGTTGTAATCTGATTAGAACCTGACACACTTAAACTTACTAATGGTATAACAATATTGTTAGTTATTGTAACAACAGCAAAAGCTTTAATACTTGGTGTAGATATTGATGTGGCTGTAACTGTTATAACTCCGTTTCCTGTAGGTCCACTCAAAGCTTTTAATGCTCCTTGATTAGAACCATTTCCAGAAATAGTTGCTATAGATAAATCAGATACAGTCCAATTCATACTATTTCCTGCTGTAGTGGGTAACACATTTGCTATTAATACTAACTGACCTCTTAAAAATGATATTGAATTAACTAAGTTTGAAACGCCTTCAATTCCACTTATAGTAGCACTTAATACGCCAATAGTTTGACCAGAAATAGTTACAGGATAATATGCTACAACACCAGAACCATCATTTGCAGTTCCTACAACAGTTACAACTCCATTTCCATCGTTTAATGCTTGTAGTATACCTGAAGAATTAATACTTACTTTAGCTTCTCCTGTTGTAGTCATAACTGACCATGTTATAGAAGTATTGGATGGATTTGATGGATTGAATTGAGGAATACCCATAGTAATAAAGCCATTTTGACTAGAAATACTATTACTTGTTCCAGTCAAAGTCATTCCTGATACAAGAATAACTTGTCCTGATATAGATAAAGTAAATGTTGATGATAAAGCTCCTGCTGTACCTGTTATAGTTACTATTTCATTTAATCCATTAGTAGATACTAAACCCGAACCATTTACTCTACCTACTGGGAACGAACTCCAAGTAACAGATGTTCCTATATTTGCTCCTACTGGACCAAATGTAGCTATCATTTGGCTTGTACCATTTAGTGTAGAGATGTTTGAGCCTGATACTGATATACTTGTTGCTGTAATTCCTTGTCCACTTATCGTAACAACTCTTTTGGAAATTATACTTCCATAAGAACCTGTTATAGTTACCAACCCGTTACCATCATTGTTTGCTTGAAGTACACCTGTGGTTCCGTTTATACTATTTTTACCTGTTGGGTCGTTGATTGTCCAACCTAACAATGTATTTTGATTGGCATTAGCAGGACTGTAAGGTGCTAACATTTGTAACGAGCCATTGGAACTTGTAATTTGATTAATTCCACCTGCACCATTAACAGTAGTTGATGTTACTGGAATACCAACAAACTGACCAGATATAGTAATTGACTTGATAGATACTAAAGCTCCGGCAGTTCCTGTAATCGTTACAACTCCATTTGTAATTGCACTTACAAGACCTGTAGTTGGGTTTATGTTTGCAATAGAAGCATTTGAAGAAGTCCAACCAACAGTAGTTCCTAAATTTGCATTTGATGGATTGAATATAACAGTCATTTGAGAAGTACCACTTTGAGCAGTTATATTTGAGCCATTAATTGTCATGCTTGTAGCAGTAATTCTTTGCCCAGAAATTGTAACTAAGCGAGTTGAGGTTACTAAACCATAACTTCCTGTGATTGTTACTACTCCATTACCATCATCTTTTGCAGTTAATAAACCATTAGAATTTAAGGTATTTTTAGCTGTTAAATCAATCATAGTCCAACCCAATGTAGTATTAGAATTAGCATTTAATGGGCTGTAAGGAGCTAACATTTGTAAAGTTCCACCACTGACAGCAATTAGAGATACTCCCCCACTTCCATTAACGGTTGTAGATGTTACAGGAATTGCAAAACCACTTACTGTGATTACTATTGTACCAACAACTGAAGTATTGCTAATAGAACGACCTATAACTGTTACCACTCCATTGGCAACTCCGTTCAATATGGCCTGATTAGCATTTGAACTTCCAATAGAAGCAATCCCAGATACTGGATTTAAACTCCAATTTACAGCAGAATTTGTAGCATTTGCAGGTAATACTGTTGAAGTAATTGTTGTACTACCAGTATTTAAAATGGTTTGAATGCCAGTTAAACTTACAGATGTTACTGGAATAAGCGATGCAGCTTGGTTTGAAATGGCTATTACAAAACTTGATGTAAAAGCATTATTTTGTATAGATGTTGCTGTTACTGTAACATTTCCATTTAATAACCCAGTAACTAAACCTGTTGCATTTACAGAAGCATTTGCATTATTTGTTGCCCAGTTTACACCAGACACACTAGCTCCTACAGGATTGTAAGTTAATTGCATTTGTATTGTACCATTGTTTGTAGTAATAGTATTAGCACTAGCATTGATTGAAATACCAGTCAATTGATTGCTTATTGTAATTGTTCGTTGAGCCACAACTGAACCAAATAAACCTTGAACTACCACAGTACCATTATTGATAGCTGTTAAAACTCCAGTTGCTACATTTAAAGAAGCAGCTGTACCACTTACTAAAGACCAAACAGGGGTAGTGTTTTGATTAGCACCCAAAGGAGCCAAACCAGTTGTTGTTAATTGCAATGTACCAAGATTTGATGTTATAGCTGAAACTCCACCTATACCATTGATAGTTGCTGCAGTTACAGGTACTACTTGATTTGTTACAGTAATCTGTCTTGATGCTAAAACTGAACCAAATGCTGCTTGAACTGTAATTACTCCATTACTATTAGTGGTAGCTTGCAGCAAACCAGTTGTAGCATTTATAGTATTACCAAATGCTGGTGCCAAAACACTCCATGTAGGAACTAAATTTTGGTTTGCACCAAGTGGGGCAAGTCCAGTTGTAGTCATCTGTAATGTTCCATTAGCTGTATTTATTACATTTACTCCACCCAATCCATTAATTGTTGCTGCTGTAACAGGCACAATTTGATTTGATACTGTAATTGTTCTTGTTACTAAAATAGCTCCAAAAGCTGCTTGAACTGTTATTACTCCATTACTATTTGTAGTAGCTTGAAGCAAACCAGTTGTAGCATTAATAGTATTGCCAAATGCAGGTGCCAAAACACTCCAAGTAGGTGTAGTGTTTTGATTAGCTCCAAGTGGAGCAATACCTGTGGTAGTCATTTGCAATGTGCCATTTGCAGTATTAATTACATTTACACCACCTAATCCATTTATGGTAGCCGCAGTTAAAGGTATATTTTGATTAGAAATAGTAATTACTCTTCTTGCAATTATAGCTCCAAAAGCTGCTTGAACTGTTATTACTCCATTGCTATTTGTAGCAGACTGTAATAGACCACCATTAGAAATCGAATTACCAAAATTAGGTGCTAAAAGACTCCAAGTAGGTGTAGTGTTTGTGGCATCTGTTGGTAAAAATCCAGTTACAGTCATTTGCAAAGTACCGTTAGCAACACTGATTGTTGAAACACCACCAACTCCATCGATAGTAGCAGCTGTAACAGGAGATGCCTGACCAGAAATTGTGATAACTCTGATAGCACTAATTCCCCACGAAGTGTATGTACCAGTAACAGTTACAACTCCATTTCCGTTTCCTAAAGCTGAAACTAGCCCAGTGGTTGGGTTGATACTTGCAATAGAACCAGAAATAGACCATCCAACTGTTGTGCTAGTTGCATTCAATGGACTAAAAGTAGAACTCATTTGTAATGTTCCCAAAGAAGTAGATATTATATTAGCACCCCCAGTTACTGTAGCAGATGTAACAGCTACAGAACTGCTTGTTACAGTTACTACCACTCTACTAGTTACAGTATTATTATCAACTGAAGTACCAATAACCGTAACTAACCCAGAAGATATACCAGTTAATAAACCATTAGTATTAATAGAAGCTATACCAGATGCAGGATTTAATGTCCAAGTTGCATCTCTAATTAAAGCTTGAGCTGGAGCAACTCCAGAAACTGTCATTTGTAATGTAGAAGCAGGGGCAACATTTCTTACACCGCCAACTCCATCAACAGTCATAGATGTTAGCTTTACATATTGACCAGAAATTGTTAAAACCAAATCTCCAAAAACTGTAGGAGTTGCAACTGAAGTAGCTCTTACAGTTACTATACCATTAGAAATCGCAGTCAACATTCCTAACTGATCAATAGAAGCATTTCCAGTTGTTGGAATTACAGACCAATTAACATTTTTATCTATTAAATTTAAAGGCAATACAGTAGAACTATATTGAAGTTTTCCACTTGCTGAATTTATGGTATTACCACCAGAAACAGTAACTCCAGAAGCAGCAATTAAAGCATTTGCACCACCCCAAAGTGTTAACATAGAATTTGGAGGCATAGCAATAGAAGTGCCAGAGACTGTACCTAAATCTTTCCATGGTATTTGGTCTATTGATAAATATGCTTTATAAGTTGATGGTAAATTCAAACCTCCAATCGAAATATTTTTGAGTGTCCCATTACCATTTGCAAAAACAATAGCAACAGTTCCGTCAGGATTTCGAAATGCAACACCATCTGTACCAGCAGGAGGATTTAGAGGAATTCTTCTTGCACCACCAAATACAAACTTATCATAGTGTTTGTAAGACTGATATAAATTATTTTGTGTTTGTAACCCAATATAATACCAACCTGAAACATTACCATCTCTAAGTGAAGAAGTAACAGCACCAAATACATCCAAGGCATTTTGCCAGCTTTCATATTGTTCTTTTGATAATCCACCTTGTGAAGTCTCTGTTTGATAAGTGCTAATTCCTACACCACCATTTCCTTGATTTTGCTCTCCACCTGGTCCAATTGTTGGTATCAAACTATTTCTTTGAGCAATTAACCCTCCGTCTGAAAGTGTATTTCTAGAATCAGCTAAAACTGATTGCCATCTAGCTGTGCCAGCACCACCAGCACCAACACCATCTGCTGCATAAGCATGAACTGCACATCCTGCAAAATAATTTCTAACCTCAGGATCCGCTTGGCAAGCTTTCATGTAATTATTATCACCGTCTTGAGCTTCAAGAGTTTCAGGTCCCCATAAAAATGTTTTGATATTTTCAGCTGCAAATCTTCTACCAATTGTTCTAATTACTTCAACATATTGAGATTGATTGTAAACAACTGATTGATATGATTGGTTAAATTGAATTTCATTACCAATTGATAATCCATAAATATCAACACCAGCATTTTCTTTTACCCCTTGAACAAAGGCAACAGCATATTCAGCATATTCTTTATAATATGCTGAATCAATTGTGTTATTTAATATATATCCAGCTTGAGATCCAGCAATAGCATCGTTATTATATTTAACAAAGCTTGGGGGTGAAAAAAAAGTTACCATAAATCTTTTAACACCTGCAGCAGAAGCTTTTTTAAAAAACTCTATTTGCATGGCATCATAATCTAATTTTGATTTATCTAATACATTTGGATTTGAGTTATCGTTCACGTGCTCAAAATCCCAAATTCCTATTCTCATTGATTGTACATTTGCTTCAGTTAGCTTCCTGTAGTATTCATCAGAAAAATTAGCAGCATTTACTCCAAAAATTTCACATACTCCAAATGGACTACCATCAATAGTTTGTCCTTTTATACCATCGGGCATAGTTGCAGTAAGATTATTATTAACAAATACATTTGTAGTAGCAACTGGAAGTGTTTGAACTGTAACAGAGAAATTGCGGGTTGAAGATGACGAACCAAAAGCACTAATATTTACATTTATATTTGCAGTTGTAGCAGTATTTGGAGTTGTATAACCTATCAAAGCTACTCCTGATACAGGATTAAACGAAATTAGATTAGCACCTAATCCACCAGAAACGGCTACAGTTACAGGATTGGGATTTAATCCTGTAATTGGGTTAGAACCAGCGGTAATCCCAGTAATAGTTACAACTTTTGGACCTGATTGTGTAGTTAAATAATATGGATTAGGAGGGAAACTAGATGTAACTGTTGAAGTATTTCCAGGACATAAAACAGAGTTTTGAGCTTGGTTTCCAATTCTGAGGTTTTTCATTGTGTATGTACCTGTATAGTCTGGTGCACAAATACCACAACCTACTCCGTTTGGTGTAACACCAAAATTAAAAAGTATTGCTTTAACCTTAGAAAAGTCAAACTTAGGATTTCCATTACCACCACAGTCTTCCCCTGGCTGACCAGTTCCCAAACAAGGAATATCGTTGTAACAAAAAGTGTAATTAGTTAAAGAACCAGTTACAGGAAATGAAGATGTTAGCCCATATCTTATATTGTTTACATCCCATAAATCAATAGCAACATTTCCTAAAGTGTTTGTTGTACTTAAATCTACACTCAAATAGGGGAAGTTCTTAAAATCAAATAAATTACCCCCGCCAGCTGGTTTATACCATATACCCGCAAAATATTGTACATTTGAACCAGATTTATTATTTATAAAATTGGTAAATGTGCCAGTATTTGGATCTATAGTAACAGTTTGTACACCCCCTTGATATTCTACATACCATACTCCTGGAGTTGTAGAACTTCTTCCATCAGCAGAATTTGGAGGTCCAACTACAGTAGTAACTGTAAAAGGTTCAATATAGCCAT
The DNA here is from genome assembly GCA_013297755.1 of Cytophagales bacterium. GTDB lineage: Bacteria > Bacteroidota > Bacteroidia > Cytophagales > UBA9547 > REAG01. The sequence continues at coordinate 36,079 of JAAFIH010000036.1, forward strand.
TTAAAGGTGGTGCTTGAGCTTTCATTGTGAATACATCTACAAAACTAGAATTACCATTACTTCCTGCCGGAGCTCCAAAATTTGTTGCAATAACAGTAACTGTTGTAATTCCTACAATAACTGAATTATAAGACAATAAAGCATAGTCATTTCCTGTAGTGTAACTTACAGTTGGATTAGGTAAAATTCCGGTATTTCCACTAACTGCAACTATTGAAGAAATTCGTGCTCCATTATTTCCATCGTTGATACCAGTAATTGTTATAGTACGTGTGCCTTGATTTGTAACATTATCTATTTGATCAGGAATATGTTTAAAACTTGGTGGACTAAAATAAGTTGGAAATACATTAACAGGTATAGTATAAATAGTTTGATTGCTTCCGCCAAGAACTGTTCCACCATTATCTGTTATTGTAAAATTAATGTTACAAGTTTTTACTGGTAAACTTCCAAATTGAATCGGGGTAACTCTTACATTTGCTGTTGTACTAATTCCGTTAAAAGAAACTACAATTTGTGAATTGGGTATTACAGCTTGATCAGTACTAGTTGCAGTAATTGACATATTTTGAACAACTTCTCCATTGCCACTAAATATTTTATCAAATAATAATTGAGTTGTTTTATCAGAACCAAGAGTTAAATTTAAAGGAATGACTCCAATAGTTGGGGCAACGTTCCTTTTGACATTTACCTGAATAACATATCGATAAGGAACAGAAGTTATACCAGCAATTCTACTAGGAGCTGTAGCAGTTATAGTAACTGTAACCATACCAAACTGATTATTGGCTGGTGTCATATTCATTGTAACAAACCTTGATGATAACAAAAAGCCACTATCTCCTGTACCAGATGTAAAATTAAAATAATTGTTACTTAAAAAAGGAGTATTTGTAAATGTAGGATTTGGAAGTATAGCAGGATTAGATGAAACAGCTGTAAAGTTAAGATTTGTTGTTAAGTTATCACAATCAACAGCATTTAATATTCTGACAGATTGAGTGCTTGAATTGATAAATATTTCTTGATTTGGAATTCCCAAAAAATAGGGAGATGCTATTGCAGGGTTAGTACCGTTATTACCAATAGCTAAATCATCAATATTCAATGTACCAGAAAGCATATTGTTTAAAGGTTGAAGTACAAACTGTAGACCAGTAATTGCAGCAAAATCAACATTGTTAAATGAAGGATCATTGAAGTCAAATGATATTGTTTGCCATTTAGAAGTAGGGTAAATAGTTTTTGAGCTTCGTTTTCCACCACCTTGTTGAAAAACACCTCCAGTGTTACTAAAAAACTGCAAATACAGCTCATAAGGCAATGCCCTTGTTGAGCTATCCGTTTTGATTCTAAATGAAACTTTTCTGTTTGCTGGTGTACTCAAATTTAAAGTTGGGGCAAAATTCAAATCAACTCCAGACCAAAAGTCACCTTTACTTACCTTTATTTGGAGAGTTTGATTGTCAATAGCCAAAGTGTATGGGTTGCCTGGCTTAAATATTGCTGGCACTCCCCCAGTATTGAAGTTTTGAAAATAGCCAGTTTGGGCAAATATAAGATGCCCAAAACACATTGCTAACAGGAAACTGGCTCTAGTAGCGTGTTTTTTGATTGAATTTGTAATAGTTTTCATAAATTTTAAATTTTTGTTAAATTTAATACATTAATAAATACAATTTTTCATTAATTTAATGCAATTATAGAACATTAATTTTATTTTATCAAATTTTTTTATAAATTTATTTATAAAAATAATTGGAAAAATTATAAAAACTAAAAATCAGTTATCTACTTTGTAATATTATTAATGATTAAAATTAATTGGTACATTTAAAAACTCCCTATTTATTTATAAAAACCAAACTCCCAACGAACTCCCATCTACAATCTCCCAACACCCAACTACTAACTCCCAACTCCCAACTCCCAACTCCCAACTACGAACTACTAAAAAAAGTAATTTATTTTTTAAAAATAACTGTATTAATATTTGTTAATATTATTTCAGTTTACTAAATTTGTATAAACCTCTAAGAAATCGTAAAAACTATGGCAACACAACACAACACAACACAACACAACACAACTCAACACAACACAACACAACACAACACAACACAACACAACACAACTCAACTCAACACTCGCTCATGTTTTAGCAGGGTAGCTATTATGGCAACTATATATTTGTGTGTGTTGCACCAATTTTTAGCTCAGGGGCAGTGGAGTGTAACAGGTTCTGTTTTGGTTGCCACTCAAAACGAGTTACGACTTAATGGTAATCTAGGTGACGATGGCAAAATATACTTTGGTCCTAGAAATGTTTCCTCCAATTTTTTAGAATTTCCATCTTACAATTACAATAGTTTAGGTTTCAATATAACCCTTGGCAATATCCCTCGTTTTTATATATGCCCACCAGGATTGGCTCAAAAAACTACCATAGAAGAAGCAGGAAATGCAGTTGTCCAAATTGGTAATAGCATCAACAACACTACTGTACAAATTAATGGAGATATTTATGGTAGAAAATTTATTTTCTTGGATAACACTACTTTGAGTTCGTCTAATTTTATAAACACTATTTTAGGAAACACCCTTAGTATCAATGGTATAAACAGCCAATTATCTATTTTCAATACAAGTTTGGGTGGGCAAAATGCTAGGATTGGAATTTTAGATAATCAAATACAACTATTCAATGCCCAACTTTTGGCCACTAACACAGGTATTAATGCAAGAATA
>JAAFIH010000037.1 GCA_013297755.1 Cytophagales bacterium
TAGATGTGATTTGAAGACATATATAATACGTATTTACGGAACGCAAATAAAAACAAAAAAACCGACTATACAAAGCATATAATCGGTTTTTAGCATAAATTCCGTAAAATATTTTCGGGGTTAGGGGTTAATATTCCCGTTTCCAGCAGATCTATAGTTAGACTCGTGATAAATCGTATCGCCAGATAAAAAATTAGGAAGATTTACAAGTTGCTCTAAAGTACCTGAAAATACATTACCTGATAAGGAAGAATTTAAGTAACTGCGGTCAACTAATCTCCAAACTTTATTAGCCATTGTGCTATGTGCTATGGCTAAAGAAACGAAAATGTAAAGGGCTGTTTTCATGGTTTTTAATTTTAAGCGTTTATTTAATAATTAATTTATTTAGTTTAAGATTCATTTTTGTTATTGTTTATCCAGTTTTCACAGGACTCTTTAGTAGTAGACCCAAATACTTTTCTGTAAATTTGTATATACATATTATAGTTTTGCTTAACATCAGTTATTAAGAAAAGTGATTTAATACCTAATTTAATATTTTATGGTACTTCAAATTAGATTGTCATTAAAATAACGGCTTTGATCTATAATAGAGAGCGTATAAAACATCAATTTTGTCTAGTTCCTGTCCATGATCCTGAGCAACTAAATCCATTACCACTTAAACTTGGTTGAACTACGCTCCAATTACCTTCTATTGATATTACATTACGATCATAAAAAAAACCTGCAATATTTGGATCACCTTTTGTTGTTACATTTACAGGATCACCGTTTGTTATTTTAAAAGACGTAAATTTATCTTGTACTTGACCTATGAAATTAAGTTCTTTTGAAGTAAGATCAAACTGATATTCAATTTTTAAATCAATTGTTGTAGTTCCATTTATTGCATTACTTCCAAAATATTGAACTTTTCCAAAATCCCCTGAATAAATTTTTGTGTTATCGATTTTATATGGATATAAATTAATTATCATGTTAAACGTTCCAGATGGACTGCCTGTAGAAGAGGGGTTGCAGCTACCTTTGTAGTTTCCATTAAAAATTAATGTTTGGGAAAAAGAAGACTCTTTAATAATTTCTGCTTCTAGTTGAATCCCAGGTATTCTAAGTGAATTAACGTAATACTCATTATTACTTTTATAAAATTCAAGAGTTGAATTTTCTCCTCCAATTTTTTTTTGACTTTCCATTCTACAAAAAATAAGGTCAGTGTTATTTATTGATTCACCATAACTATCCAAAAATTGACCATTTGAATTTGGTGGAACAAGTGTATCATAAAATCCATTGACAAAAAGAACACAAAAAACCTTTTTAGGGTCGCTATTAAAAAAATCTATCCTTAAAGAACCAGATGCTTCAGTTTTATTAGCAAATAGTGATTGATAACTTGGGTTGTTTAAATTTTTAATATTTTCGTTTGATATTTTACCAGCAATTACTCCTTTATACAATCCAAAATTTGATGAATCATATTTGGCTAGTGCTTCTGGCTTTGTAGGTAATGAACCAAAAGGAGGTTTTGAATTAGAAGATTCAGGATTATTTGAAGGAACTGGTTCATCTTTTTTACAAGAACTTATTAATGAAATCCCTGATACTACAGCAAAGACAAGGATAATAGAAATGGACTTTTTCATGATATTTTGAATTTATATATTGGTTGTTTAAAATATTAATTTAGTTTAAGTTAATCTTTAATTTTTGGAGATAGGCAACACCTAATTCTTAGGTTCAAATAAAACCGTTAATTTATTTTTTATGATAGTCTAAGTGCCACAGACCATGTATTGGATTAATACTAACTTTTTCATAATGATTGAATTTTTCTGAATTGAATAACTAGTTTTGTAAAATTACCTTTTAAAATATGTTGCAAATTACAGAACTGAAATCCATTCAAAAAATCCCCTACTTGGGGGATATTTCAAAAAAAAAGGCATTTTTTTTGTTAAAAAAATAAAATATAATTACACATAAATCACATTAAAGAAATTTATCAAGAAAAATTGTTTCTTAACAAAACAATTTATATTTTTGAAATTATTAACGCTTAGATGAACGAAAGCCAAACACTTAAAGATTTAAAAATATTGTATCAGAATAAATTGTTTCACCTTGAACTTTCCATAAAATATTTAGGAATAACTCAATCTGAAATTGATAAAATTTTAGACCAATTAAACGAACTAAAATCAGAAATTGAACAAATTGAAAATCAAAAATGATAGTATTTACACTTTATTAGCTTTAAAAATAATGACAATCTTACAAAATATTAAAAAAATAATAACACAGATAAATAAAGCTTATTCCCAGCTAGATGCTCAAAAAGCCACAGAATATACTCAACAACTGGCAGATTGGTTACCAAAACTAACTAATCAAGCCGATAAAGAGCTGGTTCTTAGTTGGTTGAACGAAAAAAATGAACAACAATATAATTTGATAAAAACTGCATTACAGGTTTATAAAAGCCGTATGCAACATACTAAAATTTATATTTTTAACCAAGAATATGATCTTAGTCAGTGGTGTACGATTACGCAATATGCCAAAATCATGAACATAAAAAGTACGCAAGTGATAACCAACCAAATAAAAAGAGGCAAAATTGCACCACAAAATTTACTTATCGTGCCTGAATTAGATTTGAAACTAATACGTTTACCAAAATAAAATTTAACTTTTGGTGGGTAAAAAAAACCTCCAAAAGTTAAAAAATTAAAAATAAAAAACTATTTAATCCATCCCAAAGTCTTTGCTTTCTCAATCATTTCTATCACAGAATGGGTATTGGTTTTTTTGAGCATATTTTTTTTATGTGTCTGAATAGTAGATGAACTTTTTTGAGTGATTTGAGCAATTTCTGTTACATTTTTGCCAAATTTCAAAAAATTGAGCACTTCAATTTCCTTGTTGGTTAGTTTGCAATCCGAAATTTTTATGGTTTCTAAATAAGATTTAAAAATAGGTTTATTGCTTACATAAATTTCTTTTAATTGGCTCACAAGCAAATGTATAGCTATGTTTTTGGGAAAATAACCTAAAGCACCATTTCTTTGAGCTATTTTGAGATACGTTTCATCATAAAACATCGAAATAATGACAACTTTTAGCTCTGGATATATTTTTTTTAAGACATTCAAAAAATGCAATCCATTGCCATCGGGCAAAGCCACATCGAGTAATAAAATATCAAATTCGGTTTCTTGTATCAATTCGAGACCATCTTTTATATTTTGAGCTGTGCCACATACTTCAAACTCTTTTGTTTCGGTGAGCATGGCTTTCAATCCTTGTGCAAAAAGCAGGTGATCCTCGATGATTACAATACGAATTGGTGATATTAGTTTCATTTTAAAGTAGATTAGTGTTCGGAATCAGAATTTCGATTTTGGTTCCTTTGGGTTTTAGTTGCTCAATTTTTAAGGTTCCATGCAAAAAATCAATTCGGTTTTGTATGTTTTTTAATCCTATACCTTTGGTATTTGAATTGACCGAAAACCCTTTGCCATTATCAAACACATATATATATAATTGATTGTCAATTACTTCAAAAGTTATTTCGCAGATGCTAGCTTTTGCATGTTTTACACAGTTATACATTATTTCTGTCATAATTCGATACAAGTGTAGTGATTTTTCGTCCGAAAGTGTTGTTAAATTCTTAAACTGTATATAGATTTTTAGGCCATAATCGGTTGTAATTCTACCCACAAAACTTTGTAATGCTAGTTTTAATCCTAAATTAGAAACTATGCTTGGATGCAGTTCGTGCGATATATCACGTATTTTGTTGATACTAGCATCAATTTGATTGACTGCAAAACCAATATCAATTTTTTTTGGACTTGTAAGTGCAAATTTTGCTAAGGCCAGTGTCGGTCCCAAATCATCGTGCAAATCGTTTGCAATTTTATTTCTTTCACGTTCTTGGATCGAAATTTCAGCATTGATCAACTCTGTTTGAAATTGGTTTCGCTCTTGCAGATACTGCTCGCGTTCTATCACAAATCTATACAACTGATAGGCTATGGCCAAGCCCAACGATAAAACTTCTGCAAAAGCCATACATACGATAAGATGCTCGGTCAGAAAATTGATAGGAAACACAAAAATCTCTCTCAAAACTGCCATAGATACACTTCCTACTGTCAATAAATACACAAAACCAAGATAAAACACCTCTTTTCTTGGTTTTTTAAATAAACCCAAAGCCACAGTTAGTCCCATATAAATAATGATAACGAGTAATAAAGGATAAAATAATTCCCAAAAAAAATGATTGTATTTTATCGTATCTTTATTGTACAAAACATATATGTTTAAGCCCATCAGAAAAAAAGAAATAAAGTAAGTTATTTTCAATAAATAATATTTTTTGAAAACTTCATTTAAAAATTGAGTAATAAAAAGCATAAAAAATATAATATAGAAAATTGAAAAAATAATGCCACTTACAAAGTGAAAACTAGGCGAATTACTCCAAAATAATTGATAACCAATCCCATAATTTGATATTAACCACCCAATAATAGCTAGCACATACAGCATATAATATAAATACATGATTTGTTTTTGAAAACAAAAAAGGACAAACCCAAAAAGTGCCATAAAAGCCAAAACACCAATTCCTACTGCTATTAATACTACAAATAAGTTTTCACTTTTATAAAAATTAGGCACAGAATATAAGTAAATTGGCAAGGATATTGACTCGTTTATTTGCCTAATTCTTACATAAAGTTCTGTAACTGCATTTTTATTGGCTTGAAATACAAAATCAAAATTTCGACTGGGTAGATTTCTTATTTCAAATGGATATAAATCGCCAGTTTTTCCAATGACAATTATTTTTTTTTCATTTTTTTCAAATTTATATACATCTATTGAGTCTAAATGCACATTTGCAAATTCAAAAATATAATCTTGATTTACATTTGCTTTGTTATAAATTACAATTTTGAGCCACCAAGTATGGTTGGTATTAAATCCTAAATGATTTTCAAATTCCGAAAAATGAAAAAAATTGGAGTGTTTCAAAACTGAATCTATGGTATAATTATTATTAAAATCCTCTAAAACAGTGTATTTGTTTTTTAAAAATAAGTTTAAATCAGCGTTATTTTTATCTACGTCAATAATAAATTGATGATTAGCCAAAATTGGATTGCAAAAAAATAAAAAAAGTAAGTAATATAATACTTTCATAGCTTAAAATGCTTCGCCAAGATTAAGATAAAAACCATCAGTATTATTACCAAAACCTTGATCGGCACGAATATTAACCCTGTCTGCTCGGTGGATGACAAAGCGTAAACCTACACCAGCCGTCCATCGAATTTGCGAAATCATAAATTGCGATAGCGAAGGCGAAACTTGCCCAGCCGCAGCAAATATAGCACCTCTAAAACGCTTATATATTGGAAAACGAAGCTCCGTTTGCAATGCCACATAATGATTGGCACGGTATCTGCCCCAATAATATCCACGTAGCATTTGGTCGCCACCCAAAGGCGGTTGGTGTCTATAAGGTGCATCGCCAAAAGTAAATTGCGTAATGGCTTGAAAAGCCAGAATGTGTGGTTTCTTTTTCGATAAATTGTAATAATACCTAAAATCAGTTCTGAAACGCCAAAATTCTGCTCTACCACCAAGTCCTTTGTTAAAATAGGTAAGTGATACATCGCCAAACCAACCCTTGTGAGCATCCATCACATAATCTCGGCTATCCCACATCCACAATGGGCCAGTGCCAGTAATAAAAGACCCTTGAGAGCCCAGTGGCGGATTTTGTTGAAAAATACCCATCCCCTGTGGCCTCACATCCCATTGAGAAACTGCTTCGGCAATCCAGCCCCAATAACCTAAATTGTTGATTTTAAAACCAGTTTTGTTCAAAAATCGCAGCCACTTGAAACTTACTAATTGCTTTGTGCTTTCAGGCGTATTGTTTCCTAATCCAAAATAAAACTCTGGAAAATAAAAATAGGCCAATTCGCCTTCGGTTCGCCATTTGTTTTGATTGCCAAAAATGGTATAAGGTATATTCGACATCAACTGTTTGTTGAGTGTATAAATAAAAAAGGGTTGAATATTAGATTTGGTAGTACGTGCAGAATCAGAGTCAGGAAGACGAAATACCATAGCAGCAGCAGCTCCCAGACCAAGCCTTGTTTCAGGCGAATAATAAATCACAGGAAGGGGTGTAATAGAAAAATTTTTGGTTGCTTGAGCAAAAATATTGAAAGTGAAAAAAATAAAAATCAGTAGTATTTTATATATCAATGACTGCAAATTAGTATTGCAACAATACAAAAAGTCTTATTAAAATAAAATCTATTTTTAAGATTATGTCATAAATAAAAAAAGTGCCTTTATATTCTATTAATTAGTTTGTAGAAGATTTAGGAGAGATAACAAATAATTTACAACCATATAAAACTTGGTTTGCCAAGTTTTTTTTTCATTTTAATTATTTAAAACCAACAAGAAAGCAAATAAGAGAGCTTGAAAAAAAATCAATTCATATAAAGCCTTCCATCTTGAATTCTATGGTAATTTTATAGAAATTGATTTGGTTGTGGGATTTTTGAAAATCTATTTGAGGAAATTAAGGTACTATCCTAAGAACAAAAAAATTTGAAGTCGTAAATAAAATTTTTATATACAATTGAGTAATGTCATATAAATGAACAGGGCAAACGCATTTAAAAATATTTTAATTTATAATAATAGAATATTACTTTAAAAATATTATCTCAAGAAATATTAGTATCAAAAGCCCCTCCCTTTTGGATTCTGTGGCATCGTAACAGAAATTGGGTTGGGGTGGGGCTTAAAAAAAGAGTTTTTCATTTTAAAATAATCTTAAATGCGTTTGCCCTGATAAATGAATAATAACTCCACTTGTTATTAGAAAATAAACTTCAAAAAATAATTTTGAAAGTTATCTCAATTAAATTCCAAATTATATATAGTTTTACCTAATATTATGTATATAATTTCTATGAAAAAAAATAAAGCACTCATTTTGATATTTTCTTTGGTATTTGGAATTTGTTTTTCACAAGATATTATAGAAGTAAAATATAGACATTTGAATAGCACTTTAAATGCGTATATCAGAGGAAACAATATTATTATACACGCACCTAACTCTAATAAATTTCTAAATTTAACATGCTCCACGAATTTAGATTTAGGAACTATTACTGTTCCAGGTATTGGAGAAATGCCTAATCCAAGTATATTTATTGATTATTCTACTGTTGATTCTATTGCATTATGTAAATTTGATGAAAACAGTTTCAATTATGTTTTTATAAAAAACTACAAGCTAACAATTCTAACTGAATCTGGAGAATCTTTTGGGATAGAAAAACCAATCGTAGATTTTAAATATTTAGCGATTGGTAATATAGAATTATTAAATTCTTCAACAAATTTACCTTACCCAGATTTTAATTTTAAACATTACACGCTAGGAAATGAAATACATTTAATGGTTAGTGACACTATCAATATTACAAATGTTGCATTGAAATTGAATATATATACAAAAAATATAGCTTCAATAGCAGGTAACAATATTTTTGTAAACACTGTAACTAGCTCTAATGAAATAATTGTAACCGAAAAATTAAATTTGAATGATTTACAAAATATTTCTGTAACAGGAATTGATAAAAAAGTTCGTGTTTTTAAAGTAAAAACCACTACCTTACATTTAAAAAAGAGTCCTAATGCCATAATAGAAAGTTTATCTCTATCAAAAACAATTTCTATGTCTGAATACAATAACTTTTATGGCAGGATAATAGATAAAAATATTTATATTGATGCAACTACTGCACTAGGAACTACCGATTTAAGTATTAATGTTCAATCAAGTTATTTAAGTGAAGTTTTAATAAACAATCAATATATTAAAAATCAAAACACGCCCTTAGAGATATCCAATTTTTCTTTTACAGGTTCTTCTTTTCCATTAAAGGTTACAGCACAAGATGGAACTATTGAAAATTATATGGTTTATATCAATATAGTTACTCCAAAAGATCAACCTAAAAGTAGCAAAATTGACATCAATAATATCATAGTTGCAAGAAACTACAGTTTTTACCAAAAGCAAGATAACTTTGTTTCATATTTATCATTTTTTAAAGACACCATTTTTTTAGTTATCAAAAATTTTGAACATGATGAATTTAATACACCTATTAGAACTATCAAGTTATCAGACCTTAAAAATGTCTTTATTGCTGTAAATGACGATAGAAATTTAAATTCTAGGGATTTTTATCAAATATTGTCGAGTGTAAATGGAGTATCACTAGATTTAACCACAAGAGTAGACTTAACTAGCAATCCTATTTTGACTGTTAGGTCTGAAGATGGTTCTAACCAAAAAAATTATGTTTTAAAGCCAATTTTACAAAATCAAGAATTTGATATTAAACCTGAAATTTATGGGATGAATGTTGGAAAATTTAAAGGAGTTATTCAAGGGAATAAAATTGAGATTCATCTACCATCAAATATGCCTTTAGATAATCTAAATGGGACATTATATATCAGCAATTCAATTTTGGTTTATCTAAATGGAATTTTGACTGCACCAAAACAGTATGATGAACAAAACTTTCGAGAATTTCAATCAAATTTTTCAAGTCAAAGAGAACTAATTTTATGGAATTTATTAGGTAAAGAGTTCAAGTATCAAATAAATATTATAAACGATTTACCCATAGAAAACCCTCAAGTACAACTTGATTCAACAACTTTGTTAAAAGAATTTTATATACCAGAATATAGAGGCATTCCTATTGTATATAACTCAAGCTATGAAGGTATTGTTACTTTACCTTTTAATACAGGGAATAAATTTATAGGATTTTTTGGTTATCAAAATAACATTAATTTGATAAGTGTTTCTGGTATTCCATATTCCCTTTATAGTGAAAATAATTATACTCAAAATATAACTACCACTGGAACTTATCTTGTGAGATATTATGCAGATGCAGGCAATTTCAAGGATTTTAAAATCAGTGTAGTAAAACAACAGCCGCTTAAAAACAATAAAATGCTTGATTTTGAGGCCAAAAATATAATTGACAAAACAATTTCAGGTAATAATATACATATACTTTTTGATAGAACTACAAAGCTAGATAATGTAAATTTATATCTAATTTTATCTAAAGCAAATTATGTAAATAATTATTTTTATTCTGATGATTTGCCATTGAATGTATCAATTAATGGGGTTTTGTTTTTATCAAAACTGGATATACATTATTCTAGAGGTCTTACAAATTATTTTTATAGGTCTTTAAATTTAAGTTCCCCTTTGAACATTCAAGTTCAAGCACAAGATTTATCAGTAGCAACTTATAAAGTTTCTGGTCAAGTAGCAGGTCCTACTTCATATAAATCAAACGAATTAAAATCTATTACTTTTAAACCATATTCCTTTTATAGCTTAAATGGAATTTCAAGAAATACTACGATTGTAGGAAATAACATTTATGTAAATATTTTAAAAACTGATAACTACTCTAAACTCTTAAAATTAGAAGTTAGATCAGGTGTAGGAGCTTCAGCTTTTGTTGATAAATTCCCTATAATTTGCTATCAAAATAATGAAGTTTTTAATTTCTATGATAATTACTTTTACGATTTTTCAAAACCAGTAAATTTAGATATTTTTGCTGAGAATGGAGATAAAATATCTTATACAATTTATGTTAATTATGTAGATAAACTAGATCCTATTTATCTAAATTCTAATGAAATTGAAAGTGTAGAGCCAAAAGATGTTGTACTATATCCTAATCCAGCTAATGGTGATTTTTTTAATATCAGTTTAGAAGGAAATGGAACTTTAAAATCTATTTTGCTATTTGATTTATTGGGAAATGTCGTAAAAAATATAAATTCAAATGAAGAGATAGTAGAAATAAATACTTCAAATATGAATAAAGGAATCTATTTTGTAAAAATTAGTACTGAAAAATCAGTATTTACTAAGAAACTTATCATCGAAAAATAGACTTCATAACTTACAATTTAAGTCAAAGTTATCTCTAAATTATTTTTTTATTCAAAAAAAAGCATTGAAAAAAAGAGTTTTTTGAAGTTCAATTATTATTTTTATAAGTAAATATTAAAGTAAAAATGCTGCTAAATATATAAATGTTTAGATATTTTCTATTTATTTAAAATGGATAAAATTGAAAAAAAAAAATCATAAATGCTTTTAAACTAACTAATTTTAAAACAAATAACATACAACTATAAATTTTCAATTTTTAATTATCTTTTAATATTTTATTTCCAAAAAAAAACAAGGTTAAGGCATTTAAGTTTTTTTTAAAAACACATGTTTATCTAAGACTCAATCAAATTTTACAACCGCACATTTCTGGCTCAAAAATTTCGTTTTGCCATGATACCACAAAATCCAAAATGAATGAGTTTTTGCTATTAAATTTTATATCAAACCGAAAAATTAAAATTACATTCCTATAATTTTTCTCCCACTTAGGTAGAAATTAAAAGAGGAGTTAAAATAAAATTGTAATATTTGTTTTTCGGTTCAATATAATAAAAATCTATTTTTATGGGTAAGATTTTAATGTTTTAAATTCTAATATTTTCAAAAGCGTTTGCCTGCCCAAAAATATATTTTTATTAAATTGAATAAAGATTTATACACAACTACAAAAAATTAATATTTTGATTTTACTTTTGACAAAAATTAAATCAATTCACATCAATGGCATCGTTTGAAGTAAAAGGGGGATTTTCATTAAATGGCGAAATAACGCCACAAGGAGCAAAAAATGAAGCATTAGAGGTGCTTTGTGCTCCTTTATTGACTGCAGAACCTGTAATTATTCGCAATATTCCTCAAATAAGAGATGTTCTCAAATTGATAGAATTGCTGCAAGATTTGGGCGTAAAAGTAGATAAACTTAATGATAACGACTACAAATTTGAAGCCAAAAATGTAAAACTAGACTTCCTAGAAAGCGAAGAGTTTAAGCAAAAAGGAGGCGCCTTGCGTGGTTCTGTGATGATAATGGGGCCTCTATTAGGACGTTTTGGAAAAGCCAAAATGCCCAAACCTGGTGGCGATAAAATTGGCCGCAGACGCATGGATACCCATTTTATAGGGTTTGAAAAACTGGGAGCAAAATTTAATTATGATACTTCAAATAGTTTTTTTGAAATTGATGCATCCAAACTAAAAGGATGCTACATGTTGCTAGACGAAGCCTCTGTTACTGGCACTGCCAATATTGTACTAGCAGCTGTTTTGGCCGAAGGCAAAACAACCATCTACAATGCAGCCTGCGAACCTTATTTGCAACAATTATGCAATATGCTCAATAGAATGGGAGCTAAAATAAGTGGTATTGGTTCAAATTTGATAACTATAGAAGGGGTAAAAGAACTCCATGGTACAGAGCATTCCATTTTGCCAGATATGATCGAAATTGGTAGTTTTATAGGTATGGCTGCCATGACCAAATCTGAAATTACAATCAAAAATGCTCGTGTAGATATGCTAGGACAAATTCCTGATGTTTTTAGAAAATTGGGTATAAAATTACAAATCTTAGGAGACGATATTTATATTCCAAAACAAGAACAATACCAACTCGAAACTTTTATAGATGGCTCCTCGCTTACTATTGCAGATGCTCCTTGGCCTGGATTTACCCCAGATTTGATTAGTATTGTGCTGGTTACGGCCATTCAAGCCAAAGGTACAGTATTAATACATCAAAAAATGTTTGAAAGTAGACTCTTTTTTGTAGACAAACTTATTGAAATGGGTGCCCAAATCATACTTTGCGACCCACATAGAGCCACCGTTATTGGAATGAATAGAGCTAACAATTTAAGAGGAATTACCATGACATCGCCAGATATAAGGGCAGGTGTAGCACTATTAATTGCCGCCATGTCGGCCGATGGCACTAGCATAATCCACAATATAGAGCAGATTGATAGAGGTTATCAATTTATAGATACAAGATTGAATAATTTGGGAGCTAAAATAAGAAGACTGTAAAAAAATGCAAAAAGTAGCGGGGAGCAGGATCGAACTGCCGACCTTAGGGTTATGAATCCTACGCTCTAACCATCTGAGCTACCCCGCCATTTGTCAAATGGAGTGCAAAGATAGGAAAAAAAATAAAAAAACTATATTTTTATAAAAAATAATTAAAAATGATAAAAATAGGAATTTTCTTTGGCGGGCAAAGCCGAGAACGTGAAATTTCGTTTGCTGGCGGTCGTACCATTTACGATAACCTCAATAAAGATTTTTTTGAGCCAATTCCAATTTTTGTAGACAGTTTAGGTAATTTTATACATTTGGATTGGCAATATGTATACAAAGGAACCATTCGTGATTTTTATCCACCCACAGAATTTTACCCTGAATCCGAAAAAAATTACCAATTATATATCGAAAGTTTAGGAAATCTTACTACATCAGAAATAGATAAAATAATTTCTAAAGTTGGTACTAGAATCTTTCCACATCAATTTGAAAAAATGATTGATGTGGCTTTTTTGGTTTTACATGGCCCATCTGGCGAAGATGGTAGTATTCAAGGACTTTTAGAATGGTACAATATTCCTTACACAGGCTCTGGTATATTACCATCGGCCATTGGCATTGATAAAATAATTCAAAAAAAAATCATGCAAAATGCAGGATTTTTGGTGCCACAATATCAAATATTACAACAAAATGAAATCAAAACAGAAATTTTAAAAGATAATGCTAAAGAATTATTTTTAAAATTAAAAACAACATTAGGTTTACCTTTAGTAATAAAATCGCCAAATCAAGGCTCTTCTATTGGTGTTTCAATAGTAGAAAAAGATAATTTAATTGATTTTTTAGATGCCATAGACAAAAGTTTTTTTATCGTTAAAATCAAAAAACAAGATTGGATTTCAAAAACAGATATTGAAAAAAATATTTTTGGACGTGAACTTACTGATATAAGATCAGGAATTGGCCTACCAGTGATTATAAATAATGAAATAGTTTATGCACCATCATATTTAATTTCAAAAATAGACTACCATTTTAGTAATAATAATGAGATAATTGAAATAAAAAGTATCCATAGCGAATCATATATATTGATAGAAAAATTTGTGAAAGGTAGAGAATTTTCAACTATTGTCATTCAAACAGAAAACGATGAAATCATAGCTCTACCGCCCACAGAAATCATCAAAAAACAAGATTTATTTGATTATCGCTCAAAATACTTGCCAGGAATAAGTCGAAAAATAACACCAATAGATTTGCCATTTTCTGAGATTGAAAAAATTGCTAAGGAAACCGAAAAACTATTTAAAACCCTCCAATGCAATGTATACGCACGTATAGATGGATTTTATACAGATAATAGAGAAATATTACTAAACGACCCAAATACAACCTCTGGTATGATGCCAAGTTCGTTCTTTTTTCATCAAGCTGCTGAAGTAGGTTTGCATCCATCTCAATTTTTAACTTACATTATTTTTCAATCTTTGGTTGAAAGAGAAAAATCCTGTAAAAATCCTCTCAAAGCAACTCAAATTAAAGAAAAACTAAGTCATTTAATGACCCAAAATATTACTTTAAAATCCGAAAAAATACCCGTAGCAGTTGTTATGGGTGGATATTCTACCGAACGACACATATCAGTAGAAAGTGGTAGAAACGTGTTTGAGAAATTATTTTCTTCTTCAAAATATTTGCCAATACCTTACTTCCTTACAGGCAACAACGATTCGTATGATATTTATCAAATACCTGTAAATATTATGCTCAAAGACAATGCAGATGATATAAAAGATAAAGTTATAAACCCAAAAGAGAGCCATCAATTTATAAAGAATTTAAGAGAAAAAACAAGAAATATTTTAAATAAATATGCAGATAATATTACTTTTGAATCAAAAAAATCTAGTATTGAAGAAATATCAAAAATAGTAAAAAGAGTGTTTATTGCACTTCATGGTCGCCCAGGCGAGGATGGTAGTTTGCAAAAAAAATTAGAATTACACAACCTTCCCTACAATGGCTCTGGTGTAGAAAGCTCTGCAACAACAATAAACAAATATGAAACAAACGAAATATTACTAAAAAACGGATTTTTAGTTGCTAAGCATTTACTCATAAATGAATTAGATTGGAATGAAAATAGTAATAATTTAATCAAAGAAATAGAAACAAAATTAAAATATCCTTTCATTGCCAAGCCACACGATGACGGATGTAGCTCGGCCGTAAAAAAAATAAAAAACCAAGAACAATTATGTGCTTATGCCAACATGATGTTTAGAAAAAACAAAGAATTTCTGACCAATGAATCAAGCATACTCCAACTAAAACCAACAGAGGAATTTCCACAAAAAACAAGTTTTTTGGTCGAAGAATTGATATTACCAAATGGAGCAGCTCATTTTCTAGAAATTACAGGTGGTATGCTAACTCGTTTGGATGAAAATGAAAAATTAATATACCAAACATTTGAACCCTCAGAAACATTAGCAAGTGGAGAAGTACTGACTTTAGAAGAAAAGTTTTTGGCCGGAGAAGGACAAAATATAACTCCTGCAAGATTCTCTAAAGATAAAAACAAGCAAATTGAAATTTCAAATAAAGTAAGAAAAAACCTAGAAAATGTAGCAAAAAAACTTCAAGTAGTAGGATATTGTAGAATAGATGCTTTTGTAAGAATTTTTGAAAACGATGATGTCGAAACTATCATCATAGAAATAAACTCATTACCAGGTATGACCCCAGCCACTTGTATATTTCATCAATGTGCTATAAATGGATTGAAACCATATCATTTTATAGACCAAATTTTAGAATTTGGAGTAAAAAACATATCAACCAACATAAAAACCTAATATGAGCGTTGAAGTTACTAAATCTATGCTTTTAGAATTAAACTTTAGAGCCATTGATGAAGAAATTTATTTACACGAAGATAAAAAAATAATAATAATTATTACTAAAAATTACAATATAAATATTGCAAACAATTATGAAAACTTTAGGGTTATAAAATTAGATAATGAAATATTCAAAAATAAGGAAGAAATCATTTTCTCAAGATTAAACTCTATACTAGGTAATAATACAACAATATTTGCAAGAAAAACAAAAGTAAAAAGAATAGAAAAAATGGAAGCCCAATTATTTTTAAATCAAAATCATCAACTGGGCTATTCAAACGAATATTATAAATTAGGTTTATATCATCAAAACGATTTGGTGGCTGTAGCTCTTTTTAGCAAATCTTATTTATTAAAAAATGAAAAACCACCTGTAAGATCATATATTCTTGTAAGATATGCTTCAAAATTGAATACAAATATTGTAGGTGGAATTTCAAAATTATTACAACATTTTATTCAGTTAAAAGAAGCAAAGCATATAATGACCTATACCGAAAAAAATTGGGGATTATCCAACTCTTATGCTAAACTAGGATTTATTAAAGTTGAAAATTATATAGATAAACACAATAAAAATCATTCTCAAAACGAAAAATGGATTTTAAAAATAGTATGAATTGTAAATAAAAATGACAAAAAAAAATAATTTATATATTATTCTTTTTGGATTTTTTCTCACTAATGCACTTTTAGCAGAACTCATTGGTGTTAAAATATTTTCATTAGAATCAATTTTGGGCTTGCAACCATTATCGCTTTCTATTTTTGGGATTGATAATTTGTCTTTAAATTTATCAGCAGGAGTCATTCTTTGGCCAATCGTTTTTATTGTTTCTGATATAATAAACGAATATTTTGGTCCAAAAACTGTAATGAAAATAAGTTATATCACTGCTAGCTTAATATGTTTTGCATTTTTGGTGGTATATACAGCTACCAAATTGCCACCAGCCGATTTTTGGATTAAATTAAACCAAAAAGATAACATTGGCAACGATTTTAATATTAATTATGCCTACTCCTTACTATTTGGTCAGGGTCTTGGTATAATTATTGGCTCTTTGATAGCATTTTTGGTTGGCCAACTGATAGATGCAGTTGTTTTTCAAAAAATAAAAAAACTTACTAAAAATAAATTTATTTGGCTGAGAGCCACAGGTTCTACCATAGTTTCGCAGTTGATAGATAGTTTTGTGGTACTAACTATAGCTTTTTATGTCTTTGGTAATTGGAGTTTTCATTTAGTTTTAGCAGTAGGAATAATCAACTTTATCTATAAAATAACCATTTCTTTGGTGATGATACCAGTTTTGTATGGATTGCATTTTATTATAGATTCTTACATTAGCAATGAAACTACTCATCCAACAAATAAGCTCTCAGATAATGAATAAAAGTAAGATATATGGATTTTTAACATTAATGCGACCTGCAAATATCCTAACAGCTTGGTCTAATGTGGTTGTAGGTGCAAGTATTGCGTATGGATTATCTCAGAATATAATTTTACCTATATTTGAATGGGTTGAAATTCTAAATTTAAAATTACTTTTTCTCATACTTTCAACAAGTGGTTTATATGGTGGAGGAATAGTTCTAAATGATTTTTTTGATGCTGCATTGGATAAAATTGAACGTCCAGAAAGACCCATCCCAAAAGGAATCGTAACTAAAAGCGAAAGTCTATATTTAGGATTATTTTTATACTCCTTAGGTGCTATTTTTGCATTTTTAGTAAATTATACATCTGGATTTATATCAATTTTTATTATTTTTCTTACTATCATATATAATAAATTTTCAAAACATCATGCAATTTTGGGACCAATTAATATGGGGATGTGTAGAGCTTTTAACTGGTTGCTTGGCATGTCTGTTATTGAAACTTTTTATCCAACATTTATTCTATGGGCTTGTATTCCACTCATATATATAGCTGGTATAACTTATATAAGTAGAGCAGAAGTTCATTTTGATAAAGGCAATAATTTAATTGTAGGGCTTGGTTTATACCTATTTATAATTTTGGCTATTGCACTTGCTGCACTAAGTAAAAATGCAAAAATGGGAATTATTATTTTTTTTATGCTTATTCCTTTTATAGTATTTTATTTTAATATGGTTTTGAAGCCTGTTTTATTAGCAATAAATGGAAATGGAAAGCCAGAATTAATCAGAAAATCGGTCAAATCAGCAGTAATTGGTGTAATATTGGTAGATGCCTCTGTAATTGTTATTTATCAAGGATTTATATTTGGTTTTATAATTTTATTGCTTATTCCTATATCAAAATATATTTCTCAAAAATTTGCGGTTACCTAATCTTATTTGTAAGTATATATGTATATACAAATTAATCTGAAAAAAAAATCCCACAAATGTTGTGGGATATTTAATTGTTCATCATTACTACTCTACTAAAAGTTTCTTAAAATATTTTTTTATAGCAATAAATCAATATTTATTGCTGTATTAAATTTGATTTTGTGTCAATTATTTGAATAATATTACAATTATGCAAAAATTAATTGTATTAAAAAAATAATTTATAGATTATTTTTATTTTTTTTTAGCTTCCATATTTATAATTTCTTTTGCAGAAAGCTCACCTGATATAAAACTAGGTGGAACTCCAGGTCCAGGCACTGTAAGTTGACCAGTAAATACGAAATTTGATAGTTTTTTGTGAATCATGGTCGGTTTTAGAGGTCCTGTTTGCAAAAGTGTATTTGCCAATCCATACGCATTTCCCTTATGAGCATGATAATCTGCTATAAAGTTTGAAGCCGCAAAATCTCTTCTATAAACGATATTATCTTTAAATTTTATACCAATTTTATTTTCGATTCTAGTAATAGTTTTATTAAAATATAATTCACTAATTTCTTTGTTTTCGATTAATCCAGGAGCAGTTGGGATTAAAATAAACATATTTTCCATACCTTGAGGAGCCACTGAAAAATCTGTCATTGATGGAACAGAAACATAAAACAATGGATTTTGGGTCCAAGAAGGATTTTTATAAATCTCATCGGCATGTAAATTGAAGTCTGCATCAAAAAATAAATTGTGGTGAAGCAAGCCAGATACTTTTTTGTTTATACCTAAATAGTATAACAAACTAGATGGTGCCATTTTTCTATTTTCCCAGTACTTTGAATCGTATTGTTGAAATTCTTTAGGTAAAATCTTACTATCAATATGGTTGTAATCAGCAGACCCAACGACATAATCACTTGGAAATGATTTATCAATAGTTTCGACTGACATTACAGTATTATTACTAATCGAAACATTTATAACCTCTTGATTAGTATAGA
Source organism: Cytophagales bacterium (assembly GCA_013297755.1). Taxonomy (GTDB): domain Bacteria; phylum Bacteroidota; class Bacteroidia; order Cytophagales; family UBA9547; genus REAG01. The sequence goes on from JAAFIH010000037.1 coordinate 18,330, forward strand.
ATTTTACACCTAAATTTAAAGCAATAGTCTCCATAGCTTTGACTATTTCGTACATTCCTCCCATAGGATACCAAGTTCCGAGTACAATATCAGCATAGTTCATTAAACTATACAATGCTGGCGTATGAGATGGTCGTTCGCCTAAAAAAAGTACAGGAAACTCTAATAATCTTACGATTCTAGAATCTTTAAAATATTTTTTTATATATGTAGACATATCTGTAAGCAAATGTAGCTTAAAAAGTGCTTTTATTACTGTGCTATCTACATATTCTAAGAGCGATTTTCCTGGCAAATGCACAAATTTACCAATACCCACGTTATATTTATACTCTGCTTCTGCCAAAAAAGACTTTAATTTTTGGCTACTTCCTGGCTCAACAGATTCGAAAAGTAGATATAACTCTTCTAAACTGGCAGGGATGTCCCAGTGTTGTGTCTGATCCCAAACTACTTTGTAAGATGGGTCGAGCCTAGTTAATTGATAGAAGTCTGAAGATTTTTTTCCAAAAAAACCAAAAAACCTTTCAAATACATCTGGCATCCAATACCAACTTGGGCCCATATCAAAAGTAAAACCCTGAGCCTGAAATTGGCGAGCACGACCTCCAATAGAACTGTTTTTTTCTAAAATGGTAACATCAAAACCAGCTTTTGCCAAAAAACAAGCACTCGATAAACCCGAAAAACCAGAGCCAATAATTATTACTTTTTTACTCATATTAAATTAATAGTGTTTTTATAACAAATTCATGTAAAAGATGTTTAAATTTGAACAAAATTTGAAAAATTTTTATATAAATGTTAGTCCACGAAAATACTATTATTTCTGATGATGTATTAGAAAAATATTTTGTTTGTAACCTTAAATCATGCAAAGGTGCTTGCTGTGTAGAAGGAGATGCTGGAGCACCACTGACCAAAGATGAATTGTTGATTTTGGAAGATAATTACGAAAAAATAAAACCATATCTTACCTCAAAATCAATAGAAGTAATCGAAAAAGATGGTATGTACGAAGTTGATGCAGAAGGTGAATTTGGCATTACAACCATTGAAGGCAAAGAATGTGTATTTGCCATTTATGACGAAAATAAGATACTTAAATGTGGTATTGAACAGGCTTATAATGACAATAAAATTACTTTTAAAAAACCTATTTCTTGCCATTTATACCCCATTAGGATAACCAAAAGTTTGTCATACGATTTAATAAATTACGAAAGATGGGATATTTGCTCTGATGCTTGTAGTTTTGGAGCAAATCTAAAAGTACCGCTTTATATGTTTTTAAAAGAACCATTGGTAAGAAAATATGGATTAACATGGTACAATGAATTAGAAATGATTATAAAACAAAAAAACAAAGACATTTGAAAAAATCAAAATTTGTAAAAAATAAGGTATTTGATGGCAAAGTAACTCCCAAAAAGCACTTGGGACAACATTTTTTATTAGATTTGACCATAGCAGCAGATATTGTAGAGGCTGTTACTTTTCATAATCAATACACAAATCTAGTAGAAATAGGGCCTGGAACTGGTGTGCTGACTGATTTTATTATTAAAAAAAATATTATTGATTTCAAAACTGTTGAAATTGATACAGAATCGGTTATATTTTTAAAAAATAAATATACAAATCTTACTATCATTGAGGGAGATTTTCTTACAATGGACTTAGAAAAAAACTTTGGTAATAAAATAGGTATCATAGGTAATTTTCCTTATAATATTTCGTCTCAAATTTTTTTTAAAGTTTTAGATTACAAAGATGTCGTGCAAGAAGTAGTATGTATGTTGCAAAAAGAAGTAGCAGTAAGATTGTGTTCTAAACCAGGGAATAAAGATTATGGTATTTTGAGTGTATTTTTGCAAGCATATTACCAAATGGAATATTTATTTACTGTCCAAGAACATGTATTTGATCCACCACCAAAAGTAAAATCAGGAGTGATCAGAATTACTAGAAATGGTACAAAAGAGATTGGATGTGATGAAATTTTGTTTAGAAAAGTTGTAAAACAGGCATTTTCAATGCGTAGAAAAACATTAAGAAATTGTTTTAAACCCATGCAATTGAGTTCAGAATTTTTATCTGATACTTTTTTCAATAAAAGAGCAGAAGAACTAGGAGTAGAAGAGTATATTATTCTTACCAATAATATTGAAAAAGAAATAAGAAAGTAGCAATATTATTATTTATAAATAGTAATATTAATAAAAATATCTTCTAAATAAATTCATAGTATTATTTAATGTTTAATTAAGAATTGTATTATCTTTCTCCTTTAAAGAAAAACAAAGATAGAAGCAATAAAAAATGTTTGAGTAAACGATGTTGTATTATTATTTCTTTTTAAAAAACTTATTTTTAATAGTATAACAAATTTTACTATTTTAAAGTCTAAAAAAACTAATTATTTTCCAAAAAACCTACCCCACCCCCACCCTACTACTTAACTCAATTTTATGTTTTTGTCGTAAAAGATGGAGTCAAAGAAATGAAGGTATTATAAAATCACTTTTATTAAATCTTACTTTTTATTACCTACAAAAATCTGAATAATAAATATAATCTTAGAGTTAATATAAAACCTATTTAGAATAATTCTAAATATTATCATTAAAAATTTGGATTTTATAAATATTGCTTTTTTATTTGCATCTTAATATTTATTTAGATTAATTAAAAATAAGAATGAAAAAAACCTACCTTAAACTAATTATTATATCTCATTTGTTGGCTTCATCTATGGTATATTCACAAACGATTGATTCTTCAAAAGTTGTCAATTTATCAGAAGTTGAAATTAAAAACCAACAAAAAGTAAACGACCCCAAACGTATGCCAGACATAAAAGACAATGTGATATATGCTGGAAAAAAAAGCGAAATCATTGATTTGTCTACTTCAAATGCTGATTTGAGTACCAACAATACACGCCAAGTTTTTGGCAAAATACCAGGTGTGAGTGTATGGGAAAACGATGGATCAGGCATACAAGTTGGGATAGCTACCAGAGGTTTGAACCCCAATAGGTCTTGGGAATTTAATGTAAGGCAAAATGGATACGATGTAAGCTCTGAAATATTTGGTTACCCAGAGGCATACTACAGTCCTCCAATGGAGGCTTTGTCTAAAATAGAACTTGTGCGTGGGGCAGCTTCGTTGCAATTTGGGCCTCAATTTGGCGGTTTGCTCAATTATGAAATTAAAAAAGGAAATCCAAATAAGCCCGTTTCTGTAGAAACTCAGCAAACGGTGGGTAGTTATGGTTTATTCAATTCGTACAATGCTGTTGGGGGTACATACAAAAAATTATCGTATTATAGTTTTTTTCATCATAGAACAGCCGATGGATGGCGCCACAACAGTGGTTACAACACCTATACAGGCTATTTTTCGGCCAATTATCAACTCACTTCAAAAATTTATTTACAAGCCGAATACACCCACATGGACTATAAAAGCCAACAACCAGGTGGCCTCACAGATGCTCAATTCAAGGATAATAGCAGACAATCGTTGAGAGAGAGAAACTGGTTTGGCACACCCTGGCATGTGATGTCGCTACTTTTGAAATATGAAATATCATCAAAAGTAAGTTTACAACTTAAATCGTTTGCTACAATTGGCGAAAGAAATAGTGTTGGTTTTGTAGGAATTATTACTACTAAAGACACCATAAATGCTACTACAAGAGATTATAATCCTCGACAAATAGATAGAGATTATTACAAAAATATAGGTTCTGAAGCTCGAATTGCGGCAAAATATAATTTATTTGGAAACGAAAATTGCTTGGCTGGTGGTCTTAGGATATACAACGGAAACACCAAAAGATACCAACAAGGCAAAGGATCGAGCGATTCTAATTTTGATTTGTCGCTCACAAATCCTAACTATGGCAGAGCTTTGGAGTACAACACCGTTAATTTTGCGGCCTTTGCCGAAAATATTTTTAACATTGGCAAAAGACTAAAAGTAGTGCCTGGAGTAAGGCTAGAATGGATAGAAAACACAAGCAAAGGATACTTTAATCTGACGACCAATGGTGGTATAAAACCTGATAAAAGAACAAGAACCATAGTTTTGTATGGACTTGGCACCGAATTTTTGGTAAGTCCTACAACCAATGTGTACGCCAATTACTCGGTTTCTTACCGTCCAGTTACGTTTTCGGAACTTACACCTCTGGCTACAACCGAAATTATAGACCAAAATTTGAAAGATGCCACTGGGTTCAATGCTGATTTGGGTTATCGTGGATCTTTCAAAAATTTTATACAATTTGATGTTTCATTATTTTATCTTCATTATGGCAATAGAATTGGTAATATTAGCCAAAATGGAAATTTATTTAGAACAAATATAGGTACATCTGTAAGTCTTGGCTTAGAATCTTATATAGAAATTGATGTGATAAAAATGATTACAGATAAATCTAAATATGGATCTGTTGGCATTTTTGCGGCCAATTCATTGATAGATGCTAAATATGTATCTTGGAATAATCCAGCCATAGCCAACAATCCAAAAACATCTATTGAAGACAAAAGAGTAGAAAATGCTCCACAATATATTCATAGATTTGGAGCAAATTATTACTACAAAGGCTTGTCGGCTTCTGTTCAATTAAGCAGCGTTGGCGATGTATTTACTGATGCTATAAACACTGAAACTGCCAATGCCATTGGCACAATAGGCAAATTGAATGGGTACCAAGTATGGGATGTTTCAGCGAGTTACAGATTTTTTGAAAAATATATTATCAAAGCAGGCCTAAACAACCTTACAGATGCCACTTATGCCACCAGACGAGCCACAGGTTACCCAGGCCCAGGTATATTACCAGCCAATGGTAGAACTTTTTTCGTAAGTTTTGGAGCTAATTTTTAGTTATATTTTCACATTTTCAATCTCAAAAACATCTAAGATTTTTATAAATTTTGGATGTTTTTTTTTTGAAATATAATAAGTAAATTTTTAATAAAAAAAGGATAAATATATTTATTGTTTTATTTTTTATTACTATAATTGCAATAAAAAATAAAGAAAATGAAAAAAATTTTAACAACATTAGGGCTAATTACTTGTATTTCAAGCTATTGTGCAAACATACCAACGCTAGGAACGATAACTAATGATAAAATAAATATTGGGACAAAAGACAATTATATTATAGTTGGCAACATTACAGATGGTGATATAGGGATTATCCAAAATATAACTGTAACTGCAATTTCGAGTAATAATTCAATTTTGAGTGTTACAAGCGTTAATTATACACAAGGTCAGACTTTTGCTATTGTTAAAGTTAAAGAATTTGGAACAGCTGGATTTGCCACTATTGGTTTTACAGCCAAAGATATAAATGGTTCTACCACCAAAAACTTTAATGTAAATGTGGGCGATTTTTACAAAAAAGGTAACATATCTAGTGTATACGATTTTCCTTTTTGGACTTGCAATATTCCTAGTCTAAATGAATTTTCGCAATTAGATTCTTTACTTCCTGCTTCAGAAAATACACTTTTGGATGGAGAAAATGGCGTTTATAAAAATTTAAGTCTTGCTAATGCTTTTACAATGCAATCCATGTATGGAGTTGGAATTATAAATAGGTTGAAAGGATATTTTACCCCAACAGCCACAGGATTTTATTTATTTGAAGGTATAACTCAACAAGGAGTGCAATTTGATTTGTATAATTCTGATGAAATTTCTTCTAATAACATTTATAAAACATTTAAAAAAACTATAAATTTTGATAATACCCAAAATAAAATATCATTTTTGGTAACACTTACTGGGGGACAAACTTATGGCTATATGGCAGCAAATTATAATTTTGATGTTAGGTACTTTGCCATTAAATATGCTTATCTTGGCTCAATAGAACCTTCTGTTACATTTAGAAATGGAAACGGATTTTTTAATACCCCTACAGTTGTGGGTGCTACCATGCAACTCATGCAAAACAACCAAATTACACCTTACAACGATATTGATAGACCAACTATTGTAGGGATGCTGCAACAGGATAGAAAATCTAAAAACTCTGTCTCTTTGGTTTGGAATAAAGCCTTAGACCCCAATCCTGAAACAAATTCTGGTTTAGATGGATATAATATTTATGTAGATGGTGTAATGTTTAAACACCTTAAAAACCCAACAGATACAAGTTTTATACTCAAAAATTTAACTTCTAATACTGATTACTCGATTTTTATAACAGCTATTGATAAAAACGGAAACGAATCTTTGCCAAGTAATACAATTCAAACTAAAACTTATGATTTGGAAACTACTCCACCCAATCCCCCCACAATTCTTAATGTAGTAGAGCTTGGTGATATAAGCGTAAAAGTAAGTTGGTCGGGTGCATCAGATAATGCATCAGGTATTTATGGGTATCGTATTTTTGTAGATAATATACTGTATAATTCTGACACTCTTAATTCTAATTCAATAGTTTTAAAATCTTACTATCCACAGACTACACATAGTTTCAAAGTACAAGCCATTGATGGAAATTTTAATGCCTCAGCATTTAGTGCAAGTACCAATTTTACAACTAGTGCTTACAATCCATTGGCTACTTCGCCTGGAGTAAAAAAAATATCTGTGAATATTGAAAAAGAATTTATTGGTAAAATAGACGGTTTTGGTATCAACATGGGGGCTGACGACTACTCTCAAAGTAGGATTGATGAAGCCAAAAAACTTAATACTGGATTAGTAAGATGGGGTGGACTTGATAAGAACTCTATTTCTTACAATTCAGCATCCAATGGCAGCAAGACTTATGCCAAATTTATCAATTTTGCAAACAAAGCAGATGCAGCAGCTAGTATATCAATAGGTACAGACGCAACTCCTTTGATAGATTGGAGAGACGAATCAAATACAAATGTGATGTTTGGCAACACAAGTGTACAAATGAAAGTAATGGAACGCACGGCTCAACAAATGATAGCTTATTTGTTTGCTCCAGATTCAATGGCTACAAAAAATGTGGCTGGAGCAGAATTTTTCCCATTCCATGCTGATGTGCAAAAAAGATTAAACGAAGGATTTAGACAATCTACATTTACTGGTTTTAATTCCGTTTTCAAGGGTTTAATTATTGAATTTGGTAGTGAACCCTGGGGAGGAACTACCAATGGAACAATATCTCTTGATTTTAATGCAGATGGCTTTGATGATTATATAGTTTATGGCCAATGGTGCAGAACACTAGCTAAAGCATTTAAAAACAGTCCTTATTTTGATTCGACAAAAGTAAGATTGGCCTACTCGGGACGTGAGCCACAGCCTAGCAACAGTTTTAATTTAACTCAAAATTTACTTACAGGAAATGACGATGATAAAGTAGATATGATAACATTAGGTGGATATTTAGAAGGAATACCAAATTATAGTAATACTATGTCTAAAGATGAAGCCGAAAAACAATATTATAAAAAAAGTGTTGAAAATGTTTTTAAAAACATTAAAGGAATGTATGAAACAATGGATTTAGATTTTTCTTTAAGAAAAAAACAACGACCTTTTTATTTTTATGAAACAGCTTTTACTTCAAACAACTACACTCAAAGATTTGGACAAGCAGTTGTTTTAACAGATTATTTACTTACATCTCACAAAGCTGGTGCTTATTATCCATCAATTTTTTCACTTGATATTGCTAATCAATGGAGTATTTTGAATAATAATGTTCCAAATCCAATGTACCATTTTGCTCAAATTATAAATAACATAACCAAAGGTAATAGAGATATATTAAAAACAAATAATATTACTAACCAAAGATTAAGGAACAGTTTAGGAGAAATAATTTCGGCTTCAGGAGAGTTTTTAGAGCCAGTTTCTACAAATATATATCATAAAAATGGTGTTTATTCATTAATTTTAATTAACAGAGATTTTGATGATGACTATCAAATACAACTAAATTTCCCACTTGGTATGTTGCCAACAGCTTCTGTTTCTGGTAGATTTTTTACAATCACTACTTCTGGCAATTTTAGCTCTAATTTATCTACAATTTTGGGTACTTCAGCTAGTTTGTTTGACAAAATGTTGGTTAATGTACCAAAACATGGGATGGTAGTTTTTACTTTTTTGGGAGAAATACTCAAAGAAAATTACCAAAAACTTGGATATACCTCATATAACAGCCCTACATTAATATCAACAAAACTTACAATACCAAGCAATCCAAATGGTAATGTATTGAGCCTCCAAAATGGTAGTATTTTCGTAAACACTACTATTAGTGGGGGTAGAAATAATATGACTACTGTAGGCTGGAATATCGTAAAATCAAGCAATAATATGATTTTTGATAGTTTTTATACTGATAATTCTTTACAAATAACTGCTACAAGCTGTCTTAGCAATGGGATACTTACAATAACTAATTTTTCGTTAAACAATCCTAATTTGAAAAATACTAACATTATTACAATTACTGGGCAAATAGTTTGTTTACCAAACCTCACACAAACAATTACTGGTATGTTTTCTAATCAATCAATAAATTTATCTTCAAATTCTTTAGTTTTTAATGTTTCAGCGAGTTCAGGATTAACAGTAACTTTGCAAAGTAATAATATTTCGATAGCAAACTTTGTTGGAAACACTTTAAATTTATTAAATACAGGTGTAGTTACAATATCAGCATCTCAGATTGGAAATAACAATTATTTACCAGCCAAAACTGTATTTACGATTTTAACCATTACAGGAGGCTCAAACCTCACACCCCAAACCATCAACATATCCCCTATCACAAACAAAACTACCAACGATTCACCTTTCAATATACAAGGTTCGGCAAGTTCTGGATTGGTGGTTTCTTACCAAATATTGTCTGGCCCTGCTAGTGTTTCTGGAAATCAAATTACACTTAATGGCACTCCTGGTACTGTATCTGTAAGAGCAACCCAATCGGGAAATAGCACTTACTCTCCTGCTTCAAGTGTAGATTTTTCGTTTAATGTTATTTCTCCTACTTTGCTAAATCAAACTATTTCTTACACATCTATCCCAAGCAAAACTACCAACGATTTACCTTTCAACATACAAGGTTCTGCAAGTTCTGGGTTGGTGGTTTCTTACCAAATATTATCTGGCCCTGCTAATGTTTCTGGAAATCAAATTACACTCAATGGCACTCCTGGTACTGTATCTGTAAGAGCAACCCAATTAGGAAACAGCATTTATGCTCCTGCTTCAAGTGTAGATTTTTCGTTTAATGTTATTTCTCCTACTTTGCTAAATCAAACTATTTCTTTTCCTGATATTACTTCCAAATCTACTTCTGATGCTCCATTTATACTTAATGCTACTGCCTCATCTGGCTTAAATGTTGTTTTTACCCTTATTCAAGGCCCTGCAAATTTGTCTGGCAACACCATTACACTTAATGGAAATTCAGGTATTATCATTGTTAGGGCTACACAATCTGGCAATAGCATTTACAACCCAGCTTCTGTTGTTGATAAATTTATTTTAGTAAACAATGCTAGTCTATTAAACCAAAATATTACTTTTCCTGCCATACCTGATCAAATCAGTGGTAGTGGAAGCATCACTTTGGGTGCAACCGCAAGTTCAAATTTGCAAGTAGATTATGAAGTTGTTTCTGGTCCTGCAAGTATTTTTGGAAATAATCTAATTCTTACTTCAGGCTTTGGTGATGTAACTATAAGAGCAAGTCAATCTGGCAACAGTTTCTATAACCCAGCTCAATACATCGACCGTATTTTCAACGTATGTCAAAACATTGGTGCTAACACAGTAACAATCTCTAATACAGGCTCTTTATCGTTTTGCTTACCACAAAACATTACGCTTACTTCTTCTATCAACAACCCTACAATGAAGTGGAGCAATGGCTCTACTAACCCTAGTATTGTGGTTCAAAATTCGGGAACTTATACCCTAACTGTGGGTTCTGGATTATGTAAAGTTGTGTCGAATAGCTTGCAAGCAACCGCAAAAAATCCTATCATCACTCCTATATGTATGGTAACAGTAGACGAATCTACAGGCAAAAATAAAGTAATATTTGAAAAACCTTCAGGCTTCGTTACCTCTATCACAAGTTGGAAAATTTACCGAGAAAGTTCTGTGGCAAATCAATTTTTATTACAAAGCAATCTTACTCTTTCAAATCTAAGCGAGTATGTAGATATGACTGCAAACCCTCAAAATCAAGCTTTTAGATACAAACTCGAAACACGAGATAATATATGTAATACAGACAATCAAAGTGCTGCACATAAAACTATGCACCTTACAATCAACAAGGGACAAAACGCCTCTACTTGGAATTTGATTTGGACTCCTTACGAGGGCATACCATTGGCAACACATAGAATATATAGAGGCACAACAGCTACTAATCTTACTTTTATTGCAGATGTGGCAGGTTCGCTTAGTTCGTACACTGATGCTGATGCCCCAGCGGTAAACACCATTTATTACGTAATAGAACTAATAACAGGCCAAACATGCACCCCTACTGCACGTACAGAATCTTACACAACTATACGCTCTAATGTGGCCGAAGCATCTACTACATCAAGCAGTTCAAAACAAATTTTAAGTAATAAAGTAAACATTTATCCAAATCCAAACAATGGTACTTTTACTGTAGAAACCAGTGAATTGATGACAAAAGATAACATCAAAATATGTGATTTACTTGGCAAAATGCAACCTTTTGAATTAGTAAACAATGAAATAACCATCTCAAAATCAGGTCTATACTTTGTACATATTGGTAATAAAGTTACAAAAGTAGTAGTGGAGTGATGGTAAGGTATTACCCTTGATTTTTTTGATTAAGGGTAATATTTTGAAATAAAAAAACGAATTCATTTCTAAATGTAAACATGAAACCAACTACTATTTTTTATTATTGTAAATTATCTACTGCCATAGAAAAGATATTACCCAAAAAAGAGATAAGATTAAGCCCTTTATTAAACACAAACGACCCAAGAGAAAACCAAGACTTGATTTTTTGTCTTACTCAAAACGCTGAAACCAAAAATGAATTAAAATACGATGAATTTATAAAAAAAGTAAATGGAAATTTACGAAACGAATGCAAAGTCATTTGTTTCTCTTTAAATTCTGGTAATTATACAGCTGGTAATAGTTATTCTACTATGTGGGCTCATTATGGGGATAATCATACAGGAATTTGTTTAGAATTAGATTATAAAAAATTTATAGAAGAAAATAAAAAATATATTGTTAAAAAATATTTCAGAAAAATCAAATATTTTGATTTTGAAAAAGATAAGAATGAACATCCCAGAATAGATATTTGCGACATAAATCCAAAAAAAATAGAAAATCATATAAGAAAAGTATGTTTGACAACACACCTTAAACATGTATTTTTTACTAAAAACAAAGAATGGAACTATGAAAACGAACTTAGGTTAATTTATTTTAGTAAAAAACAAAAAGAAGAATTTTGTAAAATCAAAAAAAGTCTTGTTAAGATTCATCTTGGTATTAAGTTCAATGACATATACTTACCCGCTATAAGCAAGTTAATCAATTCAAATACTTTAATCAATAAAATGGTTTATAAAGATGTAAAGTTATGTTCGAGAGAAATAAAAATTTGACATTTTATTAATTTTTAAAAAAAATCAACTTTTTTTTATCACTCAAAAAATATTTTTTGATACCCCAACCTTCCCCTACTCCATTATTACTACTTCTATAAATAAATATTTTTTTACATTTCCTACTTTATCGTAGATGCGTAATTGGTAAGTTTATTTACTTGAATTTATTTAAAAAAGTAATAAATTATAAATATTTAATAGATAGATTATGGTTTACAACCCAAATTGATGACTAAAAATTTGTTCTGATTGGTCTACCCAAGATTTAAAACTATTGAAATCATTTTTAGGATTTTCTATAAAATCTATCAATAAGTCTAAATTAAAATTGTCGTTTTCTATCACAAGGCCAGTTTTTGAGGCATCATAGGCATTGCATTGTTGCTCAAAATGCCCGTCTGGTGGCACAACTAAAGTTGGTTTGCCAAGGTACATGGCCTCGCAAACACTCTCAAAACCAGCTGTACTGGCATAACCCTTACATGTACGCATACTTTCTAAAAATCTTACATCATTTATTTTATAACAAATCAAAGTTTTATTAATAACCTCACCATCATCTGTATTTTTGTTGTCTGAAAAAAAATGAATTACAATGTGGTTATTTTTTTCGTGCCATTTTTTTATCTCTTCAAAAAAACCTGCATTGACTACATAAACTAAAATATGACCTTTGTTTTCAGGTTTCAGTTGTTTGATTTCCTCTCTTATCAGTGGTGGTACAGTGAAAATAGCATCTTTTTCGCTATTTTCAAAAGGATAAAACGAAAGTGCTAGTTTTTTTTGAGCACTATGGTGAGTAATTTTTGTGTTAATCAAATACCAAAACTTGTCAGTTTTTTTTATGTTTTCTGGAAAAATAAAATGAGGATGTTCTAATAAATATTGATGTCCAATACAAATAAAAGGAATGGTATTGGCATACAAAAGTTGGTACATGCCTGCCAAAAAATCATAAAAATTAACGATTACATCTGGTTGCAATTTTTTAATGATTACATCCATTTGCTTTAGGTTTTTTAAGTAAGATTTACTATTTAATAAATTATTAATAATAGTTTTTTTTACTTTTATAGATTTGTTGTTTTTGTCGGTTTCAAAGTTTGGGCTGTCAAATAATATAACTTCACAGGCCATTTTTTCAACAAAAAAGGAAGGCAAATCTCTTCTTTTACTTTTGCCTACTAAAGCAGCACATACTTGGTGTCCGTATGCAGAAAGTAGGTTTTTGAGTGCAATGGCTTGCATGATGTGGCCTCGTCCTTCGCCCTGAACGATAAATAAATATTTTTTCATAATCAAATATAGTGTAATTTAAAATTACAAAAATTGATTATTACAAAATTTAATAATTAATTAATACAAAAAAAGCCTTCAAATACATGAAGGCTTAAAATAAAATGTTTGAATAATAACCTAAGAAATTATTTTTTAATGTATTTTTTATTAAATTTATCAATACGACCTGCCGTATCAACGAACATTTTCTGACCTGTATAAAACGGATGTGAAGCCGAGCTTACCTCAACTTTGATGACTGGATATGTGTTGCCATCTTCCCATTTGATAGTTTCTTTTGATGTCATGGTAGACTTTGTAAGGTACTTTGTACCAGCTTGCATATCTTGAAACACTACTGTTTCGTATTTTGGATGAATTCCTTTTTTCATTAATTTATATGATTATAATTTTGGTCTGTGTCAAAACTGATGCAAATATGAAATTATATTTTTAAAATTCAAAATATTGTTTCAATTTAGTTTTTTATTTGAAGAAATTATGAGTGTAGAACATTTGATTTTAACAGATCAAGAAAGTAAAAAAAAAATCGAACGATTGGCTTTTGAAATTTTTGAAAACAACTACGAGGAGAAAGAAATAATATTGGCAGGCATTTATGATAAAGGCTATTTACTGGCAAAGTTGGTACAATATTACTTAATTAAATGTGATGAAGACATTAAAATTACGCTTGTAAAAGTAAGTCTTGATAAATTATCGCCTACACAAAGTGCCATAGAATTGGATATTCCTTTTGAATATCTTACCAATAAATCAATTATTTTAATTGACGATGTACTCAATTCGGGCAGGACTTTGGCTTACAGTTTGAGGCCATTTTTGAAATCTGAAATTAAGAAAATATCCATTGCTGTTTTGGTAGATAGAGGTTACAAAAATTTTCCTGTGGCTGCCGATTATATAGGTTATGCTATGGCCACCACTATCAAAGAACATATTGATGTGAAATTTGAAAATGAAGATATTAAAGGCGTTTACTTAAAGTAAAACTTTATATCTATTGCAAAAAATATTTGAAATAAAAAGTTAAATTTCAAATACATTTTAGTAGTATTGCTATCCTAAAAAATTAATTTAAAAAAAATGTTTAATCCTTGGCATGATGTAGAATTTGGAGACAAAGCTCCAGAGTTTGTACAAGCAATAATTGAAATACCTAAAGGTTCAAAATGCAAATATGAACTTGATAAAGATAGTGGTCTTTTGAAACTAGATAGAATATTATTTTCCTCAGTGCATTATCCAGCAAATTATGGTTTTATACCAAAAACTTACTGCGATGACAACGACCCTCTTGATATTTTGGTCATTTGCTCCGAAGATGTTGTACCCATGTGCTTGATAGAGGCCAAAGTCATTGGCGTAATGCAGATGATTGATGGCGATGAGCAAGATGATAAAATTATTGCTGTGGCCAAAAATGATATGTCTGTCAATTATATCAATGATATTGAGCAGTTGCCCCCTCATACAATTATCGAAATGAGACGTTTTTTTGAAGATTACAAAAAAGCCGAACACAAACACGTTGTTGTAGACAAGTTTTTAAACAAAGCTGCAGCCATGAAAATTATACAAGATTCTATCGAAATGTACAATGATACATTCGTAAAAAATAAAAAATAAATGACTAAAATGCTCTAAATTAAGTTTGTTTTTAGAGCATTTATTTTACAAATATTACTTTTTTTAAATTAAATCAACCAACTTTTCCATTGTCATCCCTCTTGAGCCTTTGATTAAGATGGTGGCATTTCTGATTAAGCCAGGTTTGAAATCTTCTTTATTTTCATAAAATTGATAATTTACAAAATCTTTTTTTTGTTTATAAAACTCTTTTCCAAAGAAAAAAGCATTTTCGATCCCTAATTTTTTTACATGATGTATCATCGATAGGTGTTCGGCATCTGAGTGAGAGCCAAGTTCGTACATATCGCCAAGCATTACAATTTTTGATATTGCATCTATTGTCGCAAAACTGTCCAATGATTTTGCCATTGAGCTTGGATTGGCATTGTAGCAATCTAAAATGATTTTATTACTATTTTTTTGTATAACTTGAGATCGATTATTGGATGGTTGATAGGATGATATGGCCTCTAGAGCATCTTCAATAGGTACACCAAATTGTATACCAACAGTGAGGGCTGCATTGATATTATCTAAATTATAATCGCCAGTAAGATTTGTTTTAGTAATATTATTCTCATATATAAATTCTAAAAAAAGAGTACTTTTGTGTTTAATAACTGTGTATTTATTACCTATTTCATTGTAATATATTTTATCATCCAAACCTCTGGCCATACGAACCAGCCAAGCATCTTGAGCATTTATATAGGCTGTTCCATTGTTTTTGAGCAACCAATAATATAATTCGCTATTGCCTAAGGCTACTCCTTCTATGCTTCCATAACCTTCTAAATGATCGAGGCCAATATTGGTAATCAAGCCCAAGGTGGGTTGTGCGATAGTACATAATTGAGCAAGCTCGTCTACATGATTAGCTCCAAGTTCAATAATGGCAAATTCTATATCAGCAGTTATAGAAAGCAAAGTAAGCGGCACTCCAATATGATTATTTAAATTGCCTTTGGTGCAAAAAGTTTTGTATTTTTTTGATAATACACAATACATGAGTTCTTTAGTTGTGGTTTTACCATTGGAGCCAGTGATACCTAAAAAAGGGATTTTTAGATGGTTTCTATGGTATTTTGCTAACTCTTGTAGTGTTTTTAACACATCAGAAACATGAATATAGTTTTCTGATATATTGTATTTTTCCTCGTCAATGATGGCGTAAGCAGCACCATTTTCTAAAGCATTTTTGGCATAAATATTACCATTAAAATTAGGCCCTTTGAGGGCAAAAAAGATATTTCCAGGTTGCACTGTTCGGGTGTCAGTCGAAATTCCTGTTGATTTTAAAAATAATTGATATAATTTTTCGATTGGTATCATTTTAGTTATAATTTTGAATGATAAAATTTGCTGTAAAAATAATATAATGAATGTAAAAGTAATCAACAAATCAAATTTTGAACTGCCCTCTTATCAAACACCACTTTCTGCTGGGCTTGATTTGCGTGCCAATATTACTGATGCCATACAAATGAAAAGTCTTGAGAGAGTATTGGTTCCTACTGGTTTGTATATAGAATTGCCTGCTGGATTTGAAGCCCAAATCAGACCAAGAAGTGGCCTAGCGTTCAAAAATGGCATAACAGTACTCAACAGTCCTGGCACTATAGATGCAGATTATCGTGGCGAAATCAAAGTTCTGTTAGTCAATTTATCAACCGAAATATTTGAAATAAAATCTGGGGAGAGAATAGCTCAAATGGTAATTTCTAAACACGAAAATATTACTTGGCAGCTAACAGACGAACTTAGCTCAACAGAAAGAGGGCAAGGTGGCTATGGAAGTACTGGCACAAAATAATTTTGCTGAATAATACAACAATCCTGTAAATTTATCGTTAAAAAAATTAAATTAGTAACATAAAATGATAAAAAAAACAATATTCTCCATAGCACTCTTCTATAATATATCGCTTTTTGCACAAGCTGATTTTAAATTTGAAAAAACTGAATATGATTTTGGTACAGTAACCGAAAAAGACGATACACTTTGGTGTGAATTTAAGTTTAAAAATATAGGTAACGAACCATTGATTATTTCAGAAATCAAAACTGCCTGTGATTGTACCCTTGCCGACTGGGTAAAAAAACCCGTTTTACCAGGAAAAGAAGGTGTAATCAAAGCTGGTTATAAATACAAAGGAAAATCTGGTAACTACAACAAATCTTTGACTATTCTTGCCAACACCCTACCTGCCATGAATCAACTTTTTATTAAAGGTGTAATATTATCAAAAAAATAAGTATTTTTTTAAAAAAAACAGTAAAAATGATTAAGGAATTGAGGTTTTTAACAATTCCATTAAAATAATATAACCATAGTGTTATTTAAAAAATATTCCTATCAAATTAATATTTAAAAATTATTTATTATTAATTTAATTGGATTTAACAGGGAATTCTAATTTAAAAAGTTTGTTAAATTACAAATAATTAGTATATTTACAACAGGATTACAATCCGAAAAAAAATGGATACTTTTTCGGATAAAAATCAAAAAATAGCATTATTTCTAGAAT
>JAAFIH010000038.1 GCA_013297755.1 Cytophagales bacterium
CGCAGAATCATTTAACTCCAAAATAAAACTCTTTAGAGCTAATCAAAGAGGTGTTGTTGATACCCATTTCTTCTTATTCAGATTAGCTAAATTATTCGCTTAGTCCCCACTAAATATATGTGAGCCGTTTTATCTCTATCAACTATCCAAATTTGGTCTCTTCTAAAAATATCTTGGGTCATTAAATTAGTGTCATGCGTTGTAAAAATTAATTGGCTATTTTGAGGATTTTCTGCATGAAACTTAGTAATTAAATATTTTGAAAGCAACGAATGCATACTGTTGCCTAGTTCATCAACTAGCAAAGTTTTTCCATTATTTAGTATATCCAACCAAACACCAATCCAAGATAAAAATCGATTTGTACCAGTAGATTCCTCTGTTGTCAAGTCAAATGCTGTTAAAGTTGGTTCTCCATTTATATTTATAGTTTTATGAAGTGTTGTTCCTTTAAAACCATATTGTGTTTTTTCAACTAAAATATCTATTATAGTAAAGTCAGCTTCTTTTAAAAATTCTAAAATAACTTTTTTATGATCAGGAAAACTTAAAATATTTTCTAAAGTATATTCTACTGAAATATTTCCAGGTGAATCATTATTAATCGACCAAACAATATTATTTCTAAACCAATACATTACTTTGATTGAAACCATTAATTCAGTTTTAGATCCAATAGTCAAAAACAAAGTTTTTGAATTTGTCATTTCCTTAACAGTATCTTTCTTTCCAGTAAAAAGTGAACTAAAATTCCAATTATAGTCATTCTTTTCAGAATCAAACTTTCTTAAAAAATGTTGTATAGGCTTTTGTGTTCTATATTCCAATAATTGCTCTTCTAATATTCTGTCTTTATTGAAAGAAAAACTATATTCAAATTGTATTCCATCAATAAGAAGACCATATACATAAGTTGTGGGCTTAGATTTATTTTTTTCATCATTTCGATTCAAATGTTGAGTCATTTTATCAAAAGCCAAACTATCAGTAAAACTATTTTGAATAAAAACTACTCCATTGGCTATTGCTATCAGTAAATTACTTTTTCCTGAAGCATTTGCTCCATAAATAGCAGAGGTTTTAAGAGCTTTAGTTTTATATTTTTCAATTTGAATGGTATTTTCAAGGTGTTCTGAAAATACACCTGCAATCATCGAAAAATTTATTTCTTCTCGGTAAGATAAATTATTGGATGTTTTAAAATATAAAAGCATAATATATAATTATTCATGCAATAAAAGCATTTTTTATTGCTAATATAACTAAAATATACTCCAGTACTTAAAAATAAATCTTTAAATATTATTGTGATTTAAAATATTGAATTTAAAATATTTTTCTATTGGTTTTATTCAAAAGCTATGCTATCAAAAGGAAATATTTTTTAAATTCTATAACTAATCTATTCAACAATAAACTGCTTTTCGATATTCAAAATCCTCTGTTGTTTACAAATATTATTGCAATAAAAATAAATCAGATTAATTTTGTAGCATACACCTATATATAATCATGCTTCAAAAGTTATCCATACAGAATTTTGCATTAATTGATAGCCTTGAATTTTGCCCTTCTACCCAATTTTCGGCCATAACTGGCGAAACTGGTGCTGGCAAATCAATCATTTTGGGTGCTTTGCAACTACTCACTGGTGCAAGAGCAGACGTAAAAACACTTTTAGATGAAACCAAAAAATGTATTATTGAAGCTCATTTTGATATAAAATTATTACATTTAAACTATTTTTTTGAATCCAACGAACTAGAATATGATAACAATACTATTATAAGAAGAGAAATAACACCTCAAGGCAAATCAAGAGCTTTTGTAAACGACACACCAGTAAACCTAGAAACGCTATCGCAATTAACCAATGGTTTGATTGATATTCACTCACAACATGATAATTTATTGATTTCGACTTCGGCTTTTCAACTCAATTGTATTGATGCTTTTGCCGAAAACGATGCTTTACTTACAACCAATAAAACTATTTATTGGCAGTACAAAAAACTAACCAAAGAATTAGAAAAACTAAAATTAGACGAAGCCGCAAGTAAGAAAGAGTATGATTATGATAAATTTTTGTACGATGAATTATTGACATTAAAATTTGAAAAAGAAGAGCAATCCTTACTCGAAGCCGAAATTGCGGTTTTAGAAAATGCAGACGAAATAAAGCAAAAATTGCAAATGGCTTTGCAAATCTTGGATCAATCAGAAAATTCGGTATTGGCTGGCCTACAAATTGTGCAAACTCAAATTGGGCAACTCTCTAAAATTTCGCCCATTTTTGAAGATTTTAAAACAAGACTAATCAATATTATTTCAGAATCTAAAGATATCAATCAAGAGCTATTAAAACAAGAAGAGAAAACCGAACTCGACCCTGAACGTATGGTCAAAGTGCGTGATCGATTGGATATTATGTATAAATTATTCAAAAAACATGGCGTTGGCTCAATAGAAGATTTACTGGCCATACAGGCTCGTTTGGCACAAAAGACGGCCTATTTTGGAACTATCGCTGAAACAATAGCTGCTACTGAATCTCAATTAAAGGAACTAACCACACAACTGAACATAGCTAGCAAAGCCTTATCAGAGAGCCGAAAAAGTAATTTTCTGGCCATTCAAACTCAAATTACTAGCATTATACATGTATTGGGTATGCCTAATGGGAAATTAGACATTGATTGCCAACAGATGGCGTTTTCGGAGACAGGGATAGATAAAATAACCATGTTGTTTTCGGCAAATAAAGGTGTGGCACCATCTCCAATCAAAAATGCGTCTGGTGGCGAGTTATCTAGGTTGATGTTTGCTCTCAAATATATATTGGCTCAAAAAACAGCACTTCCAACCATGGTTTTTGACGAAATAGACACAGGTATTTCGGGAGATATTGCTATTAAAATGGCCGATATGATGCGAAAAATAGCTCAAAAACAACAAATTATCGCCATTACTCACTTACACCAAATTGCGGCCAAAGGCCACAAACACTTTTTTGTATATAAAGACGATGCCAGCAAAACTACCAAGTCGAATATCAAATTACTTAGCGAAGCCGAAAGGCTGACCAAAATTGCCGAAATGATAGGTGGCACTAATCCATCGGCCTCGGCCATAGAAAGTGCCAAAGAATTTTTATTGTAGGAACATGCCTTTTGGCGTGTTCTTTTATTGTAGGAACATGCCTTTTGGCGTGTTCTTTTAATAGGTTTTAAAGAAGAAAAAAATTATAAAATCATATTTTTATTACTAATATTTTCGGTATTTTATAAAATAAATGTAATAAAAATCTATTATAAAGCCCAAATAACTATCGAACAGCTTGTATGAGCCTTACCCCCAACAAATTCTCCTTTATGGGTAGAACTCTGAAAAGGGGAGGGACTTTTTTCAGATGACGAGGTAAGATTGGGGCTTTATTAAAAATCTAAAATGGAGGAGGTTCGTTGTAATCACTAGCTTTGCCCAAGTCTATTCCATTATTTTTGTCTGTATTATCCCAGTTTTTTGATGGCATTCTTACTTCATTTTGCCCAAAACCTTGGCCTTTGATGTCAGGAAACCCAGATGAAAAATCACTAGAAGGTACCTCAAAACCATTTCCATCCTCAAAATCGCAAAACTTTGTAAACTTGCCTATATATCGCAATTTTACGGTATCTGTAGGGCCATTTCTATGTTTTGCCACAATGATATTACCAACGCCAGCCACAGGCAAACCATCACCATCTTCGGTAATTCCATAGTATTCAGGTCTGTGGATAAACATAACCATATCTGCATCTTGTTCGATAGAGCCTGATTCTCTCAAATCTGAAAGCTGAGGTATTTTGTCGCCACCCCTCGATTCTGTGGCACGACTTAGCTGCGAAAGTGCAATCACAGGCACATTGAGTTCTTTGGCTAGGCCTTTGAGCGAACGAGAAATGTAGGCAATTTCTTGTTCTCGGTTTCCATTAGATGTTTTTGAACCAGTATCGCCACTCATCAACTGCATATAATCAATGATGATAAGCTCTACTCCATGCAAAGATTTTAGTTTTCGGCATTTAGACCTCAGCTCAAGCACACTTAGGGCAGGAGTATCGTCTATAAAAATCTTAGCTTTGGCCAAATTACCAGCTTTTTTGGATAATTGTATCCATTCGTGGTCGGCAAGTCTGCCTTTTTTAATTTTTTCGGATTCTATTTCGGCTTCAGATGATATTAATCGCAACATCAACTGTACGTTAGACATCTCGAGCGAAAAAATAGCCACCGAATGGCCATGTTCTACGGCTGCATTTCGAGCGGTAGAAAGCACAAAGGCAGTTTTACCCATAGCTGGCCTAGCTGCTATAATCACTAAATCGCTTTTTTGCCAACCAGATGTAAGCCTATCGAGTGCTACAAAACCACTTGGCACACCAGTAAGACCTTCGCCTTTATTTTTGCGTTCTTCTATTTCTTTTAATGCCAAAGCCACAAGCCCTTCTGAGGCTATAAAGTTTTTTTTCTGCATCTGTTCCGAAACCTCAAAAAGTTGCTGTTGGG
The DNA here is from genome assembly GCA_013297755.1 of Cytophagales bacterium. Lineage (GTDB taxonomy): Bacteria > Bacteroidota > Bacteroidia > Cytophagales > UBA9547 > REAG01. The sequence continues at coordinate 4,549 of JAAFIH010000038.1, forward strand.
CATGGTCTAGTATATGAAAAACATCTTTTGTATCATCAAAAGCATTGGTTTGGATTTCTGATGATACACTAATCAAAGTACGTTTCAGGGCATACTGAACCAACAATCGTGCATGAAATTCTACATTGACAGAAGATAATATTTTGATGGTAAGTTCAGAAACATAAAAAGGGCCACCTACAATTTCTAGTTTACCAGACAGTCGCAACTCATTTACAACTGTTCTCAAATCAACAGGTTCTGATTTGACAAAAAGCGAAAGTATGGCTTTGTATATAAATTGATGTTTGTCGCTATAAAATGCTTCTACCCTTAAAAAATCAGAAACTTTTGATAGAGCATCTTTATCTATCAACAAGGCCCCAAGCACAGCCTCCTCTAGATCTAAGGCTTGTGGTGGCATTTTGCCAAGCCCATCCAACATAGATGTTGTTTTGGGTTTATTAAAAATTCGCTTCTGAGGTATTACTTGCATTTCCATACTTCAAATGTAATAATCAATTTACTTCAAACAATGCAACATTTATCCACAAAATTATTAACAAACCAACAGAGTAAGAATTATTGATTATTGATTATTGATTATTGATTATTGATTATTGATTATTGATTATTGATTATTGATTATTGATTATTGATTATTGATTATTGATTATTGATTATTGATTATTGATTATTGATTATTGATTAAAATTCGTGCATTCGTGGCATTAAAATTGCTAATATCGCAATTTCCCCTTCTGGGGTTTGGGGGCTTTAAAAAAAATCCTATTTTCCCATCCCTTTTGGGATGAGGTGGCAGGGCTTTTGAGGTTATTGAGATTATTGTATAGAGTATTATTCAATTTATAAAAATTAAGGTAAAAGGATTTAAAATATTAAAATATTACTAAAAAAGAAAGATTTTTGTATAATTGAATCTAATGTCCATCCCTTTGGATTATACAGTATTAGTGCAAAACGAAAATTTTGAGCTAGGAATGTATGGTTGTAAAATTGAATTTAGACAGGGGTTATTATAATAACAAACTAATTTATTTAACTTACTCAAATGCTTTTGCCCTGACTTTTGATTCTGCAAATCTGTCAAAAATTAAAATCAGGCAGGGTTAATTAAAATAACAAGTAAGTTTGCTTAAAATTGCTCAAATGTGATTATATGGATGAATTACTAAGAAAAATATTCATCACAGATTAATATGTTTGTTAAATTAAGCTATTGCAGAATCATTTTTTTTATCATTGGCTATCTTCTAGCTCCTTTTCCAAAAAACATACCCAATACACCTCTTACCAATTGCTTGCCTAGCTCACGTGTAACTGGGCTTGCCAATACTTTCTCGAAAGTAGATTTTTCGCCTCTACGTGGAGCGGCTTCTTTGGCTTCTTTTTTTTCTTGTTCTATTTCTTCTTTTTCTTCTTGATTTTTTTGCATTCTTTCATTCAAGATTTCAAAAGCACTTTCGGGATTGATAGATTCTCCATATTTTTTATTCATTTCTGATGATTTTATATGTGCAGCATATTCGGCTTCGGGCAATGGTCCCATCACAGATTTTGGGGGTGTCAGGTGCGTATGCACTACTTCTGTGGGTATTCCTTTTTCGTTCAATACTGTTATCAATGCTTGACCAATACCCATCTGAGTAAGGGTGCTTTGAATATCATAAAACTCAGATTTTGGGTAAGTTTTTACGGTTTGTTTGAGTGCATCGGCATCGTTGGGCGTAAAGGCACGCAACACATGTTGTACACGATTACCCAATTGGGCAAGTACAGTCGAGGGCACATCTTGTGCCAACTGTGAGCAAAAAAACACGCCAACACCTTTGGAGCGAATCAGTCGTACAATTTGTTCTATTTGATCTAAAAACGCTTTGGATGCATCTTTGAAAAGTAAGTGAGCTTCGTCTAAGAAAAAAACCAATTTTGGTTTATCCAAATCGCCTGCTTCAGGCATTGTTTGGTATATTTCAGCCAACAAACTAAGCATAAAAGTGCTAAATAGGGCTGGTTTATCTTGCAAATCGCTTACATTCATCAAGCTAATAACCCCTTTACCATCTTGCTTATTAAACAAGTCTTCGATGTCAAAAGATTTTTCTCCAAAAATATTATTTACACCCATTTGCTCAAGAGCCACAATTTTTCTTAAAATAGTGCCAGATGTTGATGTAGAAATGGTGCCATAATCGGCTTTGATTTCGGCTGCACCTTCGCCTTCTGATAAATAGGTTAGTACTTTTTTGAGATCGGCCAAATCTACAATAGCCAGTTTTTTGTCGTCAGCGTATTTGAATAAAATGGCCAAAACCCCCGTTTGGGTATCGTTTAATTCTAATATTTTGGCAAGCAATGTAGGGCCAAACTCTGATACTGTGGCTCTCATTTGGGCACCTTTTTTGCCCGAAAGCGAGTATAATTCTATGGGGTATTCGGTAGGGTCGAAACCAATGCCAAGGTCTTTGGCTCGTTGTTCTAATTTTTCGTTGCTGGTACTTGCTTTGCCAATACCCGACAAATCGCCTTTGATGTCGCTCATAAATACAGGTACACCTGCCGCTGATAGCTGTTCGGCCAATACTTGCAGTGTACGAGTTTTGCCCGATCCAGTAGCTCCAGCTATCATTCCATGTCGGTTCATCATGCGAAGTGGCAGATTTACTTTGGCTTCTGCTATGATACTGCCCTCTAAAATACCAGCCCCAAGGTAGATGCTAGCCCCTGTGGTAGTGTATGATTTGTTGATTGCTTCTACAAATTTTGATTTGTCTTTTGCCATTATTTTAATTATTTACATTTGTTTAAAGAAAGAAACAGGATTGTCGGAATTTATTCTTCCATAAAATTCAAGAGCATATCTATCGGTCATACCTGCAATAAAATCAGCTACTAGTCTTCTTTGCATATCTTTATTTTGAGTTAGTTTGTATAACTCTCTATAATCATCAGGTAGAAGGTCAAATCCATTTTTATCATTACTTAAGATTTCAAATAATTCTTTTACTATTTGTTTACCCCTAAACTCAACTATTTTTAATCTTGGTGAAAGGATTTGGCTTTCATAAACAAATCTTTTTAAAATTTCAATTTTGACTCTTACATTTTCTTTTAAATCAACTATTGAAAGTGCAGGATACTTCTCATTAAATTTTAAATATACGCCTTCAATAAACATATTAACAAGTGATGAAGTAAGTTGAGTTCGTAAGAATCCATTTTTACCAAGCTGTTTTGAAATTTCTAAAACATTACTTAGTTGAGTTTTGAATTTTGTTTCATAATCAATATTAACGTCTTTTAAAACATTTTTTATTTCACTTGAATAGTGTTTTGCATCCAAAATAGTGAATATATCTATTAAAATGTAAGTAATATTTTGTATAGATAAATCCGTTGAAAGTCTATTATTGACAGATTTTTTAATTTTTTCAATAATGTCATAATTGAAAACCATTTCAATTGGATTTAAAAAACCTGCTTTCAAGCCATCTTCCAAATCATATGTAGAATATGCGATATCGTCTGCAACATCCATAATGGAACATTCTATGGTTTTGAATTTATCATTAAAGTTTTGTACTCCAGTTACATGATATTTGATATTTTTTACTAGTTCTTTTTCAAAACTATAATACCCTTTTACAGGCTCAATTTTTGTTTTTTTATTTGTTGCATAGGCTTCTCTATCAGATTTTCTAACTGGTATTTCATTATCATATTTTAAAATACCAGCTAATGAACGATAGCATAAATTTAATCCTACTCTATTGTCTTTATCACCTATTAATTGGCTTGCTATAATTTTTTTTTCTACTTTTGATAAAATTCTTAATGTTTGTGCATTCCCTTCAAAGCCACCTTGCTCAATGAGACAATCGTCTAATTGTTGTTCTCCTTGATGCCCAAATGGTGGATGTCCCAAATCATGAGCCAAAGCACAAAATTCAACTAAATCCGTATTTATTTTTTGAGCTTTTAACTCTAGACATTCTCCATTCAATTTTATGGCAATTGATTTTGAAATTTGCGCAACCTCAATAGAATGTGTTAATCTGTTTCTAAAAAAATCCGATTCGGCACTTGGAAAAAGCTGTGTTTTACCTTGTAATCTCCTAAAACTTGGACAATGCACTAACCTAGCATAATCTCTACGCCACACATCCCTACTAACATCTTCATTTACTACCCGTAAAATATCATTACTATTATATAATTTCATGCAATTAAATTAAATAGTAATCAAAAAAATTAAGATTTTTTGCCAGACTGCGACCGTGTACTGTTTGTTTTGGCTGGTTGAGGCAAATAAGTATTTTTAAGTGCTATTTTGCTAGCTTCAAATATCACTTTACCTACTGTGTTTGTATTTTGCATGCGAGTTATTTAGTTAATATTCCTCAAAAGAAACATTTTTTTTTGAAAATTAATACACTTATACTTATTTTTTTTCTTCTTACAATAATAAATTTCAGTACACAATCAATGTCGTTTACTTAAGCATTTTTTATTGTCTCTATCTTAGTATTTCTCCATAGGAGATAGTTAATCAGATTCTTAAATAAGCGACATTGGTACACAATTTTAAGCATTAGCTTTGTCAAAAGGCAGGTTCTAAAAATCAATTTTCAAATATTTGTATTCTTTTCCTAAAAAATAAAGTTAAGAACAAAATTGAGTTTTTGATAGAATTAGTAAATTTTTAAAATTATTGTAAACTAAGAGTTTTTTACTTTTCTCCTAAAATAAGTGTAGCCTGACCGAGCCCTTTCATGGTAAGTTTACTAGATATTTTGAGAGGTTCTGCTGCTAAGTATTTTTGTAATTTTCTTACATAACTTCTGGCATCTGCTGCAGTGCCTTTGTCATCGTATACAGGTATGCGTACTTGCTCAAAAAACATCATATTTTCGGTGGCTTCTGAGGTGGTAAATCTACCTTTGACAGCACTTTTTCTTACCCACTCTTCTATAACTTCAGAAATAGTCATGTCGCCTTTTACCTCTTCGTCTAAGTCTTTGTCCCAAGAGTCAAACTTGCGTATACGAATAGTGATTTCTCTACCATTGGCAAACATATCGTCAAAATGTTTTTGTAATTGGGTATTGAAACGATCAAGTTGAGACAAAACAGCCTCTTCTAGCAAAACGGGCACTTCTGTGGCAAACGAGGGCTTACCAGAGCCTTGTGCACCAGCAATTTGTTTGTCAGTGTAGGCATCAAGGCCTTGAAGATTAAAAACCACAGTTTTTTTGGGACCAGTAGTTGATATACTATAGGTAACCTGAACTATAATATCTGCTTTGGCTGCTCTTTTAAGCCTATCAAATGGGCTTTCTGTAACACTAGAGCCTGATTTTGCAGTTTTTACACTTGCCTCTGCATTGTCTTGGTCTAAACTTTTGATACTCGATTGCAGGTCTTTCATAGGAAAACCTCTGTCAGCCATCAAAGTATTGATTTTGGCAATAACCATCTGCAACTCATCGTTGAGTAAGGCTTTTCTAAAATCAGGTACTTTTATTTTCATTCCTTGATTTTCGACTTCGGCCATAAATCCATTTTTGTTGCACCAAGCATCGCTGGGCACTACCATGAGTGTTGGTTTTTTGGCCTGACCAAATACCAATACCGAAAACATTGAAATTGCTACTAAAATTATTTTTTTCATTTATTTTTATTTTTATTTTTAGATACGAATACAAGAATTGAAGCCCCCAAACCCTCTGAATAAAAGCCCCCAAACCCCCAGAAGGGGAAATTGCGATATTAGCAATTTTATCGTCTCTTAGGACGAATTTTAATCAAAAATTTCAAAAGCCCCACCCCCTGCCCCCTCATCCCATAGGGAGGGGGAAATAGGATTTTTTTTATTTTTTATTGCTAACGCATATATAAAGACACGTAAGAAAATTTTAATCAATAATCAATTCTTAAAAAAGCCCCACCCCCTGCCCCCTCATCCCATAGGGAGGGGGGAAATAGGATTTTTTTTAGTTTTTATTGCTAACGCATTGAATTAACAATTAACAATTAACAATTAACAATTAACAATTAACAATTAACAATTAACAATTTCGCATTACACATTTCGCATTACACATTTCGTATTACACATTTCGCATTACACATTTCGCATTACACATTTCGCATTACACATTTCTCATTACACATTAAGCATTAACTATTCTATAATTCCTTTTTGTTTCATTTCTTTTCTAAGTTCGGCCACCAATACAGTAAGACGCATGCCAAACACTTTTTCACGGCCTTCGGCTTTTAGTCTGTTTTTGGTTTGGCGGGGGGTGTCTTCTTTGGTTACAAAGTTTTTGTAGGCACCGCCATCTTTGAAAAATTCGTTGAAGAAATCTCTTTTTTCGTCATATACATTGATATTGAACACAACTGGCCTTAGGTCGCAGCCAGACCTACCCAAGCGAGTACCCTTGAATAATATGTTGTAAACTGCGTTTTTTTTGGCTTGCTCTCTGGCATCTTCTCTGTTGGCGCCTACACCATAAGCCCTCAGTTGTTGCGACCCATCAAGGTCGGTACCCATACATTCTATTTCGTATTCATAAAAACCAGCAGTGGTGTTTTTGGATACATTATTAAAGCTTCTTTTATTGCAAGAAAATAATAATGAAACAACTATGCTACCGAAAAATATTGACTTGTTCATATATCTTAATGTATAAATAATGGATAATTAAAAACCAGCGTCTAGTCTTTTGATGATACCAGCCTGTTCTAGTTCTTGGCGAAGCAGGTCTTTTTGCACAGATATAGTAATGCCAATTTTGTACTGATTGCCCACCTTGAGTCTGTCTTCGGGGGCTATAGAGCCATCGTTGCTATTGGTAGCAAATTTTAGATATTTGCCACCATCGGCAAAAAAAGTTTTGAAATAGTCTTTGTACTGCTCCTCTATGCCAGGGCTGGCTGCTAATGGCGATTGTTGGTAGCAGTTGGCATTGGATGCAAACCCACGAAATATAACAGCATGCACGGCATTGCGTTTGGCCTCGCTGATAGCAAGTTTTTGATTTTTGTTGTAGCTAAATATTTTGAGTAGATAATTGCCCTCAGTAGCCGTGTTTACACATTCTACTTCGTAAGTCCAGGTATTAAGATTTGTAGATACTGTGGGCGATTTTTTGCACGAAACCAATACAAAACTACCTACAAGCAAGCCAAAAAAAACAATTTTCCTCATTTTTAAGTTTAATTTAATTTTGTAACGATATTGCTAAGCAAATGTTTTGATTTTTAGATATTTTTTTTGTACAAAAGCATAAGATTAATTGTATATACATTTAATTTTACAAAATATATTACTTTTTTTTGTAGGATTCTATATTATTTGCATTACATTTGCTGTTGGTATTTATTTTCAAATTAAAAACAACTTTTATGTTTACAAATTACAAATTACAAATTACAAATTACAAATTACAAATTACAAATTACAAATTTATTAAACCACTATTTTTTATAGGGTTATTTTTTATGACTATCTTGGGTGGATATTCACAAAATCCTTCAATTTCTAGTGCTAAAATTTTATGTCCTTTAAGTAATGGACAACTTCAGATGAAGAGTTCTGGTGTTACGAAAGTAAAAGTGGAAGTTAAAGTTGGTCCATTTTTAAATGGTAATGTACCATCAAATTTTATTTTAAGGCCTTTTAATACAAAATTTGGTTGTACTGAATGTCTAGGAGGTGCTTCTTGTCCTGGCAGTTTAATAACTAGTGGAGAATTGTTTATATTTCCACCGCAAGCTATTACTAGTACTTCAGTCGATCCAAATGGAATGGTTACACAGCAATTTGTTATAGAAATGACGCCAAGTAGTTTAATACAAGGTAATTATAATGGAACACAAACACAAAACATGAATCTTTGGTTTGAATTGTACAATACGGAAGAAACACAGTGCAGTGTGGCTGCTTTTACAGGCAATACTAACCCTGTTGTAAATGTAGTGAGTGGTACACTTATTGGGGAATGTCCAGAACAAACGCCACAAGTAAGGCAACATGCTAATTCTATTAGAACACCAGCCCCAAACCAAGTAACCAAAGTATGTGTTACTCAAAATGCAAAACATCATTTAGACCCACCAACAGGCTATCCCTTGGAGGGAACACAGAAAGTATTGTATTGTTGTAAATATTTATTAGATTGCAAAACTCATTTTACAAATTATACTTTAGAAAAAAGTAACGATGCTTCAATTTATAGTATTGTTGACAGACAAGAAGATTATTATTATTTACCAGAGCAAACTATAAACCAATCTTTAACCTCTTATCGTATAAAATTTAGTGCACCTACGGGTTGCATTCCTGGGATAGACCAACATGAAGCCTATTATCATCAATATACTTCTGGTGAACTGCGTTTTTTTACATCTGCTTATGTGTACAATCCTACCATAGGCAACTTGGCCAACAACAATATTAGTGTTTGTGCGCCTGCTAGCACCCTTAGCATAACGCCTCCACTGATGTATGGTATCTCAAACGATGATTTGATTTATACCTGGACCTTGCCACAAGGGCTTACTTTTACGAATGGCACCAGAACCTATTCGGCTGTTGGGGCAAATAGTGTATCTGTATTGCCAATAAATTTTGGAAACAACCAAGCACCAACATCTGAAATTGTACAGTTATCAATCGAATGGCTATCTCCATGTGGTCGAAGAGATCAGATTTCTAAAAGTTTCGATGTCAATTATTTGTTAAATAATCAAGCACCAGGCAATTTAAGAGTGCAATCTATTACGCCACACAGTGGCCAATACTATGATAATGGTGGTGTAATATATGCAGGTAAACAATTTTGTAATAGCAAACCTATATTTTTAGAATCGACATCTATGTCGTTTGAATCTAACAATATGATGCGCGAATGGGAGTTTTCGGATGCCAATGGTGTGATTGACCCATCTTTGTATGAACTTATAGCTACATATAGTTCTTTAGAAAAGAATTTGCCTGTCGCCCAACGAACACAAACTATAACCAACAAAAGAACTGTATCTTTTAGGCCTTTAGATACTTATTTTACCACACGCAAAGTAGTGCAGGCTTCTATTAATGTACGCCATAGAGCAAAATCAGCATGTGCTGTTTCGCCTTGGTCTACTAGCCTCAATGGTGTTAGGATAATGCAGTTTTTCAATGATAATGCCAATTTGCCTGATTATACTGTATCATTTGGCAGTTTTATAAATCCTACACGATTACATCAGGGTACAAACATAACTTTTAACACCAATTTGCTTGGAAAAGTAGATGTTGCTTGGAAATTTTATTTTAACAACCGTTTTTTAGTTCCAAACGTAGACTATATTGTAGTATCTACCAATAGCAATGGTACACAAACTACAATCAATTTCAACAATAATATTTTTGGCAACGCCCCACAACCCAATGCTGCAAACATTGATATAAGCTATGATGCTACTTTTGTGGGTACATGTGGCAAAAAAACATCTCAAACCAAAACTTTCTTGCTCATAAATAGTGTTACAAAACAAGTAAGTGCTAGTGCTGTAAATATGATTGGCAAATGCACCAGTTTCAATCGTGCCAATAGTGTTACTTTTACAATCCCAGATGACTTTTATGTAGCCACAAATTTTAATTTATATCGCTCAAATAATGGACTTAGGGGTGCTAGTCTTAATTTATTTAATATGACGAATGTGCTTGATGTAGCAACTAATACTTGGATATGTACAGGAAATATTGATGATAGCAATGCCTCCTTACCTAGCTTTTTTGATGTAGAAATGAGTGTACTTTATGGCACAAAAACATCTAATAGAATGACTGTAAATAGAATTTTTACAGGAATCAAAAATGCTAGATATGCTCTACCAAGACTTACTGCAGATGCTAAAGTATTTACTATTGGGCAAGATCCTTTGGCTAAAAACAGCCATACTTTTAGTGTACCTGTTAGCAATAATTACAATAGAGTTGTATGGACATTTGAGGATGTAAATACCAATGTTGTGTATCCTTCTAATTTGTACACTATACTGCCCAACGACCCCTCAGCAGCATCTGTTAAAGTAGAGTTTGAAAACCTAACCCAACAATGGCTGTCGTTGAGAGCAAAAGCTACGCTTATAGACGAGGTTGATAATTGTGGAAATAAATCAGTAACCAAAGATTTTACTTTAGTTAATTTCCCACCTTTAGAGCCCAGCGCACCTACTATAACCAACCCCAAAGCCAATAATCAATATTGCCAGTCAGATATACTAAACCTAGAAACTGTAAATAACCCTGCTGCCATAGGTTATACTTGGTATGTAAGAGGTAGTGATATTAGCTTTGCAGATGCTGCTAGAATTGTGATAAGAGGTAATCACTCGACTAATTTGCTCAATACTACTGCTCTCAGAAACACAAGCACCAATACATTAACTTTAGATTTAAAATCTGCTTTGTTTAATAAAAAGTACTTGATTGTTCAACTAAGAACACGCTATACCTCTAATATAACCTCTGATTATGGCGATTATATAGAAATAGAACGACATGCCACTACCTTGCCCCCTACTGGTACTATTACCTATCTAGACCCAATATTTGCTAGAGGCAATGATAAACTGTGTCTTGGCAACAACGCTTATTTCTACACCAATGTTACAAGCACTGACAACAAATGGATATGGAAAATAGATGGCACAGAAGTGGCTACTACCCTAGAACCCAAACTAAAACTACCAGTAACATTGGCACACGATACCAAACAAGTAACCCTGCAAGTAAACGATGCTAATGGATGCCCTACTGCTATAACCCCTGCACTTACATCGGCAGCTATGGTAGTAAAAAACTACCAAGCTCCAATATTGGCTTATTATCAAACTTTTGTAAATGTGCCTGTATCTTACATTAGGTATGACAGACCAGGAGGAACTCTAGTAAACGACTGGGCTACCCAAATGTCTGTCATCAACACCAATGGCTTAGTAAATGCAGCTGTGGATGCTTGGTTTTGGTATGAGCAAAACAATCAAGTTTCAAACAACAGTACACTCAATTGCCAAGTATCTCAATCATCAAATATTTTAGCAATACCAGAAACACCATCTAGGGTAAATGGTTTTAATAAAATTACATCGCCTGCAAACAATACAGTGAAGCAGTTGCAACCTAGTGGCAAATACCAAGGGGGTGCACCAAACTTGCCTAACTTGAGTTGTAAATATATTGTGATGGCTTATAAAAAATACATTACACCTAGTTTAAAAGAATGTTGGTCAGATCCTTATATTGTTATGACTGAAGGCCGTGCTGGCACAGGTGCACTTAGAAAAGAAATTTTAAATGAAACACCTGAGCTTGGTACTGAGTTAATATTAGAGCCTGTCGTTTATCCTAATCCTACTACTGGAATCATTCAAATAAAGCTACCAACTCAAACTGGTACAATGAAAATTTACAATAATTTAGGTGTATTAGTTTTCACATTTTCATTAAGCACTTCTGATACTAGTATTGATTTAACTGAATTAACTAAAGGGGTATATACTTTAGAAATTATAACAGAAATTAATACAAGTTATGTTAAACTCGTTATATCAGAATAGATTTTGATGTTTAGTTTACTGTCATTTAAGCCATACTTTATCAAAAAGTATGGCTTAATTTTATGCTTATTTTTTTATTATTGGTGCAATGCCCAACTTGAAAACAGTAACTTGATTTTAAATTCAAGATATAGTTTAAAATTTAGTAGCAACACTACCTATCCAGTACTTGATTCTGCAAACTATGGAACCAATGTATATCCTATTAATTTATTTCAGTATGAAGGCGTTCAATCTATTTCTAACAAAAAAGGCAATTTAATTTTTTATACAGATGGAAAGTTTGTTTGGGATAGCACTTTCAATATTATGCAAAATGGGACTTTAACTGGACTAAAAAACAATTATAGTTTAGACTTTTATTTTATTGCCCATTCGATAATATTACCTAATTTAAATAATGAAAATCAATATTACATAATTACAAATGATCATATAAATAAAAAAAATTCAATTTCTATTGTAGATATGTCATTAAATAAAAATAAAGGTGGAATATTAGAAAATCAAAAAATGTTTCTTTTTACAAATGAATATTTTGAAAATTTTAATGCAATAGCTTCAGATAGTTGCAGAGGTATATGGTTAATTGGACAAAATAACAATAGAATTAAAGTTTTTAAACTACATGCAGATGGAATTAAGTTAAGCCATACAATCAATACTAATTCAAGAAGTAGTGAAGGATTAATTTATAATAATCAAGTTAGTTATGATGGCAGTCTATTTCCTAAATTAACTGAAATTAATGGAAAAAATATAATAGAAATTTATGAATTTAACAAAAAAAATGGATATTTTAATATTTTTCCAAAATACACAATTAACTTTAACTTACTAACTTTAACTTCAAATAATCTATTTTATAATCCTCCAAAAACATTTTTTATCTCAAAAAAAAACACCTATTTATATTTTGGAATAATGGATGAAAAAGATTATCTTAAACCTAAATTATTTAGAGTCAATTTAAAAACTTTACCAATTTCATCAAGTCTAGAACTACTAGATAGCAATAATTTATCAATAAATTATTATTTGGCAAAAGATGGAAAAGTTTATAAAAGTAGAGTATTTACAAATTCAAATAATTTATACCCCCCTAATATCAGTTATGGTAACATAGAAGTTATTGACGACCCTGATTCTCCTAATTTATCATTTGAAAACTACAGTAAAGTATTATATACATTTGACAAAAGAAAACTTCCAAACATGCCTTACCAAGGCTTGGTCAATTATTATGGCAAAGCACAAGTTCGCCCACGCATAACGCTACCAACCCAACAGGTGTGTACCCAGACGCCATTTGTGCTAAGTGCAGATGTGTCGAGCCTGCCAGGGGTGCAGTCGGGCAAGCAAATGTGGTACCTCAACGACACCACAAACGATAGCTACGACCCTACAAAAATAATAAGTTTTAGTCCCAACGACAACTTTAGTTTCGACACGCCAGGGGTGTATAAACTATCTTTTCGCCACGAAGAGTGTATGGAGCATACTACTATCACAGTAACATCGCCAGTAGTAGCCAATGTGCCACCCCAAAACACCATTTGTGAGGGTTCGCCACTGGTGCTTACCACATCTGGCAGCGTATTTGTGGCCAAAGACAATGCCCCAGTGGCCCATCCTGTATCTATTTCTGGTATATATAGTTATACATTTGCTGGCTGTGGCACCGTAAGTGGTGTTTTTGAGCTTTCTCAAATCAATAAACCAAGCGTGGCTATGCCTGCCAAGATAGCAACTTGTGTGGACGAAAAAGTAGCCCTCAACCCAAGTTTCAATACCAGTACAGGCCAAAATATACGTTGGAGTACAGGTGCTACTACCCCTACAATAACAGTAAATGGGGCTGGTTTTTATACAATTACAGTAAGTAATGCTTGTTTTAAGGAGCAAAAAACGACTCAAGTAAGTTACAATGAAAAAACCAAAAATTTACCACTACTCGACACCCTTTGCGAGGGCAAAATACTTTTGCTTACTACCACAGGCTCAGTATTGGTGGCCAAAGACAACATAGTAGTAAATCCATCCCTAACAACTGGAGGTTTTTATAGCTACACACTTTTGGGCTGCAATACCACCACAGGCACATTTACCCTTACCCACATAGCCAAACCCAACCTCAGTATGCCCACCAGCATCGTGGGCTGTGTGCCACAGCAAGTACTAATTTTGCCAAGTTTCAGCACCAGTGTGGGGCAAAACCTAGTGTGGAGCAATGGCTCTACTTTGCCAAATATAACGGTTGGTGGGGCTGGTTTTTATACAATGACAGTAAGCAATGCTTGTTTTAAGGAGCAAAAAACTACCCAAGTGCAGTTTTATCAAAAACCTATACTGCAGCAACCCACCCAAGACACCACCCTGTGTCAAGGCCAAAAAATAGAAATAAATGCTACCGAAAATGTATTTGCCAAAGACATGAATAGTAATAAAACGTATAACTTTGGCACAAAAGCCATCATCACAATAGCTGGCAACTATGCCCTACAAGCCAGCAATGCGTGCTACACCACCACTGGCAGTTTGGCACTACAAATAGACAATATACCCCAATTTGCCACACCCAACGACACTACCTTGTGCGATGAAACCAGTTTGGCTACAACAGTACTAAGTAATAATAGTCCAAATACAAGCATAGTATGGCTCGACAATAGCAGCACCCAAAACAGCCGCACGATAAGCCAAGCAGGCAGGTACGAAGTAGTAGTAAAAAATGCTTGTGGCGAATATAAAAAAGCATTTAATATTACATTTGCAAGTACAGGCATAGGATATAAAGGCACCAATATATTTACCCCCAATGGCGATGGCAAAAACGATGAATGGCAGCCAGTAAGCCAACTGGCCGACAGCTATCAGTTGCAGATCCACAATCGTTGGGGTTTGGTTGTGCATCAATCAACAGAATGGAATGAGCCTTGGCTAGCCACCAATAGCCCAGATGGCCTGTATTTTTACCACATTTCGTACACAGATTGCAACAAACAACCCAAAAGCATCAAAGGCTGGGTAGAAGTGCTAAGGTAAAAGGGGGGAGTCGAAAATTCAACAAAAGATTGTAATTTTTAGTAAAAAAGGATATATTTGCAAAGGTGCTTCAATGTAATTTAAAGATTTCATAGAAATGAACCAGTGCAAAAGCATTTAAAAATATCATAGATTTAAAAAGAATAATATTACTTTAAAAAATATTGTTTTAAAAAATGGTAGCTTCAAAAGACTTTCCCTCTCTTGGATTCTGTGGCTTCTTAACAGAAATTGAGTTGGGGTAAAGCTTGAAAAAACGGATAATTATTTTAAAAAAATCTTTAATTGATTTGCACCTTGCGATTTATACGCCTATACCTGATAAAGTATTTTCCCTTTTCATTTTTTTGATTTCGGTCTTAGAGCACCCTTTTTGAAACAAAAAATAGCTTTTATGATTCCTAAAATTGCTTTATTTGATGTACGTAGAAAAAAAATAGTGAATATTTGCCAAACCAAAAATTTTATTCCTTAGATTTGCAAAATTCAAGCAAAAATTTGAAAATATAGATATTTTTGTACAACAAAAAAATCAGTATTACATCAAAATTAACTAAAAATAAAATACACATTACACATTACGCATTACACATTACACATTACGCATTAAAAATTAAAAAACTTTCATTAAAAAACAATTTAACAAAAAATGGGCTCATTAATTAGTTTAGTCATCAATTCAGTATTTTCAAAAACAGGTTTAATTGCTATTGGAGCTTTTTTGGCTTTAGTTATCTTAATTAAAATTATATTCTAAAAAACCTAAATATTACTCCTTTGTCTGACAAAAAGTTTATTACACTTACATCAACGGCAGTGCCAGTAGCTATCGAAAACATAGATACAGACCAAATTATACCTGCCCGATTTCTAAAAGCCACTACTCGAGAAGGCTTTGGCAACAATCTATTCAGAGATTGGCGTTTTGCGGCCGATGGTTCCGAAATCAAAGATTTTGTATTAAACAATCCTTTGTACAAAGGACAAATATTGGTAGCTGGCAAAAATTTTGGTTGTGGTAGCAGCCGAGAGCATGCTGCTTGGGCCATTGCTGATTATGGTTTCAAGGTAGTAATTTCGAGTTTTTTTGCAGATATTTTCAAAAACAATGCACTCAACAACTTTATTTTGCCCATCCAAGTATCAGATTCCTATTTGGCAAAATTGTTTATGGCCATAGATAAAAATCCTAGTGCTGCATTTGAAATAAATTTAGAATTGCAAACAATTACGATACTATCAACAGCCGAAACAGAGCATTTTGACATCAATACTTACAAAAAAACTTGCTTAATCAATGGTTACGATGACATAGATTATCTATTGTCGCTCAAAGAAAATGTCATTCAATACGAGAAATCAAAACCATATTAAGCCACTTGCGTATCTACTAATACTTAGGCCAAGTTTAGATTAAAGAAAATAATCAATTTTAAATTCTACTTTTTAGTTTATATTTTAACAAAAATTTAATAAAATATTATCATGCTGAACATAGTAATTTTTGGTCCACCAGGTGCTGGCAAAGGCACACAAAGCCAAAATCTGATTGATACCTACCATTTGGCACACATTTCTACTGGCGATGTGTTTAGGGCACATATCAAAAACGAAACCGATCTTGGCAAAAAAGTAAAAGAATTGTTGGCCAATGGAGTACTGGTACCCGATTCTATTACTATATCGATGCTAGAAGAAGAAGTTAAAAAAAATCCTGAAGCCAAAGGTTTTATTTTTGATGGATTTCCTAGAACTGTGCCTCAAGCCGAAGCATTAGACGCTTTTCTTACCAAAATAGGCACTGCTATTTCGGTTGTAGTGGCCTTGGATGTAGACCAAGACGAACTAAAAAGACGAATAGCCGAACGTAAAAAAATCGAAAATCGTGCAGACGATGCCGAAGACAAGCTCCTCAAACGAATAGACGAGTATTTTACCAAAACTGTACATGTATTACCTTACTACAAAAATCAAGGAAAATTACATTCAATAAATGGCATAGGCAAAGTAGAAGACATTTTTGCATCTATTGCCAAAGCCGTAAACACTGTTAAATAAGTTATTTTGTATACTTTTAATCAATCATTTAACGTGTCGCCCGAAGTATTGGCTATTTGGAAAACTTGGGTCAGAGATACTTACATTCCTCACGTGATGCAAAGTGGTTTTTTTGAAAATTATAAAGTTTTAAAATTAATCACTACCATAGAGGACTTCGACAATACTTATGCTATTCAGTTTGTAACCTCAAAAGTATCTCAAATGGAAGAGTTAGCTCAGCTTTTTGAACTTGATTTTGAGTTTATGATAGCTACAAAATTTGGTGAAAAAGTGCTTTTTTTTAGGTCTTTGCTTCAAGATATTGATCTTTAGTAGTTCTAAAACCTTGTTTGAACATACAAAGTGTCGATTTTGTAGGGAATAAATCGCTGATATGGATATTTTTTGTATATTTTTAAGTTTTCGACTTTTGGTTGAAAAGTCAGAATAAAATCCCAGTTGCCTGCCCCAAACGTATTTCTATATTCGATTGCGTCTTGGTGTTTATAATTTTGCCATCCCCACATATCTACTCCTGCGTGTATGCGAAGATGGCTTGTATTTTCAGTTTCTAATAATTGGTTGTAAATATGGCTTCGGGTATTGTTCCATTCAAAATAATCACGTGTAGTAAGCAAACTAAATAAACCCATGACTATTAAAAATGATAAAATGTAGTAATAATTAAGTTTTTTATTTCCAAAATAAACAAATATAAAAATTGTAGCTAAAAATACAGGCATGATGTATCTATCCATAAAACCATCCGAAAAAGCCATCATAAAAGAATAAGTGATATAAGAAAAAAGTCCCATTTGTGGTAAAAAAAATTTACTTTGAATAATATTTTTTAGGTTTTTTATTTTAAAATACATCAAAAAAATAAACATCCAGGCTCCCACAAGAGCAAGTATTTTAAAAAATAAGGCCACTTTAGGATATTGATTGTAATCGGTTTGGGGATTAGGAATAAAATTATCGTATAAAATTTGAGCTCCTACACTTACGTTACTCTTTACGTTGTGGCATGGAAAACTAGGAAATGCCCTCAGTGAACAAATAAGTAATGGACTACAATATAATATCACTTTTAAAAAATCTTTTTTAGTAATATTTTTTAATTCATCATATAAATAAATACCTGAAAATGGCATTAAAAATAAACCTGAATAAAACAAATATAAACTTAGTCTATGATAAAACGAAAAACAAATTTGAGGTATTTTTTGGAATCCAGTCAAAATCAAATCTGCAGGTTTAAAATAGTTATTTATCTTGTTTTCGGATACCACAAGCCAGTATTCGTAGAGCTGAAGCGTGAGTATGGCAACCAAAAAAATCAAACCAGACAATAGTATAAGTCTTTTGTTTTTGCTAAGAACCGCAATTACTACTAATGAAATAGGTAAATATAACCCAATCTGTCGTGTCAAAATAAGTAATATTGTAAAAATAACTGACAAAAATATTGCCAAAAAGTTATTATTATTTATAAAAACTAATTGGTAATAGTAAATTGTAAAAATTGCTATACTAAGGCAAGTTACATCTGTCATAAATGAATTAGACAACGACAAAACTAAAGGATTGAAAACATAAAAAAGGGTAAGAAAAAGACCTAAAGTAGCATTGCTATTTCGGGTAATAAGTTTGTATAGCACCATGCATGCAACCACATGCAAGCTAAGTACCGAAAGTCGTAAAACAAAAAAAGAAAAACCAAAAAACTTACTAAAAATAAAACCCCAAATAAGTTGTGTTACCAATGTCATAGAGCCCCAATTGACTAATTTTAGTGGTAGTCCTTTCACTAAATCTCTTACAGGAATGGCATAGCACCAATCATCGTTGAGCGGGAAATTGCCAAATGGCGATACTATAATTTCTATTAAAAAAATACAAAAAATAAGAATAAAATAATGGATGTTAAATTTTGAGAGTATCAAAATAATTAATTTTTGATGCAATAATACAAAAATTTGGATTCAAACTATTAAAAATGATTGGGTTTTGAAAAATTGAATCTAAAAGGGAGTAAAAAGTATTATAAATTATATTTTATTACCAAAAAATTATCTATTTTTAGCAAATAAGCAAATGATAAACTATAAAATTACTTTTCATTCAATTTTTTTCGTAATTCTTCCATTTCCTTTTTCAATTCATTTAAAGCTTGATCTTTTTCATTTAATGCCTTTAAAAAATCATTTCTTTCGTTTTCAAACATAGCATTAATGGTTCTAATGGCTTCTTGCTCTGATTCAATTTTCTTTTTCTCTTCTTGGTTTGTGCCTGAATAATGAAGAATATCTGTCATAATTTTTACTTCTTCAAGGTCCGTTTTGTG
This sequence comes from Cytophagales bacterium, assembly GCA_013297755.1. Taxonomy (GTDB): domain Bacteria; phylum Bacteroidota; class Bacteroidia; order Cytophagales; family UBA9547; genus REAG01. Next base: position 23,600 of record JAAFIH010000038.1, read on the forward strand.
AGTAAATTCTTTGATAGTTTTTTTGTCATCCACAAAATTTGTTTGCTCAAATACGCTCAGCAATTTGTCTAATTTGGTTTGATATCTGCCGGTAATTCGCTCTACTTGCACTACATAGCTATCGTGGGTAAGTTTTTCTACAAACTCGCTTTTTGTTTCAATGATTGATTTATTAATTAAATCTACATATTTGCGTTCTACTTTTATACATGGAGTAAGAATATCTGGTAGTTTGAATCCTAATATATAAATTGTTGTAATTGGTAATATTACTTTTTGATTGTTTATAGTGTCTTCTTTTTTGTATTGTTCTGCCAAATAGTTTCTAAAACGCATCAAATCTATTTGATTTTTTGCCTTTTGTATTTCAATTAATACTTTTTTGAGTTCTCCAGTTTCGGTTTTTATAGTAGCAATATAATCGAGGCGATACACCCAAATAGAGTTTCTTTCTCTTAATCTATTTTCATATTTTTCTACATCATTTGGGTTATCTAAATCAAATTCACCCTTAAAAGTGTATTCTTGGGGCTTTATTTCTATGGTTTCGATGGCTTGATCTAAGAGGGTACCAATAAAGAATTTGGCAACTCTTTCATTTTCCATCATCCTTTTAAAAACTACATCATAAATTGGGTTTGCAATTACCATTTTGAGCTATTGTTTAAAGATACAAATGTACTAAAAATCTCGCATATTACACCTACTATTGATGCTTGTTTTGATATAAATGGTTTATAAAAATATAGTTTCATTGAACAATATAAGTATTATTCAAAAAAAAGCCAAATATTAAAAAAATATTTGGCTTAAAATAAAAACTAATTGGAGTAATATTATGAAAAATACTCTTTCATTCTTTCAAAAAAAGATTTATCATTTTTTTGTGGATTTGGAGCAAAATTTGGTGAGTTTCTAAGTTTTTCAAGCATTGCTTTTTCTTCAGAATTTACCGTTTTGGGTGTCCAAATGTTTACATATATTAACTGGTCGCCACGTCCATAGCTGTTTACTTCTTTGATACCTTTTTCTTTAAGTCTCAAAATTTTGCCACTTGGTGTGCCTGCATCAATTTTGATTTTTACTTTACCATCTATGGTTGGTACCTCAAAGTGATTACCAAGGGCTGCATCAATAAAGCTGATATGTAAGTCATAAATGATATTGCTACCATCACGTTTCAAGATTTCGTCTTCTTCTTCTTCTATCACAATGAGCAAATCGCCTGGCACGCCACCACGCTGAGGGGCATTTCCTTTTCCACTCATAGATAATTGCATTCCTTCGGCCACACCTCCAGGAATTTTTACAGATATTACTTCTTCTTCTAGTACACGCCCTTCGCCAGCACATACTTCGCAGCGTTGGGTTACAGATTTACCTTCGCCATTGCAAGTTGGGCAAGTGGCCGTTGTCATCATCTGTCCAAGCATGGTTTGTTGTACTTTTCTTATTTGGCCAGTGCCACCACATGTACCGCAGTTTTGTAGCGATGTACCATTTTTAGACCCATTTCCACTACATGCTTTGCAAGGCACATAGCGTTTTACTTTAATTTTTTTCTCTACTCCATTGCTTACTTCATGGATAGTAAGTTTGAGTTTTATTCTCAAATCAGAGCCTTTTCTTGCCCTTGAGCCGCCACGACTGCCACCAAAGAAGCTACCAAAAGGGCTTTCGTCTTGGTCGAAAACATTGCCAAAATGAGAGAAGATGTCATCCATATTCATGCCCCCACCTTGCGAGCCACCTCCCATAGCTTGATGCCCAAAACGATCGTATTTGGCTTTTTTATCTGGGTTTGATAGCACTTCGTACGCTTCGGCTGCTTCCTTGAATTTATCTTCGGCCGATTTGTCGCCAGGGTTTTTATCTGGGTGGTATTGGATAGCCATTTTGCGATAGGCTTTCTTTAGCTCATCGGCATTTGCTTGCTTTGTTACTCCCAGCACATCATAATAATCTCTTTTTGCCATTTTTTTCTAAATAAATTTAATTACAATGAGTAAATCATAAATTATTACTCAAAGTAAAATAAAAATAATATTACTTTTCTTCTATTAATTACCAATGATAACTTTAGCTACACGTATTAATTTATCGTTTAGATAATATCCTTTTTCGATTTCATCTACAATTTTATTTTTAAGATCTGGTGTAGGTGCAGGTATTTGAGTAATAGCTTCGTGCAAATCTGGGTTGAAATCAGTACCTTTTGTTTCTAGGGCTTTCAATCCTTTGGATTCTAATGTTTTTCTAAATTTAGAAAATACGATTTCAATACCTTCTTTGAGCACTTGCACATCAGTTGCTGATTGCATAGATGGGGTGGCTCTGTCCATATCATCGGCCACTGTTAATATCGAAAGCATTAATTTTTCTTCGGCTGTGCTGATAAGGTCTAGCTTTTCTTTGGCAGTACGTTTACGAAAGTTATCAAATTCTGCTTGCAAACGTATAAATTTATCTTTCATGTCTGCCAATTCAGCAGTTGTTTTGGCTAATTTTATTTCGTCTTCTGACAATTCGGGTACATCAACAGTTTCAGAAGTTGTATTTTCTAAAATCTCTTCTTCTTGTAAATTGTTTTCTGCGTTGTTAGGCTGGTTCATAGACATTTTCGTTTTTCTATTTTTAAACAAAAAACAAATTCTTTGCCAACAAAATTTTACAGACATATTGGCATAAATTTCAAAATTACTTTTTATTAAATTTTAAATATTAAAGCTATCAGCCATAAATAACTTTAGATTTCTACAAATAACTTGTCAAAGAATTTCTAAAAACCTCATATAATTTTTCAAAAAAAACCTTACTCTAACCCTAACCCAAAGCATAAATCAGAATTATCGTTTGAACATAAATGAAAGCGAAACAACGAAATGATGGTTTTCAGATGTTATCATAAATCATTTATAACTTATCAATCAAAGCCGTTTAGTTAAGCATTTTTGCTGGCTCAATTTTAGTCTTTATCCAAATGAGAAAGGTAATCTGATTTTTAAGTAAACGACATTGACTCATTATTTATAATTATTAATAATCTCCATAGTCAAATCTTGTAACTTTTAAAATGCCTTCAACGGCTTGTAATTTTTCGATGAGTTTATCAAGATGGGTTGTATCATTCACAAAAACGATGATTTTGCCGCTAAAAATGCCGTCATCAGATTCTACAGTTATCGAACGCATATTAACTTTCAGTTCTGTAGATATGATTACTGTAATGTCATTGATGATACCTACTCTATCGGTTCCTTCAAAAAATATACCTGCTGGAAAAGCTATTTCTTTTTGCGATGTCCAACGGGCTTTTATGATTCTGTAGCCATATTTTGACATCAATTCTATAGCGTTAGGGCAGTTGGTACGATGAATTTTGATGCCCTCGCTTACGGTTACAAACCCAAAAACACTATCGCCAGAGATTGGGTTGCAGCAAGTAGCAAGTTTATAGTCGATTTTTTCCATGTCCTCGCCTATCAATAGCATATCTGAAGGCTCGCCACGGGCTTTGGAAATTTCTCTTACAAAATCTTTTTTGCTAGCAATGGATGGGGTTTTGACTTCGTGAAAATGTGGCTTGCTGAAATCTAATAAATGGTTTAAGTCAATTTGATTTTTGGCCACTTTTGCAAAAAACTCTAAGGCACTTTTTTCGCCATAGAAATCCATAATCTTACGTTGATTTTCATCAGAAAAATCAATTTTAGCATTTTTTAATTTTCGAGCTATGATTTCTTTGCCATCATCGGCTTGTTCTCTCAAGTTGTCTTTGAGGGCTTCTCTTATTTTGGCTTTTGATTTGGTGGCAAACACAAATTTTAGCCAGTCTTCATTAGGTTTTTGCTTGGGTGAGGTAAGAATTTCTACTTGGTCGCCATTGGTAAGAATATAGCTTAGTGGTACCAATTTTTGATTTATTTTGGCACCAATACAGTGTGTACCAATTTCGGTATGTATATCAAAAGCAAAATCCAGGGTGGTAGATCCAGCAGGCAATGATTTGAGTTCGCCTTTGGGAGTAAACACAAAAATCTCTTCTTTGAATAGGTTATTTCTAAAATTATCAACAAAATCTAGGGCTGGCAAATCATTGTTTTCTATGGCCTCACGCACCCTAGAAAGCCACTGCTCGAGGCCAGCTTCGGCATTGTTGGGGCCGCCTTCTTTGTATTTCCAGTGTGCTGCATAGCCTTTTTCGGCTATTTCGTCCATTCGTTCGCTTCTTATTTGTACTTCTACCCATTGGCCCAGGCTCGACATGATGGTGGTATGTAGTGATTCGTAACCATTAGATCGCGGTGTGCTTATCCAATCTCGCAAACGGTCGGGGTTGGGTTTGTAGTAATCTGTAATAATAGAATAAACACGCCAACAAGCCGCTTTTTCATCCTCTGGCTTTACCTGATGTAGTATAATTCTGATAGCAAAAAGATCATAAATTTGCTCGAATGGTGTATTTTGATTTTTAATTTTATTATAAATAGAAAAAATAGATTTAGGCCTACCTTTGACAGTTACTTCAAATCCAGCTTTGTTTAATTCTGATTGAATAGGAGTAATAAAATCGACTATAAATTTATTTCTAGTGGCTTTTGTTTGGTGCAATTTGGAGGCAATATCACGATAGGTTTTGGCATCTGTATATTTCAAATAGAGGTCTTCCATCTCAGATTTTATGGCATAGAGCCCGAGTCTGTGCGCCAGTGGAGCGTACAAAAACATGGTTTCGGAGGCAATTTTCAGTTGCTTGTCTATGGCCATGCTATCGAGGGTTCGCATGTTGTGCAATCGGTCGGCAAGTTTGACTAATATTACTCTTACATCGTAAGAAAGTGTAAGAAGCATTTTTCTAAAATTTTCGGCTTGTTGCGAACTTCCATGTTCGAATACTCCTGCTATTTTAGTTAATCCTTCGATGATGAGAGCCACTTTTTCGCCAAAAAGTGCTTGTATGTCTTTTACCTTAATATCAGTATCTTCTACTACATCGTGTAGCAAGGCAGCAACTATGGCAGTAGTGCCAAGGCCAATTTCGTCTACACAAATTTGAGCTACAGCTATGGGATGATAAATGTAAGGTTCGCCCGATTTTCGCCTCATATCTTGATGAGCATCGGTAGCCATAGCAAAGGCTTTTTTTATTGTTTTGGCATCATCGCCTTTTAAGTAAGGTTTGGCACTTTTGAGCAATAATTTGTATCGTTTCAAAAGTTCTTTACGCTCTTGGGTTACATCAATTTCAATAGTGGGCGTTTTCATTTTGATTCAACTTTTATATTTAATCGAAAATATACATTTTTTGTTGTTAAATAAATAATGAAACAATTATTTAAGTTAAAAATTTATCCAAATGAATTTGTTCAAATGAATTTGTTCAAATGAATTTGTTCAAATGTATTTAAAAATAAGGAACTTTCTAAAAACCACATTTATATTGAAAACCGCCACCTAGATTGTGAATCAACTTTACAAAAATTGGTTTGGGCGGGTTTCTAAAAAAATTAAATTGATTTTTAGAAATTTACCTACATCTAAAAATATATATTACTGACTATAAAAGAGTATAAAATATAGAGTAATTTTATATTTTTATTACTAATATTTTTGAAATATTTAATAAATTTAGAATTCTATTTATTTATAAGTTAATCATTTCAATTTTATTTTTTTTCAATTCTATTAATATTTCTTTGTTCAAATCAGAATAAATAGGTATGTGAACGCCCGATTTTTGAATTTTATTTGTGAGAAATAATTTGGTAACTATACCCAGAGGCAAGCCAACGGTAGAAGCCATGGCTGTATTTTGAGCGTCTCCATTTTTAGTTAATACTAATTTTTCGGTTTTTTTGATGTTATCTATTTCGTATTCCATTTCATGGTACATCACAATCATATCCAAATCAGTAGGTTGCATGATCCATTTTTTTTCGATGATATATTGCAAAATCATGGCTGGAGTTGCTTTTTCGTAAGGTAATTTTTCGGTCGAAAACAAATCAAGCTCTTCTATTCTTTTTATTACTTCTATGTTATTTGTATTTTGAACCGTTTGTTTATCAAAAAATAATTCAGTAAATGATTTTAATGAATATTTTTGTAAGTTTTCGATATAATAGCTATCGTCTGTTAGACCATGATATACAAGAAAATTCCAGGCTTTGCAAAAATGTTTTTTTCTTAGCGTGCCTCTTACAAAAGTATGACAATCGGGTAATTGGTAAATATCTTTGTAAGATAAAGAATCTCTGTTGGCGTAGCCTTCGAGTAATCCTAACTGAGGTATTTGTATTTCGGTAGTTTTGTCGAATAATTTATGGTAAGGTAGGTATCTGATAGTACCATTGTTGAGAAAAGAAGTAATGCCTCCTTGGCCTGCCAAAACAACATTGCGTGGATTCCAACTTATTTTGTAACCCCAAGCGTTGTTGTCGGATTCTGGAGCTACAAGCCCACCACAGTAAGATTTGAAACTAATTATTTTGCCGTTTTTACTTTTTATATTTTCTATGGCATTCAAAGCAGTGATGTGATCGAGGCCAGGGTCGAGGCCACATTCCATCATAATTAAGCAGTTTTTTCGTTTTGCTTCTGCATCTAAGCAGTTCATTTGGGTATTGTTGTAGGATGCAGTAATCAAGCTTTTGCCATATTGTAAGCACAATTGAGCTACCTGTAAGTGCATAGCTGGGGGCAACAACGAAATGACTACATCATAATTTGCCAATAAGTGTGGTTCGGCTTGAAAATCTACAAAAACGGCTTCAGTATGATTAAATTTTTGTATTTTTTGCCTAGCCATGTCCAGATTTTTATCTGATACAGTAATAAACCAAGGTAATTTGGTAGATGTTTCTTCCAAATATTGTAGCAAAGCCGTAGCTGAACGACCTGCACCTAAAACTAATATTTTCTTCTTTTCCAATTTTTAATGTATTTTGCACATAAATATATAAATTTCTGTGATACAAATAAAAAATTTGCATAAAACTTATACTTCTGGTAACAACAAAGTTCATGTATTAAAAGGCATAAATCTTACCATTGAGGCTGGCGAATTTGTATCTATTATGGGCTCTTCAGGGTCTGGCAAATCTACTTTACTCAATGTTTTGGGCATTTTAGATTCGTATGACGAGGGGCAGTATTATCTGGCCGACAAGTTGATTAATGGCAAAATTACTGAAACTCAGGCCGCTTTTTTTAGAAATCAATTTATAGGTTTTGTGTTTCAATCGTTTAATTTGCTCAATTTTAAGACGGCAGCCGAAAATGTAGCATTGCCATTGTATTATAGAAAAGTCCCAAGAAAAGAGCGCCATAAAATCGCATTAGAAAATTTAGCAAAAGTAGGGTTGGCCGAGAGGTCGCACCATCTGCCATCTGAGCTATCTGGTGGACAAAAACAAAGGGTTGCTATAGCAAGAGCCATTGCCTCAAACCCCAAAATAATACTAGCAGACGAACCCACTGGAGCACTTGATGAGCAAACATCGCACGAAATCATGCAAATTTTTAAAGATTTAAACGCTCAAGGGATGACTATCATTATTGTAACTCACGAAAACGACATAGCCGCCATGACCAATCGTGTAATCAGACTAAAAGATGGACTGGTGTTGAATGAAAATTGATTTTTTTAAAAAAATTTAACAACATTATCTTACTAATTCAAATTTCTAAAATCAACAGGTACAACCCTTGATATGCCCGTTTCTATCATTGTTACACCATAGATGACATCTGTACTGGCCATCGTACGTTTGTTGTGGGTAACGATGATGAATTGCGAATCGGCCGAAAATTTCTTAATAATAGTATTAAATTTATCAATATTGGCATCGTCTAGGGGTGCATCTACCTCATCAAAAATGCAAAATGGGGCTGGTTTGATCAAATAAATGGCAAACAGTAAGGCTACGGCAGTGAGTGTTTTTTCGCCACCTGATAGTTGATTGATGCTTTGTGGACGCTTGCCTTTGGGTTTTGCCATAATGTCGATATCAGATTCGAGTGGGTCGTTGGGGTCGGATAGTACCAAATCGCAGGTGTCGTCATCGGTAAAAAGCGAGCGAAATACTTTGATAAAATTCTCACGAATGGCCACAAATGTAGATTCAAATTGGGCTCTGGCTGTTGTGTCTATCTCCAAAATGGTATCAAGTAAAGATTTTTTGGCTTCTGATATATCGTTTTTTTGTTTTGAAATGATGTCGTTTCGTTCTTTGATTTCGTTGTAAGCCTCCATCGCCATGGGGTTGATTTGGCCTAGGCGTTCGATACTGTTTTTAATTTTTTCTATCGATAATTTGAGCTCTGTTTCTGGCACTGTGTTATCTACCTCTTCATTTTGAATTTGGTCTATATTTATTTCAAATTCTACCGAAAGTCGTTCCCTAATGGCTGATAATTTTAGTTTAGCATCGTTTAGTTTTTCATTGATTTGTTGTAATAAAGTATCTGAATTTTCTTTTTGTCGAAGCAATTCCTTGATTTGTTTTTCGTAGCTATCGAGTTGTCCACGGGTGGCGTAATAGGCTTTTTCGGTATTATTGAGCGATAATTCTAGGTTTTCTTTGATTTCATAGAGGGTAGTTAGCTCGTCATCGTTTACTTCAGATTTTGACAAAATTTGTTTTACATCTGTTTCTATTTTTGAGAGTTCTAAAGTGTTTTCTTCTATTCTTTGTGTAGTAGATTCAAGGCTTGTTTCACGGTATTCTAGGTCTTGTTCTACAGTATTACATTTATTTTTAAGCTGATAAAAAGCAATATTTTGTTCGTTAAAAATAGCGTTTTTTTCGTTCATCAAAGCCACTTCAGCACTTGTTTCGTCTCTGAGGGCATCGATATTTTGTTCCAAATGTAGTAGTTCTGATTCGGCTTTGAGGGCCGCAGGATTGTTTTGATCGATTTCAGATTGCAACAAATGGATTTTGTCTATTACCTCTTCTTTGCGACCCATATTTTTGTTGAGTAGCGATGCTAATTGTTCTTTTTTAGACGAATAAGCTATGTATTCTTGCTTAATTTGGTTAAATTCTCTCTGCAAATTTTCTATTTCTAGTTTTTTGGATTTAGACTTTAATTTAATTAAATTATCTTCGTCTCTTACCAATTCTTTTTTAAGGGCAGATAACTTTTCGTTTAATAATTTGATTTCAGCATCCAAAAGTTCAATATTTTTGGCTCTACCTATGCGTTTGCCTTCAAATAAACCAACAGAACCCCCTGAAATACTGTTTTTTCGTTTTATAATTTTGCCTGATTGAGTAATGATGGCTTCGCCCCACAAATGCTCAAGAGCTGTGGGATTATTCAAATCTACATCATGTATTAAATACACGCCACCAAGCAAAAACTGAATTAAGGAGGTATATTTTTTTTCATATTGCACCAGCTGCACAGCCTGATGGATGTTTTCTACGGTCTGATAATCTATTTTTTGAAGTTTATCTAAATGGGAAAGGACAAAAAAGTTGGCTTTGCCCATACTAGCATTGCTAAGTAAGTTTACGGCTTTTATGGCATCGTTTTGGGTTTCTACAATATAATAATTCATGTAGGGTTCCAAGTAATTTTCAATAGCAATTCTGTATTTTTCATCACAAGTCAAAATATCAGAAAGCAATGGCACATCTTTGACCCAATTGGCGTTTTTTTTCAAAAATCGTACTGCTTCTGGGAAACCTTCTAAATTATCGACTAGCGATTTGGTAAGATTATATTCGTTTTGTTTGGCATCTGATTTGCGACTTAGTTCGGCAAGTGTATCTTTTTTAAGTTTTAGATTGTGTTCAATATAGGCTATTTGTTCGGCATTTTCGCTCTCATCGTTTTCTATTTCTAATAATTGCAATTCTTTAGCACCCAATACTCTGGATAGTTCGCCAATTTTTTTGTCAAATGATTCTAGTTCAGTATTTTGGTTATTGTCATCAAAAGTTGTTTTTTCTAATTCTTGTTTGAGAGATGATATTTGCAAAGCGTTTATTTCTAACGATTTTTTGAGGTCATATACTAGCTTTTGTCGGCTACTTATTTGCTGAGTGCTTTCGGTAAGTCTATTTTGTAGTACAGTGGCTTTTTGTTTTTGATATTCTGCATCAAGTTTTAGTTTCGACAATACGTTTTCGGCATTTTCGACCTGAGATGCCAGTTTTGCATACTCTTCACGTATTGATTTCAGTAATATTTCTGATTTATCTTTGTTTTCTTTATCGTTTTGTAATTGCCTTTGTAGCTTATCTTGGGTATCTGTAAGATATTTTAGTCTTTCGTTTTTAATTTTCTTTTCGCTTTCATAATTTCTTATTTTGCCCATTTGTTCGTTGAGCAATTTTTGAGCTTCTTTTAGTTGTTGTTCTTTGGTAATAATGGCTGTTTTTGTTTTTTCAATTTCAGCATCACCAGTAATAATTGCAGCACTGATGGTATTTTTATTATCAATTTCTTTGTTGGCGGCTAGTTGCAAATCTACCATTTGGGTGAGCGAATTAGCCACAGTTAGTTTGGCATAATTGATGCTTAGTTTTTTATATTCGGCTTTTAATTCGTAATATTTTTCGGCTTGTTTGGCTTGTTTTTCGAGTGATTTTAAATTTTTATCTATCTCGAACAGCAAATCATCTACACGCATCAAATCTTTGTCAGTATCTTCGAGTTTTCGTAAGGTTTGTTTTTTTCTTATTTTAAATTTTGACACACCAGCTGCCTCTTCAAACAACTCTCTGCGAGAGCCATCACGGTCGTTGAGAATGTCCTCGACCATTTTTAGTTCTATTATAGCGTAGCTATCGGAGCCTATGCCTGTATCCAAAAACAAATTATTGATGTCTTTGAGGCGACAAGCCACCCCATTGAGTTCGTAGTTGCTGTCGCCAGTTCTAAAATATCTACGAGTAACAGTAACTTGAGCATATTCTGTAGGTAGTAAGTTTCGGGTATTATTGAATGAAATAGAAACCTCGGCCATTTGGTGAGGTTTTCGGTCTTTGGTGCCGTTAAAAATAACGTCTTCCATTTTTTCGGAGCGTAAATTACGGGTTTTTTGTTCGCCTAGTACCCACCTGATAGCATCTACAACATTGGATTTTCCACAACCATTGGGCCCTACAATACCTGTAATGCCATTATCAAAATTGATCGTTATTTTATCTCCAAAACTTTTAAAACCCTTCACTTCGAGGCGACTAAGCTGCATAATTGAGGCAAAAAGCCATTTAACTTAAAAAAAATAATCACAAATTAACCCACAATACTATCATTGAAATTAGAATAGTTATTAGCAAGTTTTCCACATTTGGTTGAAAGTTGGCAAATATAGACTTATATTTAGGGCAAACACATTCAAGTAATTTTAAGTAAGTTTACTTGTTTTTTTAATGCATCTACTCAAAATCTAATTTTACAACTGCACACACCTGGCTCAAAACTTTCGTTTTGCCCCAAAGCCATAGTATCAAAAGGGGAGGTACTTTAAATTAAACTATTCAAAAAAGCATTCTTTTTTAGTAATATTTTATTTTCATTCAAAATCCTACATTACCCAATCGCCCTCGTTTGCAACGGGGGCGATTGAGACAATCGTTTGCAACGATTTAATAAACAAAGAAAGTCCTTTTTTTAAACTCAAACCCTAAAAGTTTAGGTAATAGATAATTTCATTTTTTTCAAAAGCTCTTGGGTTTGTTTATTGATTTCAGTAATTACACTTTCGGTATGGTTGTATCTTATTTTTTTGATAGACTTTAGATG
>JAAFIH010000039.1 GCA_013297755.1 Cytophagales bacterium
AAATCTATCAATTTGCTTACTTTCTCTGCAATTGCTTTGCCAAATTCTTTTTCAAGAGAAATATAAGTTTCTAAAGTGATGCTTTGTGCCATTTCCGTATTTTAGCTTCAAAATTAAAAAAAGAAACAGAAATAAAAAAGAAATAAAATTTATTTTTTGAGAATATAAACTTACCAAGTAAGCCCCCAAAACCCCGAGCTAGAAAGCCCCCTGAAAGTACTTCTGTTCGATGCACAGAACCCAGAAGGGGGCTTTTGCTAGAATGCCCCCAAACCCCCGAAGGGGGCTTTTGCTAACGCATGAATTTTATGATAAAGATACCATCGATCCAAGCGATGGTATCTTTGTAAACGATGAAGGATATATGGAATCGCTACGAATTAATACACGGCTACCGAACGACTTATTTTGGTGTCTCCATCTATAATTACAATTTTGTATATGCCTTTGGCTAAGTTTTTTACTTCTATGTCGTGGCTTAGGTTTCGGTTTTGGGTCGAAATATATGCTTTTTCGTAAACTAAAGCTCCTGTGGCAGCAAATAATTGGATGGATACCACACCAGTTTTAGAGATAGTTTTGTAGCTTATATGCAACAAATCTGTGGCTGGTACAGGCGAAATTTCTATGGCTTGTTGTGGAACTATGGTTATGGTACTATCTGTTTCTTCAAAGCTAAAACGTGATAATTCCTCAAAACCTGTTTCGGCCACTGTGTAGTTGTCTGATACCTGTGCACATTCGTCAGTGGCTGTGTTACCAACTTTTACTTTATAATTGGTAGCGTTATACAAGGCCCTGTATTGTTGGTTGGTGGCTCCTACTATGGCTTTTTTGCCCACATACCACTGATAATTAGGATATTGCTGTGTACGTATAAATAATTCGTTGCCCGAACCTGTTTGAGCAATGGTAGGTTTGGCTATACTATTTTGTAATATCACATTGATAGGCGATGTAGTAGTGGTGCAACCTTTGCCTGCTTGTATTTCTATGGCATACTGACCATCAAGTACTGGTTTGTATTGAGGGGTTGTAGCTCCTGCAATATAGGCATTGCCATATTTCCATTGGTAACTAAAATAATCGCCAGCGATAGATATAGTAGTGTTGTTTTTATCACATCTTGCGGCATTTGATCTATTTATTTGAATGGTGGGTAGCAAAGATGTAGGTAAATTTACTACAATTTTTGGTTTTTTATCCAATACCAAAGTAGTACATCCAACGGCTTGTATAGTAGCATCGAAACCACCATTGGCCAGTAGAGCAGCAGGAATAGTAAGTTTCAAGGATTTGTTTACAGCATTAGCCGAGGTTTCTGAAGCCAACAATATATTTCCATTCCATGCTTGGTAAGTCATGTTTTGGTCTATATCAAATAGTGTAATTGTGGCTGTGCCGCTACAAACGGTATCTCCTTGGCTTACAATATTGGTATTTGGAGCTGCTACTACTGTTACAGTATATACACTACCCGCTTCTGATGGGCATATACCAGCTAGGGCTTGTACTATATAATTGACTGTGCCTACACCACTCAGGGTATGAGATACAGTAGGCCCTGGGGTAGCTATATTGGCATCAAACCCAGAAACATTGCCCACCACCCCTACTACATTGGTAGAAAAAGTAGTACCTACTACAGACGATGTGTAATTGATATTGAATACCTGCCCACTACATAGCTGCAATGGCGAAATAGATTGAATATTAGGCACTGGCGATACTTGTATGATAGGCCCAGGCAGGGTTACTTGAGGACAACCAGGCACAGAGGCCACTACTCCCATTTGTACAGTACCCACCGCAAGGCTGTTGGCTGCTGCTGTCAAAACAAAATCTACACTAGAACTAAACAACTGATATGTTCCACCATTGGCAAGGGCATAGTAAGTTGTTCTACTGGCTGTTGGTATTTGAACTGCTGGAGCTTCGTTTTGGCAAATCTGATTGCGTACTGCAATGACTTGTGTTTGGGCATCTGGCAAAATTTTGATTTTAACTATGGCAGTAGATGCTGTACCAGTGAGTGTGCCAGCACTATTACAGCCTGTGGCACTTACACTAATGATAGAATTATTGGTAAGATTGTTGGCAGGAATTGTAAAGTTTAGTGCATTGCCAGTACCTATTTTTGATACTCCAAAATATCTATTGTTGCTCAATATTTTGTATGATACTGTAGATTGCGAGGCAGGAATGTTAAATTCAAAGTTGGCAATATTGCATATTTCATCGGTAGAATAATTTATGTTTTTGGCCAAATCGAGGGTGCATAACCCAGCTACTGAGATTACAAACGAGCCAGTAACAGTGCCTAGTGTACCTACTAAAGTAACAACCCCATTGCCAATACCTGTAATGGCACCAGTAGTCGTGTTGAGGGTTGCTATGTTGTTGGGCAATGCAGGTAAAATACTCCATCCTAGGGCAGTGTTGTTGAGGATGCCTCCTACAAAACTGACCACTGGCGAAATAACTCCACCTGAGGTAGTGATGGTATTGATACCACCTGAGCCACCAATGGTAATTTGAGTAATGATATTGTCGGCTGAATAAAATCTACCAATGTAGCTATACTTAATACCAGCAGGAAATGTAACTTGATAACTTGTACCATTAACAGCAGTTGGAAGTGTAGCATTGGTTGTAAGATTTAATTCATTATAATACACATTTGATGGTGTATTTCCTACTTTTTCGGTTGAAATATAACTAAAATCCATAATAGTATTTCCAGTATTATTTCTAAATCCTCCAACATCACAGATGTGGTCAAAATATCTTTTTACATAATTTACAAATCCAGTAGTGGTAATACCTGTTCTAAAACCTAGAGGATTGCCAGCGGCAAAATCAGAGGCTGTTACGTTTACAGGAGCATATACACCATTGGACCCTATAGGGTAAGTATAGGTGGTCTCTTGAATACCCCCTACTGGGATATTTCTGTATAAATAACCAGTGCTTGAGGCATCAATGTAAGTGGAGTTATTATAAACGCCAGTGATAGTGCCATCTACAAATGGCTTACCTATGGTTAAATCATTTGCCCCAAGAGTAAGAATAGTATTTTTTAATTCTAAAGAATTAGCTACAATATTACCAAACATTTGCTTGGTCGCATTTTCTAAATATAGTGCATTGTAGTCGGCTGTAATGATATTTTGGCTTACCAAAGATGTATATTTTACGGTACTAAAATCTGGGTTGATGGTTAGGTTTGCATTGGCTGGCACAGTGCCACTAAAATTTAATTGCACTGGAATATTGCTTGTCAAATCAAATTGGCCAGTGCCAGAAACGCCTTTTATATCAAGGGCAGCTGTTCCATTGGTAGATTTTAATTTTAATACAGCATTTGAATTTACAAAACTCAAATTACCAAAAGTATAACCCAAGCCTGACAAAGTCATTAATTTATCTGACATGGTTTCTAACGTAATGTTGGCATAATGGGTTGGATATATTTCTTGTGGCACAACAGAGGCATATATGACACTACTAGATACTGTACCTACACTAAGGGTAGCATTGTTGAGTACTTTTCCGCCATTTCTCAAATAAAGGGTAGCACCATTTTCGACATTCCATTTGGAGTTTAGTCCAGTGCCATTCCATAAAGCACCATTTTGGAACACAGTAGTATTTCCATTTTTTTGCGTTATTTCAACGCCATCGAATAGCACTTTCCCTTGCAAATTGATATTATTGGTACCAACTAAGGTTTGATTGTTGGTGCTAAACAACACATTTGTAAGTTCTAAAGTAGGTCCTTGTGATAATATGCCATTTCTGATTTCAATTTTATTAGTAGTATCACGCAAAGAAAATTGATTTTTATTGTGTAAAAGTCCACCCAATACCATTTGTACAGTAGCGTTTGGAAATTGATTGACTGTGCCACTTAATTGCACCAACGTAAGCCCAGTAATTGTTATGCTTGTATTACCTATAAAAGAATTTATGCCTGAAATAGTAACAGAACCTAAAGGCAACACTGATGTATCGTAATTGACAGTATGACCACCAGTGATGCTTACTAAATCGCCAATGTTGTTTTTGCCAGGATAATTATTGCCTGCATTTGCCCAAGTAGCACCAGCATCGTTGGATACTTGCCAGTTTGGACTTGTCCAATTCATGGATGTAGCATTTGAACGATATAAATTGCCACTTTTTATAATTGTGAGGCTTGTTGGCGATAGAGCCAAACCACAACTATTGCCTGACAAAGTAACAATACCAGATTGTGCTAGTGAAGGTACATTTGCTATAAGTGTAGTATTGGTAGCTATGTTGGGTATGGCGGTAGCTCCGTTGAATAATATTTGCGTAGTTTTATTCAAATTTAAACCTAGCAAAGTAAGGTTATTGCCATTTTCGACTGGGTTGGGTGCCATAGAGGTAATGGTTGGAATACCAGTAATACTCAAAGTTACATTTCTTTCAATGTTTTTGCATCCAGTAATAGTATTTGTAATGTTTACAAAATAATTGACTACGCCACTTATTGTTGGTGTAAAAGTAAGGTTTGATGTAAATTTATTGGTTACATACTCCATATTAGAGCCTGCCCAAGTGTATGTATTGGCTGCATCACCAGAATTTATCAAATTGATAGGATTGCCAACACAATAAGGAGCACTAGACACACCACTTAATGTAAACACAGGTTTATCTATACCCAAGACACTTGTGGTGTATAAAGTAAAAGGCATATTGGGAGATATGCAACCATTATTGGATAATTGTAAACTATAAACTCCTGCTTTGGTAGCATCAAAATTGCTAATGGTTGGATTTGGGTTTGTAGATACATAACCACCAGGCCCTGTCCAAGAATAGCTAATGCCTGTACCCATTTTAGGGCCTCTTAATTGCAAATCAGAGCCAAAACAAATGGGGCTAAAAGGCATGGCATTGGAGTAAATTGGTGCATCCACAAACGACATACCTTCGTTGTAGAGTGCTGCTATTTCGTTGGCAGAAATGGTACGACTATATATGCTAACATCATCTAAAACTCCTTTGAAAGTGCTATTGTTGGCAAAATTATCAGCACCTAAGCCAAGTTGCACAGCATTTGTGGGGCCAAAAGTTGATTTTGCTTGTGGAGTGCCTATGATTTGTCCGTTTACATACATAGAGACAGCAGTGCCATCGTACAGGGCTGTTACCATGTACCATTTGTTGCGTTCTATTACTAAATTATTGCCAGTACCATACATATCATTGTCGCTACCAAATACTAATTGAGTGCCACCAGTATTATTATTGATAGCTACAAATACATTATCAGTATTACTAGAGCCATATTTTACCAAAATATGATTTTCGGATACAGGCAGTTGGGCAGCCTTGAACCACACATTAATCGCTCGTGGGGCGTTGGCTGTGGGCAAACTGGTATTATTGGCAGTGATATAATTGGAACCATCCATGGCATAAGCACCAGCCATTGGGATTAAGCCGGCACCAGCTAATCTGTCTGGCACAAAGTTGGTGTTTCCTGTATTTTGGCCAGTTGTTGATAGATGAGGAAATAATCCACTATTGAATAAATCACTATCTAATTTATATCTAGCAACCAGACCATTTAATAAGTTTACATCAGGGTCAGAATTATTGATTTGGTAAGTAAGTGCCGAAACCAAAGTAGTTGCTGGCGAGCTCGAGGTGACTCTCAATTTGTAAGAACCATCTAAAAGATTTGTAGGAATTAATAGTGCTTTAACCGAGTTTGGATCACCTAAATTGGGGAATCCTGTAAATGTTTCAAGCAAAATACCAGGAAATTGGGTTGCATTGTTGGATAATTCTAAACTAAAAATATTAGAACCATCAAATGTGCCAATACCAGAAATAGATATTACATAATTGCCACCTGCACAAAGACTGGTAGCCGAAACGTCTATGCCAGTAAGTGAGGCCAAATTGCTGTCATAGATTGTAAATGATTTGGTTTGACCATACAAAAATGGGTTTGATGCACCAAAAGTAGTTTCATATTTTTTGGCAGCATTATCTATGCTCGATTGGCCCGTAATGTTGGTGGTCCCATCGTACATGGCCGTAGGTGAGCCATTTACTGATGGGCTTTCAAATTTGAAATTAAAACCATTCATACCTGATGCAGTAGGTATAGCCCCACTGGCTAACGTGATTTTGTAAGGAACAAAAGCAGCAGATGTAGTTGTAAAATTATCTACCCTTGCCGATAGTTTGTTGTCTGTATTAATTGATCCACCAAACCCACCAATCGTAATGGGTACAAAAGCTGAGGCTGTGCCAATAGGGAAAATAAAATTGGTAAACGAAATGGCGGTTGTGTTTACACGTTCTACATTTCCTGTACCATTGGTTACAATTTTGTTGGTATTAGAGAATGGCTGGGTGGGTGTAATACCTGTTGCTACATTGCCAGAAATGCTAAGGTTGAAAGCACCAAGATTGAGAACAGCACCAGCCATAAGTAAATTGTTGTTAACCAAAACATTACCTTCTAGATTTTTTGGATTGAAACCAAGCACTTCAAGGTTGTGATATTTGCCCAATAAAATAGGTTGTATGTTATTATAGTTGTAATAAACTGTACCTAAACTTGCATCGATACTTGCCTGTGCATTTGTGTTAATTATGCCTCCAATAGTTAAATTGTGTGCAAAACCCGTCATAGTAATTGGATACCAAATAGCCAAAGCTCCTTTAATATTTAGGTTTAAGGCACTTGAATTACCAAAAGTAAATGGACTATTTACTCCAAAATCTTCACATGTTAAATTGCCAATAAGGGTTTTTGTTCCTGCATTTATTAAACTTACATTACTATATGTTCCAGCTTTTATTACTTGTGGCGAGTTGCTTGTATATGCTATATTTGAACCTGCAAAACCTGGTATAGTTGAAACTAAATTACCAATTGGCATAGGTTCAGATGCAAAATTAAAACGTAAATCTTTTTCATTTATCAACGTAGAGTTCGCATCTGTGCCTGTGATAACATCGTTCAACTGCCAAAAAATAAGTTTGTTAGTAACCGAAACACCAACAATAGTTGTAAGATTAGTTATTAAGTTTTCTTTAGTACCAACACCTGTAATTGTTTGGTTATTTGTTGTAAATAAGGTATTTCCAAGTAATTCTGGACGTGAACTAGTTGAATTATTTTCAAGACCGTTTCGTAACTCAGTAGTACCTGTGAGAGATATTACACCAAAGTTGTTGATTAGTAATTTTCCACCAAAAATAATTGTATTAGTTGGATTGGAATTTAAAGTACCACTTACCGAAACATTACCTAAAACTTGTGGATTTGTATCTACTCTTACCGTATGCCCACCAGAAATACTTACTATATCTCCTGTGCTAATCTGCCCAGGATAATTGGATGCTGCATTCCAAACTGTACCATCTAAAGATTTTTCCCAAATAGCAGAGTTACTCCAGTTTCCTGTTGTAATACTTCTATAAAAGTTGCCATTTGTAACCGTTACCACTTGTGAGGTAATGGCTGACGCACAAGCACCCAAACCACTCAAAGTAACTAAACTTGTTTGAGCCGAGTTTGGTACAATAAATACTACTTGAATAGGGGTTGGTGTTAGCGAACTTTGACTTCCTCCGAAAAAGGCTGCATTTGTAATTTGTCCTACAAAATTATTTCCAAACAAAGTAAGCGGTGTACCAGCCTGTACAGGATTAGGTGCAACACCTGTAATGGTTGGAATGCCAGTAATGGTGTATGTACCTCTATCCCAAAAATTGGTGCAACCTGTGAGCGTATTTGTACCTGTTAAGCTAATTGTTAAAACGCCTGATGTGGTAGGAATATAGGTTGTAGATGGTATAAATCTATTGTTGTGGTATTCTAAATTTGACCCAAGCCAAGTATAACTTACATTGGCATCGCCTCCAACACCAACCGTTGGTATTTGTTGATTGGCACAAAATAATGTTTGAGGTAAAATTGCCTGTATTCCTAAACCTGGCAAGGCATTGACTACCACAGTTGTTGTATAGATTGAAGTACAGCCATTTTTAGAAATTGTACTTGTATAAACTAGATTTCCAGCAGGTGCATTAGAGATTGTAGGATTTGGAGTATTGCTATTGCTATACGTTCCTGCCCCACTCCAAGCATAGTTAGCCCCTGCAAAAGTTGGACTTTGAAGGGCAAAATCTGTACCTACACAGGCTTGTGAGCCATTGTACAAAGCTGCTATTTCGGCATCAGATAAAGCACGATTGTATAAACGAACATCATCTATTGGTCCATTAAAAAATCTGTCGTTGCTGCCTGAACCAATAAACTCTCTTCCAATATACAAGGGCTCAGTTGAATTAACTAAACTCATGGATTCGATACGAGTATTTACTAATATTCCGTTAAAATATAAGTTTTGTTTTGTTCCATCATAAGTTCCTGTAATCAAATTCCATTTGGGTTTTAAATTCGATATAGAACTTGAAATACCTGAGCAACTTGCATTACAGAATGAATTAATTACTGAACCAAATGCTGATTGAAGTGCATATCCTGTAACAAAAGATGGTCTTGGTTTTCCAATGATTGCTTGCTCCAAACTCATATCGTATCCATATACCCATGCCGAAAGCGTATAACGGTTAGTAAAATCTAGTGAATTTGCATCTGCTACACTTATATAGCCTGTATTTCCATCAAATTGGTAAGCACCGCCAGTATTTCCAAATCTATCAGTAGTAGGTGTTACTCCACCATTTATTGTTCCATTATTTCCATTTCCACTTGCATCGTTGGCATTGCCATCAAAAGGATAGTAGGCTACAAGACCTGAAAATAGGTCTAAAGATAAATTTACAACTGTTATCAATGGTGTGCCTACAAAAGTAGTAGCTGGCGAGGTACTGATTACTCTCAATTTAAAGTTTGTGCCATCCAGTGTACTTGTAGATGGTAAAAATACACCTGAAGTAATTACATTAGGATTTGTACCTGCTACACTTACCAAATCGTAAGCATTTGCAAAATTTCCTACATTATCAGAAAGTTGAACAACAAATAAATTACTGCCATTGAAAGTACCTGTGCCTGTAAGAGTTACAACGCCATTATCAGTGTTGCAAAACCTATTTCCAAACGATGAATTAAATGTAAGCCCAGTAAGCGTAGGTGGAATACAAATAGTTGATGTACAAGTACTGCCTGAAACTACTCCACCACCTGTTACAAAGTTTGATGTAACTCCGTTTAAGCTAAAATTGGTTAAAGTTCCATTATTATTGTTGCCACTGGCATCTGCCAAAGTAGTAATGCTGGTATTTAAACCACTTCCTTGTCCTTGGTTGAAATTATATTTGGCGATAAGCCCTGTTTGAACAGAAGGATTTTCGCAACTAGAGATGCTTAGAAGTTCGTCTGCACATAAGGCTCTATCCCAAATACGTACTTCGTCTATTATTCCATTGAAGTTTTCTTGACCAGCCTGGTTAGCACCAATGTAGGAGTTAGTAATTGTTACTGGTATATTATTAGGAACTGCTGTAGGTTCTGGCAGAATTTGAGGTACACCATTGAGATATAAAGCCCAAGATCCTTCGTTATTTACAACTGTTATGCGTTGCCAAGAATTATTTGTTGGCAATATTGCACTTGTTGTGGTTGTGTTCCAAGTTACGAATGGCACAAATAGTGAAAGTTTATTTCCACTTGATTTGTCAATAGCAATACCAAATCCGTTAGAGCCACTATTCCCATTCAAAAGTATAATTTGATTAGTCGATGTGGCACCTTTCCAATTTACCATTGCTTCTAGGGTAAAATTTTTAGTTTTGTTAAGCCACAAGCTATTGGTTTGTACATAATCATCGACCCCATCAAAATCCAAAGCTTCTCCAGGTGTGGTTGGTGTTACTATTGCTGCCACACTAAATGCAGATGTACCATTACTGTTATCTGTTGCAGTGGATGTAATTCTATCTCCTAAAGTAAAAATACCTGCATACGACCAGTTTGAACCTGCAACTGTTGCATTTCCTAAATAAGTTCTACCTTGGTCGGTAGTTACACTTGTAGGTGAGTCATTATAAACTTGTACCAAATCACCTACTGCACAAGTACCAGAAATGAGGGTTGGGTAGGCAGATGTAATTGATGGGGAAAGTTTGTTTGCATTACCTCCACTGATTAGCGAAATACCACCATTTGCGTTATTATAAATGTTATTTCCTAAAACTATATTTTTTAAAGCAGTTGTATTTGTAATTGAAATACCAACTAACCCATTGCCTGCTATAGTGTTGCTTTCGAAAGGTAGGTTGCCACCAATAGTATTGTTGAAACAATCTGTAATATTTATGGCATTACCCAAGTTTGGCAACGAGTTTTGAGCATTGGCAGACAGTCCCATAATGTTTCCAGTGATTTTATAACCCCCATTAGAAATTGATCCTATAATGATGGCATCTGTTGTATTACCACTTATTACGTTGCCTGAAATAGTTACTCCATTACTCCATATAATGGCATTTATTCCAGCTCCGTTGGGTATTGCTGTTGTGCCATTAGCATCTGTTCCAATATAATTATTTTGAATTAAACCAGTATTCCAACCATTAAAATCAGCTAGGGCTGCATAGCTATTTCCAGACAAAAGATTTCTGTCTTCATTACTTAATCCACCAATGATATTACCTGACCTTGCAGTACTATTTGGATTAGTAGCAATAAAAGCATGGCTATTGGGAACAGCAACTGTGCCTGCCCTATCTGTACCAATAAAACAACCTGAAATATGGTTGTTGCTTACACTTGGCACAGTATTATCAAAAGCAAAAGCACCAGTACTAGCAAAACCATTAACTACAAGACCTTTGAATGTAGAATTATCAGATTTTAAAACAAAAGCATCTGTTCCAGCATTTGCTCCATTTATTACTACATTCAATTTGGCATTGATGGGCTGCCCAAATGGATTGGTATTAGGCGTTGAGTTTTCGCCTGTAAGCGTATTTAATTGTGTAAAACCATCAATTAAAATAGGTTGGATTAGGTCATAAGAAGTGGTTGGTTGTATGGTTTGAGTGCCACTAGGTAAGCTAAAGTCTATATAATCTGTGTCAGGGTCAGTGTTGGCTTCATTAATAGCTTGACGAAGAGAACCTAGTGTTGCAGAACCGTTATCTGTGTTGTCAGTAACTCGTAGTGCCCAAAGTGGTGTGGTTGGTGAGTTAGATAAAGTTGCATTATAAGATGTGGTAGCATCAGCTGCTATTAAGCCAGTACTTTCATCAAAAGTCCAATAAGCAACTATACCCGACAATACGCCTGGCAATCCCATATCTGATTGTATTTCAGAAGCATTTAAAACTCTATTATAAATTTTAATTTCGTCTAATTGTCCGTTGAAGAAATTTGGTAACGATTGTATTCTTCCAATTTTTAAAGTTGCAGCACCTGTTAATCCCCCAAGTGTTTGATTTAAATTGCCTGTTAATGGTTCAGAAACTCCATCAATATACATAGACACACCACCTGAGGCTTGTTCTCTAGTTACAGCCACATGATGCCATTTATTATCATTTACTAGAGTTGTACCTTCAGCAGTGTAATCAAAAACTGGTGAGTTTGAACCAGTACCAAACCTTATTTTTCCGTTTGACATTGAAATGCCATAATCTAGTGTAGCTGCATCTCCATCTATCAAACCAAATCCATCAAACCATTTTATCCCTGCACTAGGGCTTCCTGTTTGTCTGGTTTTTATCCAAAATTCAATAGTAAAATCATTTTGAACAGGGTTGTTAACAGCTACAAAATCATCCACTCCATCAAAATAAATACCTCTATTACCAACTGGCATTGTTGGGAGTGGTGGAGATGTTACAGTCGCTGCATTTGAAAACGCAGATGTACCATTGGTATTATCTGTAGCTGTGGCAGTAATTCTATTACCTAAAGTAAAAGTACCTGTATACGACCAGTTTGAACTTGATACTGTTGCATTTCCTAAATACGTTCTACCTTGGTTGGAAGTTACGCTTGTAGGTGAGTCATTAAATACTTGTACCAAATCCCCTACTGCACAAGTACCAGAAATGAGGGTTGGGAATGCAGATGTGATGACTGGGGCAGCTTTGGAGTTGTTGCCTCCGTTTAGTAATGAAATTCCTCCCAAAAAATTCTCTGCTATTTGATTCCCAAATATTTTATTTCCAATGGTAGAACTTCCGTCTATAGAAATGCCATAACTACCATTAAAGCCTATAATATTTTCATCACTAATTGCAAATCCACCAATGGTGTTATTTTGAGGTATAACTGAATTAAAATAAATATTTATGCCATGTTGCAAATTTCCTAAACTTGTAAGTGCATCGGCTGAAATTCCAATTTTATTTCCTTTTACTAATGTATTGCTTGTAGTAATACCTAAACCAATTTTATTGGATGAAATTACATTATTGATAATTTGGTTGTTTATGCCATCATACACTACAACACCCCATCCTCCTAATGCACCATTGCCCATTGCTCCATTTCCAGAGGGATTTGTGCCTATATAATTACCTTGTATTATATTTCCATTACTGTTTATTTTAATACCTGAGTAAGCGGAATTGCTTATTACGTTTCTTGCTTGTGGTGTACTACCACCAATCAGGTTTTGTGTGGCTGTACCAATTTCAATATGGTTGCTAGAAGTAGATGCAGCAGTACCATCTGCTTTTACACCAAACCAACAACCAGAAATGGTGTTTGAAGTACCACCTAAAAATGCTACTGAACGAGAACTACTTGAGCCATTAATAGGTAAACCATAAACAGACAAGCCTCTAATCTCTGAGTTAGAAATATTATTGAACAATAAACCTTCTGTACGGAGATTAGAGCCAGAAGCCATATTAAGTTCAATTCTCAAATTCGCATCATTACCAACTGCTAAAGTGTTAGGAGAAGAACCATAAGCTGAATAACCATCAATAAAAACAGGGTTATTGATTACATCTAAACTTGAATTTGGCAGATTAATAATACTTACTCCACCAATTCCAGCTACTGTTTGCTGTATACTAAAGTCTATATAATCGGTATCAGGATCTGTATTGGCTTCTGCTATTGCTTCACGTAAAGAACCTAAATTACCTCCTGAGAATGTGTCTGTATTGTTTGTAACACGTAGTGCCCAAAGGGGGTTATTGTTAAGCGAACCATTTGAAGTTGCACCTACAGTACCAGAGTTGGCGGCTGTAGTGTTGGTGCTTTCATCTAAATTCCAATAGCCGACAGCACCATCTGGTGTGGTAGAGCTCATGTCTGATTGGATTTGAGCTTGAGTACGGACCGTATTGAATATTTTTACTTCGTCTATTTGACCAATAAAATTTTCAGTTCCAATATTGTTAGAACCAATTAAAAAAGTAGCGGAGGAAATAATATTAGGTGCAGGGTTACCAGATGTAGTTACAGAATTGCCATTAACATACAATGACCAAACACCTGAACTTCTCACAGCTGCAATGTGAGTCCACTGGTTAATGTTCAATGTTGAAGTGCTCGCAACACCTCCTGCTCCCCCACAAATAACATTAATCTGCTGTGAAGTATTAACAAAAAGTCCATAGCCTTCTGTAGATGTATTTCCATTGACCAAAATTAAAGCGTTATTAGTATTGATTTTACTTAATTTCACCCAAGCTTCCATGGTAATGTTATCAACTTGTGTAGTAGGGCTTGTAGCTGTAATGTTCTTATTAATTGATCCATCAAAATAAATACCTCTGTTGCCAACTGGCATTGTTGGGAGTGGTGGAGATGTTACAGTCGCTGCATTTGAAAACGCAGATGTACCATTGGTATTATCGGTTGCAGTGGCTGTAATTCTATCTCCTAAAGTAAAAGTACCTGCATACGACCAGTTTGTACTTGATACTGTTGCATTTCCTAAATACGTGCGACCTTGGTTAGTACCTATTATTGGGGTATTATCATTAAATACTTGTACTACATCCCCAGCTGAGCAAGTACCAGAAATGAGGATTGGGAATGCAGATGTGATGACTGGGGCAGCTTTGGAGTTGTTGCCGTTATTCAATAAATCAATTCCACCTAAATTATTTGAATAAATATTATTGTTTAAAATAACAATGCCAATTACGCCTACATTTCCAGTATTGTTAATTTGAACACCATAATTAGTATTACCTGCAATAGTATTTGCTTCGCCAAATCCTGTGCCTCCTATGGTAATATTCTTAGATACACCTCCATCAAATGCATCAATTTTTATACCATCTGTTGCATTAGGTATATTTGAAGTCAAATTAGCATTTAAACCTATAATATTGCCTTGTACTAAAGTATTTGTGGTGCCATTTTGTAATTTTATGCCGCCATTACTTCCATTTCCGCTGATTAAGTTTTTGATAATTTTATTTCCTGTATTGGGAGCTGTAAGAGCAATACCAACCAAATTATTAGCAAAAGCTGATGTTCCCTGCACATTTGTGCCTAAATAATTATTTTTAATTAAATTATTGTTTCCTTGTAGATTTATACCTTGAAACTGAGATGCAGAAAAAACATTTCTATCGCTTGAGTTATCTCCACCTATACAGTTGTTATTTGCATTTGGAGAAAGGTACAAACCATTCATGTTAGTTTTAGCTACACCAGATGCATCTATACCAAACCAACAACCTTGTATAGTGTTACTTGTTGCATTAAATATCCCTAGAGCATGTCCATCGCCTGCATCGTTAGGAATGTTGTAAAATGAAAGACCTCTAATTAAACTCCCAAAATGATTTTTTATTTGTAAGCCAGATGGACGTGCAGTACCAGCTAAATCTATATTTATTCTTAATTGAGCATTTGAGCCAATATTTAATGAATTTATTGTAGAATTAAATGAAGAATAACCATCTAAAAATACAGGTTGTGTTATAGTAAGTACTGGAAAACCTACATTTATTGTAGATACTCCTGCTAATCCAGCTACCGTTTGCTGTATACTAAAATCTATATAATCGGTATCAGAATCTGTATTGGCTTCTGCTATTGCTTGTCTTAAAGAGCCTAAACCTGGTGCTGGGGTATCGGTATTGTTGGTAACACGTAGTGCACGTAAGGGGATGTGTACAAAATTTGCATTATTTCCATTTCCAGACATATCATTGGCAGTTGATCCCGAAGTTTCTTCAAAGTTCCAATATCCAACGGCTCCGTCTGCAAGTGTAGAGCCCATATCAGCTTGTATTTGGGCTTGTGTACGAGCAGTGTTGAATATTTTTACTTCATCAATTTGACCTGCAAAAGGATTGGATTCTCCAAAGCCATTACCTACTACCAAACTTCCTGAAGGTGGACCAAATACAGCATTTTGTGGCCAACCCCCTGTATAAGGTGCTACTATTCCGTTGATATACAGTTCCCACAATCCAAGATTTTTAACTATTGCGATATGCGACCATTGGTTAAGTAAAACTGGTGCTGCAAAATTTACCCCACCTAGACCAGCTATAAATATTGAAACATTACCAGTAGGGTCTATAAAAATACCATATCCATTAGCAGAACTATTGCCATTATAAGCAACAAAAGCTAGTCCAGTTGGCAATTTTGATAATTTAACCCAAGCTTCTAAAGTAATATTATCTACTGCATTTGTTGGTAAGGTGCTTGTTATCACATTACTACCAGCTACTTGGTTTCCTTCTAAATACATTCCTCTGTTGCCTACAGGCATGGTAGGTATTATTAAACTATTCCCTACAAACCAAGTACCTTGAGTTAAGGTATTGCCAGCTGCGTTTACACCAAATATATTGTTTGCTATATCTACAAAGCTATTAGTAGGTACAGCACCAAGTTGTGGAGTGCCTACAGTATTGGTATGATTTACTTGTGTTGGATTTCCAATTTTTTCTATAGGTGCATAGCTAAATAATATCCTAAAATCAGATACAACACCAGTGCTTCCTTGATCTATACTAAAGTAGCGAGAAACATAATTAGTAAGTCCTGTTGTGGTAAGTCCTGTTTTGATTCCAATTAAATCATAGGTTGATGCAGTCATACCTACAATGGTTACAGGTGCAAAAGCACTAATATCGCCAATTGGTAAAACCACACTTGAAAAATCCGTAGCATTTGAGCCATTTCTTCGTATTTCTCCAGTGCCAAGCTGAATGTAATTGGTTGGGCTAAAAGCCACCGTTCCAGTTATTGTTCCTGGGGCAAGTTGTACCAGTGTTTGATTTCCTACGTTGAGAACGGCACCATTTAATTGAATATTTTTTGCAGAAGTAGCACCCGTTAATGATTTTATTGTACTTCCTGTTACTTGAAGAGTATTGTAATCGCCAGCAAATACACTTTGAGGTGCTAAACCGTTGTAAATAACTGTTCCGTTGCCTGCATTGAAAGTATTTAAACTATTGGTTGCCCCACCAAGATATAAGCTATGTGCTAAACCACCACCAGACATGTCTATTCCTGATGTAACAGTTCCAAGATTTAAATTTCCAGAAATGCTTAATGTTGAAATTGCACTACCAGAAAAAGAAATTATACCTGCTGGTGTTCCATTTAAACCTACATTGTTGATTACATTAACATTAGCTTCAATTATTTTATTACCAGCTCCTATAATATCTAAATTGTAATAAGTTGTAGGTTTTACATTTTGATTACTAAAACTACTGTAAATTACTCTAGATCCAATAGCTGTAGCATCTAACAATCCAGTTTGCATAGGAGTTTGAGTAAAATTAAACCCAACTTGAGCAAAACTAGCAACTTTATAAACAGCATTAGCACCTAATCCATTCAAGGGTTGAAATAAAATATTGGCAGTAGAAATTTGCTGTTCGACAGTTGCATTATTGGCAATAGTAACCCCACCATTAAAAGAAATTAATCCAAATCCTGATAAAGTTTGATTATTTGAAAACAAAACTGGAGCTCCAAAATTTGAAGTTACACTTGATTCTATTCCTCCTTGAAATTCAAAATTTCCAAAACCAGTTAAAGGAATTGTAGATGCGATGTTAGCTTTGCCTACACCAATATAATTTGCAGCATTATCAAGTTTCAGTTCTGCTCCAGTAGTAAGATTTGTAGTACCAGAAACTGTAATATTTCCACCTGCAAAAGTTACTTGTCCAGAAACAGTTATGTTTAGCAAGTCGTTTGCCAAAGGCGTATTTTGAAGTACTGCCGTTCCACCACTAATACTTACCACATCGCCATTATTCAAATACCCAGGATATTGCCCTGCACTTAAACTATACCAAGTATTGCCATCGGCAGAGCCTTGCCAAGTACCTGGAGTTGTCCAGTTACCTGTGGCTATGGAACGGAAAAAAGTAGGTTCTGGATATGAATAGGCTTGCCACAAACCATTCATAACTGTATTTCCAGGAGCATTTACACCAAATGTGTTGGTAGTACTATAATCCAAAAATCCACCAACTGGAAGTTGTACATTATTTACAAAAATATCGGAAGGAGCATTTACAACCTCAGATGGATCAAATTTAAATACGGGTTTAAAATCTGAAATTCCAGTAATGCTTTGGGTAAAAACTTGAAATCCTCTGCTGATATAATCTGTAAAACCAAGTGTTGTCAATACTGGTCGAATCATCATGCCAGATGTTCCTGGTGCATACGAGCTTGCAAAAATGCTTGAAATGGTAACAGGAGAATAAATGCCGTTTGAACCTATGGGAAAAACAAAATTATTCAAATCCGCATCTGCACTTGCTTTTCGAACAAGTGTAGCCCCAACACCAGCAATTGAACAATCGATCATATTGGTTGAACCAAAAGGCACAGCATGATATATAAATCCTGTAGTTTCTAATGTAATTAATTTAGGAGGATTAGGTTTAATTACAGCCCCATCCATGTATAACCCGAAATCAACTTTTATGTCATTGGTTACTATTTTATCTCCCCCACCCGAAAAACGCAATTTGGTATAATTCATTAATGGTGCCACATTTTGTGTAACTGAACCAGAATAGTGTATTTCTGCATTATTAGAGTTTGTAAATCCACCTTGATTAATCACATTATTTGCACCCGCCAACTCTAGTAAATAGCTACCTCCAATACCACTCATGTTCAATACACCTAGGCAAGAAAAATTACCGCCTACGAATACTGAATGTGGCTGAGCCGTAGCAAATAAAAACTGGTTAGCCACTATCAAATCATTGTTAAATGTAGCTGCAACAGGTTGTGTTGTTGCACCATTAAACTGCAATACACCATTTACTGTACTTGCACCATTTACAAACAAGTTTGAAACAGAGGTAGTAAAATCTAAATGTCCATTTTTTACCCAAAGGCTACCCGCCACGGTGGTATTTTCTGAAAGCGATTTGATAGTACCACCACCATCTATTTGCAAATTACCATAAGTAGGTACTCCCGAAACGATGTTGTTACTATTACTTTGATAAATTACAGTACTTGTTGGATGTAGAGAAATATTAGGTTTTGTAAAATTTGTGGGAAACAAAGATGGAGTTGCTACAGTGTTATTTCCTAAAATCAACACAGAGCTATTGTCCATAAGCATTTTTTCGGTTGCTGTTCCTGTAATTTGAAACTCACGGCTATCGAGGGTTGCTCCTAAAATGCTAAGACCTTGTACTTGAGAATTAGCAACTAATTGTTTTGTACCAGAACCAGTTACAATTAAATTTGGATAATTTAGTGAGAATGGAGTTCCTGCTCCCAACATAATTTGGTTACCTAATCGAGAATAGATTACAATATCACTTGGGGTTGCACCAATTGTAACCATGCCTCCATTTATATTATTTGCTCCTCTTAATTCAAGAGTATTTGGAGAACTTGATGAATTAATATTTATGGCAGTTGCTCCTCCTAAGTTTAAATCCCCAATAAGTAGAATTTTTTGCCCCCCACTGCCGCTAGTTTTTATCATAGCTCCTGTTGTCTCAGCCATAGTAGTTCCCATGACTGTAAGTATATCACCTGAAGCAGTACCCAAATCAAATGTAGTTCCAATAACACTCAAATTTCCATTGATTAAAGAATTTGTAAGTTGATTTTTAACTGCACCTGTCATAAACACATTTGGATAGGTGTTTACTCCAAGTTTTGAAGGCAAGTTTTGTGAGATATTAGCATTTGTAAAGGCCACCACACTCGGCAAATCAGCATCAATAGTTCCAGTAAAGTTTTGGTTATTGAGTTTATTATCCCACACATGTTGCACACCGCCTTTCATGCGAATAGTACCGTTGCCAAAAAGCGAATTTGCATTAGCATCTGTGCCAAATGCAAAAGTACGAGCTGTGGTAGCATCACCAAAGTCTAATACGCCATTGATGGTTGTGTTTCCGTTGGCTTGAAGTGGGCTAGTAATAGTTGAATTTGAACCACTAAGGGTTGAATTTGTTTGAACGACAAGATTTTTATCAACACTAGCAATATATTGTAAAGTCTTTACCCCTGCACCTATTTCTAAATTTGTGTAATTTCCTTTTATTATTGGCTGCGTAGTAGGTGCTACATAATGGACTGTACCATTTGCTGAAGGTCCACCACGTATTTCTGCAGTTGAAGAAATGTTGCTAATAAATCCTGGTACAGTGAAATGATGAGCCAATGGCTGATTCATATTGACAGTATTAGTGAAATTATTAATATCACTTGTTACGTTGAGATTTACTGGAGATATTGAGCTAAATTCCAAATCTGCTCCAATTCCCATTGTTTTGGTAGTTAAATCAGATAACAATAATTTATTATTGCTTTGAAGGTTTATGTTGTTATAGTTTCCACCTTTAATAGTTTGTGCAGTGCTGCTCCAATAGCCTAAATATGAACCAGATAATGATGAAACTAAATTACCAATTAACATCGGCTCTTGTGAAAATAAGAAAACAGCTCCTTTTTCATTTTCAAGTGTTGAATTAACATCAGTTCCAGTTATTGAACTATAAAAATACAAAATACCAGTTGATTTATTTGTTAATGTAACACCAACAATGCTTGTAGGATACAAACTTGTGTTTCCAGTTCCAGAAATAGTTTGATTATTGGTAGTAAAATAATTATTGCCTTGCATTGACATTACACCACCAGAATTATTTATTATTCCGTTTTTAAAATATGTATTACCATTGAAAGCAGCACTACTTGTATTTGTAAACAATACATTTCCACCAAAAATGGCAGTATTGGGTGTATTAGTAAAAAATGTCCCACTCACACTCACATTACCCAACTCCAACGGATTGACATCAAGCGTAACCGTATGCCCACCTGTAATACTCACAATATCGCCAGTAAGAAACTCCCCTGGATAATTTGGGGCTGGTGTCCAGTTTACAAAATCACTAGAAACTTGCCAATTAGAAGATGGAGAATTTGACCAATTAAATGACAAAGTAGCATTTGAGCGATAATAAGGACCAACTGGCGTAAATGCTTGTGGAGGACCAGCTGTAACAATCAATTCCTTGCCTGAAGTAGCAGCCAAGTTATATGTTATTATTTTTGTGCCTGCATTTACAGAACCTGCTCCATTTATGTTCCAAGCAATAGGTGTGCTTGGTGAGCCAGCAGCAAGATAGTTGGCTTCTATGCCTTGCACATCGCTAGGTAGATAATCGCAAAACATAGTTCCAGAACTAAAACCAGATGCTGTACCTCCTACCGAAAGCACCCAATGCCTTTTGAGTGCGTTTGATGGAGAAATTAGTCCTGATGCAACTGTTGATACAGACTTTATGTATACAGGGTTTGGATTAGGATTAGCATTAAACGAATTGGTAACTACTTTGCTTATAAAATTTCCATTACCAACTGGATATGTCATATTTCCATTGTAATGTCCAAGCATACCCAAACCATCTGTTTGTATAAAATTTGTATTTGAAAAAGTTGGAATAGGATTTGGGTTAAGATTACTAGGACTTGCAATAAAAAAATTATAGTCACCTAAAATAACCCTAGCACCATTCAAGTTTAAAGTACAACTATTTGTACCATCTCCAATAGTAATATTGCCAGTAAGCAATTTATCTCCTCCTCCACTTACACGTAAGTTTGGATATTGCCCAGCTTTGATTAATTGTTGATTTGTACCAAAATAATGAATTTCGTCATTAAAAGTCGTACTTAAATTACCAGTAGTTTGAAAATCGCCTCCAATAAAAAGTTTTTCAGCAGTACCAGAAGACATATTTACTATTCCCGAACCGATGAAGCTACCAGTAACAGTAAGACTAGTGTTTGTAGCGAAGTTTAGACTTGTAGCATTATTTGTTACATCATTCAATACAAGTGTGTTTGCAAGTATAGTTTTGGTGCTTGCTCCAGAGGTAGCAAGATTATAATATGTTAAATCTTCGATATTTTGACTAGCCGCACCTCCATATTCAAACGTATTGCCTGTGGCGGTAGCAACAAAATTGGCGGCAGTTGGATAATTAACTGTAGAACTAAATGTAAAATACGAATCAGGGGCTTGTATCCATTTGTATGTAGGAAAACTAAAAGCAAGTCCATTGCCTGTACCAGCTACAGTCAGTTGTGTAGCAAAATTGGTCATCACAGTTACAGTTTGCAAAATTCCATTTCCAAAAAAGTAAGTACCAATGCCCTCTAGTTTTGTGGCTTTATTATCTAATCTTGTAAGGGAATTTGCAAAATTGATAGTTCCATCGTTGTAAATATTACCATTTATGAAATTAGCAGCAGAACCAAAACTTGTAAATAATTGCCCACCAGCCAATACTTTTAAATTATCAAAAGTGTAACAAATAGCTGTAGCATTTACTTGCCCAGTAGCATCAATTACCGTTTCGTTGGCATAAAGAGGTCCCCCTTGAGAAAAGTTTGAAAATTCATTTAAAATACCTGAAACAGTTACATTACCAACAGTTTGTGGAGCTATGTTTACACCAATTACGGTATGCCCATTTCTTATAATTACTCTATCGCCAGATGCAGATGCGCCTGGATAACTGGCAGTGCCTAGCCAAGTAGCACCATTATCATCTGAGGCTTCCCAAATAGCAGAGTTCCAAGCTCCAGAGGCTGTGGTGGCGTAGAGACGGCTGGCGGAGCTGCGCATTGTTAATGTCTGAAAAGTATTTAATAAAATAGCATTGCTGTTGGTAAACACATTGGTTTGTGGATTGGTCATTAATCCATTTGGATTTACATCTACAAACAAAGTTAAATTTGAAGGATTTCCTACTACTGATGCAGGTGGGACTTCTATTTTAAACATAAAATTATTTATTATTTGAGAAGCACTAATTTGAAGTTGATGTTTGATATAATCAGTGTAAGATGAACTATAATTTGAAGGTGCATAACTAATGATTGTATTTCCAGAAAAAGCCCCTAGACTTGAAATTGTCAAAGGTACATAAGCCGAAGGCGTAGCCATTGGGTACACAAAGTTTATAAAATCAGATGAAAAAGAGCCTGTTTTATTAATTCCATTTACACTCGAATTCGCCACCACCGCATTGCCAAAACCAAAAGGCACAGAGCCTCCAATATTAACAGAGCCAGTAGCTAGATTTAAAGTAGTAGATGCTCCATTCAATACCAAATTGGCTCCGCTAAGCGAAAGGGCTTTGTTAATTTGTAATAAACTATTTGCGATTTTGTTGCCACCGCCAGAAACTTCGAGGGTTGCATAGTTCGTTGGTTTTACAATCTGATTACCTGAGCCAGAGTAAACAAATTTATTATCAGCACTAATTCCAGTATAAATAGTTAAAACACCTGTATTTGAATAATTTCCTTTGAGGTCTATAATTGAACTAGAGGCTCCGCTTAAAACCTCTAAATCTCTAGTCCCTTGAATATTTCCATTAACTTTTAAGATTGTATTGGGTAATTGTAATGATAAAGGAAAAATAGTTTCTATGCTCAAATTACCATCTATAATTGTGGTGCCAGTATCAAAATTTGTGCTAAAATTATTATTTCCTACTATGGAAAGGTTATAAAATTCTATAGCAGGGATAAATTGTTGGTTTATAGAATTATCAAAAACAACAAGGTTATTGGTGGCGGTGAAATCAAGGTTTAATGCACCTATACTACTTCCACCAAAATGCAAAGAAGCATTTGTGGCATTTGTAAAAAATGTATTACCCGTAAAATCATCAGTTGCCAATGAATTGGTTGTGAGTTTAGTTTTGTTGGTTACTGTACAATAATTAGCTGTTAATTCAGGCGTAGAAATTTCACTTGTGCCATCAAAAACTGCATCAACACCTACATTAATGCTTCCATTTATAATATTTATAGGTTGATTAGCGGTAATTGTTTGAGAGTTTGATTCAAACCTTGCCTGAAAAACATCTAAGTTACAGATGCCATTATTTAAAAGTCCGTTTTCAAAATGAATAGTTGCTTGATTATTTCCAGCAGAAGCAGTCATAGAAGCTCCTACATTTATAATAACTAAGTCAATTAAAGATATATCAGCAGGAAAATAATTTGGACCACCTCCAAAAATATTTAAAGTACCATCTAATATTGTATTTCCTTTGATTGTTAATTTAATTCCTTCTGGGATAGTAGTATTAGCATTAAATGTAGCACCAGTGCCTACATACAAATTTCTACTAATACCCACAACGGCAGCATTTCCAACTAAATCTGGAGCAAATTCTACGGTTTTTATACCACCTCTAATATCTACATTTTCGTACCCAGCTGAAGCAAATATTTCTTGGCTTGCAGAGCTAAAATACGTTATTTTGCTACCTGCCAAGTTGGTTTGCAAACCCAAACCTGCCACTGTGGTTTGGGTGTTTTTGGCTCCACCCAAAAATAATTGATGTGCTTTGTTTTGCATCAACAATGTGCCTGCACAGGTAAAATTACCGTTTACCGTCAGGTTTTGGGCTACTGCTGCCGAAAATCGAAGATTAGCTCCAGCATTTATGCCTAAAGTAGAAAGCGTAAAAGGTGGTGTGTTGTCTAATATTATTACATCTCTTATTTCTACTTCATCGCCTGCTATGCACATGCCTGGGGCTGTGGTGGCAGGTATCCATGTAATACCATCTGAGCTTTGCTCCCATCTACCCACAAAATTCCATGAACCACTAGAAACGGAGCGGTATTTTTTGGCAGTTGGGGTATTGCCTGCGGCAAAAAAAGTGCCTTGTTTTGGTGTCGTTGCCGAGCCATTATAACTAAAAGTACGATTGGCAATATCTACGAATCCTAAGGGCTGCAACACACCATTGGCCAACACATTGGATGGCGAGCCTATAAAATTAGAGGCTTGCATGGTTGCCGAAAACCCAAAAGAGGTAGAACCTGCTGCTTGCCAAGCAAAATCAATGCCATATTTGGCATAATTTGCTCCTAATATGGTAGATATTGGTTTTATTCTAAGGGCATCAGTAGCCGAAACACCTGCAGCATCGTTTATTTTTGTAGTAATATAATCGCCAGTACCTTCTATCATAAATGGCACATTGTAGCGAGTGTATTTATTGGCTGCATTTTGTTGTAATATTACACTACCACCAGTGGCTAGTCCGTTAGATTCAAAGCAATTGGTGGCATCAAATCCTACAAAAGTAGCATTATCCAAAAATGTAACATTGGATGAATTAAGTTGTAATTTACCATTGCTATTAAAACCTAAAGCTCCTACAATAGTAATATTTTGATTTAAAATAACGGGTACACCATCGTTTTTGGATAATAATAAATTTTGAAAAGTAGTTGGATTAGTGCCACCTATAATTTGAGTGCCAAGACTTGAAAACGATGTAAGTTGCGATGAAGCAGAGGTAAAACTGCCATTATTTATAAAATTTCCTAACAAATTGATGCTATTGGCAGCAGCTGCCAAAGTAGTTGTAGCCCCCAAAATAGACACGTTTCCATTGGCCAAAAATCCACCATCAACCACATTTTTTAATCCATTGCCGTTTACAATAAGATTTGCATATTGATACCCTCTTACATTTTGAGTACCATTGTTTTGATAGGCAATAATGCTACTTGGGTCTAAAAGCAGATTCGATAAAAATGCAGTTCCTTGAATTTCGCCAGTATTATTTACTAAATCACCAATATTAAGCCTTGTATTGGCATCCATTCGCAAGCCATTACTTCCAGAAAAAGACATATTATATTGATTAGAATTAAGCGTAGCCCCACCTGATATAGTAAGTCCATTTACTGCTACATTATTTGCAAAGTTTTTTGTACTTGCATTATCAATAATCAAGTTGTTATAATTTAACCCAAAAACTTGTTGGTTGGCTGTACCATTATAAATAACTGTTCCGTTCCCTTTTAAAAACGAACCACCAACAGAAACAATTGAACTATTCAATCCAGAAAGAATTAACTTATGTGGTTGATTTCCCCCTGACATATCAAAATTTTGAACCAAGTTCAGGTTCGTATTCCCTGATACCGAGACCGTTATTCCAGTTATTGTATTGAACCGAATAGTTGAAACTGCTCCATTTTCACTAATAAGATTTACCGCATTTGTATTACCCATAAATCTACCATTGCCACTTTGCCCAAAGTTGAGGTTGTAGTAGTTGGTAGGTTTTACTGGAATGTCAGATGCAGTAGCGTAACTTACGGTTGCATCAATGGCATCCGCCTTCAAAATACCAGTACTCATTGGCATAAGATTTTCATTTACAAACATTACTTTAGCATTTGGCAAAAGCTCTAAAGTAGATGTGGCACTTCCGCCAGTAAGTGTATTTGCAAATTGTAAAGGATTGCTACTACCTAGCGGTGCGACAGAAACTCTAATGCCCACATTTATAAAATGTGGTCCCCTAAAACCTATGAGTTCTGTTCCTGAAATGGTTTGATTATTTACTCCCCATCGCACACTTGGCAGAACATCTAAGTTAAATTTATTATTTACAAACCCATTTCTAAAAACCAATATACTATTTATGTTTCCTTCTATCAATCCTGCATTTCGCAATGGTCCATTAAAAACTATTTTTGATGCTGCATTTATGCCATTAAGTGTGCCTGTAGATAATATATATGTAGCACCTGATATACGTAAACTATCTGTGCCATTATGCACTAAATTACCAGAAATGGTGAGTGAATTGAGTAGTTTATTAGCAAATGCACCTGTGATTTGTACGTTTGTACCTCCTGTAATACTTACTAAATCTTGTGGCACCAATGCACCAGGAGCATTTGTGGCTGTATTCCAAGAGGCACCACCATTGTTTGACACTTGCCAAATACTAGGAGTAGTCCAATCGCCACTTGTAATGGAGCGATACATGGCAGCACTTACATTGATAACTGTAAGTACTGCTGCAGTACTTGTTACAGATACACCACAAGTACCACCAACCAAAACCCTGTATTGAGATTGATTTAGATTCATTCCTACATTAGAAATAAGCAATGTAGGAGATAAAGCCCCACTAAAAGTAAGATTATTTGCTATTGTATTCCAAGTTGTGCCACCATTTACTGAAATTTGCCATTGATATGTTAAATTTAGCCCATTAGCCGCAACTGTAAACGATGGAAACCCACCTATTCCTTCTGAATCGCCAATGGGTTGCGATGTGATGGTGGTGTTGGGTTGCACATTGAAGCCTACGCCTGGGCTAGTACAACCATTGACTATGTTTCTGGTTATAATAAATATAGGTGTTGTATTGCCAGTACCAGCAGTGTAAATATTGCCTGTAATATTACCAAAAACACCCTGTGGAGATGCATAAGCCCAAGTGCCGCCATTGGTACCTGTAAGGGTTTTTGCGTTTGGAGATGGACATATATCTACGTTTGGTGGGGTAGTATTTGTGGGCATGTAATTGATAACCACATTTACGCCTGTACTGGTGCAACCATTAGGAATAATGTTAAAAAATGTTCCCAATATACTACCTGGTCCAGTTATGTTATTTACTGTAAAATTATTACCAATAACAACCCCAGCACTTGGGGGTGTTACTATCCATTGTGAGCCATTATTTCCTACCAAAAGTCTTTGTGATAAACCATCAGCACAAAAAGGTGCATTGGATGTAGTATTGGTGGGTGTACCATTTATTTTTAAAAAATAACCACTTACACTACTAATATAAAAGGGATTGGTAGCACGAATACGTACATAATAATTGGGATTAGGTGCCAAATTTGATGGAATTGTAACGACCAAACCAGCAGCTGAAATAGATACACCTGTTACTGAGCGAAGGGCTGTGATTAAAGTTGTAAAACCTGTAGTAGATGATACTTCTACAACAAAAGTATTGACAGTATTAAATGTATTGCCAAAACTTTGGGCAGGAATAGTAACGACTTGCCCTTGACAAAAAATTGGATTTGCGATATTGCCAAGCGTGATACTCGATTGCAAAGCACCAGGATAGGCAGCCGTAAAGTTGGCTGAACCATAAGCCATTCCATTAACCAAATAGGTTGCAGTATTGGTTATTGCATTTACACCAGTTGGGTTGTTTGCCCAACCTGTGGTATTAAATGCACTTCCATAGCTAGTTTCTATACCTTGCACATCAGCATCAATATATGTGCCAGTTACACTATTTGTAATACTAGAAAAGTTTGAACTAGCCAATTTCCAATGTCTTTTAAGAGCATAAGTTGGGTCTCGCAAATTAGGAGAAACCGTGGCTACTACACTTGCCGAAATGGTAGCATTGCTGGGAATCGAACTTGTAATATTTTGGGTAAGTGGTGTATAAGCCCCTGCTGTACCAATAGGAAAGAAAAATGTACTGCCAGACAAAGAATTAGGAAAAAATTTAGTAACCAAGCTATTGGGATGGCTACACAAAATCATATTTGTAGCCGAAAACGCATTGCCAAGTGTGGTAGAGGTGGCTCCATTATATGTAAATGTATTGTTTCCAATATCGAAAACTGAGTTAAAAAGTGATAAATTACCAAATACTTTAGCGTTTGAGTTAGTTGAAACTACTGATTTTGTGTTATTAACCCCAGTGCTAGATAATACTACATTGGGATATGATACACTTGGGATGGTTTGATTTATATTATTAGAAATGAAATTAAAACTTGCAAATGTGTTAATATTTGCATTTGTGGTTAATCCTAGTGAATTATTAGCACCATAAAAATTAAATGTATGTACTACCAATGTATTACTTACATTGATAGTACCACCAGTACCTATCAAATCGCCTTGAACATTGATAGTTTTGGCACCTGCATTAGCAGCTTGCAAACTAAAAGAAGCTGCAGAGCCTACAAAAAAATCATTGCCTATGTTTATAGTTCCGCCACCTACAAAATCGTTGAGCAAATTTGTACCACCATTGGTAATTACACAATCGTTGATTACATTTAGTCCTCCACTTGAAAGTTTTTTTAGACCACCACCTGAAGCTACAAAGTTATAATAAGTTGGGGCAGAGTTTGCAAATTGTGTGCCTGTAGCTGCAGCATAGTCAAAAGTATTGCCAGCAGCAGTTAGGTTGAGCGTACCCGTACTCATAGGGGTTTGTGTTCCATAGTACTTGGTGTAGGCGTTGGCAGAATTTATAAAAGTTCCATTACCCAACATATTACCAACAAAAGTGAAAATTCCAGTAGATTGATTAATCAATTTTGTAGATGCACCATTAATAGAAAGAGTGCCATTGATTAATATACCTTGCGTTCCTTTGAGTGTATTTGAATTGGATGTAGTGTTGATATTGAAATTACCTATTGAAAACGAACCACTATTGTCTATTTCTGTTAATAATACACAACTAGGCATTTCTACTAAACCAGTAGTCGAAAACACACCTGCGTTAAG
Organism: Cytophagales bacterium; assembly: GCA_013297755.1. GTDB lineage: Bacteria > Bacteroidota > Bacteroidia > Cytophagales > UBA9547 > REAG01. The sequence goes on from JAAFIH010000039.1 coordinate 28,818, forward strand.
GGTTTGCCTGTCGAGTCTTATTGTTGCAAACGAATTGGCATTGAATACTCCAGAGGGTAAAATTCTCATTGTGGTAAATGAATGAATAATTGGGGTAGTATTTAATAAATTTAAGCTTCCTGCAATAGTTATGGCAGATTGAATACAACCAACATTGTATTTGAATTGGCTTGCACCAGTTACATTTACAGTTGTGCCTGCATCTATCAAACAAGAAGTACTATAAGAAGTATTAGCAGAAATATTTTTAGAACCAGCACCTGAAAAGATTAATTTAGGATAATCACAAGCCAATATGTTTTGCGTTGATGCCCCAAAATATTCGATAGTGCTTGTAGAGTTGTTTGCTAGAATTGGAAAACCATTATTTAACCATAGTGCCCCTCCTATTCTAAACAAATGAGGAACTCCTGTTCCAGTCATCACAATTAAACCATAAAATTCATAATTTCCATCAATTTGAACATTTTTAGGGGTTATTGAACCAAAATCAAAAATATTGCTGCCCCCCATAGACATTGTACCCAAACATCTAAAATTCATTGTTGAAGTAGGAATGGTAGTAAGACTCATGTGTACACCACTAGCAAAATTAGCAGCAACACAAGTAATGTTAGAAATTGGATTTTTGTATCCACTACCACCAATAACCAACTTTGGGTAATCACTACTTCCAAAAACTGTTTGGTCGCCAGCACGGAGGTACGAAACTGTGTGGTTGGTAGGCGAAGTAGAACTAAAAGAACCTATGGAATTGGATGCTCCGTAAAGGTTGAGGTTGCTAACAACAGCCGCATCTGCCATATTTATTGTTCCAATTCCAGACAAATTATTGATAATACTTACATTTTTGGCAGCAGTACTACCGAAAGTTAACGTCCCATTAATGGCCGCATTACCCGATATAGTTACATTTTTTGCAAATGCACTAAGGTTTAGAGAACTACCATTGATTATACTTAAATTACCAGCTATAATTACATTACTGTTTGAAAAGTCAAATGTCTTAGTACCTGAACCGCCAATTTGAATGTTGAAAAAATTTCTGGAGTATATTATTTGATTTCCAGCACCAGCGTAATTTACATTTCCAGCAGGTACAGACATAATCCCAGAAAATGCATCATTCCCAAAAATATAAAGTGCATTGTTTGGAAAAGAACCACTAAAAGCGATTTGACCTGTACCTGTTATACTATTGTTTACATAGATAGATGTACTATTTGCAATACCAAAAATTAAACCACCATTTACAGTCAAATTATTGCATTGCCCAATACCTGTCGAAAGCCCTGTAACTGTTCTGCCTGCTGGAATAATTACATTGTGTGTTATACCAGGTACAGTACCCAAACTCCAATTGCTATTAGTGTTCCATGCACCACTTGTAACATTAAAAGTATTGGTTTGAGCCAAACCAATTTGTGCTAAAGCACTAAAAAATAGGATAAATAGTATTTTTTTCATATATTTTACCTTACCCAATCCAACTCCAAAAAAGGAAGGATTTTAAGCAAGGATTTTGTTTTTAGGATGTATAATTAGTTAATCAAAATCGCAAGAATGAAATGACTGCAAAATAAGTATATTTCGTCTGCAATATATACAAATTTAACGAAAAAAGTAAACGAAATTTGGTAGATTGGTAGGTTGGTAGGTTGGTAGATAAAATGATGGCAAGCCAGTAAATAAACCTATAAGGTTTTTAAAACCTTATAGGTTTGTAGTTAAAAAAAAGAAATCATCGCTCCAAGCGATAGAATCTTTAAAAAATCAAACGCAGACATGGTTCAAAACCCTATCTGCGTTCGCAAACCTATAATGTTTTTAAAAACCTCATAGGTTTGATTGATTAGAAAATAAAGATACCATCGTTTGGAGCGATGGTATCTTTATAAAATCAAACGCAGACAGGGTTCAAAACCCTGTCTGCGTTCGCAATGACGCAAAGCATTCGCAACAGCAAAGGATGCCATCACTTTGAGCGATGGCATCCTTTGTTACCTATTCAACCACTACTTTTACACTCGATTTACCCACATATACAATGTATGTGCCTGTTGAAATACCCGAAACAAATAATTTGGTTTCGGTGGTTGTTTTGGTTTGCACCAATTTGCCATCGAGGGTATAAATCATAACTTTGCCCAATGGCACAGCTGCAGAAATAGTGAAACTGCCATTGTTTGGGTTGGGATGAATTGTTAATTGTAAATTGTTAATTATTAATGCTGAATTTACACTAGTCGAATTGGCGTTTACTACAACTATAGCAGTCAAGGCACTTGGATTTTGGTTTGGGTTTTGAACTATTGCACTCACATTGCTACTTGTGGCTGAGCCAGCTGACAAAGTAGCTATAATTGTTGAGACGTTAATTAATATTACGTTTGTCAAAACCACACCATTGACAGTAACACTTGCTCCTGGCTCGAAACCTGAACCCGAAATGGTAATACTTGTTGGCACAGTGGCGTTAACAATATTTCCATCCGACAAAATACCTGAAACAGAAGCACTTGAATTTGCTGGTGTTACTGTTAATTGACCATTAACCATTAACAATTGATAATTACCCACGTTTGCTCCTGAAGCAGTTGCGATTATTGGGAATGTACCCACACCAGAGAGACTGGTTGCTGCTGTTGAACCACTATACGTAATTACATCATTATTTACCAAACCTAAAACTGTACCTGTAAAAACTGGATTGGGTTGCCCATATACTTTGGTTGCATTGTTACCAACTATGGTTGCCGAAACTGGCAAAATTACGATAACACTTGTAACTGTACCTCTATAATTTGGGTCTGTGATTATACCTACAACTGTATATGTACCTGCATTGGTAGGTGCAATGGTACTACCATTGTAGGTAACGCTACTGGCAACTCCCGAAGGCAAACCTGTAATGCTTGTAGTTTTTGGAGAACCATTATATACACTATTGCTAAGCCCAGCTACCGAAAGTTGGTTGCTAATGTCTGATGGAGAAATTAGGATAACACTTGTAACTGTACCTACATAATTATTATCATTTACAATACCTATAACTGTATATGTACCTGCGTTTGTAGGTGCAGTTGGGCTACCATTGTAGGTAACGCTACTGGCAACTCCTGAAGGCAAACCTGTAATACTTGTAGCTTTTGGCGAACCATTATATACACTATTGCTAAGCCCAGCTACCGAAAGTTGGTTGCTAATATCTGATGGAGATATTACGATTACACTTGTAACTGTACCTGTATAATTTGGGTCTGTGATGATGCCCACAACTGTATATGTACCTGCGTTTGTAGGTGCAGTGGTGCTGCCATTGTAGGTAACGCTACTGGCAACTCCTGAAGGCAAACCTGTAATGCTTGTAGTTTTTGGCGAACCATTATAAACACTATTACTAAGCCCAGCTACCGAAAGTTGATTGCTAATGTCAGATGGAGAAATTACGATTACACTTGTTACTGTACCTGTATAATTTGGGTCTGTGATTATACCCACAACTGTATAACTTCCTGCATTGGTGGGTGCTGTGCTACTACCATTGTAGGTATAGTTTACTCCCGAAGTGCTTGGCAAACCAACCACACTGGGTACTTTTGGTGTATTATCAAAAACATTACTATTAAAAACTATTGGGCTAGGTGCTGTACTCACAAAAGCCAAGGCAGTAATCGTTAATTGAGAATTGATAATGGAGAATTGATAATTATTTGAGTTTGCTCCTGTAGCTGTTGCAACAATTGCATAAACCCCAACTCCCGAAAGGCTGGTTGCTGCGGTTGTGCCACTATAATTTATAACATCGCCATTTACCAAGCCTAAAATAGTACCTGTAAATATGGGGTTGGCTGAACCATATTCTCTTGTGAAATTATTACCATTTACGGTAGCATTATATTTTAAACTTACAGCATTACTAATTTCATCCCCACAAGTACCAGAAACTGCAACTTGATACATACCTGGGACAGTGGTATTAATGCCTGTAGTAGTTGCTCCAGTATTCCATTTATAGGACAAGTTTGTACCTGTTGCTGAAACTGAAAATGTAGCAAGACTACCTGAATTGATAATTTGGGGGATGGGATGAGTAGCAATTATTGTGCCTGCAAAAGTACTTAAACTAAACGTATTGGAAATTCTAGTACCACACGTACCCGAAACAGTAACTCTATAATTATTACCAACTACAGATGTTAGCATACTTGTGGTTGTACTCAAGCCATTGCTCCATGCATAACTTAAACTTGCTCCTGTAGTAGTTATACCAAATATAGCCATAGTGCCACCACATACCGTTTGGGATAACGATTGACCAGTAATGGTGGTATTTGAGTTTTGTATAACTACTTGCGCTCTTATTTTACTTTCACAAGTATTGATGGTTTGAGATACATATAGATTAGAACCAGTTATACTTGAGCTAGGATTTAAGGCAATGCCACTTACTGACAAGGTATAGTATTTGAGATTGGCACCTGTAGCTGTAATACTACTGACCAATGCACCACTGCAAAAAGATTGGTTGCTGGCAATTGGTGCTGAAGTAAGCGTAGTAATGGTTTCTTGCAATGCCAACACAGGGTAGCCATTATTGAGGTTACATATATCCATTTTCCATGTGTCGGTAGAGCCATTGGTGGTTTCGTTTATAAAATCCCAACCAGCAGCGGTAAAGGTGCTGATGGTTTGCATCTGGGTAGTAGTTTTGCCAATAGCACCAACACCAGCCGAAGTTGATTGATTAGTAGTTTGGGTATCCCAAAAACTGTTATTATATGTGCCTCCACTATTTAATCCTACCAAGCCGCCAACTGCACTACTCCCACTTACTGACCCTGTGGCGTAGCAGTTAGAGATGGTGCTATTATTAAATCCTACAAAACCGCCAACATTACTAGTCCCATTTACACCACCTGTGGCGTAGCAGGAACTAATATTGCTTGCCCAAATGTATCCTATGAAGCCGCCAACATAATTTCCCCCACTTACAGACCCTTTAGCATAGCTGGTATTGACGATGCCATTATTATTTCCTACCAAACCTCCAACATAACTACCACCACTTACTGCCCCTGTTGCGTAGCAAGTAGTGATAGAGCGCCAATTATATCCCACCAAACCGCCAACAAAACTACTACCAATTACAGCTCCTGTAGCGTAGCAGGTAGTTAGGATTCCTCCTCCACTAATATTATTTCCTACCAAGCCGCCAACATAATCGCTCCCACCACTTACTGCCCCTGTGGCGTAGCAGGCAGTGACGATGCCATTATTAGTTCCTACCAAGCCGCCAACCTGACTTAGTCCAGTTACGGTGCCTCCATCTATGCCTAGGTTTGATATCAATGCTGGAGAATTTGTACGTCCAAATAAACCAACTTGATTTTGAGTAGGTCTGTTTATAATAAGCCCCCTAATTTTGAAATCCTGACCTGTGTAAGTGCCTGTAAATTGATTTGTGGTGTTTCCTATGGGGCTAAAACCAGCTCCAGCGTTCCAAGCGCTTGTTGCACTCGCATCTATATCCATTGTTTGTTTAAAACTTTTGTTCCAATGACCTGTTGTGGTACTTAGGGATTGTTAAACAATAAACAATACAATTAAGGCAATATTGTGTAGTTCCAATCTCCTCTAAATTCGTTTCGAGAAAGATTAATGTTTTCTAATTCTTCATCAGTTATTTTAATACTTTTTTTATA
>JAAFIH010000004.1 GCA_013297755.1 Cytophagales bacterium
TTTTTTTAGGGCTTCCGTTGTGGAAGTCCTGTTGGGACTTGTTATACTTCATATTCGTTTTTTTTTAGTATTTTTATTACACAAATATAAACATAAGTATCTGATAATCAATGGTTTATTTATTTTATTTTTAAAATATTTTCTTAATTAAATAGTGTTGGGATGAGGGGGCAGGGGGTGGGGCTTTTTGAGGTTATTGATTATTGATTAAAATTCGTTCTAAATGGCTTTTTATATGCGTTAGCTAAGCCCCCTTCGGGGGTTTGGGGGCTTTTATTCAGGGGGTTTAAGGGCTTTTATTGATACTCTCCAAAAAAGTATCTAAACACAAAAAATATTTTAAATTAATGGTTTCAAAATTACCAAAACTCGAATTATTACTCTTTACTATTTTTGTCATCTCTACCTTTGTATTAGTATGGCACCACGAACCATTCAGGGACGAAGCCCAAAAGTGGCTTATAGCTCGTGATTGTAATATATCTCAAATTATCGGCATGGCAGGTTACGAAGGACATCCCACTTTGTGGACTTTTATGCTTGTGCCACTGGCCAAATTTGGATGGCCCATTTTTAGTATGCAGCTACTCTGTTGGGCTATAATGTGCGCAGCGATATATATTTTTATTACTAAATCGCCTTTTCATATTGCCATAAAATTTGCTTTTTGTTGTAGCTATTTTATCATGTACGAATACACAGTGATAGCTCGCAATTACTGTTTGGTCATATTGGGTTTGATGCTATTTGCTCATTTTTTTAAAACCCGAAAATCTAATATATTCCCTTTTGCCCTTTCGTTATTGCTCCTAAGCCAATCTCAGGTTTTGATGTTGGGCATTTTGTTGGGAGCTATTTTTATCCAAGTCGTTCAATTTCGAGATTTCAATGGCAAACAACATTTCTTGTTTTTTTCTATTTTAGGTGTAGGGTTAGTCCTACTTTTATGGCAAGTCCAACGACCATTAGATAGTGTTTTCAGAATTGATATAGAAAATTTTACTTTTCAAAATTTTTTTATTGGACTCAATTCTTTTTCTCAAATTTTAGTTTACTTGCTTAATCCTATTCCTGTACGCTGGTATTTTATTTTTTTTACAATTTTGCCACTTTTTTATTTCTTCAAATTCAATAGCCTGTATATATTACTTTATTTTATTTTCATTTTACCATTATTTGTAGTTCATAGTTTTGTTTACAGTTTCAATGCTTGGCATAGTTTTTTGCCTTTTATTTTTTTAATATTACTGATTTGGATTATTTTAGACGAACATAAAATTAAAAAAGTACAAAAACAAAAGTCAATTTTTTATGGCAATATTTTACTTTTTTTTATCCTTTTTGTGTCTGATTTTTATAATTTACGGTTTTTTGGCAACGAAATCAAACGGCCTTTTAGTGCATCCAAAGAAATGGCCCAGATCATTGTCAAAAACAAATATTACCTCACACACCAACTCGTTGGCGAGTCTGACTTTGGTATTTCGCCTATTTTGGTCTATTTGCCATCAATTCAAGTATATCATCCCTCTTTTGATGCTATGGGTACCTTTGCACGTTGGCGTTTCAACAACAAACTACCACAAACATCTAGCAGTGCTCATTTGCCCTTAGATGAATTAATCAATAGATGCCATCTATTTTTAGACCCACAAAAACCAAAACTATTAATAGTACAAAAAGTGTGTTTTGACAAAAATTTGTTAATAGAAAATAACTTAAAAATCATAGACTCTACTTCATCAACAGTTTTTGGAGCCAAAGAAGAAAGTTATTATTTGATTAAAATGTAATATTTTATACAATGTTATATTAAATTTTTATTACTAATGAAGTAAAAATTTACTTTTTTGTTAATTTTTTTAGAAAAAGTAATCTCAATTAAATACAATTTTTAAATAATTAAATACAATATAATTTGTTAAAGTTGAATTATTTTAAGAATATTGTAAACTATTTTGATATTTCTTGGGTTACAACGATAATATTAATTGTATTAACATCTAAAATGTTCGATTTTAAAAAATTATCTAAAATTATTTAAAATTTGACACTATATAACTTTAATAAAAACTATTATGAACAAGTTTTCTACCACATTCAAAACATTATTGTACCTGTCTGCTGCATTGTTTTGTGTCGTAAATGCTGCCTTTGCTCAAAACAATTGTCTCAAAATTGGACAAAATGTTACAGGACTTCAATTCAAAGATATTTTCAAGGAAAATATAGGTTGGCGTTTTCCAGGTACTAGTCCAACGGCAGTTTGTTCTGGTATTTTTGGAGCTCCTGCATGCCCTGAGCAACCTATTTTGGACGCCTTGCCCAAAGATGCCAATGGCTATGTTACAGGTGGTATTCCCTATAATGTAAGTGGTTTGCAGACTTCTATCAATAATACTTATTCTGGTACTATTACCCATATAACAACATATATGCAACGAGAGACTTATTCTCCTTATGCTTTAGGTGATTATTATGTTTTCTGGCAAGGTCAAGGTACTTTAGAGTTTTTTTGGAACGATGGTAATGGCATGATTAAAACTGTTACAGGTTCTTTTGGTACAATCCCTGCTGCAAATGGATATGAATTAAATTTTGGTGTACCTAATGTTGGTATTACATCCTTAGATGATAGATTTGTTTCTTCTAATAATTCTGCTGGTGTTCATTACTGTAGGATTACTGTTCCTTCTACCACAGGAAATCCTGCTAGAGATCCTTACAACAACACAGCAGGTATTGGAATGAGGATTACCTCATCAGCTGTTGCTCCTAATCACATTAGAGGTATATCTGTTGTTCAGCCTGATTTTGGTACTAATTCAGGTGGTTATAATGGACAATCAAAGTTTATTGCTGATGGTGCTGCAGCTCGTACATTTGTTAATTCAGGACCAGAACATTTTAAAACTCAACCTTTCCATCCAGCATTTATTAATTGGATAAAAGTTTTTCCTGCTTTTAGGTTCAAAGATGTGGTGGGTGTTGATGGCGAAACACCTAAAGATATTTCTTGGTCTAAGGTTCGATCTTATGATTATTACACTCAGACTGCTCAAATTCCAGATGTAGGTCATCCTTATAATTATATGTATATTATTCAATTATGTAATATGCTCAAAAAAGATTGTTGGATTAATGGATTTGTGTTATCAGACGAAAATTATCAAAAGAATTTAGGTAAATTGTTTAGAGATAACCTTGACCCAAGCCTCAAAGTATATTTAGAGTTAAGTAACGAAAATACGTGGAATTTTTTTCCAGGTTTTAATGGTCCACCTTTGATAAACAACTATGCCCAAGCTACTGGTATGGATTTGTTTGATGCAGCATCTTTTTTAGAAAATAGGTTTTGGGTCAATTTTGGTGATAGCTGGAAAGGTGAAGATCAAGACAGGATTGTGCGTGTAGTTGCTGGGCAAGCTGTAAATCCTTTTCATGTGGCTCGCAAAACCCAATACCATGAAGCCAGAGGTGAACGCTATGATATGCTATCTGTTGCTTGGTATTTAGACCAAATTCAAACCAATGGTAGAACAATTCCTCAAAATGGAACGCCTTTACAATTGTTAAATGCAATGATTGCAGATAACAACTACAATAGAAATCAAGATTCTTATACTGATTTCCCTTCTATTTCTAAGATTATAAACATGCATGCAGGCTTGGCAAGAGCAAAAGGTAAAAAAATGGCCTTATATGAAGGTGGTACTCATCACTCTTTTGAACAAAGAGTAGGTGGTGTCGATCGTTCTAATTGGGATAGGAGTAGGTTTGTAAAATGGCTTCCTGAGATTCGTACCTTTTATAAATCTCTTTTAGATACCATAAGGAATTACCCAGAAGTAGAAATGGCTATGCAATTTAATCTTTTTGGAGGTAGTGGTACTACTTTATCCAATGGTCAGATTGTTGAAGACCATAGTTTTGGTTTTGTACCAGGTCCATTTTCAGATACCACAGCTACTGGTAATAAGTCTTACACAGGGTTGGAATTTGGTAATATTAATATTTTAGGAACTAATGCTCATGGGGTTTGGAAAGAACTTGTAGCTCAAAACAAACGTTGGCAAACCGACCCTATTTGTACACCTACCATAACTTCAGATATTGTAGGTTCTGGTCTTTCGTTAGATTTTGTAAGCCCACGCAATCAATTTGTTACCGTCAATGGTGCTAATCTTTTTGATCCATTAGCAACCAATAATTATACCATAGAAACTTGGATTATGCCCAAAGAGCTCGAACGTCAGCAAACGGTATGGGCTTATGCCAATGGCCCCAATGTAATCAATGCTTTAAATATTACTGCACTTAACAAAATTCAATGGAATATTGGAAATGGAGCTGTTGTTTTGGATGGCCCATTGGTAGAACGCAACAAGTGGTACCATGTATCTTTAGTCAAAAATGGTGCTAATGTTCAGATGCATGTCAATGGTAGTTTGGTTGCTACAGGTGCAGCCTCTGGTTCAGCTGGTGTACCTACCAATTTAACTATGGGGGCATCCAGAACAAGTAGCGTTACTGATTTTTATCGAGGTCAAATAGACGAATTCAAAGTATGGTCTAATACTTCGCTTGCACTACCTTTAATCAGAGATTACATGTGTAAAAAAGTTACACCTACGCATCCTAACTATGCTTCTTTGACTTCTTATTTTGAATTTAACAGCATATCTGGAAATAATTTAATGGACAAAGTGGCCAACGCACCTAGAGGATCACTGATTAACTTTGGAGCTCCTACCATAGGTTTTGGCTATGTGCAATCTGGTGCACCTATTGGCGATTTGAGTACCAATATTTACCCAGGTTCTTGGACAAATACCGATTTATCGTTTACAAATCCAGTGGGTGGAGATGTCATCAATGTTAATGGTATTGGTGCAGGCAATCCAGATGGTATACATATATATGTAGTAAACGAAAGTCCAACGCTAAATGTAAAACCACAATTTTATACATCTATTGCAGGCAAATATTTTGGTGTGTTTGCAGTAAATGGAAATAATCCTACTTATAATATTAATTATGGTTTTCAAGGCAATGCTTCTGCATCGCCAACGGTTGGTTTCAATCGTTTAGTAAAGAGAGATGCTGGTTCAGATTATACTTGGGACAATTCTGGCGCAAGAATTGATCCGTTAAACAGATCCTTGATAACCAATTGTACTGAAAGCTACAGATCTGAGTACATTTTGGGGGTTCGTCAAAATCAGTTGATACAAAGACCTGGTGCAGGGGCTTGTATTAGTCTACCTGGTACAACTTTGGGCGTTTTTAATAATTTTAATAGACCAGATGTATATACTATATCGTTTTGGGTTAAAGGAGCTGGCGATGGTGTAATTGGATTTAGAGATCCATTTACTGAACGTTACATAAATTACAGGGCTGGAGCAATTGGTGATGATTATGTAGTTAGATACGTAGATTTATCTCTCAACAACGTTAATAGTGTTGGTGTGGGTAAAAATATTCTTTGGACACATTATACCTACACTAGAGATGCTACTGGTTTGTTGGTTTTTTATGTCAATGGGGTTCCTTCGTCTTCTATCAATTTTCCAGGCGATACATCCATGTTGGATATGGTCATAAAAGCTGGTGGTTCTTGGGCAGGACAGTTAGATGAACTTTCTGTATGGAAAAGAAATTTAAGTCTTACAGAGATTAGAGATTTGATGTGCAAAAAAATTACACCTGCACACCCCAGTTATTGTGATTTGTATGCTTATTTTAAATTTGACGAAGGCAGTGGTAATGTATTAGAAAACACACTTGGCTCTGGGAACATAATTTTTACAGGACCAATTGCTTGGACAAGGTCTGGAGCTGCCATTGGCGATGAGAGTAGACACAATTACAATGCTCCTTATGTTACTTCTATTTCTCATCCAGATGGTGATAATTTGAAACTTACACCCAAAATGGATGGAAACAGACAGCTTGGTACTCAAATTTATTATGTCAATGGAAATCCAAATTATCCTATTTATCCAGCAACTGAAACTTATGCTTTTGTTAATGTAGATACTACACGCTACTATGGAGCCTATGCTATTTCAAACTATCCTTTAGATACTGATAATCGTTCATTTTTGTATGAATACAATTATGAAAACAACAAAAATATAAATTTAGCCAACGAAGCTAACTTGAGACTATTGAGAAGAGAATATAATTCTATCTTAAATTGGACAAATACTGGTGCTAACCTTTCAGTGGCTTCCAACACTATTACTTATCAATCACCTAATCGTACAGATTTTCATTATCCTGGTGGTGAGTTTATATTGGCTGGGCCAAATGCTAGCCCTTTTGTAGTTCCTGCTAGTGGTGTGCCTACCATTGCTGGTATCACTGGCAAATCAACGCTTTGCTTAGGTGAAACAAATGCCCTTTACAAAGTGCTTGCAACCGTGGACAGAAGGGCACGTTCGTTTAAATGGATAGCTTCAAATGGTCTTTCAGTGTCTGTATCTACTACAGATTCTGTTAGGGTTAGTGCATTGGCTGCTGGTACCCAAACACTTACAGTGATTGGTATCAACACATTTGGTCAGAGTATTCCTAGTGTTTATACTATCAATGTACAAAACACCGGTTATTTGAGTGCCAATATTACTGGCAATACAAATCCTTGTAATTCTGCCTCTGCAACGTATAATATTTCTGGTGTTTCACCATCTCCTATAGCCTATATATGGTCTGTAACTGGCGATGCTATAAATCCTACACCTAACAATCTTACACCATCCAATACATTCAATTTTGGGTCTGGTGGACAAAGTACAGTACGTATTTCTGTGTATGGACAATATTCTTGTGGATTGGCACTTATCAATACCTTGAATGTAAATAATAATAAACTACCCAATGTTAATTTGCCTATCGTTGGAGACTCATTATGTCTAATTGATGGCAACGCAACTATCAAAGTTAATATCGCAAACTCTGAAAGTGGTGTAACCTACACTGCGTTTGATGGAGCAACTCCTGTAGCTACTGTATCTGGTAATGGTACTACCCAAACATTAAACGTGCCTACATCTATACTTACTACTTTTGTTAATAAAGTAATTTCTGTAAGAGCTCAAAATAATACTTGCCCACTGATACCTGTAACTATGGCAACTAATGCCAATGTAATGATAGGTAATATTTTAACACCAGCCCAGCTTGCACCTACATTTGTAAGTCCAGGAGCTATATGTTTTAACAAAAATAATAGCAGTATTCGTGATTTTCCTCTTGTTATTTCGAGTGGTGCTGTATCAGGTGTTACCTACACACCCAATTATTTGACATTTGCTCAACCTTATGGAGAACCTTTTTCTGTAACTATGGGAACAGGAGTGCTTGCTGCTGGTACAAGTGTAACAATGACAGTAAGACCTAATAACTTTCCTTTTTGGTTGTCATTTAATGTACCTAATTCTATCAGTGGCTTGGCAAAAGCTCCTGGTTGCCCAACACAAACACTATCTACAAGAACTAGTTTTACTTTGAACAACACACCTGAAGTTGCCACTCCTTCTAAAGTTGCTGGTCCTGGAAAAGACCAAAAAATGGATATTGATGGAAGCTATCCAGTATGCACAGGTACACCTACAAGACACTACACAACTGCCAAAGGTGGTAATGTAGCTCAATTTAATCAAAGATATTTTGATGGTAGCATGACTTCTGGTAACAATGTAATTGCTTTTAGCAATCCTCAAAATATGACACTTGCTGATATAGCTGTGAATGATGTAGTTTATATACTTGGTACTCAAACAGATGGCAATGGTTTGCCTGCAGGCAATAATTTACCACAACTGGATGCAGAAGGTAATAAAATTCCTTACTTTGTTCAATCAAAAACTGGTGGTGGCATTCGTGTATCTGCTACAAGAGGTGGGGGAGCTATTCCAATAAATTTTAACGCTACCAATATTCAATTTTGGGCACCAATTACAATAGATATTTCAACTGGAAATACAATAACAATTCCGGCTCGATTTGGTACTTTAGGTTTAGGGTTATATTCTCAAATAAATTTTGAATATGCTTATACAAGACCTGATGGCGTTTGTGTAGGAGCAGATGGTGGAGCAGAGTGTTTTCCAACACAATATGTAGCAAGTTTCAGTGGAAGAAGTTTTCAATTATCGTCTAATCCTCGCCAAGGAAATGGTGTAAATTCTGCTGGTTATTTTATCAATCGTGGCAAAATAATATATACAGCTGGTAACCCAAACGTGACTGGAATTGGTACTATTTTCTTGGATGAAGAGTTAGCGGATGTAGGTAATGGTTTAGGTGGTGCATTGCTAAGAGATATGAATAACAATCTTATTGGTGAGGTTCAAAGTGTTACCAATGATGGAGCATTAGTATTGAAAGCAGGTGCTATAGGCTCTAGTCCAGTAGCAGGTGCAATTTTTTCTTCTAGCAAAAGAATAAACTTTACAAGCGGTGGACAAAGTGTAGTTTTATCTGCCCCACAAGATTCTGATAACAATGGTTTTGAGTGGACTATTGAGCCTAGAGAATCTATATCAAATGTAACTTCAGTTTACGGAGGTGGTACTTATAACCCAACTACAGGTGTATTTAGTGGTGGTAATTCAGATGCTGTCAAAAATGGTATAGAAATAACTTGGAATGGTACATATACGGGAACGGCTTATATTGGTGTAACATCATCCAAAACAACGCCATGTAATTCTAAAAGCTCTGTTCAAAACTTGCCAAGAACACCTGGGTATGAGCAAACTAGAATTTCATTAAAAATGCAAAGCCAAATACCTACCACTCCATTTCCAATAGGTTTTACTGAATTAAGTTTTTGTCAATCGCAAAGCAATACAAGCTTTGTAACTAATACTAAAAATGCTACTGGTGGTTTTCAATGGCAAATATTAAATGCTGGCTCAAGCAAATTGATATATAGTTTTGCTTCTGGCTCATGTGAATGGAGTCCTACATCTACAGTTGTAGGGGCTAAAGGGTTTAAAGATGTAAATAATACACTAGGTTTTGGTGGCGATTATTTAGCTGAAAACTTCAACCCTTGCCAAAATTCAGCTTCACTACCAAGTGCTCCTAGTGATAATAGCAATACTATTTCTGTTCAATGGCAACCAGGATATACAGGATTAGCAACAATACGTGTGCGTGCTTTGGGTTGTGGTTCAATGTCTGATGCTGGCGATATGAAAGCTTCACCTTGGGTAACTGCTGTGGTAACAGTTGGGGGGTCTCCAAATCCAGGTAGTGTTAATTTAGCAGGTCAACTGCAGTTATGCCAAGGTGCAGCTCCATCGCAATTGTATCAAGCAACTGGAACTAATATTGATGAATTTAAATATTTTTTAAGAAGACCAGGTCAGATAGGAGATATTGAACCAGGCATGATTGCATACTACCCTTTTAATGGTAATTTACAAAATAGAGCTGTCGGAGTATGGTCTTTAGGTAATATTGTTGATGGTACTGGTGTGAATGGTGTAGGATATGGTAATAATAAAAATTCTGCTGGTACTTCTGCTATAAATTTTACTGCCGATAATCAAGAAATTACGTTTACTAATAATTCTAAATTCACTTGGGGTGATCCAACAAATATATCCTCTAAAGAATTGCAGTATTCGTTTTGGTTACTCCAAAACGGTAGTAGTGGAGAAAGAGGTATTATCAATAAAGATAATAATTATATATTTTTTATTGATGGTACTACTGCAACAAATAAAACTATCAGATTTAGAGCTCAGAGAAACGGGTCTCCATTTGATGATGTTACAACTGTAATATCAGGAATTATCCCTAATAATACGTGGACACATGTAAGTATATCTATGGAAGCCTTAGTAGGATTTTATAGATATACAACATATTTCAACGGAGTACTTAATTTAGTTACTACTATCAACTCGTTTAATTTATTTGCTAATACAAATAATTTAAGTACAAGATGGTACACGAATGCAATGAACCCAGGTGGTTTTGATGAATTGATGATTCACAATAGAAAATTATCTCCTCAAGATGTTCAAGCTATTTATAACCTAGATGCCAATTTGTTTACTGATCCATCAGACTATATAGGAGAAATTAATGGACGTACTGGACTTGCTACTTGGCAAACAACCTTTTCTGGTCCTGCTCAAATAGGTGTACAAGCTATTGGTTGTGGGGGTTCTACCATAAAAACATTTGATGCTTTTATATCACCTAAACCTTCTATTTTGGGTATTTCAATTGCTGATCCTACGGGTTGTGGCAATCCTTTGGCCAGTGGTTCTGTAACCATAACTTTAGCCAGTTTCAATCCTATGACATTCACAGGTTCGCCTTGGGCTATTTCTTGGAACAACGACTTAATTTCTGATGGTTCTGCTACTTTGAGTGGTAGCAACACACTTACACTCAACGCTGGCTTATTTGCAGGTTCTAGTGTAACAGGTGTAACAGCTTGGTACAATGGTTCTAATGGATGTAATGCCCCAATTTCTATAACTTCGAGAATAATCGTTGGTTCATCTCCGCCATCATCATTGATAGGGACTTCTTTGATGTCGCCAGCTCAAGTTTGTAGTGCATCTACAAGCAGTGGTATCAATGTGCTTGGCTCAGAAAACAATGTGCGTTATTACGCCATGATTGGAAATTTGATGGTTACTCCAACTGTAGTAGGTACAGGTGGGAATATTCAATTATCAATCACAGGTGCAAATATATTAACAGCTACAGGATTAAATCAAGTATATCAAATTAGAACTCTAGCCTTTACACCAGGATGTACGCTAGTTACACTTGCGGGTATTCAAACTATTACAGTTAACGGTGCAAGTGCCGCTACTGGTGCAATTGTAACAGGCACAAACCCAGTTTGTAATCCAGCAACTTCTGCAGTTTCGGTTGGTGGGGTTAATGGTACAATTGATTGGCAGTCATCTACTGGTGGGGCTTTTGCCTCAACAGGTGGAACGGTGGCAAATTATACAACTCCAACTTTAACCCAAAATACTACTTTTAGAGCTTTGGTTACCAATGGAGCTTGTCCTGCATTCACTACAACTTCGGCTTTGGTTACTGTCAATTCGCCACTTACAACTACATTTACATATAATCAACCAGCTTATTGTAACAATGTAACAACTTCAGTTTCTCCAGTTTTATCAAATTCTGTTGCTGGTGGAGCATTTACGGTTGCTCCAAGTGGATTATCACTGAATGGCACAACAGGTGCAATAAGTGTTAATGCTAGTACAGCAGCTTTATACACAGTTACCTATAGCTACACTGTAGCAGGATGTCCTGGATTAACAACTACAACAACTGTTCGAATTGGTTCTATACCAGGTCTTACATTTGGCTTTAGTCCAACTGCTTATTGTAGCTCTAGTACAAATCCAACACCAGGTACAACTTTTAGTGGTCTAGGTTCTGGGGGTACATTTAGTTCTACATCTGCTGGATTAGTTTTTGCTAATACTGCTTCTGGTCAGGTAAATATTGCAGGATCGAGTGCAGGTGTATATCCGCTTATTTACACTGTATCTGTGGTAGGTTGTGGCAATGTATCAAGTACAGTTGGCAATGCTATTACAATAAATTCAGTACCAACTATCACAAGTTCATTTGTTACAAATATGTCAAATTGTGGGGTTCCTGATGGTACAGTTACAATCAACGGAATTGGAGTAAATGGATTTGCTTTACAATATCAATATGCAGCATTAGCTTACCAATCAGGAAATACTTTTGGTGGTATCAATGCTGGAAGTTATACGCCATCTATTCGTTATACTGCATTACCTGCATGTTCTGCTACAGGTGCTGCTTTTAACATATCGGCTCCAAATACACCTAGTTTGAGTGGGTTTAATTTACAACACATTACTAATTGTGGACTTACTGATGGTAGAGCCACAGTAACAGGAGCAGGAGGCACATTGCCCTATCAATTTAGCAATGACAATGGTGCTACATGGGTAAACAATGTAGGTACATTTGCAGGTTTAGGTGCAGCTTCTTATAATATTTCTATAAGAAACACAATCAGCCCTGCTTGTTCGGCCACAGGAACAGCTTACTTTACAATAACTACGCCAAGCACTCCTATTATAACAAATGTAACAGGCACAGCTCCTACCACTTGTTTGGCCACTGATGGAGGTATTACTATTACAGGAACTGCTGGTAGTTCAACAGCCGAATATAGTTTGAATGGTACTGCTTGGCAATTAAGTAATGTGTTTTCTGGTAGAGGAGTAGGTACATATACTGGGTACATGCGTAATGTTACTGGAAGTACTTGTATGGTAACTGCTACTGGTCCAACTTTAAATTCTGCTTATCCACAACCAAATTTTGGTTATGGGGCTACAGTATTTTGTAGTACAAATGCCATAAATACTGTTACAAGTTTAAACTTTGCATCTAACGGATTCTTTAAAACTAATGGAATTTCAGTAAGTTCTGTTACAGGAACTATCGCTGCAAATGCAACACAAGGAAGTTACTCAATCATTTACACTATTCCAGGTGCAGGTTTCTGCCTTGGGGTAAGTACATCAGTTGGTATAACAATCAATTCATTACCTGGTATCCAATTTGCTTATGCAACGCCATTTTGTAAAAATGGAATTAATCCAATCCCTTCTACAACGATTGGTGGTGTAGGTGGAGCATTTAGTTCTGCCCCTGTTGGCTTGTCGTTTGTAAGTACATCTACAGGAGAAGTAAATTTAACCTCATCTAATGCTGGAACTTATAATGTAACATATTCAATCTCAATACCAGGTTGTGGTAATATAGTGAGTACCGTTGGCAATGCCTTAACGATAAATTCTGTTCCAGGTACAAGTATTTCATATACTGGTAGCCCATATTGTAATAATGTAGTATCAGCAAATGTAACTGCATTGAATACTGTTGTTGGAGGCATTTATTCAGCTACAAGTGGTTTAACCTTAAATTCTATCACTGGTTTAATTACGCCATCTACGAGTACACAAGGCTCTTATATTGTTACATATAGTTATACTATTGCTGGGTGTGGTCCCCAATCAACTACTACAAGTGTTATTGTTAATAGTGTTCCTGGTATCCAATTTGCTTATGCAACGCCATTTTGTAAAAATGGAATTAATCCAATACCTTCTACAACGATTGGTGGTGTAGGTGGAGCATTTAGTTCTGCCCCTGCTGGCTTGTCGTTTGTAAGTACATCAACAGGAGAAGTAAATTTAACCTCATCTAATGCTGGAACTTATAATGTAACGTATTCAATCTCAATACCAGGTTGTGGTAATATAGTGAGTACCGTTGGCAATGCCTTAACGATAAATTCTGTTCCTGGTACAAGTATTAGTTATGTTAGTCCAGTGTGTAATTCTTCTACTATATTAGGCGTAACAGCTATCAACACTGTAGTAGGTGGTATTTATACAGCAACTGGTGGTTTAAGTATAAATTCTATCACTGGGGTTATAAATCCAACTGGATTTGGAGGCACATATACTATTACATATAGTTACACCATAGCAGGTTGTGGTCCACAAAGTACAACAACAAGCTTAGTGGTAACAACATTGCCAAGTACACCAACATTGAGTTATGGTACTTCTCCATATTGCAGCAGTAGTTCACCAATAAGTTTAGTAAGTTCAACGAATGTTATCAATGGCTCTTACTTGAGTACTGCATCAGGCTTTAGCGTTAATGCAACAAGTGGCGTAATTTCAATTCCTCAAAATACTTTATCAGGAGTATTTGTTATACGTTATGATATTCCTGCTGGTGGAGGCTGTGCTTCTGTAAGTGGTAATAATACGATTACATTGAGTGGTGCACCAAATCCATTAACAATCAATGGTGTTACTGCTACCCAATGTTATAATGCTCAAGTTGTATTAACTGCCATGGGTACTATTCCTGGGGCAACAATTCAGTGGTTACAAGATGGTGTTGTGGTAGGTTCTAATACAGCAATCTACACTACAACAGGTTTAACAAACTCTTCATATAATTATGTGGCTGTCTTAAATAATGGGGTGTGTGCAACTGTGCCTTCGGCTATAAAAACAATAAATGTAAATCAAAATCCAACCATCTCTGGATTTGGTGCTAGTCAAAGTTTTGCTTGTACTTCTCAATCTGTTAGTTTGAGTAATTCACTTTCAATAGGTACTGTTGCTTATGCTATAAACACAGGTACTGGATATAGTTTATTACCAGCAAATAGCTATACATTTACAAATACTATTGTAGGAAATGCGTTTAGTTTTGTGGGTTATGCCTTTGTGCCAGGTTGTCAAACTGTTACATCACCAGTAGTTATCGTAAATTCAAGTACTTGTGGATTAACAGCAGCGTTTAGTGCAAATCCTACACCAATCTGTATCTCATCGGCCGTGATTACTGTTACAAACACATCAATTGCTAATGGTGGCACAATTTTGGGTTATACTTGGGATTTTGATGGAGCAGTAGGTGGTATAGTAAATACTGCTGGCCCTCATGTGATTACTTTTACAGGTTCTGGTAATAAAACTATAGGTTTAACTATTGTAGGCACAGGTAGTGTTACCAATTCAACCAATAGAGCAATAAGAGTTGATGCCCTTAGTACAATCTCTGGTATGTCAATTCCTGCAAGTCCAATTTGTGAAACCAATACTACATCTGTACTTTCTGTAACTGCACTTGGTACAATTCAATGGTATAAATCTGGGGTAGCACAAGGCATTATCAATACTCAAAATGCGGGTGCTATGACATCAAACACAACATTTATGGCCACAGCTGTAAACGGAGTTTGTCCTATGGTAACTGCTACTGGTGTTGTTACAGTAACAAATCTAAATGTAGGTGGAAATATTACTGGTGCTAATGCAATATGTGCAAGCTCACCAGGATTAAATTTAACAATAACTGGTCAAGTTGGTAATAGCTATACTTGGTACAATAGTACCAACGGTGGAGCTAACTGGAATACCTTAACTAGCAATACCAATACCATTGCTACTGGTACATTATCTACTACAACTTCTTATGTAGTGAGTGTTTCAGGTGGAGCTTGTTCAAATGTGGCTTCAGCTCCTGTAAATATTATAGTTACTCAAACACCAGTGGGTGGAACAGCAAGTGTAGATAGAATGATTGTGTGTACAAGCGATGGCAATGGTGGAATATTCACTTTGGCTGGTCAGTCAGGTGCATCAATTCAATGGGAACGATCTGTAAATAATGTTACTTTTGTAAATGCTGTTGGAAGTAATGCAAACACTGCTACATTTATTGGAAACAATTTAGGAACTATAGGAAATGTGTTTTATAGAGCAAGAGTATCTAATGCTGGTGCTTGTGGCGATGTATTCTCAAATGTAATTACAGTTTCTGGTTCTCCATGTGATTTGAGAGCTGATTTTACTCCTTTAACTACTGCTGTTTGCGTAAGTGTTGGCAATGTAGTAACATTTACTGATGCCTCTACCTCTTCAAATACAATCTTGGGTTATACTTGGGATTTTGGAGGTGGAACAGGTGGAAACGTAAATACAGCTGGTCCACATGCCATCACATATTCATCTACAGGCCTTAAAAATGTTAGATTAACTATCTTAGGTCTTGGTGGATTAACAAATATCAAAGCTGGAACTGTTCAGGTAGATGCCAATTCAATAGAAGGTTCAATAGATGCCTCGCCTGCTGCATCTAGCTATTGTTACAGCACTACAGGATTACTTACATTGACTGGGTTTAATGGAGATCAATTACAATGGATACTTAATGGTACTACTATTTCAGGTGCAACCACAACTTCTTTAGTTACTGGATTACTATTTGATAATCCAGCACCTCAGTACCAAGTAAGAGTCAAAAATGGTGTATGTCCTTCTATGATTACCACTACATTCTCACCAAATATATTTAGCCAAGCAGTAGCACCTACAATTTCTGCACCTGCATCAGTTTGTAGAAATACACAAGCTACAATAAATAATACTGGAACAATAGTTGCCAATTCTTACCAATGGCAATCATGGAATGGTAGCAATTTCACAAACATTGCAAATGCTACCACTTTAGGTTTCACTACAGCTAACTTGACTAATACCATAGTTGGTATCAATCAATATAGATTAGAAGTTAAAAATGGTACAACATCTTGCTTCCCAGCCTACTCAAATGTAGTAACTATTGATGCCGTAAATTGTCCATTTTCTGCAAATGCTACAGTGAATGGTGCTTATTTGCCAACTGCAATAAGTTTGGAAAATACAACTGGCTCTGGTGTTACATTTGGTATAGAATTAATCGCTGGAACTGTAACAAGCTATAACTGGCAGTTTACTGGTGGAAATGTGTCCAATTCTATTAATCCTACACAAGCAGTAGTATTTAATGGATCTGGTCTATTCCCAGTCAATTTAACCATCATTGGTGTTGGAGGCTTCTCGAATATAATCAATACAACTTTGACAGTTGATGCCATGAGCCAAGCAGGAACAATCTCTGGAAATGGTATAGTTGCTAACCCAATTTGCTACAATACAAGTGATGTTTTAACATTATCAAGTTTTGTTGGAAATCAAATTCAGTGGTACAATAGTGCTGGTATAATTACTACTGCTACTGGTTCTACATACACTACACCTGCATTAACAGCAAACGAAACTTATTATGCAACTATCAAAAATGGAGTTTCACGTATGGTTACAGCCACAGGGTTCAATGTAAATGTACGTCCTTTGGCTACTGTTACAAGCATCAATGCCCCTTCAGGTACAATATGTATTGGTACTCCTATAACAATTTCTGGAAGTGAAATTGGTATCAATACCATTGTAGGATGGCAAATTTCTACTGATAACGAAGCTACTTGGCAATCAACACCATTTACAAGTAATGTTATTAATATAGCATCTGTATCTACAAATGCAAGAGAATCATATAGACCATTGGTTAAAAACGGAATGAGTTGCGAAATTGTAACAGTTTCAGGATTTGCAACCATAAATCCTATTGGTTGCAAAGCAGATGTATCTTTTACAGGATACGCACTTGCACCAGATTGTATCAGCAATGCAAGCATATCTGGTTACACCATTACTGACAAAACAAGTTCTTTAGCACCAATTTTAGCTTGGTCTTGGAATTTTGATGGTGGAATTGCTGCTAATGGCAACAATGTAAGTGCACCTGGTATTGTTAAATGGTCTACACCTGGCTCAAAACAAATTAGATTAACTGTAACCATTGCAGGTGGAAATGTATTTACAACTACTGTCCCTGGTCTTGGAGATTTCACATTGGATGCCTTGCCTAATGCTAGTTTAATAAACTCAAACGCATCGCAATTATGTTCTGGTAATCCATTGAATTTAAGTATTACTGGCGTACCTACTGCTACTACTTTTGATTGGGAAAGAGCAACAACAAGTAATTTTGCTTCTACAACAAAAATTAGTGCTACAAATACTGCAAACGAAAATATAGCAGCTCCTACAGGTACAAGTTCTGATTATTTCTATCGCTTGGGCGTTACCAATGGTGCTTGTACAGTTTTAGGCTATTCAAACGTAGTTACTGTAAGTTCTACATTACAACCTTCTGCTTCTATTAGCTATCAATTAGATAATTGCAAAGGAAATTCAGGCATGCAAAATGTAACAGTTACCGTAAATACATTAGCTGGTGGTTCTTTCCCATATACATTGAGTTCTGGAACCTTAAATAGTTCAATGCTAGATGTTAATACAGGATTAATCAACATTGCAAATGCAGCTGTAGGAAACCATGTAGTTACTTTAACTGCAAATGCTTTCAAAGGATGTAATCCAATTTCGGCCACTGCTAATGTTAATGTAAATCAGTATCCAACTGCTACAATTACACCATTGAGTATAAATTCGTATTGCGATAATTATTCAGGTACAGTGTCAGTAAATGCAACCAAAAATGGTTTTCCAACCAATGGTAGATTCATTAGTACACCTAATTTGGGAATTAATACTAATTCTTTAACTGGATTATTTGTTCCAAACGGCAAAACCCCAACCTCGTATACAATTTATTATGAATTAGACCAAATAGCTGGATGTCCTGCCAATACAAGTGCTGGTATCGCATTGCAGATTACGCAAAGACAATCTGTATCTAAACCAAGATATGCAGACACAGTTTATTGTAATGTAGGTACTATGCCTTTGGCCACATCTACTTCCAACACCAATGGATATTACAAACTATTTGCTGGATTAGTATCTAACACTTCTACTGGTGGAAACTTTGGAATAAATGGAATTACTGCAAACACTTATAGTATAACCTATAATATAGATGCTACTCCAAGTTGTGATGCCATTACTTCGCCAACTGCATTTGTAACTATAAAAGGAAGTAATTTTAATAGGCCAACATTGACTTATTTATCTAATCAATATTGTGCCAACAGTGCTGCCTCAACTGATAGGCCTTCTGTGAATCCTTCTGGTGGTAGATTTACTTCTACAAACGCAGCTGTAGATGCCATAGATGGTGGTATTTCGTTTAATAATATGCCTTTGGGTACTACCACATTTGATGTATCATATTCTTATACATACCCAGGTGTAGGTTGTTTACCAGTATCAACAAGCATAGGTATTACTATCTTTAAAACTAATCAATCAGCTTTGACAGACCTTACTTATAATACTACAAATACACCTAAAGGTATAGATGGAAGATTATGTAACAATAGTGGATTGATTGTAAGCAAAAATAGTAACTTTAGCTTTACAGGTGGCACATTCTCTATCAACACTAGAGGTTCGAGCGTTGGTATCATAGACCCAACGAATGGTAATGTAGATTTAGGTAGACTAGCAGAACAAAAATTCACGGTTACTTACACTATCAGTGCATTAGGTGTTTGCCCAAGTTTATCAAAAGAAACATTCCTAGATTTAACTTCTTCAACTTTTGTGGGAGTAGCTAACAATGCAAATATATTTAATCAAATGTGTATGTATAATAGAGAAATCAATGGAAATAGATTTGTTCTTACTGGATATACAACAGGTAAAATAGCTTGGCAGCTTAAAAATGACATAGGTATATTAACCCCATTAAGTGATACTACATCTGAAATTAGCAATGTTTCCTTCCCAGGTTCTGGTGTATTCACAATGCAAGCTATAGTTACCAATGGAGGTTGTACGCCAATTACTAAAATATCATCAGTAACAGTAAGTAGTGCTCCAATAGGTGGTATTGCTAAAACCGTGAATATTGCTGATACTGTATTGTGTTATTCGCCACTAAATACCCAAGTTACACTTGATGGATATAGAGGTACAACTTGGACTTGGGAATATATTTATACTAAAGCTGACTACAATGAAAATGAGTTAGACCCAACTAAAATGTATACTTTAAATGCTCCAGTTTTATTTGCTGAACCTCAACAAATAACAACACCAGTGCATGTAACTCGTTTATTTGAAAAAGATAGCGACTACACAAGTACACTCAGATATAGAGCCAAAGTTACTAATGGGGCTTGTAGAACAGATGAAGCTGGAAAAGATGTGTATTCGAGTTATGTATTGATTAGAAAATGCAAAAAAAATCCATTCATTCCAAATGCTCTTGAGCCTGGAAGTAGTTCGTCTGAAAACTCAGTTTGGGATATAAAAAACCTTAGATTACCAGAAAATGCAGAAATTAAAATTTTCAACAGATATGGTACCGAAGTTTATATGATGACAGGTAAAGATTTGCAAACACGTTCTTTTGATGGAAATGGTTTACCTGCTGGAACTTATTATTATGTAATTGACAAAAAAGATGGTCGCCCATTCATTGGAGATTTGACAATTATTAGATAAAATATAGCATATTGTAGCTAATAATCAATCACAAAAACGTAAGATTTGTATTTTCTAATATAAATCTTACGTTTTTTTTATACAATAAAAGAGATTTTTGGAAAGTTTCCCTTTGCTTAATTATCTATTTATTTCTGATTTAATAAAAATACATTATACTGTCGATGTTTCTAATTTATATTATATCAAACCGAAAAATTAAAATTATATTCCTATAATTTTTCTCCCACTTAGGGAGAAATTAAAAGAGGGGTTTAAAATAAAATTGTAATATTTGTTTTTCGGTTCAATATAAAAATCAAACACAAATCTTAGTTTTTTAAAATTACCACAATTTATAAACCATAATTACATAATTGAGTTTATATTTGTATCAATGAAACTATCCGATTTTATAAAGCTACATTCGCTAGATGCCACCATTCAAGCACTAATCGAAGAGTTAAATCAAAATAAAACAACTTTTTTTACTTTTGAGGGGCTCAAAGGCAGTAGTGCTGCTGTTTTGGCTGCTACACTATACACATACAACCATCGCTCCTGTGTATATATATGTAATGAACGAGAAGAAGCACAATATTTTGCCAACGATTTACAAAATTTATTACCCGAAAAGCAAATATTATTCTACCCTACATCTTACAAAAAACCTTATGATTTTGAAGAAACCGATAATGCAAATGTATTGCAAAGAGCTGAAGTTTTAAATAGACTTACGCTAAAAGACAAAAAAGGCGAACTTATAGTAACCTACCCAGAGGCACTGACACAAAAAGTAATTAGCAAAAAAAACTTAGTAGAAAATACCATGACTGCTAGGGTTGGCGAAAAACTAGATATTAATTTTATTTCAGAACTTCTTACTAATTATGACTTCGAACGTGCTGATTTTGTGTACGAACCTGGCCAGTTTGCTATCAGAGGGGGCATAGTAGATATATTTTCGTTTGGCAACGAGTTGCCCTACAGGCTCGAACTTTTTGGGGATGAAATCGAAACTATACGAACTTTTAATCCCAATACCCAATTGTCGGTAGAAGGCAAAAAAGCCATTTCTATCATTCCTAATGTGCAAAAAAAAGAAGTAATGACTTCTACCGATAGTTTTAGTTCGTTTTTGCCCGAAAATACTATTATTTGGACAAAAAGCCACGAACAACTAAAAGCTGTTATTGATGATTATTTTGCAAGAGCAACTTCTGAATATAATAAATTACAAAATTCGCCACAAAATCTTGTTTTCAAACCAGAAGAAAGATTTGAACAATACCAAAATCTAAAATCAAATTTCGATTCTTTTACTAATATTTCGTTTGGTAATAATGAATTAGTCGATAATTTTAAGCGGATTGATGCAATTTCATTGAAATCTCGCTCGCATACGTCCGAAACGACTCTTAATGACAGTGATAAAATAGGCGGACAAATGGAATTTTTAACCAATACCATAACGCTCGAAGCGACTCCTACTCAACCAAAAATATCCGAAAATAATTTTAATTCTCCAAAAAAATATTCATTTTTTATACATCCACAGCCTTATTTTAATAAAGATTTTAACTTACTATGCCAAAATTTGGCCGAAAATCAAGGTCTTGGATATACGAATTATATTCTGACAGAATCGTTGGCATCAGTCGAAAAGCTACAATCAATTTTTGAAGAAATAGATACTTTTGTCAAAATACAACCATTAAATATTGCATTAAAAGAGGGATTTATTGATGATTCTCTCAAAATTGTATGTTACACAGATCACCAAATTTTTGATCGTTATTATAAATATAAATCAAAAGATACCCACTCAAAATCTAAAGCCATTACGCTGAAAGAATTGCGAACCTTGCAACCAGGCGATTATGTAACCCATGCAGATTATGGAATTGCCAAATTTGTGGGTCTCGAAAAAGTGGAGGTCAATGGGGTGCCTCAAGAGGCCATTCGTTTACTTTTCAAAGACAACGATTTGATGCGTGTTTCGATTTTGGCCTTACACAAAATAGCTAAATACGCTGGCAAAGATGGTGCTGTGCCTAGCATGAGCAAATTGGGGTCACCAGAATGGGAAAATCGTAAGAAAGCAGTAAAAAAGAAAGTAAAAGAAATAGCCATCGATCTCATTATGTTGTATGCCAAACGCAAAGCTGCTCCAGGTTTTGCTTTCAGCAAAGACAATTATTTGCAGGCCGAACTCGAAACTTCTTTTATATATGAAGATACGCCTGACCAAGCCAAAGCCACCGAAGATGTGAAAGCAGATATGGAAAAGCCACATCCCATGGATAGGCTCGTATGTGGAGATGTTGGTTTTGGCAAAACTGAGGTTGCCATTCGTACGGCTTTCAAGGCAGTATGCGATAGCAAACAAGTAGCAATTTTGGTTCCTACGACTATTTTGGCCATGCAACATTACAAAACTTTTAAAAATAGGCTCGAAAAATTTCCATGTAAAGTAGAATATATCAATCGTTTTAGGACAAGTTCTCAAGTAAAAGAAACGCTAAAACGAGTAGAAGAGGGCAAAACTGATATTTTAATTGGCACTCACATGTTGCTTGGTGGCAAGGTTAAATTCAAAAATCTTGGTTTGCTAGTGATAGACGAAGAGCAAAAATTTGGTGTTGCAGCCAAAGAAAAACTCAAAGAATTGAAATTTAATATTGATACACTCACACTTACAGCCACACCTATTCCACGTACTTTGCATTTTTCGTTGATGGGAGCTAGAGATTTGTCTATTATTGGCACACCACCACCCAACCGCCAACCTGTTACTACTGAGGTACATTTGATGAATGAAATCATTGTAAGAGATGCAGTTTCGGCCGAAATTAAGCGACAAGGCCAAGCTTTTATAGTTCACAACAGAGTAAGCGACCTCAACACAATAGCTGATATGGTCAAGCGAATGGTGCCTGATTGCAAAGTAGTAGTGGCTCATGGCCAAATGGAGGGCGAAGATTTAGAAAAAGCCATGCTCAAATTTATAGAAGGCGAAGCAGATGTGCTTGTATCTACTAATATTATCGAATCTGGGCTTGATATACCCAATGCAAATACGATTTTGATAAATAATGCTCACCATTTTGGCCTTTCGGATCTGCACCAAATGCGTGGTAGGGTAGGGCGATCCAACAAAAAGGCCTATTGCTACCTACTGGCACCACCACTAAATACGCTTAATGGCGATGCCAAAAAGAAATTGTCGGCCTTAGAAGAGTTTTCGGAACTAGGCGATGGTTTCAAAGTAGCCATGAGAGACTTAGATATTCGTGGTGCTGGAAATCTTTTGGGCGGAGAACAAAGTGGATTTATTACTGATATAGGCTATGAATTGTACCACAAAATACTCAACGAAGCCATACAAGAACTCAAAGAAAATGAATTTAAGGCTTTGTTTGAGCATGAAACAAAGCTACGAAAAGACATAGTCCCAGATTGTAATGTAGAAACTGATTTGGCAATTCTTATCCCTGAAACATATATTAGTAATATTTCTGAAAGATTAGGACTATATAATGAACTTGATAATCTGAAAGACGACAAAGATTTATCTTTATTTCTTAGTCGCATTATTGATAGATTTGGGCCTTTGCCACAAGAGGTTCAAGATTTATCAGAAACAGTAAAACTACGTTGGCAGGCCGAAAAAATAGGTTTTGATAAATTGGTTTTAAAAGCTGGAGCCATGAAATGTCAGTTTGCAGCCAGAGCAGATAAAGACTACTTTAATGGATCTGTTTTTGGTAAAATATTACTATATGTTCAAAAAAATCCTAAAAAATGTTATATGAAAGAAATCAAAGACAAACTCATCATAAACATTGAGGGAATAAAAAATATCCACCAAGCTTATGAAGTGATGGGGGAGTGGATGTAGAGGAGAAAGAGAATGATTGAAATGGAACTAAGAGGTAGAAAAAAATGTAATTATTTTGGAAAAGAATTTATTTATATTATGTTTGCGTCATGGAAAATTTAGATGAATACAGGAAATTATTAAGATTTTTTGCTGAAAAAGGAAGTAATCGAATGTTTCCAAATGATTCTAAAAACCATGCATCAGTAGTTCTAGAAACAATTTATGATTTTTCTAAGGAAAAAGTAAGAATCTATACAGATAAAATGAGTGGTTCTTTTTCTTCAGATGAAAAAGCTATCAAGGCTTTATACAATTTTTTGTCTAAACAAAACACATCCGTTGAAATATTAGTTGAAGATGACTCTTTGGTTAAAAATAAGAATTCCGATTTTTATAAAAAAATTATTAATTTTGATGAGAACAAAAAGAATCGAATTATTACAAAAAAGTCGAATCAAAATTTTAAAAATAGCTTGAAAAGTTTTAGTAAAAATGGAGAAATCTTTTACTTTACACTAGGAGACAAATCAATGTATAGATTGCAGGCAATAGATAAAAACGAACAACAAGAAAAACTATATTCTGCCTTTGTATGCTTCAACGATACAATTAGCGTATCAAAAATATCAGAAATTTTTGATACACATTTTTATACTTTACCCACTATTCAAGTTTTTAATTAGATTTTAGGTGGCTGATTATAGTTCAGTATTAATTTTATCGGAACTTCTCATTATATTTTGTGCAGCTTTTTTTTCTATTCAAAAACTCCAAGATTACATTGACTTTGAAATTGCAGAAAAAAATTTTAAAAAAATCAAAGACAAACAAATAGATATTCAAAATAATATTGAAGTATATAAGTCTTTTTTAAACAAAATAATTGCTAATAATTCTAATAAGTTTATTTCAGATGCAGCAAATTTAAAAATGAAAGAATTAACTAATAAAGTTGATATAATAAACAAATCTAGTAATAATATAGAATTCATTAATGAAAAAAATATTTTTTTAAATGGAAAATTTTTGATGTTTTATATTTCAATGATTTTTAGTTATAATTTTATTTTTTTGATATATATTACAATTGGGTATAACACATATGAGCCAGAAAATTTATTATTTTTGTTTAATATTATTACATTTTTGATGCTATTTTCTTTTTATTACTTAAGACAAGTTATAGATATAGAGTTTTTTTATAAAATATTTATTATTATTTTGTTAGATGTTAGTTTGATTGTAATATCTGGTTATCTTAATAAATTATTGATTCTAAACAAGGTACAAGAAAATCTAAGTTTTATAAATCTTGATTCACTTAGATTTATAAACTTTCTGCTATTTTTTACACAAATTGCACATCCACATCTGATTTATCATTTTATATTTAAAAGTCAAAATGAACATTTAAAAGAGTTAGAAATGCTTGATAATTCTTTAAAAAATGAAATAGAAAATAATAACAAATTTTTATAATTTTAATGTTTTAGAAATCAAAGACAAACTTATCATAAACATTGAGGGAATAAAAAATATCCACCAAGCCTATGAAGTGATGGGGGAGTGGATGTAAGAAATAAGACTATAATGTAAAACTACAGAGCTATAAAGTGCTTATTTTTTTAGCACAAATTTTGGCAAAGTTTCGTTGCCTAGCCCAATAAAATTGATTTATTTCGGTATCTATCTCTGCTGTATTTTCAATTATCTTACTCCAAAATATTTTTTTTGTTTCCTCGTTTTCATAAATATAAAAAAAGTGGAATTGAAATAAATTTAAAATTTCTTTTTTGTGAATTTTGTGAATTTGAAATGGATTTGTTTGTATAAAAATGACAATTTCTTCTAAATAACCAAGATATAAATAAATATCTGATTCAGATATATTTTTAAATGCTTCTTTATCATTTCGTTCTAATGCTTGAAAAATGTAAGTTAGTTTTTCTGTTGTATAAAATTTACGCCAAAGTTCACTTAAATATTGTGATCTTTTAAATTTATTAGAACTCCAATACTGAAAATAGGCAAGTATTGCAGCTATGCTTAAAAATAATAGTTTTATGATTTCAATGTTTTCTGTAATAAAAAGTGTCATATTTTGTACATTTTTTGATTTGATATGCGAAAGTATGCTTTTTTACATTTTTATCAAATTATTTTTAGGTTTTAGTTTGTATATTCATACTTTTATGGACCAAAATAAACATTTTAGAATAAAGTATATTGAATTATACATTATAGATTTCTACCATTTATGCTTATCGAAAACTAAAATGTATAACTAAAACAATATTAATTCTATAAAATACGTTGAATTTATTTAGATTTAAAATATTTTTATTTCTTTAAACCAATAGACTAAATGAAATTTACATTTTTTATAATACTTATATTAGTAATTAATTTTAATAATTTATTTTCTCAAAGTAATATAAAAACTTACTATGATACTGGAAAATATCTGCTAAAAGAAGACTACTGGGTAACCAACAAACGTGATAATATCTTGCACGGAACCTATAAACGATATTTTGCAAAAGGCAATCTAGAGCTTGTAGGAAAGTACCTCAAAGGCAAAAAAGATAGCACTTTTACAGAATACTATCCCTCAGAAAAAATCAAAACCTCACTTAATTATAAAAATAACCTCAAAAATGGATCATTTGTAATATATGATACTACTGGGGCGATTTCTCAAAAAGGTATTTATGCTAATGATTCTATAATAGATACACTTTACACTTATTTTAATACAGGGATAATTAAAAATAAAGCATTTTTCAAAAATGACAAAATAAATGGTCAACTTATTACTTATTATCCTAATCAAATACTGAAACAAGTGGCCGATTATAAAGATAATAAACCAAATGGAACAACTTTAGACTATTTTGAAAATGGCCTAACTTTGGCTTCAGAAATGAATTACGTAAATGGAAAATTAGATGGAAAGTTTAAAAAATATTACCCTTCTGCTATTTTAGAGAGTGAAGGTTTTTATAAAAATGATGCCAAAAATGGTGTTTGCAAAGATTATTTTGAAAATGGAAAACTAGCCAATGAACAACAACTAGAAGATGGTATATTGAATGGAAAAGCAATTTCTTACTTTGAAACTGGGCAAATCAAAGGCGAGTTTTTTTATAACAAAGGCCTCAAAACTGGCTCTTATACTCTTTATTACTTGAGTGGAAATAAAAAAGAAGTTTCTGAAGTTGATAATTTAAAAATTTTAGAAAAAAAATCATACTACTTTGACAGTCCTAAATTGTATAAAACTGAGTTATACAAAAATGAAAAAAAACACGGAATATTTAATTATTATTACCAAACTGGCATAGATAGTGTATCCGAAAATTATACCTTTGGCAAAAAAAATGGAACAACCAAAATATTTTTTAGCACAGGAAAAATAGCTGAGGTTCAACAATGGATAAATGCTGATAGACAAGGATTAAATACATTTTATTACGAAAACGGCAATCTTAAAGCAGAAGTTATATATCGCAAAAATGAACCAACAGGAATGGCCAAATATTACCATACCAATGGATATATCGCCTCAGAAGGTAATTTGCTTTTTTCTAAAAAAAATGGAAGTTGGAACATATATAGTATTGAAGGAAAATTAGACAAAATCATGATTTATAAAATGGATAAATTAGTTAGAACTGAGGAGGTTTTAAATAAAAACATAAAAATCAACAAAAATTCAATTCAAGATAAACCTGCCAAAAAAATAGTTACAAAACCAAATCCTGCCAAAACCAAAACTACCCCAAAACAATTATACCAATACAAACCTAACAATGGTAAAAATAAAAAGTAATTAAATTTTTTTTAGTAATATTTTAATTAATTAGAATTGTATTTGATTAATTTTAAATTATTTAATTTTTATTTTAATAATCAATTTGTAAAATGTATTTTTGGCAAATTATATATGAGAATAAAATTATATTTTGTAGCATTTTTTGTTTTTTGCGTTCAACTTTTGTTTGGGCAAACTGTTTTTTTTGAAGATAAATCCAAATATATTCAAGACGTAAGGGCTTATTTATCCACCACTAAAAATGCGAACTATATAGCTGTGGCTGGTGTTTTTGAAACTACTTTTTGGTCTAGCAATCTCAACGATGATATCAATAAACAAAAAATCATAGAGATTTCAAACAAAATGATTGTCAAAGGTTGTAAGCCGTATCCTCACTTTATTTCTTTTTTGAATTGTCTCAATGCAGCTTCTCAAAACCAAGAGGTACAGCACGATATAATGCAACATTTTTTTGAAACACTTTCGCTCACTGTCGAATACCAAGAAGATGCCGTTTTGTTAGATTTTTTAAAATATTCTACCATTTTTTTTACTTCAAAATCTGTTTATAAAAGTCCTATTAATAATTGTGTGATTAGTAATGGTACTTTTGATTTTTCTTACGAAGGCATGGCGGCTATTTTGCAATCTACCGACAACAATCAACCCATTGTTGCTGATGCACCACCAGTATCAATAGACACTACAACACAAGTAAATATTTATCAAAGCAATCAAATAATGCCCACTTTAGAGGGACCAGTACTCAAATTCAAGGATATAAATGTAAAACTTGGTAGTCGATTTGATACTGCTACTATTCAAAATACCCAAGGGGCTTATATGTTTAAGACTAGACAGTTTATTGGCAAAAATGGAAAATTTGATTGGGGAGTGTTAGACAAAAATCTTACCAATGTATTTGTTACTTTTAAAGATTATTATTTTAATACTATCGACAATTTCTTACATATTGAAGATGCTACTTTTTCTAATTCTGACAAATTGACCAATGCCATAGATGGTATTTTTGAATTTAAAAGTGAAAGACACACCAGAGCAAGTGCTGCCAAATATCCACGATTTATTTCCTATTCTAATAATGTAAGTTTGCCAAAAGTGGGCAAAAATTTGTCATATATAGGTGGATATGCACTATCTGGCACAAACTTTAGTAGTATGTGCGTAGACAACAAACCAGCTACACTTGATTATAACGATGGCAAGTATAGTTTTAAAATGTTGGCACAAACATTCAATTTTAAAGATTCAAGTATATCGGCAGATCCTGCAGAGATGTTTTTGTTTATCGAAAATGACACCATTTACCACTCTGGAGTTAGTTTTTATTTTGAGGCCGAGCAAAAAAAATTAAAAATTCAAAGAAGCAAAGGCAAATATAAAACAGCTTGGTTTTGGGACAGCTACCATAAATTAGAGTTTTCTATTGATAATATTACTTGGGATTTGAATGAAGACTCAATGCAGTTGGATATTAATGCTGCCAAAACACAAATTCCTGCTATTTTTAAATCTGCCAATTATTTTACTGAAAAAGAATTTAGACAGATTCAGTCGCTAAATCAATTTCATCCACTTAGGATTTTATTTTATTACAAGAAAAAATTTCAAACAGATCTTTTAGTAGCAGACGAGATTATTTCTAAAATGAAACTTGATGCCATAGCTTTTAAAGGTGCAATGCAAGATTTGGATAAAAAAGGATTTGTGGCTTATTCGGCAGTTTCTGGCGATATTTATTTAAAAAATAAAGCATACAATTATGTGTTATCCATGGAAAATAAAATTGATTTTGATGCCATGTATTTGCCTTCTTTATCGCCTGAAGAGCCTAATGCAGTATTAGAAATGAAAAATAAAATTCTTACTATAAAAGGCGTTAATAAGTTTCAAATCAGTGATTCCTCAAATGTGCATGCGTACCCAGAAGGTAAGATCGTAAAAATTGGATACAACCGAGAAATTGATTTTGATGGCAGACTGGTGGCAGGTTTTTATGACATGAAAGGCAAAGGTTTTAAATTCAATTATCAAGATTTTTTTGTTTCCTTAGATCAGATTGATTCAATTAAGTTTTTGGTAAAAGAGAAAGACCCCAAAACTGGCAAAATGGTAGAAAAGCCTTTGGATAACCAGTTGGTATATTCATCTGGTACTATCTATATCAACGATCCTGAAAACAAATCTGGTAAGAAAAAAATGCCTCAATATCCAAAATTTGACGCAAAAACTGGGGCCAATGTTTACTTTGATAAAAAAGAAATTTTAGGTGGAGCTTACAATAGACGAGTATTTTTTAAGATTCCACCATTCAAAACAGATAGTGTCAAAACATCTCAAAAACAGTCTGTAAAATTTGATGGACAATTTATTTCTGGTGGTATTTTTCCTGAGTTTGATGAAACACTTAGGATTATGAAAGATAATTCTTTAGGTTTTCAGCACGAAACTCCCAAAGAGGGCTATGATTTGTATGGCGGCAAAGGTAAGTTTTTTGGAAAAATTACGCTTGACCATAATGGTATTCGTGGCAACGGTAGGCTTGAGTACCTTTCTGCTATTTTTCAATCCAATGATTTTGTATTTTACCAAGATTCTGTACTTACGATGGGTGGCCAAGCCAAAGTAAAAGAAGCTACCATTGCTGATGTATATTATCCTAATGTTAATATATATGATTTTGAACTTAACTGGAATACCAAGGCCGATTCTATGCACATAATCAATACCAAAGATGCCTTTGAACTATACGACAAACAAATTACTTTGGAAGGTTCTCTTAACATTACCCCCAAAGGATTGTATGGAGCTGGTATGTTAGAAATTAAGAAAACAAATGTAATAGCATCGCAATTTTTGTTCAAAAAAGACAATGTTCAGGCACGTCACGCTGTATTCAACACCAAAGTACAAGGAAGTCCTAAGCCTGTAATGTCGGCCAATAATATGCGTGTAAATTTTAATTTAAAAGATTCTTATGCAGATATTAGTCCAGAATTGGCAGGATTAGCAGGTTTGGAGTTTCCATTAAACGAATATAAAACTTCGATCGAAAATGCTCGATGGGACATCAATAAGAAAATAGTTACAATGAGATCGGATTCTGTTGATTTATCTAAATCTTACTTTTATTCTACCAATTCAGAACAAGATTCACTTGCATTTTTGGCAGGTGAGGCTTTGTATGATATGAATAAAAAATTATTAAAAATTAGTAATATTCCTTTTATTAAAGTTGCAGATACAAAGATAATTCCAGATTCTAATAAAGTAACTATTTATGAAAGTGCTAAAATGAAATCTCTTACCAATGCAAAGTTGATTATAGATACACTCAAAGGCTATCATGCTCTGGATGAAGGAAAAATCGAAATTTTCTCAAGAAAAAAATTCAATGGTATGGCACATTATCCTTATGTAAATGCAGGTGGCAATACGATGAATTTGATTTTTAATAATTTTTATCTTGAAAAAAAGGTAGTAAAAAAAGACACTTTAAAATATACAGTATCTAAAGGAAAAATAGGGGAGGCTCAAAAATTTTATATTACTCCCAAAATTTTATTTAAAGGCAATGTTAAATTGGTTGCTACAAGCAAATTGTTGGCATTTGACGGCAAAGTTAAACTCGAAATAAAATCAAAAGGATTGAAAACGGATTGGTTTCCGTTTTCTATGGATGGCACCACAGATGAGGTTGTGATAGCACTTGAAAAGCCAGTAGTAAACAAGCAAACTCAAAATTCAAAAAAAACTACTACTGATGCAACCATTGTAGATACAGCAGCCACTGCTGATGTTCAAAATATAGAGAACGAAAACGAAGAGCAATTAGATGACACTGATTTGAGTAAATTGTTTACTGGCTTATATTATGATGAATCAAATCATGATATATATAATGCCCTGATTTCTACCAAAAGAAACGAAAACGATACTGAAATTATAGGCATAAAAGGTCAATTGGTGTATGATAAACCCACAAACTCGTTTAAACTTGGCACTGAAAAACGGGTAAAAAACGAAACATTGTTTGGCAATATGATGACTTACAATGATTCGAGTTCTACTTCTCATAGTTTAGGAAAATTAAACATGATGAACTCTGACAAAGACTTTAAAATAACATCGGCAGGAGATATCAAAGGTAATTTGGCTAAAAATATTTTTGTGGGCAATTTATTTTATTCAATCAAAATGAATATGCCGCCCAAAGCACTTGCTATCATGGCCAAGCACATCAAAGAGGCAGTAGATCACCCAGATCATCCTTTCAAAGATTCAACTTCGCAGGCTGATATTGATATGCAAAGTTTGCAAGTTTCTAATATCGAAAACGAAAAACTAGGCACAGAATACAGTCGTGCACTCAACGATTTGTTGGATTACAAACCACTTTTTAAGTATGCTCCAAGCCTGATTGAGGGCATTTGTATTTCGCATGCACACATGGAATGGTCGCATACACATAAAGCGTGGCACAATAAATTGCATTTTAAAATGTCGAATATTCTTACTACTGATATCAACAAAAGGATGAAAGGATATATTGAAATTAAAAAAACCGAAAATGGTGATATTTTTACCCTTTTTGTGCATCCACGTAGTGATATTTGGTTTTATATCAACTATCAACCAGGGCGATTGGCCATGCTATCTTCGGAAGCAGATTTTATAAAAGCTTCAATAGAAAAAAGCAAAGGCGAATCTAATTCTCCTTTGATTTATACTTATGTGCAAGCTGATTTTACCGAAAAAACTGATTTTTTGAAATCATTTTACAAAAATTATCTCAACAGGGTGTACAACGAAGAGGAAGAAGAAAAAGATATAGAAGATAAAAATGAGGAAACCGAAGAACCAGAAGAAGAGGAAATAAAACTTGATGACAAACCTAAAAAAAGTAAGAAAAAGTTGAAAGATAATACAGAAACAGATACTTCTGACAATGAAGTTAATGAAGAGGAACCAACTAAAAAAATACCTTCAAAAAAAGAAACTAAAAATTTGAAAAATGAAGTAAAAGAAGTAAAAACCAAAATTGATAGTACTCAAAATGTCATAAAAAGTACTATTTTACAGGATTCTACCCAAAATATTGATAAAAATATAAAAGTTGAAGATGTTTCTAAAAAAGAAAATAAACCTAAAAAAGAAAAGAAAAATAAAAAAGAAAAGTTACTAGAAGAGCCAACTTTGCCTGCCGAAGAAAATACAAAAACTGAAGAAGAACCAGAACTAGAAGAAAACACCAACACAGAGGATGAAAACGGTGGTAAGAAAAAGAAAAAGAAAAAGTAGCTTCCTTATTAATTTAATTTACATAATTTACATGTAATTTTTATTTGTATTTTTTATTTTTTTTCAATTTAGTCTTTTGTGTCTTTTTTCTTACTAAACTTTTTTTTATTCATTTATAGTATTTATTTTTGAAGTTAATCATGCTATTTAATGTCATTGATAAGATATTTTTTAAAATAATATAATTTAATATACATAAAATGAAAAAAGTTTACACTTTGCTTGCTATCACAATTTCTTTTTTGGTTTCAATAGCCCAAATCCCAACTTCTAATCTATCGCTTTGGCTGAGGGCTGATGCTGGTTTGACAACTTCAAGTGGGAGTAATATTAATTCTAACTGGCAAGATCAATCTCCAAATGCTATTTCTGTAACTAGACAAGGAACCCCATTATTAATTCAAAATGCTTTGAATGGAAAGCCAGTTGTTAGATTTCCGAATACTGGAAATTACTTTAGCACTACAAATACAGCAGTTACTAATCTAGCAAATATCACATACTATGCAGTTGGCAAATTTTCTAATACAAATTCAGATATGTTTTATAAAGATGCTCAATATGGATTATATATTAACTCTTCAAGTACAGCTAGGTTTTATACAAGGGCTTTTGGCTCTAATGAATTGATTTATTCAAATCCTAATTTGGTTAATAA
Source organism: Cytophagales bacterium (assembly GCA_013297755.1). Classification (GTDB taxonomy): domain Bacteria; phylum Bacteroidota; class Bacteroidia; order Cytophagales; family UBA9547; genus REAG01. Next base: position 33,537 of record JAAFIH010000004.1, read on the forward strand.
TTATTTTATATACAGTGGGAGATATAATGGAAGTACTATTACAGGCACATTAAACACAACTGTTAGTTCTGGTCTAAGTTTTAGTTCTGCTATGCTTAGTGGTGGTACTCTTTTAATTGGTGTTGGCAATAATTGGTTTACAAATGGAGATATTGCAGAACTCATCATCTATAACGATGCCTTAAACTCTACCCAACAGCAGCAAGTCTATGATTATCTTTCTTCTAAATACAACATAGGAATCCATCCGAATGCTCCACAAATAAGCAATTTTGGGAATTTTGACGCTGCTTTTGATGCATCTTTTTTAGGTACAAAAGTGGCAGCATCAGGCTTTGGCTCACTTGGCGACCAAGTTACTATTTCTGGTACAAATTTTGCAGCAGTTACCCAACTTTTTGTAAATAATATTTCTATTGCAGGTTTTACAATCAATTCTAATAACAGAATTACTTTTACTTTGCCAGATGGTTTAAATTACACTGGACAAGATTTTACAGGAAAAATAAAATTAGTCAATAGTTTTGGTCCAGGCATATCTTCACAAGATTTGCAGGTAATTTTTTCTAACTCTTCGCCTAGTACAGTTATAAATGTGGCTCGTGGCGGTCAGTTTGCCATCGAAGGCACAGATTTGAGTCAAATTACAGCTATTTCAGTAGGTGGAATTAATTTACCATACATATATAATAGTGTTACCAAAAAAATTATGGTTTCTTTAAATACGCTTGTTGGTATTGGAAATCAAACGGTTAGATTACGACAAGGTACAGTTTTAGGAAATAAGGAATACGATTTGCTAGATGCTATAAATGTAGTTTCATCTATCTCTGCACCAACGATCACTTCCATCACTCCACAAGCAGGAGGTATCAATAGCACTTTTGTGATTAGTGGAACAAATTTTGGGGCAAGTGCTGGAGATAATGTTGTATATATGGGTGCAGTTCAAGCAAATGTAGTTTCAAACACTTCCACCACTGCTACTGTGCAAGTTCCCACAGGCACAAGTTATGATAATTTGAGTTTACGAAATTTGAATAGTGGCTTGCAGGTCGAGTTTTCAAAACCTTTCGTAACTACATTTTTAGGTAATAGCAGTTTTGAATTAAATACTTTTTCAAGTCCAACTAGCTTTAATACTGGTTATTATAATGGTTTTTTTAGTGCTACAGGTGATTTGAATAGTGATGGCAAACCAGAAATTATAACCTCGCATTATAACAATAACATCATTACAATTTTACAAAATGTAGCTTCAAACAATACGATTACTTCAACTTCTTTTCAAAATTATTTTATACTTCCATCGACCTCTTCACAAGCTAATCAACTATGTATCAAAGATTTTGATAATGATGGTAGATTAGATGTTGGTGTTTATTGTATTTCTGGGCAGGTTGATATTTATAAAAACATAAGTAATGGTGGTACACTTTCAGCTTCAAGTTTTGCAACAAAAGTAACTTTTACAATGCCATTAGGAGGTTATGCTTTTGATGCAGGCGATATTGATGCTGATGGCAAATTAGATTTAGTTGTAGCTGCATTTAGTGCAACCAACACTTTATATATATGTAAAAACCAAACCACCAATAACACTATTGTTGGAAATTCTTTTGCAAACCCGGTTTCGATAAGCTATGGTTCAAACGCTTATTCATTTAGAATGAAAATTGTAGATATTGATAATGATAATTTTGCAGATGTGAGTATTGTTAATAAAAATAGTAGCGGATTATCAACTATTTCCATTTTACGAAACCTTGCAACAGGTACTATTTTTGGATCTTCATTTGCCACTCCTGTAACATTGAATTTAACAAACACTGCCAACTCAGCTGCACCAGATCCTGCATTAGGCTTTGCTTGGGCTGATTTTGATAACGATGGAAAATTAGATCTAGTGGCTTCTAACCCAACACAAAACCAAGTTTCTGTTTTTAAAAACAAATCTACAGTAGGCACAATAAATAACGCATCGTTCAACGAAAGATTTGATTTTCCAACATCATCCAACCCTTATGGTGTTGCAGTTGGTGATATAAATGGAGATGGAAAAGTTGATATTGCAGTTTCTAGTTATGGTGAAGCAAAGGTTTCTTTGTTAAGAAATCAATCTACAAATGGAACAATTACAAGTGCTAGTTTTGCAAATAAACAAGATTATGCAACAACAAATGTTTATAATCTTAACCCTATCATAGCCGATTTTGATGGGGATGCTAAACCAGAAATTTCAACTTCTAATTTTTATTTTTCAAACTTAATTTTCCGCAACCTCATCACCGACCCAGCTTCTATCACAGGTTTTTCGCCAAGTTCTGGTTTGCCATTGAGTAGAGTTACGCTCACAGGTAGCAATTTTGGCGATGTGGCTCAGGTGCGTATGGGTACAATTACAGGTGGAGCTGTATTGGAGCGAAATGCCAATTCCATAGTTGTTCGTATTCCAGCAGGAGCAACCACAAATTTGATTTCGTTGGTTAATAATTCAGGAACACAAGCCACAACATCTAGTAATTTTATAGTAACAGGAGTTACTCCATTGGCTGTAATCACATCTGTAAGTCCTATGGCAGCACCTCTTGGAGGGACAGTTTTGGTTGGTGGGAGTGGTTTTGATGCCACGCCAAGTCTGAATTCGATTTGGTTTGGAGCAACCAAAATGCCAGTAACCAATGCTACAACCAATCAATTGACAGTTTCTGTAACAGGTGGAGCATCAAGTTCAAAAATATCTTATCAAAATTCATTTGGATTGAATGAGCAATGGAAATTGCCTTTTGGTTATTCGTTTGGTGGTGGAAATCTGACAAGTGGTTCGTTTACAAATAATGCTTTATTAAATACTGGCTCAACACCTTATAATGTGATTTCTCACGATTTGGATGGTGATGGAAAACCAGATCTTATTGCAACAAATTGGAATAATAGCACAAATCAACTATCTATTTATAGAAATAATAGCATTAATAACACAATAAATGGAAGTTCGTTTGCTACTGGTTTTGGGTTAAGTGGCTACACTGCTAGTAATTCTTTTCAAACTTCAGTTGGCGATTTGGATGGCGATGGCAAACCTGAAATCTTGTTACCATTTTACAATACTGGATTTTTTACCATTTTCAAAAATAATAGTTCCACTACTACTTTAACGGCTAATTCATTCACTAAAAACGACATTCAAGTATTGCCAACTGGCTATGGCTCGTATGGCTCTGCCATTGCTGATATTGATAATGATGGGTTTAATGATTTGATTTTTAGCTCATATTTAAGTGCTGGTATTTTTATTTATAGAAATTTAGGCAATGGTAGATTAGATGCTTCAGGTTTTCAGTTTACAAATTTTTGGGCTACAGGTGGAAATCCATCAAAAATTGAAATTTCTGATTTTGATGGAGATGGAAGAAAAGACATAGTTGTTGGAAATACCGCTACTACATATTTATCTGTATTCAGAAACAATACCTCTATAACAGGAAGTATAAATTTAGCCACAAGAGTAGATTTACAAACATCAAACAATCCCTATGGTGTAACTTTTGCTGATTTAAATTCAGATGGTAAACCTGAAATAATTTCAACAAATTATAACACAAGTCAAGTTTCTGTATTTCAAAATAATTGTCCACTTACTACCATTACAGCAGCTTCATTTTTAAGAATGGATTTGTCAAGTACTGCAAATGGAAATCCTTATGGCATACATGTAGGAGATTTGGATGGCGATGGCAAACCAGAAATTGTAGTTACCAATCAAAGTGTAGCTCAGTATGCTATTTTCAAAAACAATTATTTATCAGGCAATATAACTTCTTCACATTTTTCGAGATTTGATATCAATAATGTTCAATTTCAATCAGGCGTAGAAATTGCAGATTTGGATTTAGATGGCAAGCAAGAAATAGTGATGGCAAATACAAATGCCAATACATTACACATTTACAAAAACCAAATTGGCAATGGCTCAATTCCAACTATTACAGGGTTCACTCCAACCAGTGGTGAAGCATTAACTACGTTTGTAACCGTTTCTGGAAATGGATTTACGAGTGTAAGTGGCGTTACATTGGGTAATATTCCGGCTGCTTCTTTTTCAGTAATCAATCCCAATACATTAGTTTTAAGAGTTCCAAATACTACCCTTGTTGGAAAAATAGGCGTTGCCAATCAGTTTGGATCAGTTGGACTTTCGAGTGCTGATTTTACAGTTACTGGTGCTGCACCAGTACCAAGAATTACAAACATCACTCCTTATTCTGCCACATTTGGTACAAATGTGGTGATTACAGGTTCTGGTTTTAACAATACACCTGCTAGTAATTTGGTTCAATTTGGAGCTATGCAAGCATCAGTTACTGGTGCAAACACTACTTCTTTAAATGTAAATGTACCCACTGGAGCTACTTTTGAAGATGTGCGTGTAACAAACTTATTATCTGGTTTACAAGGCGAAAGCTTCAAACCTTTTGTAACTACTTTTCCAAATTCAGGAACAATTACAGGAGCTACTTTTGCACCAAGTGTAGATATTCCAGCTGATTTTAGAGTTTATCATACACTTTTGGCGGATTTGGACAATGATGGTAAAAATGATTTGATTTCTGCAAATTATTGGAGTAATCAAATTTCTGTATTTAGAAATACAGGTACTGGTTCTAATTTAGCAGCTCAATTTGCAAACCGTCAATCTTTTGCTACTGGCTCTACTGCCTATAAACTTTCAACAGGAGATTTTGACTCTGATGGACGTTTAGATGTGATTGTTGTAAATTATGGTGCTGGTTCAGTTTCAGTTTTAAGAAATATATCTTCATTAGGTGGAATTTCTTTTGCTGATAAAGTTGATTTTTTTGTTGGCACAAACCCAACTTCTGTAGAAATAGCAGATTTAGATAAAGATGGTGCCTTAGATTTTGTAGTTTCTCATCAAAATTCTTTATTTTTTACAGTCTATAAAAACAATAACATCACAGGAACAATTACATCAAACAGCTTTGGCTCTAGGCTTGATATTCCAAACGACAACAACAGTTATGGACTTGCTGTTGGAGATTTAGACAAAGATGGGTTGCCAGATATTGCTATTGGGTCTCAAATTAATTCAAACATTAGAATATTTAAAAATATAAGTAGTGGTGGAAATATAAACTTTAATTCAAGTGTAAACAGATTGTCGCCTTCCATAACTTATGATATAAAAATAGCAGATATAGATGGAGATAATAACTTAGATATAGTTTCGGCAAGTAATAATAGTTTTGCAGTTTCAGTGTTTAGGAATAATGGAATTTTAAATACTATTACTGCTTCTTCATTTGCAACTGGAGTAAATTATGATGTAAATTCTGGCGTATTATATCTTGCACTTTCTGATATTGATGGCGATGGAAAGGTTGACATTACAGCCACAACAAATGGCATTCAAGATGTATCAGTTTTTAGAAATACAGCAACACCAGGCACAATCGATGCAAGTTCGTTAGCCAATAGAACTATTTTTAAATCAAGTTCGACAAATAACTATATACATACAATTGGTGATGTAGATGGCGATGGATTGCCTGAAATAATTGTGCCACAATACAATTCAAGTACTATTAATATCTTTAAAAACCTCACTTCCCCAGCTCCCAGCATCACAGGTTTTGCACCCACAAGTGGACAAGCAGGTGTGGATAGAGTTACATTGACTGGAACTGCACTTGCAACTGTCAATCGCATTTCGATTGGTGGTGGAATTACCCAAAATATCATTTCTGCAACCAATAACACACTAGTTTTCAGACTTCCTGCAAGTGCCACAACAAGTCAGATTATGGCTCAAAATGGTTTTGGTATGTCGAGCACATCTACAGGAACATTTACTATTTCTGCACCATATCCTTACCCAAGTATTTCGGGAATCACCCCAATTTATGCCGCTTCTGGAGCTGCTATTAGCATTTCTGGGCAATATTTTGGAACTGGAGCAGGGCAAAATGTAGTGTATTTTGGAGCATCTCAAGGAACAGTAACTGGCTTTTCTGCCAATAGTGTCATTGCTTCTTTGCCAACTGGTGCTACGTATGATGCTGTAACTTTATTAAACCGCCAAACTTCATTAACAGGAGCCAATTATTTACAAATTCCAAGTACTACATTTACAGGTGCTACTACGATTAATGGAAATACGCTGAGCAATAGAATAGATATTTCTACGTCTCAAAGCAGTAGAACTTCATCTGTGGCAGATTTTGATGGGGATGGAAGAAATGACATTGTTATTGGACAAAGCAGTCAAGTAATTGTTTTTAGAAATATTTCTACTTCAAATACATTAGCAGGAAGCGGTTCATTTACAAATTCAACTTATTCGATTGGAGGCAGCCCAAGAGAAATTATTACAGCTGATATAGATAACGATGGAAGAATAGATATTATAACCTCAAATCAAAATTCGAATTCATTTTCAATACTCAAAAACATATCTTCTGGTGCAGGTAATATTGCATTTAGTACTAGAGTTGATGTTCCAACAACTCAATCTTCCACAAATAATGCCTTATCTGTTGCTGATATGGATTTAGATGGTTTTATGGATGTAATTTTATATGAAGTTGTAACTGGTGCAAATAGGATTACGATATACAGAAATAGTGGTTCAGTTGGAACAGTTACTGCTCAAAATTTTGTGGAACAATATTCACTTCCGTTGGGCACAAATTCTATTTTTGATATAGAAATTGCAGATTTGAATGGCGATAATTTTCCTGAGATTGCAGTTGGATTCCAGACCACCTCAAATAATGTATATATTTATAAGAACAATAGCCAAGCTGGATTTTTAAATATGGCTTTGCCAACCATTTTTTCAACTGGAATTGGTTCTATTTATAATTTAACTGCTGCTGATTTTGATAATGATGGCAAACGAGACTTAGCGATTGGTCATTACTGGGGAACATTTACAGATTTGAAGTTTTTTAGAAATACTTCTACCAATAATTCTATTTCAGGTACAATTTTTGATTTTAATCATGGTTCAGCTATTTATTTTAATACTGCGAATGCTGGAGATATAGATGGCGATGGACGAATTGATTTAGTGGTAACAGATTCATATAGCCCAGGAGCATTAAAGATTTTTAGAAATACTTCTACTGCAATTGGTATAAATCAAAATACCTTTGCACAAAGTGTGAGTTATCCTCTATTTGGTAATAATGGAGATGGAATTGTACATATTGCTGATTTGACATCTGATGGTAGACCTGAGATTATTCAATTTAGTACTTCAAATAATTTATCTATTTGGAGAAACCAAATTTCAGAAATACCAACCATTACAGGAATTGCTCCAAATCCAGCTGTGGCTGGAGTTTCGCAACTTACGATTACGGGAACAGGACTTCAAAATACTTTTTCAGCTTTGTTTGCCAATGGAGCTAGTGTAACATCTATTTCTGGTTCAACTCCTACAAGTGTAGTCGTTCGCCTGCCAGCGTTGGCACAAACAGGTGTGGTTTCCATCACAAATATTACAGGTGGTTTGGCTACATCTCCACAAGTTTTAACGATTACAGCTTTCCCTTATCCTACTATTACTTCTATCATTCCTAATCGTGCTGAAGTTGGCAACGCCATTGTGATCAATGGAAATAATTTTGACCCCACACCAAGCAACAATACTGTTTATTTTGGAGGAGTAAAAGCTGCCATTACTTCAGCTACCATTTCGACTTTGGGAGTAAATGTGCCTCAAAGTGCTGATTATGATAATATTAAAGTTATAAATAATGTCAATAAATTGACTTCTGAATTTGGTTTTGATTTCACGCCTACTTTTACAGGAATGACTACTATTTTGAGCAGCATTTATGCTACTAAGGTTGATCCAGCCTTATTTTCTAATTCTGATAGAGTGATGACAGGAGATTTGGATGGAGATGGAAAATTAGATTTGGTTACAGGTTCTAGTTCAAGCTCTTTTGTTTCAATTTATAGAAATACAAGCAATGCAGGTACATGGACAGGCACATCTTTAGCCACCAGAATTGATTTGAATATTGGGTTTTCTAGCATTAGAGATATTGAATTAGCTGATTTTGATTTAGATGGCAGATTAGATATAGTTGTACTTGAAGGTGGTTCAAATAATATAATTGTTCTTAAAAACAACTCTTCTGTTGGTAATATAGTTTTTTCAGCAACACCAAGTGCCACATTACCAGCTGGAGCAAGTGTGTATTCTTTGGCCGTGGCTGATTTTGATTTAGATGGCAATACAGACATAGCAGCAGGTGGATATTTTTCAGCTAATATATTCATTTTCAAGAATTTAGGTATTGTCAATACCATTACCAATAGTTCTTTTGCTAGTCCAGTTTCATTTAATTATTCTTGGGGATATTCTGCAGATTTAGATGCTGGCGACTTAAATGGCGATGGCTATCCTGATTTGGTTTCTGCCAATGGAATTGGGTATAACAATTTTACTATTTTTGAAAATAGAGGTTTAAGAGGTTCTTTAGCTTTTAGAACGCCAGTTGATTATAACACAACACAGCCTTTTGGTGTAAAAATTGCTGATTTAGATAATGATGGTAGATTAGATATTTTGGTTTCAAATATCAATACAAATATTTCAATCTATAAAAACAATCTTGTCAATACTACTATCACTACTACATCTTTTGGAAATGCAGGGGTTGGCGTTACATACTCAGCTAATTCTGCAAACAGAGGTGTAGATGTAGCAGATATGGATGGCGATGGTTTGGCTGATATTTTGGTTTCTAATTTCAACAATCCTGGTTCGGTTTCAATGTATAGAAATAGGGGAGGATCAATTTCTGGCACTTCCTTTTCTCCAAAAGTAGATGTAACGACAGGTATTTCTCCTTATGGCATCCAAGCAGTAGATATGGATGGCGATGGACGAACTGATATTGTGAGTTCAAATACCTCTTCTAACAACTTGTCCATTATTAGAAATAACTTATCTACTTTCCCAACTGCGACAGGTTTTAACCCAACTACTGCCACTGCATTTAATATTATAAGCATTGCAGGTTTTAATCTAAATTCTATTAATCAAGTACGTTTTGGTACAGGTTCTACAGCTTTAATTACCATTTTGGGAGCAACATCTATTTTGGCTCAAGTTCCGTTGAATGCCACATCTGGGCAAGTGATTGTAACCAATTCGCAAGGCGTGAGTTCTACTGCTCCAGGTGTGTTTACCATGATTCCTGTAGCATTCCCAACTATTACAGGAATTAATCCACTTTCTGCTACTTTGGGTGACGCCATTCAAATCAATGGAAATAATTTTAGTACTATTTTGGGTAATAACCAAGTGTTTTTGGGTGCAGTTGTGGCTACAGTTACTTCTGCTGCTGTAAACCAACTTACCGTAACTGTTCCACCAAGTGCTGATTATGGATTGATTTCAGTTCTCAATCGTGAATCTAATTTACAAGCCAATTATTCTATTCCTTTACGCAACACATTTGGAGGCTCTGGCACAATTATTGGAAGTTCGTTTGCCAATGCAGTGAATTTTACTGGAGTATTAAATTCGCCTTATTTTTCATTTCAAAAAGATTTGAATGGCGATGGCAAACCAGAGATTTTGGTTGGAAATTCAACAGGTAGCTATATTACCATTTTTGTAAATAATGCTTCTGGAAATACAGTTACTGGAACTACATTTTCATCGTTTAATATTTCTATGCCATTTGGATATTCTATACACATCAATGCTGATGATTTAGATAATGATGGCAAACCTGACTTAGTAGTAGTAGATTATACCAATGGTAGAGTAGCTGTTTTGAAAAATAATTATGCTGGTGGTGCATTAACTGCTGCTGCATTTGGAACACCATTTTTGTTCACAACTGGCACGAATCCACATACTGCTGCTATTGGAGATGTAGATTTTGATGGATTTAATGATATAGTTATTGCTAATGCTACAAGCAACAATATTTCTGTATTTAAAAATAATGCTACACTTGGAGTTATTAATGCCAATTCCTTTGCAGCTAAACAAGATTTTACAGTTGCAACAACTCCTGTAGAAGTTTTGCTTTCTGATTTAGATAACGATGGTAGATTAGATATTGTATCTTCAAATGAAAGTGGAAATTCATTGTCAATTCTAAAAAATATTACTTCAAGAGGAATTGTTAATGCTGGTTCATTTGCATCAGTAGTCAATTATACAACCCCATATACTGGATATGGATTAGGAATTGGCGATTTTAATAATGATGGAAAACCAGATATTTTATCTGCTTCTCGCACAAATGCCTTCGTAATGCTTTTCCAAAATAATACTACAGGAAATACCATTACAGGTACATCTTTTAGCAGAACAGATATAGCAGCACCTGTTTATAGTTATAGAAATGCAAAAATTGCTGATTTTGATGGCGATGGAAAAAATGATTTTACTGTTCCTACAGGCTTTAATCAAATAAGTGTGTATCGCAATGTATCTACTGGTGTTGGGTTAAATGTAAATAGTTTTGCTGCATCTGTAAATTATGCCACACAAAACTGGCCTTGGGGATTGTCAGTAGGAGATTTAGATGGCGATTTCAAACCTGAAATAGTGTCTGTAAATCAAAATTCGAGTTCAATTTCTGTTTTCAAAAACCTACAAACAAGTGCAAATCCTGTAATTACTTCCTTCAATCCTTCTTCACTTTTGCAAGGACAACCGTTTACCGTAAATGGATCAAACTTTGCAGGAATTACAAGTTTACAAGTGAATGGCGTAAATTCTCCATTCTCTATTATCAATGCCTCATTAATAGTAGCAACTGTTACTGGAAATGGAACTACTGGCTTGATTTCTGTGAATGGATTTAATGGTTCAGCTGTTTCGGCAACTAACTTAATTGTTATTCCAATACTTATTCCAACCATTACAGGCTTTAATCCAACTTCAGCCTTGCCAAATGCAGTAGTTTCGGTTTTTGGAAATAATTTTGTAAGCATCACTGGAATTTCTATCAGTGGAGTAAATTCTCAATTCTCCATTGTCAATTCTCAATTAATTACAATTACAGTTCCAAGTGCTATCACAGGAAAGGCTTCTATCATTAATTATAGTGGACAAACGCAATCATTATCAAATCTACATATCATTACCAACGCTGGAGCTGATTTTGGTAGAATGGCATTTTTTGATGGGATTAATAATTATGTAACTATTCCAAATGCTGGAAATACACTGGAAAGTACCAATTTTACATTCGAAGCCATGATAAAACGCAGCAGAATTTCTGCTCCAAATGGTCAAGATAGATTATTGATGTCCTCAAATTTTAATGGATTAGGAGTTTATTTTGAAAACAATCGTTTGACTTTTGGAAAAATTGGTGTGAGCCAAGTATCAACCAATAATCCTATTTCAGATACTGTTTGGCACCATGTGGCTGTGAGCTATAATGGCTCTGTAGCTAAATTTTATTATGATGGTATTTTTGATAGCCAACAAGCCTTTACTCAAACTTTTAATTCATCAAATGGGACTTATTCAATAGGTTCTAGAAGTTCATCAGAGTATTTTCAGGGTAGAATAGATGAAGTTAGAATATGGAATGTTGAACGAACCATTACTGGAATCCAAGCCAATAAATGTGCTGAGATTAATGGCACAGAACCTAATTTGGTGGCATATTATCGTTTTAATGAAAATGCAAATTCTACTTCTGTGACTGATGCTTCGCCAAGTGGTTTGCATGCTACTGCATTGAACTTTACTTTGCCAGCCGAAAGACCAATTTCTACTGCCAAATGCTACCAAGCTGCCACAGTTTCGGGACTTTCTCCAAATCCTATTGTAGGAAATGGTGCAAATATTTTAACCCTAACTGGAACTGGATTTACGGATATTTTGGCTGTTCGTTTAGGAAATTTGAACTTACCCAATTTTACAGTTTCTGGAAATACGATTGCAGTTTTGATTCCAACTACAGTTACCAACACCAATATAATTGTTGTTAATGGAACTGAAACCTCAACTTCAACTGGAATTTTGACAGTTACAGGATTGATTCCAACTTTTACAAGTATTACTCCAAATGCTGAACGCAGAGGTAGGACAATCACCTTATCAGGAACTAATTATAATAACATATCTTTCTTTGGCTTAGGAAATACTAATTCTCAATTCTCAATTCTCAATTCTCAATTAATTATTGCAACTGTTCCAGGAAATGCCTCTATAGGAGCAGGAGTATTGACTATCACCAATTTAGCAGGCAATGGTTTTAGCAATTTTACGGTTTCGGGAACGCCAAGTCCAAGTGTTACAGGTGTTTCGCCAGCTGCCGCCATCAATGGAAATACGATTTCAGTTTCGTTAGATGAAATCGAGTTTTTGCAAAGTCCAATCACGATTGGTGGAACAACTTTAACTAATTTTACCCTTTCAGGAAATAATTTAAGTTTTGAAGTTCCACTAAGTGCCACAACTGGTCATGTGCGTGTACGTTCGCTTTATGGAGGAGTTTCGCCAACTGTTGCGGGTTCATTATTAACTATTTTACCTCCACCAAGTATTTCGGATTTTGGAGCTGTTGCCACAGGTGCTAAATTGGCTTCTTCTGGTTGTGGTGGTTTAGGCGAGTTGGTTACGATTACAGGAAATGGATTTTCGGCTGGTACTACAGATGTTACCATGAATAATTTCAATGTACTCAATCCAACTGTTACATCCTTGAATATGATAGTGTTGCGAGTACCAGATTTATCAGGTTCGCCTGCCCAAAACTTGACTGGTAAATTCAAAATTACCACCCCAGCAGGTAGCATAACTTCTATTCAAAACATGGTAGCTCGTTTTTGTGCCGCTACGCCAACCACAACTTTAGGTATTAAAAATGGCGATGATTTTGAAGTTACTGGAAATGATATGATAAATGTATCAGCTGTTTCGGTGGCAGGTATTTCAGCATCTTTCAATACCAATGCAAACAAATTAACTGTAATTGTGCCCAACAATGCACCTTCAGGATTTGTGCCTGTAAGCATTGCTCAAGGTTCATATTTATTTACATTCCCTTTTAATTTCTTTATTTTCCCAAAACCTACGATTTCGGGCATTTTGGGTTCGCCAGCATTGATTGGTTCAACCATTAGTATTACTGGTTTTGCATTAACAAGCACCTCTGGCATTGCATTTAATGGAGCAAATCAAACGGTGGTAAGCAATATGAATGACAACTTGGTAACTTTAGTTGTACCCGTTGGGGCACAAAATGGAAATTTGAGTTTGACTGCCGCAGGTGGTACTGCAGTAAGTCCAACGCCATTTATTGTAGCTCCAAGCATAAGTGGCGTAAATCCAACAGCAGCTGGAGTAGGTCAATCGGTATCGCTTACGGGTTCTGGTTTGGCTGCGGTTTCGCAAGTGTTTATCAATGGAATGTTGGCTTCTATTTCATCAAAAACAGCCACTAGAATAATTATAAGTGTGCCAAATGGAGCAACTTCTGGCGATTTAACGGCTCGAATTACTGGTTATACCACTCCTGGCATATTCTTTAGAGTGATTCCTGCACCAACCATTACAGATATTCAACCAGCAAGTGCCATTGCAGGTACGATTTTGACGATTTCTGGAACGGGTTTTTCAGCTTCCGGCATCAATACTTTATCATTTAATAATACAGGAAGTGCCACAGGCACAATTATTGGCGATAATTTAATGTTAGTTGAAGTTGTAGAAAATGCAAGTTCAGGATATATCACTCTATCAAATTTAGGTGGAAATACTACAAGCAGTATTCAGTTCTTGGCTCAACCATCGCTTACAGGCAATTTCAATCCACTTGGCATGGGAGCTGGAGCAACCATTACCATTTTTGGCAAAAACTTGTTCAATCCCACTTTAGTAACTTTTGATAATAATATTGCTACTTCATTTAGCTATCAGTCGCCTACACATATCATTGCTGTGATTCCAAATATCAGTTCACTTACTCCATTGCAAGTAAAAGTAACTACAGATGGTGGAACATCAAATGTTGTGCTTTATACCATTGCTGGTGCTCCAAGTATCTCAAGTATTACTCCAGGAAGTGGAAAAATGGGAGATGTGATTACTGTAAATGGTGATAATTTCTCATTAACTTCAAATACTGTTTTAGTGAATGGGGCAAATGCTAATCATGTTGCGTTGAGCAAAACAGTAATGCTGGTGACTGTTCCCGGAAATTGTACCCAAGCCACAGGAAATATTCAAGTTCAAAATGTGGGAAATCAATTTTTGTCAGCTCCTAATAATTTTGCCAATAGTCCATCAAACTTTGCTGTGATTCCATCTTTTACTGCAATTCGTAATATTTGCGATTTGAGTTCAGTAACTTCGGCTGTGCAAGGTGCTTTGTTACGCATAGAAGGAGCAAACTTTATTACTGGAAATACACAAGTATTTTTCAATACTGGTTTAGGAAACATCAGTACAGGTTTTGGAATTTGTAGTGGACAATTTACCTCGTTTTCAAATGGATTAGCCTTTGTTTGGGTGCCAAATACTGCTACTACAGGAAATGTAACCGTAAAAACCAATGGAGGTACATCTTCTCCTATTTTCTTGACCATTATTCCTCCTCCTATTATTTCAGGATTTAGTCCTTTGAGTGGAGTGGCAGGAACTGTTATAACCATTTCAGGTTCAGAATTTTATACCGTTTCTGGCATAGCTGTCAATAATATAGCTGCACCATTTACGCAATTAAGCCAAACGAGTATAGTAGCCACTATCACAGGCACTATGTCGAAAGGGAAAGTTTCTATGACCGCAACAGGAGGCTCGGCAAGTAGCAATGTAGATTTTGCTCCAACGCCAGTCATTACATCTATTTCGCCTACGGAAGCTCCTGTAAATTCATTTATTGATTTAATAGGTACAAATCTTTATGGGGCTTCGAACATCAACTTTGCAGGAAATAATGCCACAAATTGGACAGATGGACTCACTAGTACTTCCGTAAGAGTTCCAATCAATGCAGTTTCTGGTATCATTTCTTATACCAATGCTGGGGGAACAGCTGTTTCGCCAATTGCATTTACCGTTTCTACCATTTTAGGAATGAGTACCAATACAGGAGTAGCAGGAACATTGATTACGCTAACTGGAAATGGTTTGACTTCAGCATCTAATTTTAGCTTTAATTCAACTTCTCAATTTCCAGTAATTACCACAGTTCTTGGTGGAGTTGTAGTGAGTGTGCCAGGTGCAGCTACTTTTGGAGCCATTACTTTACATTTTCCAAATGGGGGAAGTACTTCTTTTGGTCAATTTAGACCTACACCAGTCATAACTTCTATTTCTCCAAATACACATGGCACAGATCAATTTGTGCAAATCAATGGTACAAATGTTTGGGATATGATTGGGGCAGATTTTGGTGGCGTAACGTCAAATAATTTAGGATTTAATACAGGTTCTAATGCTGCATTGATTGTAAGTAGAAACAATGTAAAAGTGCCAACCAATGGATTGACAGGTCTAGTTACGATTACAGTTGCAGGTGGTGGCATTGCCACAAGTCCAAGCACATTTACGGTAATTTCTATTTCAGGAGTGATGCCAGGCACAGTTTTAGGTGGCGATATGATTACAATCTCAGGTGCAAATTTGGATAATGCTTCTGAAGTGAATATTGGCGGATTAGCTTCTCAATTCTCAATTCTCAATTCTCAATTAATCACAGCAACTGTTCCAAATAACATTTCCAATGCCCAAATTATCGTTTTCAAAGGTGGTGGATTTAATGATAGTTTCTCGTTGAATTTACCAAATGCGAGTATCTCAGGTATTACGCCAAGTTCTGGTCCAATTGGAACTATCATTACTATAAATGGAGCTAATTTCACTGCTGCTCGTGGGGTTCAATTATACAATCCTTTATATACGCCATTTGCTTATGCTATTAATTATCAAGTAATTAGCCCAACACGCATGGTGGCTACAGTTACAGGAAATGGCATTTCTGGAAATGTGCGAGTGATTGGACAAAATAATACTATTGCTTCAGGCCCATTGTTTACTATGCCTCCAGTATTGAACACTTTGCCAAATCCAGGCGTGTTACCAGCTGGACAAACTGTAGTTCTCAATGGTGGAAATCTCACAGCTCCTACTACCATTAACGTAGGTGGAATAAATGTACCTGTTACTAATTATGGTGCAAATAGCATTTCGTTTGTAATGCCAACACTTGTTGGAAATAATATTTTGACGGTTGGAAATAGTGCTGGTGTGAGTACTGTGAATTTTGGATTTTTATCAATTACTTCAATTAGTACAACATCAGGCTTTGCTGGAAACACAGTTTCTATCGTTGGAACTGGCTTCTTCAACGTTGGAAACACAACAATCAGCGTTGGAAACACAAAATTCAACGCTGTAACTTCAATATTCAGCGTTGAAAGTCCAACAATCATCGTTGCAACTACCCCCGCCAACGCTGGAAACGGTAAAATCAGCGTTGAAGTCGGAGGTTACAGCGTTGAAAGTCCTGTTTCTTTCTTTCCAAGACCTGTAATTACTGGTTTTACAGTCATCAATGGAGTTGATGCCACAACAGCTCGATTAGGAAGCACTGTTTCAGTAATAGGAACAAACTTAAATAATGTAAATTCTATTACCTTAGGAGGAAGTACCAATGCCTATTCATTTACACTAGGTTGCACTACTGGCAACGATGGATTGAGTTTATTTCCACTTTGTGTTCCAAATAATGCCAATTCAGGTATCATTTTTGCAAGCAATGGAACATTTACAGCCACATTTGCAGGGTTCAATTTCTTAGCTCCACCAGGCACTATTTCAGGTGTGGCGGCTGTACCAGGCAATCAAGTAACGATCAATGGAGCAAACTTAAATTCAGTTACAGGTGTGGGTTTTGATGGAAATGAAGCCTTAGCTTTCACGCAACTTTCGCCAACGCAACTGACGGCTATTGTGCCATTTACTGCCACACTTTCTGGTACAACACAAGTACGTACACTAGGTGGAAACACAAGTAGTTCTTATACAGCTCCGCCAATTATTACTGCCCTTTCAAAAACACAAGGTGCCGTTGGTATTGGTTTAAATGTGTCTGCAATGAATATTTCTGGCATTAACCAAGTGATTTTCCCTGTTGGAATTACAGCCACAGGTACTAATTTTTCAAATAATATTTCGGTAAATGTGCCAGCTGGAGCTACCAATGGATTTGTTGCTATCAGAAACGAAGCTGGTTTGGGAACAAGTCCTATCAATTTTGATGTATTGCCCATGCCAACCATTTCGGGTATTTCGCCAAGCAATGGGGGAGAAGGAACTACAGTATTGATTAATGGTACAAACTTAGATTTGATTACAGGAGTATTCTTTGGAAATGGCTTACAATCAGCCACTTTCACGGTTATTTCGCCAACCCAAATCCAAGCCACTGCCCCAACAGGAGTTTTGACAGGAGCTATACATATTACAAATAATGCCATTTATCCAACATCTATTATTTCGCCAACTACCTTTATTGGAAGTCCAGTATTTACTTCTGTTATCAATACATCAAATGGCAATGCACCATATATAGGTAGGGCAGGAGAGAGCATCCAAATCAATGGAGCGAATTTTACATCTCCATTCAAAGTTTTCTTCAATGGCACACAAGCTATTACGACCAATTTTGTAAATGCTTCGCAAGTTACAGCTGTTGTGCCTGTGGGTGCAACTTCAGGTTTGATTAATGTTTCTACCACAGGTGGAGATTTCCAAACCAACGAATCGTTTTCGGTAGTCAATTTTGTAAATGCTCCAGTAGCAATCATTACCAATTCATGTGCAGGACAAACATTTAGAGTAAATTATACGGTTTCTGGTATTTTCCCTGCTGATAATGTTTTCTATGTAGATATCATGAATGGCGCAACTCTTGCAGTCACAAGTGTTGGAACTCGTACAGCCAATAATTCTGGATTTGTTTCAGCTATAATTCCTTCTGGATTAGCAGGAAATTATACTGCAAGAATTAGGGCAAGTTCTGCTCTTAAAAATTATGGTTTAACTTCAACTGGTTCAAATACATTTGCCATTACCAATATCAATAATTGGTTGGGCTATACCAATAATTGGAGTACGTTTACCAACTGGGGCTGTGGCGTTTTACCTACTTCTCAATCTTATGTAACTATTGATAATTCGCCAATTGGGGGCAATCAGCCTACTATTTTTGGCTCAGCCACAGCAGGAACAGTAGAAGTAAATGGTGGACAACTGACAATGACTTCTGCTGGTATTCTTACTTTTTTTAATGATTTAAAATTAAGTTCAACGGCTGCTTACCAAGCACATCCAACCAGTTTTACATTGATTAATGGAGCCAATGCCACTGTAGTTTCTGCTGTTGGACATGCCGAAGTTGGAAATATCACCATTGGCACAAGTTCTAAACTCACTTTGGGTTCGCCATTAAAAGTAAAAGGCAGTTTTGTAAATAATGTAAACACATCTTACTATGCTAGTTATTATTATGGTTGGTATTTTATTTATGGATTCAATTCTAATGGACATGCTGTAACTGTAGAAGGCTCTAATTTCCAAACTGTTGGTAATCCTGGATTTTATGCCACATTATTTGATGAATTGGTATTGAATAATAATACCAGTGGTGCTGGAGTGGCTTTGGCTGGACCTGTACAGGTAAAATGTAAATTGATTAATTATGGTATTTTCAATGCTAATAATTTCTTGACAGAATTTGTGAATGGACCTTGCTCTCCACAACTGATTGCCCAAAGTCCAAACACTACATTTGATAATATTGTGTTTAATAATACCTTGACAGCTGTAAATATCACTCGTCCTATTCGTGTGCGTGGAAACTTTACTAGAGCAACTGGAGCTTTAGGTGTAACTATGCCAAGTGGTTCTGCCATAGAATTTGTGGGTACATCTGCCCCACAAATGATAGAATCTGCTGGACAGCCTTTGCAGTTCAATGATTTTAAAATTGATAATCCTTTAGGTGTTACATTGAGTACAACGCCAGGATCTGATTTGCAAATCTCAGGTAATTTTATCAATAATGGTTCATTTACAGATGCCACAAATACAGTTTCATTCTCAGGTGCAAACGTAACCATTGGAGGAACAGGAGAATTTAATTTGAATAAAGTAGAATTAACTCCTACATCTACGGTTACTCTCAAACGCTCTGTCAGAGTACGTGGATTTTTCAAATCAAAAGGCGGTTTTGATGCTGGTGGACAGACCATCACATTTAACGCTCCATCAGGTGTGCAAACCATAGAAAGTACAAACCCTGCCCGATTATCAGGCATAGAAATTGTTTCTACATCTGTAGTTACAACATCTTCAAATATCAATATCAATGGAAATTTTGATAATGCAGGCAAGTTTGTAGCCACTGGAAATACTGGATTTGATGGCACTTCGCTCAAAACCATTGCAGGTACTGGATTATATGAATTTGCCAATGTGTCTGTAACCAATGCAGGTGTCAATATTGCCTCATCAGTGGCCATTTCTGGAGATTTAACCACCAACGGAGCCTTAACCTCAGCTACCAATACAGAATTGACCTTTGCTGGAACTAACACCAACATCAGTGGAAACACAGAACCGCAACTAGCCAACATCAACATCAATACATCTGCTGGAGTAACTTTAAATAGAGGTGTAAGAGTTCGTGGAAACTTCAAATCTAAAGGAACTTTGACTCCAAACAACCAAACGGTTACTTTTGATGCCAACGGTGGCCAAACAATCGAAAGCCCAAAATTAGTATCATTTTCTGGGGTCAATATTACACCAACAGCCCAAGTGATTACCTCAGCTCCTTTGGCTTTGGATGGTAGCTTAACCAATGCAGGACTATATTCAACCAATCAACCTACAGTATTGAATGGTTCTGGGGCTCAAACCATTGCAGGTACTGGTTCGTTTAATTTCCAAAGTATTTCTAATAACAATTCTTCAGCTACCGATTCAGTAAAAGTGTTAGCACCAATTCAATTATCAGGGAATCTTGCCAATAATGGAAAATTATTTTCAAGCTCTGATATTCAATTTAATGGTTCAACACAAACCATTTCTGGAACGGTAGAACCTGTATTGACAAACTTGGAGTTAGCACCTAGTGCTTCTGTGGCATTGACAAGAAGCGTAAGAGTACGTGGAAATTTCAAAAATAATTCTGCTACCAATGGACTACAAGCATCTGCACCTGTAACATTGGAAGGGAACTCTGTCCAAAGTATTACTGGTACAGCTTCAACAATATTTGCAGATTTGAATATGAACAACAATGCAGGCATTGTGGCTACCCAACCATTAGAAGTGAGTAAGATTAATATTCAAAAACGTGGAAGAGTAGTCGTTCCAAATGCAAGTCCTTTGGTGGTAAGTTCTACTGCCAATAATGCTATTACTCGCACAGATTCTGGTTATGTAGTTGGTGCTATCCAACGATCCATGAGTAGTCCTAGTGGCGAATATTTGTTTCCTGTAGGCAACGATACACAATATAGAGGTGCTACAATTACCTTTGCAGGGGCAGCTTCTGGAGTAGGTTCTATTGCTGTACAGCCCAAAGATGGTATGCCAACTAATACACCTAATCAAAGTACTGTACTAGATACCACTTTGCAAAAAGCTGGATTGGAGTCTGTCTTGCCCATTTATTGGAATGTAGATGCAACTAGCATAACTGGTGGAAATTACAATATAGCATTTGATGCAAAAATTCCAACTGGAACTATCAATGCAACATCTGGGTTAGAAATAGTGAAACGACATACACCAGCCGACAAATGGGAATTGGTTGGTAATTCGGGTGGAGTATCATTTATCAATAACCAATTGAGTATTTCTCGCACAAGTCTTACTGGATTTTCGCAATTTGCAGTGGCTGGTTCTTGTAAGAATGTAAGTAATTTAGCATCAGTAAAACCTGTTTTATCAACCATTGCTGGTCCCGCTTTGATTGGCGATACCCTAGTGAGTGATATCACTGGCGATAAATATCAATGGAGTAGAAATGGCGTATTTATTACAGGTGTAAGTACACGCAAATATAAACCTACACGCACAGGCGATTATAGAGTTAGGGTTGTGCAAGGCGGTTGTTTTTCGGCCTTTTCAGAACCTAAAAATTACACATTCTTAGTTGGCACAGATAATATTAATTTCAAATCAAACAAAGCTATTTGTAATCTATACCCCAATCCAGCCTCTAATACAGTATTTATTGAAATAGACGGGCTAGAAGCTACAAAATACAAAATTGAAATTGCAGATATTATAGGTAAAACCCATATTACTCAAAATTTTATAGCAAATGCTGCAGGCTTTTTGAAAGAAAAAATAGATATTTCGAGTCTTAAAAATGGTATTTATTTTGTAAATATTACTTATATGAATCAAAATAAAGTGTTGAAATTGGTAGTTGAATAATGAATAAAGTAAGATAGTATGATAGCCAATCGCCCATTCGCCCTCGTTTTAAACGGGGGCTATCAATCTCATTTGTTTGAAAGAATGGCGATAGAGATAATCGTTTGTAATGATTACAATAAACCCAATCGCCCTCGTTTGAAACTGGGGCGGTTGAGACAATCGTTTTCAACGATTTAATAAACAAAAAAAGTTCTTTTTTAAGCCTCTCCACAGGGTTTTTGGGCCTCTTGCTGTTCGTGATTTGTAATCACGAACTCTTATCATAGGTTTTTTAAACCGTTTTCAAATCTACTATTTTTGGATTGCAAATCATATAATACAGATTCCAGATTGCAAATCTGGAATAGCTGATTTAATAAACAAAAAAAGTTCTTTTTTAAGCTCCTCATTGGGTTTTTGGGCCTTTTAAACAACCTCAATGGTCTTAGCGAACACTAAGACTAGTGAGGTTTGGTTAAGCTCCCTTCGGGGGTTTGGGGGCTTTATTTCGTGCATTCGTGGCAATAAAATTGCTAATATCGCAATTTCCTTTCTGGGGTTTGGGGGCTTTTAAAAAAAATCCTATTTTCCCCCTCCATAAGGAATGAAGGGTTATGGGTGCAATCTTAGAGAATTTATTAAAATTCTTACATTCTTAGCGTTTCTAAAATTCATACATTCTTGGTTTTAAAAAATGTGTTTTTTAAAAAACAGGTTTATTGCAAAATTTCTTAAATTCTATCTATAAGTAGATTTTTAGTTAAATTTTTTTTAAAAAATCTCAAAATATCCCCTACTTAGGGTATTTTTTTTATGAAAAAATGGTTGGAAATTTGCAGAAAATTAAAACTATAAAATATAGGTTATGAAAAGTTTATTAAATATAATTTTGAAATTATTACTGAATACTAAAAAAATATTTTATTTCAAGAATATTTTATTGATTTCTTTTTTGCTATTTACAATACAAGTGAAGAGTATTAACTTACCTACTATTGGCACAATTACCAATGACAAAATGCTTATCAATAATGATAACAATTTTATAATTGTTACAGGAATTTCAGATGGCGATATAGCTCTTAATCAAACTGTAACCATGACAGCTGTATCTAGTAATACATCTATTTTGTCTGTTACTTCAGTAAATTATACAAACCCAGATGGATTTGCTGTGATTAAAATTAAAGAATTTGGAGTTTCTGGGAGTGTCACGCTTACAATTACAGCAACTGATGCTGATGGACCAAAAGTGAGTAACTTTAGTATTGCTATTGGTGATTTTTATCAAAAAGGTGTTCGATTTCAAATTCATGATTTAGTTTATTGGCAAAACTTACTTCCGTTTAACGATACTCCATTGCTTGATTCTGTGATAGCATCTGTAAACTCACCGACAGATAACGAAATTTGGAATAGATTGCCACTATCAGTTGGTCTCGCAAGTAGCAATGATAAGGATGATTTCTGCACAATGGCTTATAAAGGATATATTAAACCTACAATAAGTGGAACATATACGTTTAGTTATGAAGGGTTTGATGATTCTAAGTTTCAAATTTTTTCTTCAGCAGACTATGATCAAATTCCAATAGGTAGTTTTTATAGAAGTACTTTAATCAATCAAAATAGCTCGACAACCACAACTTCTGTTAACTTAACAGCTGGTCAGACTTACTTGTTTTATGCTACCAATTATAAATTTTTAGACAATTATTTTAAAATAAATTGGACATATCCTGGCCAGAACTTGGTTACTCCAATGAGTGGCAATCAAATCTTGCCTTATTTATTTAATTCAAATCCATTAAATGAACCACTAAATTTACAAGTTGTTAGGTATAGTAAAGATGCAGTGGAATTAAGATGGAACTCAGTTACTAATGCTGGTATAAATTATAAAGTATATTTGAATGATAAGGTTTATTTTACTACAACAAATACTATTATTATTACTTCTTTAACTTCAAATACATTTTATTCTGCAGCTGTTTCTATATTGAATGAAAACAAAGTTGAGTCATTACCATCTATCGTAGTAAATTTCAACACACCAACAATAGAAAGTATTTTACCTAATCCACCTACAATTTCAGCAAGTATATTAGATGATGTTGCTATTGTTATTACATTTTCTGGTGCAGCTGATCCAAGTGGTATTTATGGGTATAATATTTATGTAAATAATCAAATTAATAAACAAATCTACCCTGCTAATTCAACTACTATACTTGGCTTATTACCTTCTACCAATTATAATATCCAAATAGAATCTGTGGATGGCAACTATAATGTGTCTGCAAAAAGTAATAATTATGTGATTACAACCAATACTTTTGACTATACATCAACACCTACAGGAGCAAAAAAAGCGAAAGTTACTTTTTTTCAAAATTATATTGCTAGAAACGAAGGAATTGGAATTAACAATGAATGGGATAATGGCAATTTGTATACAACCTCTATGCTCGGAATCCATCAAGATCTGAAACCCTCAAATGTTGTATTAGGAACATTAAATGCAAATTCAAAAAGTTTTGCAAATGATATGATTGGAAATAAGCCTACAACATATGGAAAATATTTGAATTTTGCAAATAGTATAGGGGCATATTGTACCATTTCTATTGGCACAAGCATAGGTAAAGATTGGAGAGATAACTCTACATTGACAGCTTTGAATTTCTTAGAATATATAGCTGGAAATTCAAGCACAACTTATGGTGCAATAAGGGCATCTGAGGGGTTTTCTAGTTCACTTCTTACTATTTCTAAAGGTTTAATAATCAACTTAGGTACAGAAGTATGGGGTGGTGCTTCAACTTTAGGAGGTGCAAATCATAATGCTGATGGTTTCGATAATTATGCAGTATATGGACCTTGGGCGAGGTCGATGGCAAGGGCTTTTAAATCTTCGCCCTATTATGATTCTACAAAAATTAAAATTGCATACTCTGGAAGAGAAATATCTTTAGCAGATAGTTATGGGCTTACACAGACTTTATATACGTTGCAAAATGGAGAAGTAGCAGGCTCTGATAAAGTTGATGGGATGTCTGTCAGTGGTTATCAACAACCAAATTATGTTGAATCTAACGGTCCATTATGGGATCAAACAGTAACGGGAACATGGATAGACCAAGAGGCTAGGTTAAAACAATTAGAAAAAAACATTTCACAAATAGGTATTACAAAAGATTATATAGAAACTATGACAGGATACATAAAGCCAATTTACATTTATGAAGGGAATAATATAAATTTTCAAAATTCTAAACCAGGTCAGCCTATGCAAATGGTAGATTTTTATAGCGAAATGATAATCAACGGGGTTTCAAATCCCAATATTTTTACTTTACAAGGTGGGCTATGGGGTATTTTGCAAGATAATTATACCAAAAAATTGCCTCTATATGATATGATAAAGTTATATAATACTCATACAAAAGGGAATGTTTTACAAAGTCAATTTCAAACAAGTCAATACATAAAGGATTACAGAAATAATGAAATTAATATTGATCCAGTAAATGTGAAATGTTATCAAAATGGAAATAAATATGCTATTTTATTAATGAGTAGAGATTTTAAAAACGATTATGCTGTAGAATTAAATATGCCTAATGGTTCATACTCTGCTACTGCTAGTAGATTTGAAATTTCTACAACAACAGAAAATTCTCAAATACAAGTAATGACAACAGTAAATATGAATTTTAGTGCTACATCTGTAGTGCATGTGCCAAAATATGCCATGGTTGTAATCACATTTACGGGGCCTCAAATAAACTTACTTCCTGTTGCTCTTGGTTACAGCCCATACAAAAGACCTACTTCAGTTAGTGTAAGTATAAACAATGGGATTGGCGAACAAACTAATTTCATTTCAAATGAAGTAATTACTGTAAACGCCAATTTCTTACCTTCAAATTCATCAAATCAAAAAACAAACTGGCAAGTATTAAAAAATAATAATGAGCAAATAACCTTACAATATTTTAATAAAAACCTAGTAATGAGTTTTTCAGGTGCATCGGTAAATACGGTAAATGGTTTAAGTGTTTTTACTGTTATAGGTTCTCAATTTGAAAATCCAAATTTAAGAATTACAAAAATTATAAATGTTACCAAAATTTTTGAAGAAGGTTGTTTACCACAAATAGTTATACAGCCACAAAATAAATCTTATATTCCAGGCTTTCCTACCTCACTTATGGTTTCTGCTACTGGTACAAATCTTACTTATATATGGAGTAATGGAGCTACAACACCTGAGTTTTCTACTACAATAGTTGGTACTTATCAAGTTACTGTTGTGGGAGCTTGTGGTTCCAAAATAAGCCAACCAGTAGAAGTTACACTTTCGACAAACAGATATATTTATATACCATCCACCATAAATTTGTCGATTGGAGACACCCTTTTTGTTGGGGTACAAACCCAAAGCAACGACCCACTTGTATATAGTTTAAGCGATAACTCGCTGGCCGAGCTCTCGTCAAACAGGCTTGTTGGGCTCAAGAGTGGGTTTGCCACAGTTTCTGTTTTTCAACCTGCAACCGCTAATTCTAGTGCATTACCTACGGTTACAATTCCTCTTAATATTACTTCAACTAGAGGTGTCAATTTCGATATTTCAGGTAGCAAATTTATACCATTTGGCAAGGTTATTACATATAGTCAGCCTTTTGTTGCAGGATATACCTACACATGGTCGTTTAGTGGAACAGGTGTACTTATTGTGCCAGGCACTGATAAAACCTCTAATTTTAAAATCATTTTCTTAGATGGTGCAACTGCTGGTAACATAATTAGCATAGTAAAAGACCAAAATCAAAATATAGTTTCAAGTAAAACATTTAGGGTCGAACCATTGACAGATTCTGAATTAGAATTAACCAAAAACTTACCCAAAATTGATTGCCCAATTGAGGTACTAGATTGCAAAAGTGCCTACATTACATCTGTAAAAATGGGAACACTTTCTAACCTCAACACAGGTTGCAGCCGAGCAGGCTTTGGCGATTATACTCTGGGTCTAAAACTCGATTCTTTGATGATGGGCGATGCCTACGACCTCAACCTAGAATCGAAAACCAGCGATGGCAAAAGTGCCTTTTTTGCAGTATGGATAGATTACAACAACAATGGAAAATTTACCGACCAAGACGATTTTGTGGCAGCCTCGTTTGAAAACGCCAATGCCTTCGAAATCAAAAACATCATCATCAAAAACCAAATAGAGTACGAAGGCCCACGTAGATTGCGTGTAAGCATGCGAGCAGATGCCGCCATTGCCCCCAACGACCCTTGTGCCAAAACAGGGGGCTCTGGAGAAACCGAAGACTACCTAGTTTTCATTCGCAAACCCGATGATTTGCAGGCCGCCTCACTCGTAACCCCCAACAACGATGGCAAAAACGATAGACTTATCATCAGAGGAATAAACGTAAAAGAGCCCAACAAACTTACCATCATGGATAGATATGGCGAAATGATTTACGAAACCACCGACTACAAAAACGACTGGGAAGGCACCAACAACCAAAAAAAATCAGTCATGGATGGCACCTATTATTACTTTTTTGTAAATGGCAAAAAAACAATCAGCGGCTTTGTAGAATTAAGAAGAAAATAAGTTATTAAGTTATAAGTTATGAATTATTGATTATTGATTAAAATTCGTACATTCGTAGCATTACAAATGCGTTAGCAATAATAATTAAAAAAATCCTATTTCCCCCTCCCTTCGGGATGAGGGGGCTGGGGGTGGGGCATTTTAGAATTGAATATTGATTAAAATTCGTGCATTCGTAGCTTTATAAATGCGTTACCAATAAAAAAAAAAGTCCAATCTACCCCCTCAATTTTGGAGAGGGGGCGGGGGGTGAGGCTTTTTGAGATTATTGATTATTGATTATTGATTATTGATTATTGATTATTGATTAAAATTCGTTCAATCGTAGCAAAATAATGCGTTAGCTAAGCCCCCTTCGGGGGTTTGGGGGCTTTTATTCGGGGGTTTGGGGGCTTTTATTCGGGGGTTTGGGGGCTTTTATTAAGGGGGTTTGGGGGCTTTCAAAAAAAATCCTATTTTCCCCCTCCCTAAATGATGAGGGGTTGTGGGTGAGGCTTTTTGATTATTGATTAGTAATTAGTACATTGGGGTATATCTAAAATTCGTGGCTTTGAAATTGAGTTGAATTTTAAAATATTATTAATAATGCAATAAAAAACTTACTATTTTCTTTGTTTTAAAAAAAATAGTATGGTATATTTGGACTTTAAATAATTGCCTTTTGAGGAAAATTATATCATTTATTTTTGTTTTTTTTATGTTCACTAATGGTGGCTTATTGGCTCAAAATTCGTTTACAGAACAAGACAGACGCACACTTTTAGAATTAAGTGTTAAAATGTCTAACTTAGAACAAAGGCAACTTGAGTTGCGTGAAGATATGAATAAAAGATTTGAACAAATTGACAAAAGATTTGAACAAATTGACAAAAGATTTGAGCAAGTAGACAAAAGATTTGAGCAAGTAGAAAATAGCATTGATAGAATTTACTTAGTTTTGACAACTTTATGTGGCATTTTTGTAACACTAGTTTCTGGATTGTTCTGGTTTTTTTACTCAGAACGAAAATCTCAAACAGAGGCTATAAAAACATTAACTGATAAAATTTCATTTCTAGAAAATAGTCAATCCATTTTATTGAAAATAGTGGCAACTTTCAAAGAATTGGCAACCAAAGATGAAAAAGTAAAAGAAGCAATGATTCATAATAACTTGATATAATTATATCTATTTTTGAAATTATAATTTGGTTTATTACTAAAATATAATCAAAGATTAAACTTATAAAATAAAAATATTCGTCAAAATGGGGCTTACTTATGCTGAAATTGAGCTTATAAATTCCGAAGAACTTGGTTTGGTTCGTAGACATTTGATGGATAAAGAAGATGTAAAACGAATGACTGTGAGTGCATTAGTTGATTCAGGTAGTTTTATGTTGGCAATAAACCAATATGTACAAGAATATTTGCAATTGCCTGTTTTAGATAAAAAATTCGGAGAAATGGCAGATGGTACTCGCCTAGAGTGTGATGTGGTTGGGCCAGTAGAATTGAAATTTAAAAACAGAAGTACTACATGTAGGGCTATGGTTTTGCTAGGTGATGCAGAAGTACTTTTAGGTGCAATCCCTATGGAGGATTTAGATGTAATATTGCATCCTTTAAGACAAGAATTAATGGTAAATCCAGAACATCCAACAATGGCTGTTACAAAATTAAAGTAATAATATTTAACAATTATAATTAAAAAATTATCGTAAATCCCATGAAAAATAAACTTAAAAACAGTTTTCTATTACTAATATTGACAAGTACTTTGTATGCCCAAGAATTGCCTCACTTCAATTCTTACATGTTCAATCAATTTTTGTACAATCCTGCCAGTGGTGGCATGTACGATGCCGATTTCAATGCTAGCGTAGGCAGTAGGTTGCAATGGGCAGGCACGGATGGAGCACCTATTACTGGTTTTGCTTGGGCTGATCATAGATTCAAAAAAAATTCTATGTCTGTTGGTGTAATGGCCATTTATGATAGCTATGGTGCTAGGTCAAATACCGAATTTGCTGGGAATTTTACTTATATCTTACGACTTACCAATAAATTAAAACTGTCTTTTGGTTTGCGTGCAGGTTTTGGTTCTTATGGTTTTGATGGTTCTAAACTTACCGTTTTTGATACAGACGATCCACTAGCTATGAGTTATCGCAACAATTATCCTAAGTTTGGGGGTGGGGTTCAGTTGTATGGTCGTAAATTTTATGTAAGTCTTGGCTTCCCCGATTTAGCGGCAATTGGAGCCAAAGCCTCGCCAGCAGACGTTGATAAAAACTTTTTTCAAAAAAATAAAAACTTTTCACTTTTAGGGGGCTACAGATTTAAGATTAGTGATGGTTTTGGACTATATCCTAATGCCAAATTACATTATTTTCCAGGAAATATCAATAGTTCTGTACGAGCAGATGTTTCTTTATTAGTAGAAATTACGGATTATTTTTGGGCAGGTGCCAATTATGGAAGTCTAGGAAATGCAGCCCTCATGGCAGGTACTTTTATCAGTAGTAGATTTAGATTTATGTATGCTTACGAGTTTTATGCTAAATCAAAAGCCATTCGAGGTGTTGCTTTCAATGTACACGAGATAAATTTGATGGTTCAATTAGATGATTTGTTTGCAAGAAAAAGCAAAGAAGTTATAGTTACAGAATAGCTTTTTATTTACTAAATCTTACAACCCTTTCGATGAAAACAAAATTATTATTTCTAACCTTTATTTTTTCATTTCTTACATCTTTTTGTAATATAGATGAGTCCAATTTTGCCATGATTAAAGACTTAATTGATCAAGGTGAATACGAAGAAGCTTTGCGAGTGGGCAATAACTTTTATGATAATTTTAAAGAAAAGCAACCAGAAATGGCTGTTATTTCAGCTTCTTTGATGGCTAAAGCTGCCTATTTATGGTATAACTTTAATCAATCTGACGTACATTTTAATAAAGCTTTGAAACTATGGGAAAAAATTGATTCTATATCAACCGAAAAATATGTTTCAGGTGTTTATCTTGCCGAATCGGCACTTCGTAGAAACGATGTAGATAAATCAGTAGAAATCCTAAACAAATTGAAAGGTTTTAATGCTGTTTCCCCAAGATATATCATATTTCATGACTTTTTACAAGTGGAATGTGTAAGCCATATTGGAGAATTTGAACAAGCATTAAATCAACTTGAAAACCTTAAAATTGAAATTGAAAAAATATCTATTTCTTACAAACCAACATATTTCAAATTAATGTTTGATTGGCATCTTCTGACAGCTCAAGTACTTCAAAAATACGGAAATTGGCCTTTGGCAGACACCAATATAAGAAAAATGAAAACAATAGCTCTTGAAGGCCAACTTAATTCAGGTTTTCACAAATACTCCATTAATTTGATGGAAGCTGTTATGGCCTATGAAAAATCAAATTTTGAAAAAGCCTCTATAAAATACCTTGATGCTTTCAACTCTTTACAAGCAAATGAAGAGGAGTATAGAAAATACGAAAGTTTAAAAATGGCATCCATTTCGGCCTTAAAAGCTGGTTCTTATTCTGAATTTAAAAAACTTTTTCGTAGAACAGATATGCTTTCTTTTCGTAAAGCTGGTCGATTACAATTATTTAGACCTTCTGTGGCTTATCTCAAAATAATGGATTTGATGCACACCGGCCAGTACAACTTAGCCATACAAAAATGCAATGAATCATTAAAAAGATTCAAATTTTTACCCAAAAGTTGCCCCTTTTTATATGACTTTAATGTACTAAAAGCTGAAGCCTCTGAATACGCAGGATTATTAAATGTATATGTTGCCCAGTTAGATACTTTAGAAATAATTACAGAGCAAAAATATGGTAAAAACTCAGTTCAATGGAACTCTGCTAGATTAAGATATGCCGATTTTCAGGCAAAATATATGGGCAGTTTGTCGAAAGCTGCCGAATTGTATTCAAAACATTACTTTGGATATATATCAAAAAAATATTACCAATATTCACCTTATCTTTTACAAAATTTAGCTTCTTATGCAGAAATAAGTAGTTTACTAAACAAAAACGACTCATCTTACATTGCTTCGCAGTTAGGAATGAAAATTGCTAATAGAAATTTTGGCAGAAAGAGTGCTGAAAGTTACTTTTTTACATCTCAAAATGCCCTTTATGGTTTTAATATTGGCAAATATAAAGTAGCAATGGATACTGTGGCTAGCTCCAATTCTTTTGTAAGTAATACTAAAATTGACAAAAATCCATACTATATACATGCGCTTTTTACTCTTACAGAACTTAATCAATGGCTTGGTGAGTTTCAAAAATCAGACCAGTTGATATCAAAAGCTCAAGTTATAGTAAAAGCAACTGAAGATGCCAAATTTTATGAAAAAGGCCTAGTACTTGATAATTTGGCTAGAAATTATATTTTTAATAGTAATTATTTGAGGGCCGAAAGAAATAACAAATCTGCAATTAATCTCAAAAAACCAGTAGTATTTGAAAATGGATACATGATGCTGACTTCTTATTTGGATAAAATCAACCTTAAAGTAAGAAAAGGAGAGTTAAAAGACGCAAATACTGCTATAGAATTAACAGAAAAAGTAATGCCAATGTATTTTCCTGTGGAATCTAAACCAAATGCAATTTTTTTGTTTTACAAGGCTCAATATTTTGCGGCAATAGCTGATTATAAAAAAGCACGTGAAGCACTACAAAGTTCTATACAAATTCACATCAATATATATGGCATTAATCATGTAAGACTAGCACCACTTTATACTGAACTAGCTCAATTAACATTGAGCGAAAATTCTAAAAATGTAAGCGAAGCTGATAATTTATATGAAAAAGCTAAAAAAATTGTAGAAAATACACTTGGTACACAAAATCCAACCTATGCCAATTTATTGGTTAAACAAGCTATTTTATTATCCGAAAATGCCAGTTACGATAAAGCTTTTGGAAATTTACAAACTGCCGAAAAATTTTGGACTTCAAAAATGGGGGCTCAAAATACTTATGTGGCTGAAATCAATTACATTAGAGGTAATACATACTATAAACAAAAAAATTATTCTCAATCCCAAAAATATTACCAAACAGCTGCAGAGCAATATGGTAATATTTTCAATAAAACTCATATCGGCTACCTAAGTGCCAACACTGGTATTGCAAAAGTGGCTTATATGAATAAAGATGCTGCTAAGGCTTGTGCTATCATGGAGCCTGTTTTAGAGGCCAGACTGAAATTTACTGACAACAATTTCCCGATCATGTCATTTAGCCAAAAAACTGGTTTTTGGACTCTTTTCAAAGAAGAGTTTGAATTTTATAATGCTGTTGCATACGAATTGTTTAATACAAAAAAGGATGTATCTAAAACATCACAAATGTACAATTATGCTCTAAAAACGAAAGGTTTACTATTAAATTCTGATGCTAAGATTAGAAGACAAGTTTTCCAATCTGGCGATTCTACGTTAATTGCAAATTTTAACGCTTGGCTCGAAACAAAAGAATATTTTTCTTTGATAAGCTCTTACTCAAATGCTCAGTTGGAAGAAGAAAAAATTGATCTTTTGAAAGTCGAAACTGAATTACTTGATTTAGAGAAAAAAATTAATTCTAAAACAAATAATAGTCTTGGTAGCAACACTGATATAACTTGGTTAGATATTAAAAATGTATTACAACCAAGCAATATGGCCATAGAAATGATTAGATTTAGGCATTTTAATCATACTTTTACTGATACTGCACGATATCTAGGATTGATAATTGATCAAAAAACTAAATTAGCACCAGATGCAGTTGTTTTGGAAAATGGCAAAAAAATGGAAAAAGGATTTTTAAATTATTACAGAAATGCTACTATTTCAAGATCTGATGATGAGAATTCATATCAAGCTTTTTTCGAGCCATTAAAAGCTAAAATACCTGATGGTTATACTGTATTTTTTGCTAGTGAAGGTGTTTATTCGCAATTAAATATAGAAATGTTGTATAATACTGCAACTAAAAAATATGCTTTAGAAAGTAATGCTTTCGTTTTTGTAACAAATACAAGAGACTTGATTCCGTCTGAAAATAGCAAACAAAATAATAAAATCGCTCAAGAATATTACCTTTATGGTAATCCACAATTTTATCTAGGTAACGATGTGGCAGAAAAAGATAAATCTGTGCCTTCGTTGTATGGAGCCGAAAAAGAAGTTAATCAAATTGCAGAATTATTGAAAAAAGCAGGTAAAAATACAACACACATTATTGGCAAAGATATTAGTGAAGATACTGTCAAATCTCTCAACAGCCCTACAGTTTTGCATGTTTCTACACATGGTTTTTTTATGGAACGTAAAAAAGGTGGCAATGAAATTGTAAATAACCCTATGTTGAACTCTGGTTTGATGCTGGCTGGTTCTGGTGATATTATGCAACATTCTGATACTTATATAAACCAAAAACCAGGTATTCTTACTGCTAGTGAGGTTATGGATTTGAATTTTACTAACACCAATTTGGTTGTGTTGAGTGCCTGCGAAACTGGTCGTGGTCAAATTGAAGTAGGAGAGGGCGTTTTTGGATTGCAACGTGCTTTTTTGGTTGCTGGTGCTAAATCTATTATTTTGAGTTTATTTAAAGTTGATGACGATGCTACTCAACTGTTGATGACAAAGTTTTATGATAAGTTTCTTACCAATGGTGGCGATTATCGCAAAGCATTTAGAGAAGCCAAATACGAACTCAGAAATAGCGAAAAATTTACTTCTCCTGTATATTGGGGTGCTTTTGTGATGATAGAAGGTCAGCAACAAGCTGGTAAAAACGTACAATAATATTTCTTTTTTGATTTCTTATTTTTAATAGTACATTTGTTCAATTATTTATTTTAATTTGAAAAAAGTATTATTTATTACTTATTACTGGCCTCCTTCAGGTGGTTCTGGCGTACAACGACCACTCAAATTTGTAAAATATTTACAATCTTTTGGCTGGCAACCTATTGTTTATACCGTTGAGAATGGAGAATTTCCTGAAACTGATTTTTCTTTGTTGAACGAAATTCCCGAAAATATTACTGTACTCAAAAAATCAATTTTTGAACCCTTTTCTTTTTATAAATGGTTTACAGGAAAGAAAAAAGATTTTAAATTAGTAGCAGGATACGTTAATCAAAAAAAATCAACTTCATTTTTAGAAAAAATAGCCATGTGGATAAGAAGTAATATTTTTATCCCTGATGCTAGAATGTTTTGGATAAAACCTTCCATTCATTATATCGATAAATGGCTCAAAACCAACAAAGTAGATGCCATAATCACTACTGGGCCACCACACTCTGTTTTACTGATTGGTCTTGGTATAAAACAAAAACATAAATTGCCTTGGTTGGTAGATTTTAGAGATCCTTGGACTGAAATAGATTTTTATAAAGACCTAAATCTTACCAAATTTGCTGATAAAGAACATAAAAAATTAGAAATACAAGTCCTTCAACTGGCCGATAAAGTTGTATGCGTAAGCCCAGATTGGGGACAAGGTTTGGCTCGCATTGGTAATAGACAAATTAATTATATTTCTAATGGATTTGACGAACAAGACATTCATGCAGAAATTTTGGTCAACCTAGACCCAAAATTTAGTATAGTACATATTGGTATGATGGGTAAAAGTCGTAATCATGAAGTTTTTTGGCAAGCTATTTCAGAATTGATCATTGAAAATGAATCTTTTGAGAAAGATGTAGAAATAAAATTATATGGAAAATGTGATGTATCGGTAGCTCAAAGTATTGCATCAAATCAATTAGAAAATTATGCTAAAATTTTTGATTATGTACCTCATAATGAGATAGTTTATATTCAAAAATCTGCACAGGTGTTGTATCTTTCAGTGAATGAAACTGCCAATGCCAAAGGTATTTTGACAGGTAAGATTTATGAATATTTGGCAGTAAAAAGACCAATTTTGTGTATTGGTCCACCAGATGGAGAAGCTGCAAAAGTTGTTTTGGATTCTGGGGCTGGATTAGTTTCTGATTTTGGTGATAAAACAATGTTAAAATCCAATATTATCAATTTTTACAATAATTATAAAAATAAAATTACCTTTGAAGGAGGAAAAGATTTTGAGAAATATAGTAGAAAAAGCCAAACACAGCAACTGGCTCATTTGCTTGATTTGATAACAAAATAAGATATTGTCCAAAAAAGTGTGTAAGCCTATATTATTATATTTTAGGATCTAACCGTAAATAGTAATATTCGATTGAAATTACAAATTTACACATTTACTGAGTATTTAATTCATTCATAAAAGAAATGATTATTTTAAGTTATTAATAAACTCGAGCTTTGATGCCATGATGAAACACTATGGAGAAGTATAAAACGCTATACAGGCAAATGTAAAGTATCATCTAACAAATTGTAGATCAAGGATTTTATGTTTTGAGTTTACTTGCAGGTTTTACAAATAATTTTTTATCTTTGAGATAAAATAGAAGCCAAACCCATGTAAAAAATGCCAACACAAAAGAAATCATTAAATCTTTAAAAAGTATATCCTTTACAACTTCGTTTGTTTGTAGTTCAGTAACTGATTGCTCTAAGGATAGCCCTTCTTGCATAAGTAAAGCAATTATTGTTATAAAATTGGCAATTAATATGCTTAGGATATTAGATAAAACAATTACATATTTTGTGAATTTACTATGTTGTCCTTTGAAATATTCATAACCTTTAATTCCAAGCAATGCTATTGCTATTGCCATTGCAGAAGCAAGTCTTTCTAAATAGACTGCCACTAAAACCCAAGCAATAATTGCTGGTATTGAAAAAATAACAGAGCCTATAAAGCCTGTCAAATAATTTTTTTCACTTGAAAATTTTTCTCTTTCAATTTCGTAATAATTGTTTTCTATCTGTCTTAAACAAGAATTACATAATAATACACCATTATCATTTTGGTCATAATAATTGAAGTTATCCTTTGAACTACAATTATGACATTTATTCTGCTTGGGGATATTAAGTTTTGTAAAAAGTTCTATCAAAAAGTCAAACAACGAGTAAATAGTTTGACTTTTAGTATATGACCAAGTTTCGATGAATTGAATAAAAATACTGTTGTCTTCTATTTCAAAAGTTGTGAACTTTAATAATTTTTTGTTTGCATCTAGCTCAGTTTTAATTTGTAGTTTTTGTTCTTCTGTTAAGTTATCAACAGTTGCAATAATGTATTTGAATTGAGGGTTGTTTAGCAAACTTGCGTCACCTATATTGAAAAAATAGTCTTTATATAGACCAAATACACCATCATTTTTTGTATGCCAATCTAATTCTTTGGCTATTTTTTTTGCTTTAGGGAAAATCATAATTTTTTATATTTACAGCATTGTTTTTTTAACATTGATCACAACTATTCTAATTAGCTTAATGAAGTAATTTATCTATCAATTAAATAATTATTGAAATTTTAAATTTTGTTATTTTAAGTTTAGCTTTCTCTTTTTACTAAAATCCGCCATCGCCACCACCAGTATTGTATTCGGCTTTTTTGGCTCTTTTTACATTTATTTCTTTGCCAAATTTATATGTAAAATTGGCTGTAATTATACGAGATTCGCCTTTGCGTCTAAATCCACCTGAGAAATTTTTGTTGATATTGTCATTAAACACAACTCCAAATTCTCTTATATCAAACACATCACTTATATTTAGGTTTACAATTCCTTTTCCTTTGAATACATCTTTTCTAACACCTATATCTAAGCCATTGAAACCCTGAAAAGTGCCTTGCAAAGTGGCTCGTGGCAGCATATAAAATGCCGAAATTGTAATGTCAAAGCCTTTTATAATTTTGATATTGTGCATCTGACGAATATCAGCTGTAATACTTTTATTGATTGTATTTTCTAGTTTTATTTCATTTCCAAAAGCATTGAGGTTGGTCATAAAATTCCACCAATCGGCTACATTGGTACGCAAAACCATTTCTAAACCATAATTTGTAGAGAAATTGGTGTTTTTAAAATCTGTTTTTGCAATGCCGCCATCATCGCTTACATTTCTGACCCTTTGTATAGAATTGGTGGTTCTTCGATAATAAATCGTTGAGGTAAGTCCATGATTCTTACCATTGTAGCTATGCGAAAGTTCCAAAGCATACACATTTTCGGGTCTAATTTGTGGACTTCCTTGTCTCAAATCTCTTGGGTTGTTCCAAGTAGGAAATGGGTTTAGGGTCTCATTCCCAGGTCTATTGATGCGCTGACTGTAGCTCAATTTTATGTCATTTTCTTTGCCAATTTTTTTATTTATGTGCATGCTTGGAAATAGGTTGATATAATCTTGGTAATTTTTAGGGTTATTATTCAAAAATTTTGATTCGCCAGAAATGTGGGTATATTCTGAGCGAAGCCCTGCCTGAACGGCTGCAAATCCAAAATTATGATTAACTAAAGCATAAGCTGCATAGATATTTTCTATAAAATTGAAGCTATTTGTACGATTAGGGTCTATTATCTGAGCCAGTGTTTGGTCGGCCACCATGGTATTGTTTATGTTTCGTAAGGTAGATTTTGCCCCAGTTTCAAACTTAGTTTTGTCGGATAGTGGGTTGATGTAATCTATTTGAATTACACCTACATTGTTTAGGTTTTGGTTGTTGATTCTCGAATAGGCAGTTTCATAATTGGATGGTAGAATAGCTCCAAACAAAAAACTTTCTCTAAAACTATTTAGGTTTTGGTTTTTGCTATGCGAAAACGAGGCACTTATGTTTAATTCTTGGCCTTTTTTTGCCAAATTTCTACGATAATACGCATTTCCGTCAATATTATAACCACTACCAATACTTGTAAAATTTCTTCGTGATAAAGAATCTAGCTGGGTGGCAGTTCTCAATTTTTTATATTCAGTATCAATATATTCTGGGTTATCACCTTTATTAAAACCAAAAGTAGAGCCTATGCCAAAAGTATTTTTTTCGCTCTGATTATAGTCAGCATTGATACTGGCAGAATGATTGTGTCGTTTCAGATGGTTACCATAAGTTACTTGGTCGAGGCTAAAATTTTGAGTTTCATCTGCAAATTTGTTGTATCGTTCTTGTTTGATATAGTGCCAACCTTCGTTGTATCTATACCCATAATTGGATGATAAATTCCATTTGCCAGTTTTAAAATTTAAAGTAGCACTAGCATTGTTTTTGTTGAGGGCAAAATAATTTTGTATGGGTACATTAGAGGGCAATCTAGTACCTACCCCAGCCTGCACACTGCCATTGATACCATCTTGGCGATTTTTTTTGAGAATAATATTGATAATACCACCCATGCCTTCGGCATCGTATCTGGCCGATGGATTAGTAATAAGTTCTACTTTTTCGATTGTACTTGCAGGTATTTGGTCGAGTATGGCTTGCCTGTTTACGCCAGTCATTCCTGATGGTTTTCCGTTGATCCAAACAGTAATATTTCCATTTCCTCTAGCAGTAATATTTCCGTCTTGGTCGAGGGTTATGGTGGGTACTTGTTTGAGTACATCTGTGGCCGAACCCCCAGTAACTATACTATTGGATCCTACATTAAATACAGTTTTGTCTATGGAGTGTTCTATACTACTTTTTTCGCCTTGGATTTCGATTTCTTTGAGTTGTTTTGCAGATACAGAAATCTGTAAAACTCCTATTTTGGCTTCTTCGTTGCCTGGTTTTAGGGTAATTGGGGCAGAAAAAGTATTGTCGTAGCCTATAAAAGCAGCCTTTATAATATAGGTTCCAAATGTTACTTGATTGATTTCAAAATATCCTTTAGTATCTGTCAAAGCACCAGAAACGAGCGATGAGTCAGCAGCATTGAGCAAAGAAATGGTAGCATATTCAACATTTGAATCGTCTCTAGTATCACGTACAATTCCTGAAATCTTACCAATAGCAGGTGTTTTAGAAGGTTCTGGTTTTTGTTGTGCAATTAATATTTGGGCAAATAGTAGACTTATATAGATGGCAATATTTTTTTTTATCATTTATAATAATTAAGGTTGTAAAATTAAGCAATAAAACTGAATAAAGTTATTGAATAAACTAAATTAAGGTTTAATTTTGAAATAAAATAAAAATCACTGAAATCACATTTGAACATAAATTTTGAAAAAATCGAATTAAAAGAGGGCAAAAAAATTTATTTTGCTTCAGATTTTCATTTAGGTGCTCCAGCTGGGGCAGCATCTGCAAAGCGTGAAAAACAGATTGTAGCTTGGCTTAGTTCCATTCAATCTGATATGCAAGCCTTGTTTTTGGTTGGAGATGTATTTGATTTTTGGTTTGAATATTCTTATACTATCCCCAAAGGATATGCTAGATTTCAAGGCAAACTAGCCGAGTTGGCCGATGCTGGTGTTCAAATCTATTTTTTTCCTGGCAACCATGATATGTGGATGTTTGATTACTTTTCTACTGAGTTTGGTGCTAAAATTTATAGAAAACCCTTAGAATTGCATTGCAACAATAGTCGCTTTTTTATCAATCATGGCGATGGCATAGGGCCTGGCGATTATTTTTATAAATTACTAAAAATATTGTTTGAGAGTAAGGTTTTTCAATTTATTTTTACTCTTTTTCCTACAAATTTTTGTTATTGGATAGCTCAAAATTGGTCGAAAAAAAGTAGAATTTCAAATTTAAAATTTGAAGAAAAGTTTTTGGGTGATAATGAGTGGTTATGGCAATTTGCAAAAAATACAGAATCGCTAAAACACTTTGATTATTACATTTTTGGTCATAGACATTTGGTTTTAAATCTGCCCGTAGGAATCAATAGCAGATATATTAACCTAGGTGAGTGGTTTTCTGGTACAGGGAATTTCACCGTTTTTGATGGTAAAACTTTGGAAATGAAAACTTTTATTTTCAAAAACTAAAAAATTACTATTTTAGTAATATTATTTAATAAAATTTATATTATTTTTTAATTTATAAATTAACCAAAAATTAAGAGCTAATTACGATTCAATCAAAATATCCCATTCATATTGCTTTTCGTTGAGCAATTTTTGAGTTTTAGAGTATTCAGCATTTAGTTGATTTACTTTGGTATTGTCAGCATAAATTTCTGGATTTTCTAATTGAGAAGAAATTCCTTTTAGCTGTACTTCAAGTGTAGCAATTTCAGATTCAATATTTTGTAATTTTTGAGCATTTAGTTTAGCTTTTTTCTCGGCTTCTTTTTTAGCTACCTCGTCTTGTGGAGCTGTTGGTTTGGGTTTTATTTCAATATTTTTTTTGGTGGGTGGCAAAGCTGTTTCAGAGGCTTTTACGTTGTCTCTCCAAAACAAATACTCATCATAAGGCCCAGGATAAACTTTTATTTCATGGTCTTCGATATACCAAATTTTGTTGGCCACGCTCGATACAAAATCTCTATCATGGCTCACAACTACAAAAGTGCCTTCATACTGTTGTAAAGCCTGAATTAATATATTTACCGAAACCATATCTAAGTGGTTGGTCGGCTCATCAAGTAGTAAGAAATTGGCTTGTGATATCAATGTTTTGGCCAAAGCAACTCTTGATTTTTCGCCACCAGACAGCACTTTTATTTTCTTAAAAACCTCTTCGCCTGCAAACAAAAAGCAACCCAAAATGGTACGCAATTCTACTTCCAATTTTGAACTACCAGCTTCTTTTAATTCTTGCAAAATTTCGTTGTCCAGCTTCAAACTTTCTAGTTGATGCTGTGCAAAAAAGGCTTTTATGACATTATAACCCTCTTCTCTAGTCCCTTCGATAGGTTCGCTACCACTGATAATTCTCAAAAGTGTAGATTTTCCTTTGCCATTAGCTCCTATTAAAGCTATTTTATCGCCTCTTTCTATGATGGCATTGGCACCTTTCAAGATAGTTAAATTGCCGTAAGATTTAGAAATATTTTCTAAATTTAGTATGTTTCTGCCAGGTTGTTGTCCAAAATTAAACTTAAAATACACACGAGCATTGTCATCCATTACCTCATCAACCACATCCATTCTGGCCAAAGATTTTACCCTCGATTGCACCTGATTTGCTTTAGAAGCCTTGGCCTTAAATCTTTCTATAAATCGCTCAGTTTGTCTTATTTGGGCTTGTTGATTTTCGTAAGCTCCCCTTTGAATCTCCTGTCTCATGGCTTTTTCTTCAACAAAAAAGTCATAATTACCAGCATATTGAGTTATTTTACAACCCGAAACCTCGGCTATGCTAGTTACACAATTATTCAAAAACTGCCTATCATGCGACACAATCACTACAGCACCCTCGTATCCTTTTAGGTAATTTTCTACCCAT
The DNA here is from genome assembly GCA_013297755.1 of Cytophagales bacterium. Classification (GTDB taxonomy): domain Bacteria; phylum Bacteroidota; class Bacteroidia; order Cytophagales; family UBA9547; genus REAG01. The sequence continues at coordinate 74,946 of JAAFIH010000004.1, forward strand.
TCTATCGAAGGCAAATCCAAGTGATTGGTAGGTTCATCTAGTAATAATAGTGAAGGTTGTTGAAGTAATATCTTGGCCAACATTACCCTCATACGCCAACCACCCGAAAATTCTTTGAGTGGTTTTTGCAAATCAGCAGTATTAAAACCAAGACCTTCTAGTATTTCTTCAGTTTTGGCTTCTATGGTGTAGCCATCCAACATAGCAAACTCTTCTTGCAACTGTGTCAGCTTATCTACTTGCTTGTCTTCATAAGCAGTTTCCATCAAATGTAAGACTTTATCAATTTCTTTTTGCAGAAATAGCTGACGCTCAAAGGCTTGCATGGCCACATTTCTAATACTATCATCGCTATTGTAGCTCAATAAATCTTGATTCAAAAAACCTATGGTGCAATCAGAACTTTTAGAAATAGAACCTGCATCTAGCTTATACTCGCCTACAATCAATCGCAATAAAGTTGATTTTCCAGTTCCATTTTTGCCAATCAACCCTATTTTATCTTTAGGTTTGATGTGTAAACTAGCGTTTTCGTATAATGCTCTTGCTCCCAAAAGGAACGAAATATTGGTAATTGCTAACATATTTTAAAATCTGTGCTATTCTTTAAAAAAAATTTTTGCAAATATACTTTTTTTAGAGCTAATAACAAGACTTTTTAAAACATCAATTCACTAATGAATAACGAAGACTAAATATTTTAACTTTAAAGTAAGATACTTAAATAAAATGAAAATATATCTGAAATTAAAGTAATAAAAATACATAAATTAACTTTAGATTTATAATGATTTAAAATCAAAATGTATATAAATTTGAAAAAATTAAAATATTATTCATAAAATTCAGATACAAATTTCTTTAAAATATAAAATATAACTAATGCAAAAAATCAAAGCAATAATAATTACCATTATTTTTTTAATAAATTTCAAGGTAGAATCCTCTGTACCCATTTCTCCAAACCAATACGACCAAAACAAGCTAAAAACAGGGCATTGGACCCTTACTTACGATAGTTTGTTTAGACCAACTCAAAATTTAGATTCTATATATTATTACCGAATAGCTAGATTTGAAGCAGGTAAACCTATTGGAAAAGTACGTGATTTCTACATTACAGGACAAAAGCAATGGGAGGGGTTTTTGAGTTCAAACGAACCAGAAATCAAAGAGGGAGAATGTACATTTTATTACGAAAATGGTAAAGTTTCTTCAATCTCAAATTTCATACATAATAAAATGAATGGACTTTCAACCAATTACTATCTCAATGGTAAAATTTCTTCTGTGGGTACAGTCAAAAATGACTCCAACGATGGTGTATGGCATTGGTACTATGAAAGTGGAAATTTGAATGGCAGAACTACTTTTAGCAATAATAAAGTCAATGGATTATTAGAGATTTTTTACGAAAACGGAAAATTAAAATCTAAAGGAACTAAAATAAATGGATTATTAGATGGGCAATCTGTTAACTATTATGAAAATGGTAATGTAGAATTAATACAAAATTTTATAAATGACAATTTACATGGTAAATATGAAAAATATTACGAAACTGGAAATTTAAAAGTAAAGGGTTTATATGAAAATAATAATCAAATAGGAATTTGGGAATATTTTTATGAAAATGGAAAACTCGAAGCTAAAGGTAAGAATAATGAAAAAGGACTTAAACAAGGTATTTGGAATTATTACGATGAAAATGGTGTACTAAATACCACCGAATACCTAGAAGATGAAGTTCCTAATGGTGTATTTTCATCATTTTATCCTTCTGGAAAACTAAAAAGTAAAGGTATATACAAGAATGGTCTTAGAGATTCTATCTGGAACTATTATCATGAAAATGGTAAATTGAGCAAAAATGGGTCTATTTTAAAAGATAGTTTAGTAGGTGTTTGGAAATATTTTTATGAAAATGGACTATTAAAATCCACAGGATTGTATGTAGATAATAAAAAAAATGATACTTGGAATTATTACTACGAAAACGGAAATTTAGATGCCACCGAACATCTGAAAATGGGGACACTTGATGGTATTTATAAAGAATATTACGAAAAAGGTGGCCTCAAAGCTGAATTTAGTTACAAAAATGGGCTAAAAAATGGATTATATACAGAGTATTACCTTAATGGAAATATTTTTTCTCAAGGCAAATATGTTGATGGAAATAAGCATGAAATTTGGAAGGATTGGCATAAAAATGGTGTTTTGTCTGCTTTTTGTAATTACAATATGGGGCGTAGAGATGGCTCATGGAAATGGTATTATGATAATGGGCAAATAAGCGATGATTATTTTTATAAAAACGAAAATTATGATGGAAAATATACTGAATATTACGAAAATGGAAATAAAAAAATAGAAGGAAAATACAAAAATGGACAAAAAACTGATTTTCACACCTATTACTCAAGGGATGGATCAGTGTACAGCCAAGGAATATGTATGAATAATTACAGAACTGGAAAATGGATTTTCAATGATTCTATAACCAAAAAAATAAGCTCTAAGGGAGAATATCTAAACGGAAATTTTGATGGTAAATGGATCTTTTATGATAGTCTTGGTAAATACAAAAGCACAACATATTATAGAAATGGATTTTTAGAAAACATAAATAATATAAGCGATAGTATTGATATTCTTACTAAAAATGAAAAATATTCAGAAGCATTAATCGCCATAGAATGGCTCAATAAAGTAATAAAAAGAAATAATAAATTAAAAACTGTTATCGAAGCCACCCCATATTATCATTATGGTTCGATTTATTATAGAAAAAATGAATTTAATAAATCTTTAGAAAATTATAAGAAATATGCTGAATTAACCAAAAAATACGATAGCGATACCGCTCATAACTACAGCACAGCCCTAAATGGTATTGCCATTAATTTGATAAAATTGAATAAAATTACTGAAGCTCTTACTTATTATAATAAAGTTTTAGATATTTTAAATAAAACCAATAAAAGGTTTGGCAATTCATATACTACTGTATTTACAAACAAAGCAAATTTATATATAAGTATCAATCAAAAAGATACTACCGAAAAATTATTATTCAAAGAATTGGAAATAAGAGAAAATAAATTTGGTATAAATTCTGACAAAACTTACCCATTATTAAAATCACTTAGCGAATTTTATGAAGAACAAATGGAATACGAAAAATCATTAATTTACCTTAAAAAATTAAATAATAAAGTAGATACATTAAGAGATAAATACGAAGAATATTACATTGATAGCAAAACAGGTCAGATATTATGCTATGAAAATATAGGCAAAAATAAGGAAGCACTAAATCAGCAAAAAGAATTGATTGGACATTTTTTGAATACAAAAAAAGATAATACTCTCAAATTTTTTGACAACGTGAATAATTTAGCTATTATTTATGGACGACTAAACCTTACTGATAGTTCAAAAATATTTTATGATTATGTAGTAGCAGCAACTAATAAAAATGAATGGCAAAATACATCTGTAGCCATGGAAGCTAAATATGGATTGGCCGTTTATTATAGTAATAATTTTCAATATAATAAATCAATAGAATTTTACCCAGAAGTACTTTCATATTTTAAGAAAAATAATAATAAAAGCAATTTATATGCCTCTATTTTGTATGGGTATGGCTACACCATGTATAAATGCGATAATAGCAAAATCAAAGAATCAATAGCTTACACAAAAGAATACGTTGCCTTGAAAAAGTCTATTTTTGGACCTTCACATATTCAATACATAGAAGCATTATTGAATTTATCAAAAACATATAGAAACGATCTTGATTATAAAAATGCAGAAGCCGTTTTGGATACAGCACAAACTATAATGAACAATCATTACTCAACTGAAAATGTAATAAATGGTAAAATAATTACGGACAAGGCATATCTAAAATATTGTCAAAATTTATCAAACCAATCACTTCATTTGTATAAGCAAGCTCTTAATTTTTATCTGCAAAAATTACCTGAATATTTTGATGATTATATTGAATGTATAAGCAAAATCTCTAATCAATTTAATGCACTTTCTAAAACTGATTCAGCTATATATTACAGTAAGAAAGCAATGGAATTATATAAAAAAGAAAAAAACGAAACTGATGATACCTATATTAATTTGAGTACATCTTACGCATTTGATTTAACCAAATTGGGTCTTTTCAACGATGCTGAAAAAATATATCTTAAAGCATTAAACCAAACCGAAAAAAATAGTGGTAAAGAATCTTTAAAATATGTATATATCCTCAATGACATGGGTTATTTTTATGATGAAAAAAATGACATAAAAAAACAAAAAAAATATTATGCAGAAGCCAAAAATATTTCAATTTCAATATCAAACGAAACAAACGAAAATACATTTATAGCACAAAAAGGAATTTTAAGTGCTTTAGTAAAAGAAGAAAACTATACTGAAGCCGAAAAATTATGTAATTATTTATTAAAAATTACTAAAGAAAAATATGGAGATCAAAGCCTAGATTATGCTTTATTTTTAAAGAAAATGGGCAATGTGTTGAAAAATCAAAGAAAATGGTCTGAATCTGAATCTTATTATCTGAAATCTATAAAAATATTAAAATCTATTTATGGTAACGATGCAAAAGAAGTGGCTGATGCTCAATTTGAGTACGCAAAAGTAACTTATGCTCTAGGTAAATTTAAAGAAACTGAGGCTTTGCACAACTCAAATATCTTAATTTATGCCAATAGGAACGGTAAATCAAGCTGGTCTTACATCAACTCTTTGACTAATTTATCAGATTTTTATTTAGAAATGGGCCAATATATAGAATGTGAAAAATATATGCTTGAACAAATCGAATTAAGTAATAAAAAAGAAAATAAATATAATACTGCAATATTTTATAGTAATTACGCAAAATTACTAAATCAATGGAAAAAATATGCAAAAGCTGACTCTATTGCCAACAATGCACTTGTACTTTTTGAAGATATTTTGGAAAGAAATCACCCCAAAATCATTAATACCAAAAACTTGATAGGTTTGATAGCTTTAAATCAACTAAAAATAGACAAAGCATATACTAATTTTCAGTTTTGTATAGATGAAACTAAATTAAAAAATGATTCTACATCGTTTGCTTATGGTGCATACCTAAACAATCAGAGTATGGTTTGGATTGAAAAAGATAATTATCAAAAAGCCGAAAACTTACTTAAACACTCTTCAAAAATATTTTCTAAAACAACTGATAAAAGTTTCAACGATGTATTTCATTTAGACAATTACAGCACTTTGTATCAGGCTTGGAACAAGCCAGAATTGGCCGAAAAATACTGGCTTTTGGTTTGCAAAAAATCATTAGCTTATATCGAAACCAATTTTTATTTTATGTCTGACAACGAAAAAGCTCAATTTTGGGCCAAAAACAACGCTGATTTTGAGTATTTTAATACTTTTGCTACGCTTAGAGCCGCTCAAAACCCTTCAATAATTGGCGAAATGTATAATAACCAATTGGCCACCAAAGGAATTTTATTGAGTACCTCAAACAAAATCAAAAATAGAATCTTAAATAGCCAAGACACTTCATTAATTCAAGATTATCAAAAATGGATTAAAATTAAAGAAGATTTGGCCAAAACATACTTACTGACCGAAGAAGAAAAAAAATCTAAAAATATAATTATTACAGATTTAGAAAAACAATCGAATACTCTAGAAAAAAATCTTAACATTACTTCACAAGATATAGAAAACGAAAAATTAAATACCAAAATAAACTGGAAAGATGTACAAAAATTACTTGGACCAGACGAAGCTGCCATAGAAATTATCAGGTATAGATACTACAATAAACACTTGACAGACAGCGTTTTATATGCAGCACTTATACTGACTCAGGAAACAAAAATATCGCCAAAATTGGTAGTTTTGAGCCAAGGACTTGCTTTAGAAAATCAATACCTAAAATATTATAAAAATACTATAAAATATGGACTAGAAGAAAGCAATTCTTACGAAAATTATTGGAAACCTATCGAAAATTTAATTCCCTCAAAATCAAAAATTTATATTTCTTTGGATGGTGTTTATAATTCTATCAACTTAAATACGCTACAAAATAGCAAAGGCGAATATTTAATTGATTCAAAAAACATAAAAATTATATCAAACACCAAAGATATTATAGCCATAAAATCAAAATTAATCAAAACTACCTCAAAATCAACTGCATCTCTTTTTGGTTTTCCTACATATTTTGTTGGTGATAAAAAACCAATAAATGTGCCCAATAGCGAACGAGCCATAAATAATGTAGACAGGTCAGGTATAGCTGCTCTGCCTGGCACCAAAGTAGAAATTGAAAAAATATCATCTATACTTGAAACAGCAAGTTGGCAATCCCAAAATTATATTGGAGAAAATGCTTCTGAAAAATCATTAAAATCTATCAACAATCCCAAACTATTACACATAGCAACACATGGGATATTTATTGACAATGAAAATAGTTCTGATTCTAAAAATTCGGTAATAAATAGAATAAAATCGTTACAAAATCCATTACTCAAAGTAGGACTTTTGCTGACTGGAGCTGCCAATTATTTTCAAAACGAACATTTATTTTCAGAAGAAAACGGAATACTAACAGCTTATGAAGCCTCAAATCTTAATTTAGAAAACACTGATATGGTTATTTTGAGTGCCTGCGAAACTGGAAAAGGTCAGATAATAAATGGCGAAGGCGTTTATGGTTTGCAGCGAGCATTTCAAACTGCTGGTTCAAAAGCCGTAATGATGAGCCTTTGGAAAGTAAACGATACAGCCACACAAGAGCTTATGACTGCTTTTTATTCAAAATGGCTAAATGGTATGGACAAAATGTTGGCTTTTAAAAATGCACAATTAGAAATTAAACAAAAATACAAAAATCCTTACTATTGGGGTTCTTTTGTTTTGGTTGGAAATTAATTTTATAATTATCACTTAATTAAATGCATAAAATTAGATTTTTTTTCATTTTAGGGTCTTAGTTAAGTAAGTTTTATTTTTCTTTTAATAGACATATCTTAAAAATCATAATCATCAGCTCTAAAAATATTATCTCCATACATAAAATTTTCAGAACCATTTTTCTGTAATTTTATTAGTTCTTGCATTTTTTTGAGGTTTGCATTTTCAATTTTTTTAAATTGTATTTCTATTTGTTGATTATGGTCAGAATAGTCATTTTCTACTTTCAATATTTTTGTGATTGAACTTTTTATATTGTGATGGTAATATTGAATGTAAAACGAGTATCGAGGATTATATTTGAATTGGTAATTTTTGGTACTAATTTCATTTAATTGTTCTCTTAACATTTCGTTGTATACCTCAAGTTTTTCATCTGTCAATGTTGTTAAATTATTACTATCTTTGGTAATCCATTTTAGTTCTAATTGTAATAATTTATACAAATCTTTATTTTTGAATGCTAAAATCACTTCTTTCATCAACTCTTCTTTTTCGAGTTTTAGCATTGGATCTTGCTCCAAATCTGGATGTAACAATTTGGCCAGTTGTTTATAAATGGTGCTTATATTTTTAGTTTTGGCTTCTTTGGTTTTGGCTATTTTACTTTCAATTTCACGCTCTTTTTTGTTTTTTTTCTTTGATTTTTCCTCTTCTTGGTTCATTTTTTCTTCGTATTTTTCACTTTCTTCATCAATTCTATGCTGTATCTCTTCTAAATGTTCTAAAATTTCAGTTTTTGATTGTCCATATTCTGATAGGTCAATTTTTATGTTAAGATGTTTTATATAAAATTCAAGGATAGATAACTTTTTTGCTGCCTCTTCTTCTATTTTATCTTCTATATTTATATTTTCTATTTCGCAAAGTATTGTATTTAACTCCAAATCGTTTATTTCGGTCATATATTTGTAATAATTGATGTTTACAAGTAATATTTCATCAAGTATTTCATGGTCGTTTTTTTTAATTTCTTTACTAAATTCTTTCTTTTTGGCATAAATGGCAAGTGTAGTTTTTTTTAAATTTTCTATAAAATTAGATTTTATAGGTTGTACTTTTTGTGCATATATAGAAATAATACGTTCAAAATTTGATTCTTTTTGTGTTAATTTTTTCTGTTCTGATTCTATTTTTGAAGTTAGAATATTAAATTCTTTTTGTTTTTTTGATAAAATTTTCTTTTCAATGTTTACTTTTAAAATCAAATCATTTTGATTATATTTAATTTGGGGGTCTTCAAATAAATTTGTCTGTATTGGTTTCATTACTATGTTTTGATGTAATTATATAATAATTTCTATATTTATACAACAATTAAAATGATGTTTTAGAAATATATTTACTCACACAACCAAATTTTATTACTAATAGTGTTTTATTTGCAATAAATAAATTATTTATGTTTTCTAAAAGCAAAAATTCAGAAGTATTTGAACAAAAATTACTATTAACCAATATTCAACAACGAGAAGCCATAGAAAATACTGAGGGCCCTGTATTGGTTGTAGCAGGTCCAGGCACTGGCAAAACTCAGATTTTGGCTCTACGAATTGGTAATATTTTGAAAAATACTGACGCATCGCCTCACAATATTTTGTGTCTTACATACACAGAGGCAGGCTCTGTGGCCATGCGACAAAGACTGATTTCTATCATTGGGGCTGATGCTCACAAAGTGCATATTCATACCTTTCATTCGTTTTGTAATACTGTTATTCAAGAAAACAGGTCTTTATTTGGCATGAGCTCTAATTTAAAACCCATTTCTGAGCTAGAATCCATCGATATTTTTTATGAAATAATTAATGACCTTCCTTACGGCAATGTATTTAAAAATTATACAGGAAATGTATATAGTGTCGTTAGTACACTAAAAGATTTTTTTAATAGTTTGAAAAAAGAAAATTTAGAACCAGACTATTTGATCGTTGAAGCCAAAAAACATATTGAATCATTGCCATTTGATGAAGAGTTTTATTATAAAATAAATACCAAAGGTTTCAAAAAAGGTGATTTAAAAACCAAGGCAATCAATGAAATTACATTAAAAATCGAAAAATTTATAGCTGCTGTAGAGCTTTTCAAAATTTTTAATGAAAAAATGTATCAAGCCGAAAGGTATGATTTTAATGATATGATTCAATGGGTAATTAATGCTTTTATTACTAATGATTTTCTTTTAGGTCGCTACCAAGAGCAATATTTATATATTTTAGTAGATGAGTTTCAAGATACTAATGGTTCACAAAATGAAATTTTAAATTTACTCACTTCTTACTGGGGAGATACTCCAAATATATTTGCAGTGGGCGATGATGATCAATCTATTTATAGTTTTCAGGGTGCTGAAAATAAAAGAATTAGTACTTTTATTAGAAAATATGCCGATAATCTACAAGCCATTGTCCTAACCCAAAATTATCGTTCCACTCAGTCAATTTTAGATGCTGCAAAAGCTACCATTCAAAACAATACTACAAGACTAATTCATGACCCTTTTTTATTGTCTATTTTTAATCAAAAAAAAGTTGTTTTAAATAAAAACTTACTATCCAATAAAGATATTTCTGCTCAATGTGTGCATATAAGGGCGTACACAAATACATATCATGAGGCAGCACATATTGTTAAAGAAATTGAAAATTGCTATAAAAATGGCGACAAATTATCAGAAATAGCTATTTTATATCACAACCACAATCATATTTTAAATATGATTAAAGCATTTGATGTTTTAAAAATTCCTTACAATATAAATCAAAGAATAAATGTATTAAAACTACCTATTATTTCAAAAATTATTACTATACTTCAATATATTTTAGCAGAGAACAAAGAATATGATAGTGGTAACCATTATTTAGCCAAAATTCTACATTTTGATTTTTTTGATATAGATACCCAAGACATAGCACTGATTTCTTTGGAATGTTATAAAAATAAATTAAAATGGCGTAAAGTTATTTCTGACAAAAACTTACTTTTTAAATGGGGCATTACTTCTCTACAAAGTGTAGAAACAATACATCAAGCACTATCATTTTCGCTAAAATCATTGCATAATGACACGCTTCAAGTGTTTTTTGAACACGTATTGCATCAGTTTGGTATTATGAAATATTGTATAATTTCAGAAAATAAAATTGAACATATACAAGCTATCAATACGTTTTTTGATTTTTTAAAAGAAGAATCCGAAAAAAATCCTTCTATTACCTTGTTTCAACTATTAGGAATGATAGATAAAATGAATATAAATAATATTAAATTACCTATCGAACAGATTACAATACAACAAGATGGGGTTCATTTTATTACAGCACACTCATCAAAGGGCCTCGAGTTTGAAACTGTATATATTATAAATGCAGAAAAAAGCTCTTGGGAAGATAAAAGAAATAAATCTGATAAAATTACTTTTCCACCTTTAAAAGAATATACAAAACCATCCAAAAATAAAGATATTGAAGAGGAACGTAGGTTGTTTTATGTAGCCATGACAAGAGCTAAACATAAATTGTATATTTCTTATCCCATTGCCAAAGTTTCTGACATATCAATAGAAAATTCTACCTTACAATCCTCTCAATTTATAGCCGAAATTATTGATGATTTTGAAGTTGAAATTGAAAAAATAGCATTAGACGATCAAGTAATAATTGATTTTGTGGCCAATAATTTTGAACCGAATAATAAGATTGATATTAACCTTGCCGAAAAGTCATTAATTGCTCATAGATTGGCCAATTACAAGCTAAGTGCCACACATTTGAATAAGTTTTTGTATTGTCCTATTTCATTTTATTTTGAGATAATATTACAATATCCTCAAGCAAGTTCGGCTGATAACTCTTTTGGAATTGCTGTTCATTATGCTTTAGAACTATTATTTAAAAATATGCTTTTAAATAGTGAAAAACATTTTCCTACAAAAGATCAATTTTTGTACTATTTTAAGCAAGGAATGACCAAAAATGCTTCACATTTTACTGAAGATCAGTATGAATTGAAAAAAGAATATGGAGAATCTATTTTACCTATTTATTACGATTATTATATTAATGATTGGCAAAAAAATGTAGTAGTAGAACATAATTTTTTGAATATAGAAGTTGATGGAATTCCACTTACTGGCAAAGTAGACAAAATTGAAATACATGGAAAAGACATCAATGTAGTAGATTACAAAACTGGAAAATCGAAAAAAGCCAAAGAAAAAATGAAACCCCCAGTAGAGGATGCCGATCCTGAGACTGATACTTATGAAAAAGTATATGGTGGAGATTATTGGCGGCAAATAGTTTTTTATTCAATCTTACTAGATTCTGATAAATTGAATAATTGGCAAATGACATCTGGCGAAATAAATTTTCTAGAAAAAACACCAGAAAATACTTTTGAAAAATTAAAATATTATGTTACCCCACAAGATGTTTCTATTGTAAAAAAACAGATTTCTACAGTATATGACAGCATTATGATGGGCAATTTTCATACAGGTTGTGGTAAAGAAAGTTGTCGTTGGTGTAGTTTTGTAAAAGACAATAATTTAGTCATTTAATTTTTTTAAGTTCAAAATTGATAAACATAATAATTGACTTTAATTTGTATTTTAAAAAGATTTATTAATATAAAATATTACTAAATCTCTTATTCTATATAATTTTTTAATATTTTGAAATTAATTAAAAAACTTGTATTTATAAACAAATAGATTAATTATATTTGCAATCTTTTTTAAAAAAATACAATACATTTAGCAAAAAAATTGAAATTATGGCTGTAGATATTTTGTTGGGATTGCAATGGGGCGATGAAGGAAAAGGTAAGATTGTGGACGTAATAGCACCAAAATATGATGTTGTTGCTCGTTTTCAGGGGGGGCCAAATGCTGGTCATACACTTGAGTTTGATGGACACAAACACGTTTTACACCAAATTCCTTCAGGTATATTTCATGCAGCTATCAAAAATGTCATTGGAAATGGAGTTGTACTTGATCCTATTATTTTTAGAAAAGAAATTGATGCTTTAAAAAAATTTAATATTGATTTTGCTAAAAATCTTTTTATATCTAAAAAAGCTCAATTAATCATTCCCTCACATCGTTTGCTTGATTTGGCCTCTGAAAAGAGCAAAGGCGAAAGCAAAATTGGCTCTACCCTTAAAGGTATTTCGCCAACATATCAAGATAAAATAGCTCGACAAGGGTTGAGGGTAGGGGATATATTAGATAAAAATTTTAAATCTTACTATACTACGCTACTCACTATACATAAATCTAAATTAGATTTTTATCAATTTGATTTGTCAAAAGATTTGGCAGGTATCAAAGATTTTGAAAAATATGATTTTGATTTTGCAAAAATTGAAGCAGATTTTTTTTCTGCCATAGAGTTTCTCAAAACTTTTAATTTGGTAGATAGCGAATATCTTATCAATCAAGAATTGTCTCAAGGGAAAAGTGTTTTGGCGGAGGGTGCTCAAGGGTCTTTACTTGATATAGATTTTGGTTCTTATCCTTTTGTAACATCTTCAAACACTACTGCTGCTGGGGTTTGTTCTGGTTTAGGAGTGGCTCCATCTACAATAAAAGAAGTCTTTGGTATTTTCAAAGCCTATTGTACTAGAGTTGGTAGTGGGCCATTTCCAACCGAACTTTTAGATGTCGTTGGTAATAAAATCAGAGAAATTGGCAGAGAATTTGGTTCTACCACAGGTCGCCCTCGTAGATGTGGTTGGTTAGATTTGCCCACACTCAAATATTCTTGCATGCTCAATGGAGTTACTCATTTATTGATGATGAAAGCAGATGTTTTGAACGACTTTGATGAGATAAATATTTGTACTGGTTATAAGCTGGCTAATGGCTCTACCACAGATCAGTTGCCCTACGACATGGTAAAAGAAGCTGTTACGCCTGTATATACAACCATGAAAGGTTGGCATTGCGACTTATCGCCCTACAAAACTTTTGATACAATGCCTGTCGAACTTAAAGAATATCTTACTTTTATAGAATCAGAAATGAAAGTTCCAGTTTCGGTTGTGTCAATTGGTCCGGATAGAAATCAAACAATTTCTAGGTTGTAATTGATTGATATTTTTTAATTGAAATATATCATTTTTTTTTGTATTTGTTTATTAAATAATATTGCTAACTTTTGCGTAAGGAAAAGTAGCTAGTTTACTAACCTTATAGTAAGATTCTAAGCCTGCTATGGCTACATCGTTTACTACATCAAGAGCCACATTTCCTGTTTCTGAAATAATTTCTTTAGGTACATAAATATGTTCAATCTTACCAATCATAAGAATCGTATTATTCAGTTTGATAGGGATTTCGTCTACTAATTTTAATCCAATTTTGATGGTACTTTCTTTTACATAAGGTGCTATAAAATCATTCAAATACTCTTCAGAAAGTTTGCAAGCGGCAAATTCTGATACACCTCTATCAAATTTTGCAGAAGTAAAATGTGCTTTTTCGGCAAAGTTCTCGTGTATATGGTTGATGGTAAAAAATCCAGTTTCTTTCATATTTTCATACGAATGGCGTGGTACAGACGCAGGCCTTACGATTAATCCTAGCAATGCTGGATTGGCACCCAAATGAATCACTGAGCTAAAAATGGCCAAATTAGCTTCGCCTTTTTTTGAAATGCTACCTATCAAATTGGCTGGTTTGTACCCACTAATACCGTTTATCAAATTGGCTCTGAATATTTTTTCTAATTGTTCGATTGCTACCGAATCGTAATATTGTATCATTTTATAGTAAAAAAAAGAAATTATAATTTTAATTTAAACTGCAATTCTTTTGATAGGTGGAGGAACAATTCCTTTTTGTTCAAACATTACTTTTACATTTTCTAAAATTTGAGATTTTACTCCAGGCAAATCATCAATATTTACAAAGGCACGCAAACCCAAAAACACAGAACCATCTCCAAATCTCAAAACCACAACTTGTTGTTCTGGTGTTTGAAGTAATTTTTTGTGGTTTGACATCACAATTAATATTTCATTTCTTACTTCAGCTATATCATTTTCATAACCAATTTCTATATCTATATTAATTCCAATTTGACCTTCTTTAGAGAAATTTACTACTGTGCCATTGGCCAAATTTCCATTAGGTAATATGATTGTTTTGTTATCTGGAGTGAGCAAAATTGTGTTAAAAATTTGTATTTCTGTTACTTTACCAGTTTGGCCTTGAGCTTCAATGATGTCATTTACTTTGTAGGGTTTAAACATCAAAATCAAAACTCCACCAGCAAAATTACTCAAACTGCCTTGTAGAGCCAAGCCTAAAGCCAAACCTGCTGCACCTATAATGGCCACAAACGAGGTGTTTTGGATGCCAAGCATGCCAGCAACAGTAATAAAAAGAATAATTTTGAGACCTATATTAACCATACTTTTAAAAAAAGTAAGTAGCGATACTTCAAATTCTTTGCGTTGCAGTGCTCGAGCCATTACCCTAGATAAAACTCCAATAAGCCAATAACCTAAAACTAAAACAATACCTGCTGTAATTAATTTTGGGGTAAAATCTGAAAGCCATTCAGTAAATTTTTCGGTATATTTATGCAATAAATCTACTTCATTTTTAATAATAGGTACATTTTGTACATTTAATTGTATCTTATTTATGACATATATAAATAGATTCATAGATAGTTTTTATATTTTTAAAAATATTTTCTTAATTTTGGTTTACAAATCAATGTCTTTTACATAAAAATCAGTTTATTTTGCTCTTTTTTGAAGAAAAACTAAGAAAGGCGTATTGTAAAATGTTTAAGTAAACAACATTGATTTACAAATATTAAACTTATTTGATGTAAAAAATAATTTATTTATAATTTTATAAAAATTTTTAACTTTTCTCAAAACTAAATAATGAAAACAATAAAAGGACCTGCCATTTTTTTGGCTCAATTTATGGGTGATGTTTCTCCTTTCAATTCCCTTGAAAGTATATGCAAATATATGTCTAATTTGGGGTATAAAGGTATCCAAATTCCCACTTGGGACAGCCGTTGTATAGATTTGCAAAAGGCTGCTGAGAGCAAAACCTATTGCGATGAATTACTGGCAAAAGTAAGAAGTTTTGGTTTAGAAATTTCAGAACTTTCTACTCACCTTCAAGGTCAGTTGGTGGCTGTGCATCCTGCTTATAACGATATGTTTGATGGCTTTGCACCCGAAATTCATAGAAATAATCCTACTTCTCGTACTGCTTGGGCTGTGCAACAACTCTCTTGGGCTGCACAAGCCAGTAAGAATTTGGGGTTAAAATCCCATGTTACTTTTTCAGGAGCCTTGCTTTGGCATACAGTATATCCTTGGCCTCAAAGGCCTGCTGGGCTTGTGCAAACTGGTTTCAAAGAACTGGCCAATAGATGGTTGCCAATCTTAAATACTTTTGACGAAAATGGTATTGATTTGTGCTTTGAAATCCACCCAGGCGAAGATTTGCACGATGGTATTACTTTTGAGCGATTTTTAGCGGCTACTGGCAATCACAAAAGAGTACATATCCTCTACGATCCAAGTCATTTTGTGCTTCAACAACTCGATTATCTGTCGTTTATTGATCATTACCACGACCATATTAAAATGTTTCATGTCAAAGATGCAGAGTTTATTACTTCTGGCAAATCTGGGATTTATGGTGGCTACCAAGATTGGATAGATAGGCCTGGTCGATTTAGATCTTTGGGCGATGGACAAGTTGATTTTAAAGGTATTTTTTCTAAATTAGCCAAATATAATTACGATGGATGGGCAGTAGTAGAATGGGAATGTTGCCTAAAACATCCTGAGCAAGGTGCAGTCGAAGGTGCTATTTTTGTTAAAAACAACATTATAAAAGTTACTGACAAATCATTTGATGATTTTGCAGCTACAGGAACTAATGAAATTTTGAATAAAAAGATACTGGGATTGACTTAGATTGATTATTGATTATTGATAGTAACCAATTTTTATAGTTTCTAAACACAATTATTTTCACACAATACTTGTAAAAATTGATTGAAGTTTAAAAAACTCTTTTATCAAAAGTTCAACAATCGCAGGGCTAGATTGTAAAATAGTATTGGGAAGTTGCCAAAGAGTTGGTTTTTCTTACGTATATTGATATGTTAATTTAAAAATTACTTTTTTTATGCTAATTACAAAATACGAATTGAAAAGTGTTTTTTGATTCAATTGAAAAAAATATAACAAATTTTTGTATTATCTATAAGATTGTTGCAAATTGCAACACGATTAATTTCATTTCATAAATGGCTAAATACGATAAAATAAAATCACTTTTTAAAGAAAACACAGCCACAGAATTTTCTGAATTAACCAATGATTTATCTATACACCAAGTCGATTTTACAAATGTAAGGGGCAGTGTAAGGCTTATTCATCGCAATGTACTTACTCCAAGTGCTGTTGCAAAAATGAAAGCATCTGTTTTGAATTTTAATTTTGGAAAATAATTCTTATTTGTGTCCAACTCAGAGAAAATTTATGTCCAATTAGACGAAATAAGCAAACTTTACGAGCAGATTAAACAAGTTATTTTGGATGCTGAGTATGCAAATGGAAATAACTCTTATAACATTAGCCCTGTAAATGAAGTAAGAAATGCTTTTGATCATATCATGAAGTCTTTTTTGAATCAAAATATAAATTTTGATAAAGAATACGAAAAAGCAAAGGGACATTTATATAGATCAGGATTTGATGCTTATGAGATTATCGCCATTTTTAAGCTAAATGAAATAGAGTCAGTAAGAAAATCATATAAACTTGAAAGTATCACAACTGGCTACCCTGATTATTTTGCAAAATTTATTCCATTAACAACTAAAATTAAAAACAAGTTAAGTCATGCTCGTGGAAACAAAATGGTAACAGATATTGAACAAGAAAAATCTGCTTTTGAACAGTATCGTCCATTGGTTGTTGAACTTATTGAAATTGTTGATCAAATCAACCTTCATCTGCCTGGCATTCAACTAGTTGAAAACGAAATCAAAAGAAAAAATAAAATTGAGATTATTAAGAATTTTCTTTTTGGTGGGTTAGGAATTAGTTTAGTTATTTTACTTATTGATAAGTACGTTTTAAAATAAATCAATGATTTTTTAACCAATCAACCAGTTCTTTGTAATAATTTGACTAAATATCCAGACCATTTCGTGGCAATAATAAACTTTTTATTTATCTATAAATTACTAAATTTATTTTTTTTTGCTTAGAAAAATATTTTTTTAAAACACAAATTAGTAATATTCCATTTTTTTTATAAAATAAAATATACCTATCATCAAATTACAATTTATTACCAATTTTTATAGCTTCTAAACACAATTATTTTCACACAATACTTGTAAAAATTGATTGAAGTTTAAAAAACTCTTTTATCTAAAGTTCAACAATCGTTGGGCTAGATTGTAGAATAGTATTGGGAAGTTGCCAAAGTACTACATAGTGGGTTACATTATTTAGTTTGAATAATTTTTTTTTGAAAATTAAATATTAAAATTCTAAAATAATGTTTTTATTGTAAAAATTTTTAAATCTTAAATGAATAAACGTAAATTAATCAACGACCCCTTGTATGGTTTCATTACCTTACATTCTGATTTGATTTATGATATTATTCAACATCCTTATTTTCAGCGACTTAGACGTATAAAACAGCTTGGACTCACAGACTTGGTCTATCCTGGGGCCAACCATACCCGTTTTCATCATGCCTTGGGTGCCATGCACTTGATGGCACAAGCCCTCGATTCTTTAAAGCAAAAAGGATATATGATTACCGAAATCGAATACGAATCAGCCCTTATTGCTATTTTGCTTCACGATATTGGTCATGGCCCTTTTTCGCATGTACTCGAAAAATCAATTTTGCAAAATGTGCACCATGAAGATATTTCTATGCTATTTATGCAAAAATTAAATACCATTTTTAGTAATAAATTAGACTTAGCTATCAAAATATTTTCTGGCAAATACGAACGACAATTTTTCCATGATTTGGTAAGTAGCCAGTTGGATATGGACAGGCTCGATTATCTTAATAGAGATTCTTACTTTACTGGTGTATCAGAAGGTATTGTTGGAGCCGATAGATTAGTAAGAATGTTTGATTTAGTAAACGATGAGCTTGTTATTGAAGAAAAAGCCATTTATAGTGTCGAAAATTTTTTGAACGCCCGTAGAATTATGTATTGGCAAGTGTATTTGCACAAAGCCACCATTAGTGCCGAAGAAATGCTAATTCAGATTGTAAAAAGGGCAAAATTCTTGGTTCAAAGTGGCCATTATTTGTCCATGACAGACAACTTGGCCTTGTTTTTTGCCAATAATTTTAAACTTTCGGATTTTGAAAAACACGCAGAACTGCTACAAATATATGGCTCTCTCGATGATTATGATTTGTGGGGAGGCATCAAGCAATGGGTGCAGTCTAGCGATATGATTTTGGCACTTCTTTGTACTAATTTGCTTCAGCGTACGTTATTCAAAGTAGTTTTATCAAAAGAGGAGTTTTCTGCTGATTATATTCAGAAAATAGAACAAAAAGTAGCTCAGTTTTATAGTTTAAGCAAACCAGATTTAGATTATTTTAGGGTTGTAGGTAGCATTAGTAATTTAGGTTACATTTCGTCTGGCAAGGGCATAAACATCAAAAAAAAAACTGGCGAAATTGTGGATATAAAATATGCTTCAGATTTGCCAAATATAAAAGCAATTTCAGAAGTTGTAATAAAATATTATCTTTGTAGTACAGAAGAAGCATTTATCGGGTTCTTTAAATAAAAAATAGATAAAATATGGAATTTACTACCAGTCAGATAGCACACATACTTGGCGGAAAAGTAGAAGGCAACGCCAACTTAAAAGTGAATACTTTGGCAAAAATACAAGAAGGAACGCCTAATTCTATTAGTTTTTTATCCAATTTAAAATACGAAAACTATTTATACACCACCCTTTCGGGTGCTGTAATTGTAGATAAGGATTACTTATTGAAAGATAAAATAAATGCTACTTTGATTAGAGTTGATAATTCATATACAGCTTTTTCGACTTTGCTAGAAGAGTATCACAAACTAACAAGTTTTGCCAAACAAGGCGTAGAACAGCCCTGTTATGTGGGCGAAAATGTAGAAATTGGCACAAATATATATAGAGGTGCATTTTCTTATATTGGTAATAATTGCAAGATTGGTAATAATGTCAAAATATATCCACACGTGTATATTGGTGACAATGTGCATATTGGCGACAACACTATAATATATGCTGGTGTCAAAATATACGCTGATACCAAAATTGGCAAACATTGCACCTTGCAATCTGGCTGTGTCATTGGTAGCGATGGATTTGGATTTGCACCACAAAACGATGGCACTTACAAAACAATCCCTCAGATAGGCAACGTCATACTCGAAAATCATGTTGATATTGGTGCCAATACTGTGATAGATTGTGCCACAATGGGATCTACCATTATAAGAAGTGGCGTAAAATTAGATAATTTAATACAAATTGCACATAATGTAGATTTGGGCAAAAACACCGTAATAGCAGCACAAAGTGGTGTTTCGGGTTCTACCAAAATAGGAGAAAGTTGCATTATAGCTGGTCAAGTTGGTGTAGTAGGACATATAGAAATAGCATCAAAAACATCTATTGGGGCTCAATCGGGCATTTCAAAAGCTGTTACAGAAGAAGGCAAATCTTACTTTGGCTCGCCTGCCGTTGAGTTGAAGCAACAAATGCGAACTTATAGCGTATACAGAAAATTACCAGAATTATTAAAACGAATTGAGGAACTTGAAGAAAAAGTTCTACATTTGTCATCGCTCGAATCTTAATTAATGAATAGCAAACAACAAACCATCAAACAAAAAGTTACTATATCTGGTGTAGGTTTACACACAGGTGCAAGTTGTAACATGACATTTGTGCCACAAGATGTAAACTTTGGTATTAAATTTCAAAGAATAGATTTACCAGATCAGCCCATAGTAGAAGCCGATGTAGACTATGTAGTTGATTTGTCGAGAGGCACAACAATCGAAAAAAATGGGGCTAGAGTAAACACAGTAGAACACACGCTTGCAGCACTCAGTGGATTAGAAATAGATAATATTTTGATTCAATTGGATGGCCCTGAGCCACCCATTATGGATGGTAGCTCCAAGGTTTATGTAGACGAACTCTTGAAGGTAGGATTGCAAGAGCAAAATTCATTAAGAAATTATTTTGTAGTACCCGAAAATATACGCTATATTGACGAAGCTCGTGGGGTAGAAATAGCAGCCATGCCCCTTGATAATTACAGACTTACTGTAATGGTCGATTACAACTCGCCAGTACTAGGTAGCCAACACGCCTCCATTAGCGACATCAAACAATTTGCCAAAGAAATTGCGGCTTGTCGTACTTTTTGCTTTTTACATGAATTAGAAATGCTGAAAGCTGCCAACCTTATCAAAGGTGGCGACCTCAACAATGCCATAGTGATTGTAGATAGAGTTATAAAAGACGATGAACTCGAAAGCCTAGCCAAATTATTTAACATACCCAAAGTAGAAGTCAAAAAAGAAGGAATATTAAATAACCTAGAATTAAGATTCAATAACGAACCAGCACGACATAAATTATTGGATGTGATTGGCGACCTTACTTTAGTTGGCCGCCCATTGAAAGCACAGATTTTGGCCGCTAGGCCTGGCCATGCAGCCAATATAGCTTTTGCCAGAAAATTGAAAAAAGCCATGTTGGAATCCAAAAAAATGGCACCTTATTACAATCCTACCTTGCCACCTGTATATGATGTAAAACAAGTGTATAAAATTTTGCCACATTCTTACCCTTTCAAAATGTTGGATAAAATAATCCATCTTGAAGAAAGCCTAGTTGTGGGAGTCAAAAATGTAACTATCAACGAGCCCTTTTTTATGGGTCATTTCAACGATAATCCAGTTTTTCCAGGTGTTTTTCAAATCGAAGGAATGGCACAAACAGGTGGTATTTTGGCACTCGAAACGGTAGATGATCCCGAAAATTACTGGGCCTATTTTTTAGCTATCGAAAATTGTAGGTTCAAAAAAATGGTTGTTCCAGGCGATACTCTTATCTATAAATGTGAGTTGGTAGCTCCCATCAAAAGAGGTATTATCAAAATGCAAGGCCACGCTTATGTCAATGGACAATTGACCTGCGAAGCCACCATGACAGCAAGTATAGTTCGTAAACCAGGCGTATAAATACATCATGATTCACAATTTAGCTTATATACACCCAGCTGCAATTATTGGTCCAAATGTTACCATCGAGCCATTTGCATACATAGCAGCAAATGTCGAAATTGGTGAAGGTACTTGGATAGGCTCCAATGCTGTCATATTTGATGGTGCCAGAATAGGAAAAAATTGCAAAATATTTCCTGGAGCTTCAATCTCGGCTGTGCCACAAGATTTGAAATACAAAGGCGAACCTACCCTTACCATTATTGGCGATAACACCACAATCAGAGAATGTGTAACTTTAAATAGGGGTACTACTGCCAATAATCAAACCTCTATTGGTGCCAATTGCCTTATTATGGCTTATGTGCATGTGGCTCATGATTGTGTAATTGGTAATAATTGCATCATTGTAAATAGTGTGCAATTGGCAGGACATATTACTATTGATGATTGGGCAATGATAGGTGGAACCTCAGCTGTGCACCAATTTGTGCATATTGGTACCCATGCGTTTGTTACAGGTGGAGCCTTGGTACGCAAAGATGTGCCCCCTTTTATAAAAGCAGCCCGTGAACCATTGAGCTATTGTGGTATCAATTCGGTAGGATTGCGTAGAAGAGGCTACTCCAATGACCAAATCAATGAAATAGCCGATATTTATCGTACTTTTTATATGAAAGGCATGAACA
The DNA here is from genome assembly GCA_013297755.1 of Cytophagales bacterium. Taxonomy (GTDB): domain Bacteria; phylum Bacteroidota; class Bacteroidia; order Cytophagales; family UBA9547; genus REAG01. The sequence continues at coordinate 96,931 of JAAFIH010000004.1, forward strand.
CTAACCAAGCCTTGCACAAAGTTGAGGTAGAATTTAAGCCCTCACCAGAACGAGACGAGATTATAAATTTTGTATCCTCTAGCACAAGAGGAATCTTAAAAGGCCCAGATATGAAAGCTACCATTGAAGAGGATTAAATGTTAGTAATTTTGATTTAAGTATATTCAACATTTTGAAATATTTAATTAAAATTATAATGTGATTTTAAAATTACTTGAACTTTTGTAAAAATTAAAAAATTAAAAAATTAAAAAATTAAAAAAAATGAAAAATATAATTATTGTAATAGCTCTTGTTTCGGCACAATTAGCCATAGCTCAAGCCAAAAAGAAAAAACCATCTTCTACGATGGATAAGCTAAAAACAACCATCAAAAATCTGCCTGCCACACTTCCTGCAAACATACCAAGTATAGCCACTAAGTTGTCGGAAGGCGATATAGCATCTGGTCTCAAAGAAGCACTCAATGTGGGTACAGATATAACTGTCAAAAATTTATCGGCTCCAGATGGTTATTTTGGAAACGCAATTTTAAAAATACTTTTACCAGCCGAAGCACAAGCTAAAGTAGCTACTCTTAAAAGTGTAGTTGGACAAGATAATTACAATAAATTTATTAAATCTTACGAAGACGATGTCATCAAAAGTTTGAATCGTGCGGCCGAAGATGCTGCCACTACTGCAGCACCTATTGTAAAAAATGCCATCACTGGTATGACCATTGTTGATGCCAAAAATATACTCATGGGACAAGATACTGCTGCAACCAATTATTTGAGAGGCAAAACATTCAATGGTTTGGTAGATGCCTATACACCCAAAATCAATGCTTCTTTGGACAAACCCTTTGTGATGAATAAATCTACCAATGCTTTGTATAATGATTTTGTGGGTGCTTATAATAAAATGTTTGAAAACAGCGTAACTTCTACCTTGATTAGCGGCTATAATATGTTTGCATCTGAAAAAGTAGAACGTATGCCAAATACTACTTTGGGCGAATATGCTACTCGTAGGGCTCTCAATGGCTTGTTTTTGAAAGTAAAAGACGAAGAAAAAATCATCAGAACAGATATTAATGCTCGTACATCTGATATTCTAAAAAAGGTATTTGACAAAAAAAATTGGCCTTTTTAGTTTTATAGCATTTTTTTGTTCAATACATTTACCAGAGGCTTAATCTAAAAGTGTTTTCTTTATTTTAGTTTAGGATTTAATAACACAATCTTGTTTAAATGTATTATATTGAACCGAAAAACTAATATTACAATTTTATTTAAAACCCCTCTTTTAATTTCTTCCCAAGTGGTAGAAAAATTGTAGGAATGTAATCTTAATTTTTCGGTTTGATATAATTAAAATAAAATCAAAATTTAATAAGATAGATTAGCAAAACAAACAGAGTTTTATGTAGTTTTGCAAAAAAAATCTTTTGCCAACAATACAAATCATTACCAAAAATCTTCAGGCTTCGGTGCCTGGCAAATACACGCCTGATATGTTGTCAGACGATGAAATGGTATTGAATTTGGGACCTCAGCATCCATCTACACATGGTGTATTGAGGCTAGAAGTTGTTACTGATGGAGAAATAATTGTAGATGTAGTACCTCATTTGGGCTATTTGCATCGTTGTTTTGAAAAACATACAGAAGCTCTTACATTCCCACAAATCTTACCATACGTAGATAGGCTCGACTATGTAGCAAGTATGAACAACGAACATGCTTTTGTGATGGGCGTTGAAAAAATGTTAGGAATAGATAAAGATATTCCCAAAAGAATAGAATATATACGTGTATTGGTTTGCGAACTTAATCGAATAGCATCTCACTTTATTGCTATTGGCAGCTATGCCATGGATATTGGGGCCTATACTCCTTTTTTGTGGCTTTTGAGAGATAGAGAGCATATTTTAAGATTACTCGAATGTACTTGTGGTGCTCGTATGCTTTACAATTATATCTGGATTGGCGGTTTATATTATGATATTCCTGTAGGATTTGAAGAGAAAACTATAGATTTTGTCAATTATCTAAAACCAAAAATGGATGAGTTACAAAAAATAATTGTTGAAAATAAAATTTTTATACAACGTACCGCCAATGTGGGCGTACTGCCCATGGATTTGGCCATCAATTATGGATGTACTGGCCCAGTTTTGCGTGGTTCTGGTCTTAAATTTGACTTACGAAAAGTAGATGCTTATTCAGTGTACCCAGAAATAGATTTTAAAATTCCTATTGGTACAGGCAAAATGGGCACCACAGGCGATTGTTGGGATAGAAATTATGTACGTGTGCAAGAGTGCCTAGAAAGTATAAAAATAATAGAACAATGCACCCAAAAATTACTAAAAGAACATAAAAGAGATAGAGAATTTAATCCTCAAGCCCTTGTACCCAAACGTATAAGAGTAGAACCTACAGAATTTTATGCGCGTGCCGAAAATCCAAAGGGTGAATTAGGTTTTTATTTTAAAACTGAGGGCAGGGGAGAACAACCCTACAGATGCAAAGCTCGCTCGTGTAGTTTTCATAACCTCTCGGTTATCCATGAAATATCAAAAGGGGCTTTATTATCAGATTTGATTGCCATTATTGGTTCTCTTGATTTTGTGATGGGCGAAGTTGATCGCTAATGGAATGGATTTCAATTTTAAAAATCATATTTTTTAGTAATAATTTTTAGTATTTTTGTAGTTTTTTTATTAATAATTAATAATTCATAATTCATAATTCATAATTCATAATTCATAATCAATATCCTCAAAAAGCCCCACCCCCTGCCCCCTCATCCCTTATGGAGGGGGAAATAGGATTTTTTTTAATTTTTTAATGCTAAAGCATTTATAAAGTTATCAATGTACGAATTTTAATCAAAATTCCATAATTCATAATTCATAATTCATAATTCATAATTCATAATCAATAATCAATAATCAATAATCAATAATTTATTTATTACCAAAATACTTTAAAAACCCCCAAAATGGTCTTTTGATTAGATAATTCAAATCAAAATCATTGGAATAGGCTTCTTTTTCAAACGAAATATTCATGTATGAATCGTAAGTCGAAAATTTTTTATAACGATAGTAAAAATATTCTGCCAAATACCAAATATAAAATGGAATAACCAACATTTCTAATTCTTGTCTTAGATGTATTTTTTCGTGGTTGATTAAATATTTATTTTGCTTTAAGTGTTTGTTTTGAAGCACAATAAAAGGAAAAAGTGCAATTCCTAAAACTTTCAGTTTAGGAAAAATGATAAAAATTGGCTTCAAAATAGATAATGATTTTTGCTTTTAAAATTACTGTTTAATTTTTTTTTATTAAACAGTAATTTTACGATTTATTACTACACAATGGCTTTGTTTAGGGCATCAAGATAGGCTCTTACAGAAGCTACAACAATATCTGTACTTTGAGAAAAGCCATAAAAGGTTTTGTTTTGAAACGCAATTTCCATGTTTACTTTGCAACTATCAGAGCTGCCACCTGTGATGGATTGTATTAAAAATTCGTCTACAATAACTTTCTTTTTTACCAATTTATCTATAGCTTTGAAAGCTGCATCTACTGGGCCATTCCCGTCTGATACAGAGATGTGGCTTTCGCCATGTATGCGTAGTTGCACAGTAGCCATTGGGTGTAGAGGGTTGCCACAAAGTACTTGTAAAGATTCTAAACGAATACCAACATTTTCGACTTTTTCGCCCATCAACACATACAAATCTTCATCGTTTACTTGTTTTTTTACATCTGCTACTTTCAAATATTCTGTATAGACATCGTCTAATTTTTCTTTAGTGATTTCAAAACCTAGCCTTTCGAGATGATGTTTGAGGGCAGCTCGGCCGCTACGTGCAGTAAGAATAATAGAATTATTTTGAATACCTACATCTTTTGGATCTATGATTTCGTAATTTTTTTTGTTTTTTAATACCCCATCTTGATGTATCCCAGAAGAGTGAGCAAAGGCATTTTTGCCAACAATAGCTTTGTTGGGTTGCACTGGCATACGCATCAAACTTGATACCATTTTACTTATGGTATATATTTTTTTAGGATTGACATCTGTATATAGATTCAAACTTTTTTCATGCAGTTTCATAGCCATTACCACCTCTTCGAGTGATGTATTGCCAGCACGTTCACCAATTCCATTGATAGTACATTCGATTTGTCTTGCCCCATTTCTTACGCCCGCTAGCGAATTTGCAGTAGCCAACCCCAAGTCATTGTGGCAATGAACAGAAATGATTGCTTTATGAATATTTTTGACATTTTCCATCAAAAATTTTATTTTTTCTCCATATTGTTCTGGCAAACAATAGCCATTGGTATCAGGAATATTTACCACTGTGGCACCAGCAGCAATAACGGCCTCTACCATTTGAGCCAAATATACATTGTCGGCACGGCCAGCATCTTCGCAATAAAATTCTATGTCTTCTACAGATTTTTTGGCATACTTTACAGCAGCAACTCCACGTTGCAATATTTCTTCTCTGGTGCTATTGAATTTATGCAAAATATGAAAATCAGAAGCACCAATGCCAGTATGTATGCGTTTGTTTTTGGCATATTTTAAAGATTCTACGGCCGCATTTATGTCTCCCTCAACTGCTCTTGTAAGTGCACAAATGATGGGTTGTGATACTGCTTTTGAGATTTCGACTACAGAATTGAAATCACCTGGGCTAGAAACAGGAAATCCAGCCTCTATCACATCTACACCCAATAATTCGAGTTCGATAGCAACTTTTATTTTTTCTAATGTACTTAGCTGACAGCCAGGCACTTGTTCGCCATCTCTAAGAGTTGTGTCAAAAATATATACTTTATCTTTCATTCTATTTGGTAATATTTTATATTAGATTTTAATAATATTTTATTTTTTTTATTGTGTTTATTTTAACTTTAAAGTTTAGTTTTTTTTTAAAAGTTACTATTTCAAAAAAAATAAGTTCAACTTCAATATTCTCACAAATTTATAAGTAAGATATTAATTTCACAATTTTTTAATTTTTAATATTGGTTTTTTGATTTCATGGTTCAACCTCTTTAGTTTTCAAATGTGGATAGTATAAGGGGTAAAACAAAACAACACAATATAGATTTATATAAAACCCTGAAAATCAAAGAGTTATAGAAAAAGGATTTAATTCAAAAGGGTACAAAAAGGTTAATTTACTTCCATTTTTGGTTAATTTTTTTGGGCAAATAAGGGCAAAACTACCATGTAACTTCCATTGAGGGTTAATTTTTTTATTCGAGGCGGATAACGCCTATGACTAGGGCTAATGCTCGAACTGAATCTTGGGAAATATCAAAAGGTTTGTAGGCTTCGTTGTCGGAGTGGCAGAGGTAGTGGTTTGGTTTTGTGGATTGGAAAAGGCGTTTGACAACGGCACCCTGCCCTGTATCCATGACGTAAACCTTGCCATATTGGATAAATGAGGCATCTTTTACGTAAATACACGCCAGTATATCGCCACTTGAGTATTTGGGATACATGGACGAGCCTGAAACCTTGATGACAAAATCGGCACGGCTGAGTTCGGGGATGTTGTAATACTGTAAGTCTTGCTCGAGAGCCGAAAACTCGCCAGCACCCTGCCCAGCCATAGCCTCGATAGGTATAAGTGGGATAGAACCCTTGCTGCTTTTGTCCCCTTTTTTTGTATCATTTTGAATTGATTTTGGTTCTAAGTATGCATCAAAGTATGCATCAAAGTATGCATCATAATTATTTTGCGTATTTAAAAAAAAATCAGAACTGACATTATACTTTAAACAAGTATTCTGAATCATCTCAATGGTTACAGACCTTCTATTTCCTTTTATATCCCCTAATGATTGTGGTAGAACACCAATTGAATCACAAAAGGATTTATCTGAATTAACTATATTTCTGCTTTTTAATTCATTAATAAAATTAATAAAATTCGCATTTACAGTATTTTTGTCCATAATGTTTATAAATATACGCAAATAAAGTATAAAATATTTTGCAAATACTTTATTTACGTATATATTTGCAACATCAATTTAACAAATATAGCTGATTATTAGAATGTTGGAACTAGGAAAGCAAAAAATAATTTCAAAATGCCTTGGTGTGAGCCATGCTATGGTAAGCCTTACGCTACGTGGGGAGCGAGGCAGTAGGGGTTCGGATTTGCAAGATAAAATTCTAAAAACTAGCTATGAATTGGATAAAATAGTGGATAAGGCAAATATTGAAATAGTACAATATTGTGAGCGGTTGAGAATGGAGAGCCCCCTAACCCCCGAAGGCAAAAAAAGCCCCCTAACCCCCGAAGGGGGAACTGCTGGCGCAAGCTATATTAGGGTAATGGAAAAAGTAGGTAATAATAAAAACGAAAAATAAATAAGGTAATGATAACGGCTGTGAAGTATAAAATAGAGATTGATTACGAGATTATCAGCAAAGATGATTCAAATAAGATAGGTTTTGATTGTGATTTTGAAAAAATGACTATCAAAGTTAATGGAGATTTGGATACAGAAATTACTTGTAAGTATAAAAAATGTGAAGATGCTTTGATATCAGGTATTATCAAAAGATTTGTATGGCAAAAACATAGTGATGGCTTGGGAAATGTTGGCAACAATGGTAGTAATGGTTTGGGCTTTGGTAAAAAGCTCTGGCTTAAGATGGTCTACTTCAAGCAAGAGTTTGTCAAGGTTTTGAAGTAATAGAAACTCTTGGCCGACAAAACCGCCACGACTTATAAAGTCTGAGGCTTCGATTTGTAAAGTAAATGAATAGATATGGTAATTTAATGAGAAATCAGCAATAAAATTAAGACGCTCAAAATATTTAAAGATGCCATCTAAAGTAGAAATATCTAATTGAAGAAATGCAGCAAGTTCACGCCTTTTGAAAGATTGTGATTTAGCATACTTTGCTTCAGATATAATCCAAGAAAGTACTTTATCTTTTGACTCGGCTGTTACAATATTCATCATATAAAATTTGAAAGTACAAATATATTAAAATAAACGAAAAAATAAGACATTGAAACTAACTGAGCATAAAAACCCCACCCCTAACCCCTCTCCCATAGGGAGGGGAACTGCTGGCGCACAACTGCTGGGGCGGATTGGGGAGTATGTGAAGATACATGGCACTGATTTGGGCATAAGCATACAGTTGATTGTGAAAGCTGTGGGTAGTGAGGGTACTGTAAAAAGTGCAATAAGTCGTAAGAATATAGTGTCAGTTGGTCGTGGGTGGTATAGTTTTAGGAGTTTGGAGGGGTATAATGGGTGGGGCGGGAAGGTAATGGAGAATGTAGAAAGTAGCCTTTTAACAAACCCCACCCCAACCCCTCCCCAAAAGGGAGGGGCTACGCTGACGAATATGGATAGGTTGCGGATGATGTTGAAAATGGAGATGGCGGAGGCTGAGGTGGTGGAGATGGGTAATAAGGAGGCGGATTTGGAGGTGCTTTGGAATAAATTTAAGAAAATAACGGATGCTCACTATTACTATAATAAGCATGGTGTGGCTATGAAAAGGGCTTTTGGGCTGGCGGAGAGTGTGGCGGTGTATAGGTTTTTGGATGGCACTAGATGGGGCAAAGTGGAGCTAAAAAAAGCTACAGGGTACGAAAAGCGTGAGGATTTGTATAGGAGTGCGATAGTGATTTTGAAAACTAAGGAATTGCCCTTGGTGCCGCTGAGTTATGATAGGCTACGCACAGATGTAGATGCGTTTGGGCAATGGAAATTGGCAAAAAACCGTGTGGATATGGACTGGTTTGTGGACGAAAGAAAGGGCAATATCAACAATATGGTGATTGGCAAACCTAGCTATACGATGGATGATATTATGCTCGAAAATAGTAATATCAACATGGCGGAGTGGCATGCCAATACCTTAGCGATGCTATACATGAACCCAGGGAGGGCGAATAAGTTTGATTTTGAAGAATTGTATACAAGGTATAAACGCAAATGTGTGGAATGGACACAGGAGGCACAAAGTTTGAGTGCTATAAAGAGGTTTTTGAGCCAAGAAGTGGTGCAAACTTATGTAACATGGGAGCGAAACGGATATTCGGAATTTGATAAACTACTGCCAACGATTAGGGGCAAAAAACCTATGTACGCATTGAATAAATGTGGCATAGATGGATTTCAGGTAGATTTTAGGACTGATACTGGCACGGCAAGTGTGATGCTAACGTGTGTGGTAGTGGTAGATTATATGAGCGAATGTGCGAGTGGTTTTGCGATAGGATTTACAGAAACGAGCAAATTGGTAAGGGATGCGTATAGAATGCACCTAAAAATGTACGGTGGCAAAACCTATAATGAAATAGACATGGACGGCTCTATGGCGAATACCTGCAAAAAAAGTATGGAATTGCTAGAGCAAGTGAGCAAAAAAGTAAATACGAGCATGAGCGATGATCCGAGCAATAAGCATAGGTCGAACTCGAAAAGTAGGTATGTGGAGCGATTGATACAGGAAATAAACAGGCTGAGCCAAAGCATGGTAGGCTGGAAAGGCACAAACATAACGAGTATAGACAGGAACAGGAAGCCGAACCCTGATTATATGAAAGGAAACGCACTAAAAGGATTGGCCGAAGGCACAAAGCAGGTAGTGCAACTATTGAACATATACAACAGCGAGAAGCTAGATAAGCTAAAAGGCATGAGCCGAGCCGAAACGATGGAAAGCTATATGCACCCCGAAGCTGAGGTAATAGACGAACTAACCCAAGCAAGGATGCTACTCGAACGTAGGGTATTGACAATAAGAGGTGGATTGATACAAATAGAAATTGACAAAAAGAAATATGAATATGAGCTAAAAGACTGGCACTTGCATAGGGCACGATTTGCGAAAGGCGATAAAGTGGCGGTGTATATGGACGAAACGGACATGGCTCAGATAGATATATGGGGATGGAAGGTAGATAATAACGATAACCCCATAGAAACCTACATAGCCACAGTGCAAGAACTGAGCCGTGTATTTAGAGATGTGGCTAGCCAAACGGATGCAGATAAAGAGGCACTGGCAGAGCAAATGGGTAGGCGAAAAAGGATGCTAGGCGATGTAGAACGCAAACAACTGGAAATAGAAGCCAAAAATTATGGACTAGAACTGGCACTATATGGGGACATAAAGGAATTGAGAAAAGCAGTAGAGGGCGGAAGGATGACACAAAAAACGGTGGTGCCGATGGAAGAGCGATTTGAAGAGGAGTTGGCGAGTGAGCATAGTGAGAGGGTGGATAGGTATTTTGAAAGCCCCCTAACCCCCGAAGGGGGAACTGCTGGCGCATATTATAAGACAGTGTCAAAAATAGATCATTGGGAAAAGTTTAATAAATATAAGGAGGACGAGGGGATGTTTGAATAAAAAAACCCCACCCCTAACCCCTCCCCATAAAAGGGAGGGGAACTGCTGACGCGTGTAAAAAAAAGGAATTTAGAATTTAGAATTGATTTAATAGGTATTTAATAATTAAAAAATAAACAACCGAGGGAAGTCCCCTTCGGGGATTTAGGGGCTACAAAAATATGAATAAGGATAATTTGGATAGGTTGAAATGTGCGGTGGTGGCTTACGAAAAGCAAACTGGCATTAGTCAGAACGATTTGGCAAAAGCCATTGGCATATCAAGTAGCTATCTTACGCATCTGAAAAATAGCAACTACGATGCTATACCTGCTGGCGAGGGGCGTACTACGACTTTTAGCGATGCTATGGCTAAAAAAATATCGGTTTACTTGAAAATCGACACCGAAATATGGCAAATAGAGAACTATGCCATGATGTTTAATGCACTGGTAGAGTGCAAAAAACACAAAGAACATAGGATAATAGACGGGCTAAAGGGGAGCGGCAAAACATTTACGGCACGGATGTTTAAAAAGCAATTTCCAAGCGAAACTTATATAGTAACGGCCGATGATGATATGAGCCCCAAAGCATTTTTGGAGGAGTTGGCAGGGCAAATGGGCATTACGGTAAGTGGTAGCAAGCGAGTGATACGCAAGGCCATAGAAGCCAAAATAATGAGCCAAAAAAATACGATTATCATCGTAGACGAAGCCGAAAACCTGAAAGCTGGTAGCTACGGTGCCATAAAAGCCCTATACGATAGCGTAATGGAATATGCAGGGCTGGTGCTGATAGGTGCTAATAATTATGGGGACTGGCTGCGCAAGCAGGCTGGCAAAAACAAAACGCCATTTACGCAACTATATAGCCGATTTAGTGCCAATACTGTAAACCTAGCCACTATGACTAAGGCTGATGTGGTGATGATATGTAAGCTCAATGGCATTGTGGATAGGGAGACTATCCTACAATTTTATAATACCTGTACGGATTATAGGGAATTGGATAGGGCTGTGAAGAGGTGGTTGCGTGATAGGGAGTTGTAAATTATTAATTATTAATTATTAATTATTACCCCACCCCAACCCCTCCCCAAAGGGAGGGGCTTAAAAAAAGGAATTTGTTAATAATAGGGTTGGCACATGATATTGAAGGATATAAATTTTGATTTTGGTAATGGATTTTGATTTTGAATTATTTAAACTAAGTAAGGAAATGGAAATATTATTGAGTAGTGAGATGCAAAGAGGTAATGACATATTGGTAGAGATTGAAAACTTGAATTTTGAGATGCACCAACTAAACGAGCGTATGCAGCGTGTGTATCTAAATACAGATGTGATGGTTGATTTGCTTCAAAAATCTAGGGAAATAAGAAAAGAAATTGAGGTTTTGGAAGTGGAGCTGAAGGGGTTGATGTAAGCCCCCTAATACCCGAAGGGGGGGGAAAAAGCCCCCTAACCCCCGAAGGGGGGACAGAAATTTAAACCCCACCCCCTGCCCCCTCTCCCATAGGGAGGGGGTAATAAGGAATTTATTAATAATAGGGTTGGCACATGATATTGAATTGTAAGTAAGATAAATTTAAAAGGTTAATAATATGAAATATAAAGTAGAATGTACGTACTGGCAGTTGCTAAAATTGAACGAGGCTTTGGGTAATATGTCTCTTTTGTATTGCCACGAGTTGGGCAGTAATACCAAGATGGTGTCGATAGTGGAGCATTTGGCACGGTTGAATTATAAGTTTCTAAAAAAATTGCTCAAAAATTTTAATGCTCCTGGTGGTGTAACTGGGTTTGGTATTTCGTATGTGGATTTGGTAGCCATAAAGGCTGTATTTACGATGTTGGATTTTGATGATAGATGTATGGATAGCCTTATGATTAAGGGTAAGTTGCATCAGTTGCTAGTGAGTATGTAATGTAGAATTTAGAATTTAGAATTTAGAAAATATGAATGCAAGTCAAAATAAATATGTGTGGGGCGAAATACATAGGATTGCTCCTGTAATGCAGCTAAGTGCGGATGATTATAAAAATATACTTGGCTATGAGGTGCTAAAAAATGAGAGTGGTAGTATAAAATGTAGTAGCACGGCAGCGTTTTTGCTGCTAAAAGAGCGGTTGAGGGCAGATGCGGAGGCGGCAGGGATAGGAGGAGATGGTAGAATTGCATCAAAACCCAAACCGCACCCACAAGGGGTGGAGATACAGGCAACAAAAACCAAACCGCACCCACAAGGGGTGGTGCTACAGGCGGCAGGGATAGGAGGAGATGTAAAGAAAAACCCCACCCCTAACCCCTCACCCATAGGGAGGGGGACTGCTGGCGCACGATTACAGGCGGATACGATGCGAAAAAAGTTGATTAGCATGGTTTATCGCATGGGTTGGGCTAGTGCTGGAGACTGGCGTAAGGCTTTGGAACGCATAGGGCTTTTTGTAGAGGGCGAAAAAAGTATCTACAAAAAACCGCTCATGCACCATAGCATAGACGAATTGAGTAAGGTAGTAACCCAATTTGAGCAAATGCTGAAAAAGCACTATGCAAGTAGTTGAAAGCCCCCTAACCCCCGAAGGGGGGACTGCTGGCGCACGAAAAACCTATAACCTATAACCTTTAACCTTTAACCTTTAACCTTTAACCTTTATAATATATGAGTTACGCAAAGATACAGGTATTGAAAAATGAGCAAGTAAGGGCTGATATATTGGGCTTTACGGGTATGGACATGGGCGAGTATATGGCTTGGTGTTTTGAGCTGGGTTGCGAGTGGGCCGAAAGGCACGCCACCCGTGCCGATGGGGCTGATTACCTCAAAAGCCAACCTGTATATTGGGGTTGGTGGCGCTGCGAATGGGCTAGGCTGAGTGAATTGTGGATAGATACGATGCTACAAGCCGATGCTTACGATGGCGTATGGGTGTGGATACGCACCGAAGATAATAAATTTAAGATGCTAAAAACCGAAGCCGAACTGACATCACATTATAAAGTATTTATGCAAATAAGGATGCGCGATTGCCAATGCCAAAGGGCAGTAATGGAGGGGAGTTTTCATAGGGGGGTGATAAAAAGGTAGTAGCCCCCTAACCCCCGAAGGGGGAACTGCTGGCGCAAGATAAAGCCCCTCCCTTTTGGGGAGGGGTTGGGGTGGGGCTTTTATTAATAATTGGGTTGGCACATGAATATACAATATTATAAAATAAAAAATGAAAACTAAAGAAGAGAAGTTAGCAAAAAAGTTGATAAACATAATGCTAAAGCAAGGCATGAACAAAAAACAAATGCTACAAACACTGGCAGTTGCACGTGAAAGATATAATGAATTAATACAAATAATGCCTAATGTAAATTGTGATAATCATTTGTACGATGAATATTATAAAAAAACCAAAAGAACCCCACCCCCTGCCCCCTCACCCATAGGGAGGGGGTGCTAATGCAAGATAAAATAGTAACAATTTAACTTTAATTTATATACAATGAGCAAAACAAAGCAAAAAAAAGATGTAGCACCTTTGGAGGTGCCCATAGAAGTAAAAGCAGAGGCTTTGGCCAATCTGTTTAGGAGCAAAAAGGCAGTAGATGCCGAAATAAAGCCTATCAAAGAAGAGATAATGGCGTATGTGGAGCTGCACAAAAAGGAGCTTTTTGGCGACAAAAAAAGTTGCAAAATAGGGGGACTAGAGATAGCCATTCGCCCCGACCATAGCTATGTGCTGGGCGAGGATTTTAATCTAGTGAAGTTTTATAAGCTATTTCCAAGAGCTGTAGAAATAACGCTGAGCCATACCAACATGACCAATGTAGATGCAAAAAAATATGGCATTGAGCATACCGTGGCAGAGAAAGTAACGGTGGCATTGCAAAAGGAAAAAGCCCCCTAACCCCCGAAGGGGGAACTGCTGGCGCATGAAAAAAAACCAAACCGCACCCACAAGGGGTGGTGCTACAAACAACCCCTCTCCCAAAGGAGAGGGGTTTAAAAAAAAGGAATTATGGAAAGTTTACAAGATTTTATCAAGGCACATTATGAGACCAAAACGGCTTTAGAAATTGCTAATTTGTATGGTTGCAGTATAGGCAGTGTAAAAAATAATGTTTTTAAACTTGGGTTAAAAAAAGAGAACAAAACAAGGTTTAAAACAGGACACACACCTGCCAATAAGGGCAAAAAACAGCTAGAGTACATGAGCCAAGAGGCGATAGAAAAAAGCAGTGTAGGTAGGTACAAGAAAGGTCAGTTGCCCACAAACACCAAGTACGATGGCCACGAACGCATAGATGCCGATGGCTACACGATGGTAAGGGTAAGTGTGGGTAATTATATGCAAAAACATAGATACATTTGGCAATGTGCACATGGCCCTATACCCAAAAATCATATAGTTATATTTGTGGATGGCAACAGGCAAAATATAGTTTTGGAAAATCTAAAACTGATAACTTTTGCCGAAAATGCAGAGCGAAGTCGCCAAACGGATGGCTACATAGCCAATACGATGTCGTTTTTAAAAGAAAATGGGAGAGGTAAAATAAACCGTGAATTGAGAGCTAAGTTGCTCGAGAATAAAGAATTATTAGAACTTAAAAGGAATCAGTTACATTTAAACAAAACAATCAATGAAAGCATTAGACGAGGTAATGGGTAGAGATTTTGTGTTCAAAAAAGACAATAGTAATGTTAGATTTTTGAGCTACAAAATAAAAGGCGAGGAGGTAACGATAGTAACAGACCGTGAATGGTTTGTGAAACACAAGAGCGAAATATTACTATTCCTAGATTGGTTTATACCCGTAGGCGGAGTTAGAAATATGGGGTTGGCTCAAGTGAATAAAAATCAGTTTGAAGATGTGAAATCTATCATTAAGAATAACATCGAAAAGGTGCAAAGCGACAAATCCTACATACCACAGGCAATGGAGGTCAATAATCAGATAAAATCATTGATTGAAATTGCTAAGATGGAGATAGATGCGTTTAAGGTGCTAAAGGGGGCTTAGAATAACCCTAAACCGCACCCACAAGGGGTGGTGCTACAAACAACCCCACAAACCGCACCCACAAGGGGTGGTGCTACAAACAACCCCACAAACCGCACCCACAAGGGGTGGTGCTACAAACAACCCCACAAACCGCACCCACAAGGGGTGGTGCTACAAAAAACCCCTCCCCATAAAAGGGAGGGGCTTAAAAAAAAGAATTTAAAAAATAAAACAACCGAAAAAAGTCCCTTTCGGGGATTTATGGGGCACATACAAAATGGGAAATACAATATCTGTACACACGCTGCTTGGCAAAAAATACCCTGTGTATGGCTTTGATTCGGATTTGATAGAGATGATTGGCGAAGCCGAAATTGGGTTTAAGATGCTTATATGGGGTGCTAGTGGCCAAGGCAAATCTACCTTTGCGGCACTATTGCTAAAAAGTCTTAGCAAATATGGTAAGGTATATTACAATAGCATAGAGCAAGGCGAGGGCAAATCTATACAAGATTTGGCTACACATACTGGCCTTGGCGAGTGCGACAAAGGTAAGTTTATGTTTGGCGACAGAGACGATTTTGAACAAATGATGCGAAAATTGAAAACAAATAATAGTAAATTTGTAGTGATAGATTCGCTACAATATATAAATTTGACTGTGGTGCAATATAAACGCATGATTACTGCATTTCCCAAAAAAGCATTTATAATAATAAGTTGGGAGGGTGCTGGGGGCAATCCTAAGGGCGAATATGCCAAGAGCATACGCTACATGGTTGATATAAAAAGCTACGTAAAGGCTGGCGAAGTATTTACCAACAGCAGGTTTGCTGCCACACAGCCGTGGAAAATACCTGGGCTTTATGATAAGTTTAATAAAGTAAAAATAGTGAGTTGCCCTTTGGGGTTTTGATAATTATTGATTATTGATTATTGATTATTGATTATTAACACCGTGGACTGAGGCACACAGTACACTAATAAATAAGGTGTTTTGTGTGCCACAAACTAAATACAATGATAGAATTTAAAGTACAAGTAAATCCTTTTATAAAAGAAGCTATAATTAACACTAAAATCGGTGTTATTGAATATACTCATAAAATGTATTATGAGGATATTGACGAATGGAAATCTTTTGAATTTTGTGGTCAAACCTTTGATATTCATTTTCATTATGATGCTGAATTTTTAGTAAGTATTTATCCAGTAGAGGGCAATAAGGTTGATTTTTCAAAGCCTTTTAAAGTTGAATTAACTTTTAAAATGACTGATTGCAGATTTTGACACCGTGGACTGTGGCACACAGTACACTAATAAATAAGGTGTTTTGTGTGCCACAAACCACGGAGAGGGATTATCATTTTAATTTGATAAATATTTAAAAATAATTCTAATAATTTTTGTTATTATCAAATATAATATATATCTTTACACCATCAAAAAAAATAAAAAAGCGGTGCAGCTTTTAAAACTCTGCAAAAATAAGATGAATAATAAATTAGTTAAAATCGCAAACAAGTACCAAGCTATCAAATTTAACGAAAACAATTATAGCGTTGGTGGTGGATTATCAGATGGTGCTTTTGCTTCTAAGCGTCATCAAGATGCAAAGTATGATGAAGGTAAATTAACAGAAGGTCAAGCCACACAACTATTCAAAAAAGCAACTGAATTAGAAATTGAAGTTGTGAAAGCTGTTATCAATTATGCAGTGCCAAATATGGAATGGCATCACGCTGGTAAATTGCCTAAACAATATGGTGGTGGAATGAAAAAAACTTATTTTTTAAACAATACTGAAATTGTTGATTTAGCTACTAATTGGGAAAGTTATTTTGAAAAATACCAAATATCAATTGAAGCTAAAAAAACTGCTGAACAAATTAAAAAAGAATTAGAAAGCAAAAAGTTTGAATTTTTACAAGCAAATGCAAAAAAATTAGAAAGAACAACAAATCAACCAAACTATTTTTACAAAACAGCACAAGAAATGAATGGAAAGTATGGCTGGTTTGATAGCACTTACAAATCTTATAATATGACTGAATATTTTAGTGGTTGGGAATTTGAAAGCCAAGAAAAATACCAAGAATTTTTAAATATAAAATAATGAATGAAAATGTAATTTTAGAAGCCCGACAGAAATTCGGGCTTCTTTTCAAAAATTTGAGAAACAAAAAAAGACTAAGCCAAAGCCAAGTGGCTGAATTTTGTGGCGTAACTTTTCAAACTATAAACAAAATTGAGCAAGGCAAATTTCCTTACTCGGTTGATTTGCTTATGAAATTATCCGTTGTACTTGAATTTACCATCAATTTTGAAATGAAAGAAATTGGCGATGATAGTAGATTTATTTTGCAACCAAGCCAAAGGCAAGGCTTTTGGACTTGCACTGATAAAGAAAATCAAATTGTTTGCAATTTTGAAGCTGGAAAATTTAACGATACTCAAAGTTTTAGCTTCTTAAATGATACTCAATTTTCTGCTGGAAAAGTCGCAACAATAATGAGGGAATTTGGCGACTGGTTGGCTCAAAATCATAGCGATAAAGTTTAGGGTGGCGGTTATTGCAATTGCCCATAACGTTGAGGCGGTTGGCGCAGTGCGAATTATTAACGAAAAACTAAAATAGAATGACATTTATACCAAGGCAACAAGAAAAGCATTGCTTTGTAGCTTGCAGTGAAGATAAAGTAAATGCAGGGCTTTGCGATTGCATCAATAGAATGAGAAACGAAGCATTGCGCCAACCGCTTGTTATAAGTTCGGTTTGCACTTGCACAAAGTTTCGTGAAACTCCAATGATTAATGGTAAGCACATCTGCTCAATTTGTAACAAGCCAATTGTGCAAACTGACTTATAACATAAAAATATACGCAAGTTATCTATTTAATACGCATTAAATGAACACAAAAATAATAGTTACGGCCAAGAGTTTTGAGGGCGAATTGGAGTTTTGCTACGACTACACGAGTGGGGTGCTGGTGCGGTTTGAGTGCCGTGCCCAACTCTCGGATGTGCAAATAGACTGGTTTGGCACTAATATGCCCATGCGATACCAAGACCTGACTGCCTTTTGTGCAAAATCTAAAAACCTACACGTAAATGAAGTGGTAGAAATACCTACCTTTGAGCAGTTTTGGGATGCCTACAGTTACAAAGTAGATAAACAACTGGCCATAAAAGCATGGGATAAACTAGGCATTGCGGATATGCACCGAGCTATGGCAGCCATAGTTAGCTACGATAACTACCTAAAACGCACTGGCATAGCCAAAATATACCCTTGTAGGTACATAAGCGATAGGAAATTTGAGAATGATTATAAGAAATTGGGGAGGTAGTTGTTAATGGTTAATGGTTAATTGTTAATTGTTAATTGTTAATTTGGGAAATTAAGAGGTTTTTTTATGAAAAAGTAAAAAAGATGTTGCAAATGTGGTTGAATAATAGTTTGTTTGCATCTATATTTTGTTTGTGTGGTTTGGGTGCTTACGGCTTTTATTTGGGCTATGCCACACAAGTAAGTGTAATTATAACAGGTACTTTGGCTAGCTTAGCAGGTGTTTTTTTACTAAAAAATAGAGCTTCAAAAAAATGATTAGAAAAATTTTATTAATTACTGGTTTAGTATTGGTTAGTTCGATTGGTTATGTTGTTTACAGCACAATTTCGAGTAAATGTACAGGCTCAAAAAATTGTTATGCTTGCAAAAATTGCTCAGGATGCAAGCATTGTGCGAAAGATGGGGGCACATGTGGAACTTGCAGATAATTTTTAATCTTTTTTTTGCAATATTAAATTTAATCATTATGTTTGCATTGTCAAATACTAATACTTGTGGGTACGGAAGCCCATAGAATACTATAGGGCTATTTTTATGCCCAAAAAGTAATGTTAATACTGTGAATAGCGGTGTTGCAACCCCGTTTCATAGTTGTAATGGCTATGATAAGCTCCACAAGTTGGTGTTTGACAACGGGAAGTGCAACACCGCTTTTTTGTTGCTCAAAATCAATGTCAAACACCAAATGCTTAAAAACCAACCCAATCAAGCTGCGAATAACAGTAACAGCCTATTTGCGAATGACTCACGAAAAGAGTTAATCCCGATTATACAAAAACAAGGAGAACAACTCATAGATGCAAGGCAATTGCATGAGTTTTTAGAAATAAAAACTAAGTTTACACAATGGTTTCAGATTCGTGTTAAAGAATATGACTTCAAAAATGGCTTAGACTATTTCCCAAATTTCGGAAATACTGGTTTTAAACCAACCAATGAATTTAAAATTACCCTCGACATGGCAAAAGAATTAGCTATGCTTGAGCGTTCGGATAAAGGCAGGCAGATACGCCAGTATTTTATTGCATGTGAAAAAAAGCTACGTGAGGTTGCCAAAATAGATGTGCCACTCGTAACCAAAATGCTTAAAGAAATTGACAAAAGCATAAAGCCAATACGCATAAACAACCGCAAAGTATATGAATACCGAAAAGTGCAAGATTGGCTCGGTTTTAGCACCAAAAGTAGCATAGGGCACGTTCGCAAAAGCTACGAAAGCCAGTTGGTAATATTCGACAAAAAAGCCTATATCAGCGAGCGATATGTAGAGGTAATGATAAGCCGTGCGAATACCCGAAATTTGGAGGTAGTAGCCAAAGCATCGCCAGCAGTATTACAAATTAGTTTTTCTAACCCTTTAAACTTCTCTAACCCATGATAACTACCCACGAAAACCGAGTAAAGGCTATTATAGATATGGATAGTGCCACCTATATAGCCACCCAGCGCGCCTTGGGCGATGCCATACGCTACCAAAGTGGTATGCGTGGCGACTTGCCCGAATATATGGTAGAAGCCAATAGCTACTTGCTAGAATTGAGCCAGCAGCTGCTGCCCAGCGAGGCACAGGTAGAGGCGATGATGAAAGCCCCCTAACACCCTAAGTGAGAACTGCTGGCGCACGTTATTAAAGATGCTATCGCTTTGAGCGATGGCATCTTTTTTTTGCCCAACCTACCAACCTACCAACCTTTCAATCTTTCAATAAAAAGTTATATACATTGCGAAATTGGTAATGAAAATGGGTTATATTTGCGAAGTTGATAATTAACCATTAATCATTAACCATTAACCATTAAATACATGTCTCCTCAGGCTCTCAACAAAGTACATCGTGATTTGGCGTTTAAGGCTCGGTTTGATTATTTGTATAATACCGAACGCAAGCGTGTAGACGATGTATGGGCTTGCCTCAGCCAAGAGTATCATGTATCGGTGGTTACGCTACAGCGCAGGTTGCGCCAGTTAGACGAGCGGTTGAGTAGTAGCAAAACCAACCAAATGAGCCTTTTTTAATTTTAATTCAGAACATATCTTATTTTTTTTCGTAAAAGGTATCATCTCCATTTATATAAATGAAACTATTTTTGTTTTTATTATTTTTAGCCCTAACGCTTATTTATTACTTTGATGGCCAGTATCCAGCCATGAGTATCCTTTTTTTGGGGCTTACGGTGTGGCGAGGTGCTAGATTGGTAGCACCTAATCAATAGAATAATCGCCAATAGGTGGAGCGTTGGGTTTTCGTTTTTGGATTAAACGGGCATTGAAATCGCTATTGAGTGTAGCATCTAGCATATCTATGCCATGATTGCCTGCCGATAGTGCATAATCTTTGAGTCTGTGGGTGCTGTTGTCGTCTATATTGGTTTGGTATTCCAAAATATAAGTATATAAGTTGGATGGGTTGGTTTCAGATACTAGCCTTGTACGGACAAATTTGCCACTATATTGAGGTATATCGAAGCCTTGCATGGTGGTATGGAGCATGTCTACGGTGTCGAGAATTTTGAGTGCTAGGGCTTTGTCGATGCTATTATCTGCCGTGTCGGCATAGCACTCTTGCACTAGGTGTAGGCGAATATTGAGATTAGCTTTTTGAGTGTTTTGCCCTTGGTTGGCAAAGTCAAAATCCATTTCTACAAACACGGCAGGGATTGCAAAAGGATGTTCTTCTTGCATATCGGCTTGCTGGTATTGGCTAAAATAAAGGTCGAAATGAGCCACAGGCACTAGATCAGCATCTGTAAAATCAGATGCTTTTGATTTGATTTGTGCCACAATGGCAGTGTAGATTTGTTTGAGCATAGAATTAAGAACCCCACCCTAAATCCCTCCCCATAAAAGGGAGGGACTTGATTAAGGATTTTTTTTAAAGTTACATGATAGATAATATTTCTTTTTCAATCATTTTTAAGATTTGGTTTTCGAGTTGGGTAGATTCTCCCATAAATTGTCGTTTTGGCATGGTAAAACTTCGTTCTTTCATGGTTACTTTTTGGGAGAATTTGGCGTTTTTTTCTTTAGAAAATCGTGTTTTGCCTTTTTTTGTGGCAAAGTTTAGCACTTGGCTACGCTCGGGTATTTTTACCTGACCGCCTTCGTTGTGTATTTGAGCATATTTGACATCGGAGCCTACCCAAATGGATAATCCACTTTGGCGAGTTACTCTGATAGATTTGCGTAACAAGCCCGATTTTATGAGTATGCCACGAGTTTTGGCGGCAGTGTCTTTTTTGGCAAATGTACGCTTGGGCTTTGCCCAAGGCTCTAGAGAGCGGTTAATAAAGCCACCATTGCGAAACGATTTGGCAAAATGATTGACAGCCATAGTGCCAGCTGAGCGTACTATTCGGTCGAATGTGGTTGATAGTTTTGTCATAAGAATTTGCACCCCACCCTAAATCCCTCCCCATAAAAGGGAGGGACTTGAATAAGGATTTTTTTAAGTTAATTATTAAATTGTGCGTAAGCCTAAGCCCCCTTCGGGGGTTTGGGGGCTTTTATATTGCTGTTTCTACGTTTCGGATGGTTCTTAGTATTTCTTCTTCTAGAATACGAGTTACTTCTTTTATTAGATCAGGTAGGCTTTTTTCGGACATGACTTTGTCTATACGTATGCTCACGAGTTCTTTGTTATTGTTAATGGTGATGTTTTTTTGAGATTTGGAATCGCCAGCTATGCTATCGGCACGGTCGGAAAGGGACTTAGACTTTTTGCCTTTATCTTTGTCTTTACCTACTTTAATTTTTGAAACATCTCCTGGGTCTATACCTTGGGTAAATGATTGTGGAGTAATAAGGTCTTTTGATTTGTTTTTGAACAAATCTATGCCATTTCCTATGCCATCTTCAAAACCTTTGACTATTCCTTTGCCAATTTCAGCGGCTTTACCTCCAAACATACCTTTGAGTGCCAAACCTAGTTTGCCCATTGCTCCTTTTATCATGTCTAAATCGCCCGAAAGTATGCCAATTACTAAATCGGCTACACCGCCTATGGTATTTTTGGCTATATCCACGATTGCCAAAAAGGCGGCTTTAAATCCCTCTACCAAGCCCCCTATAAGTTTATTAACCCACGTAACTTTCATTACCATATTGATAATATTGGCAATGATATTGACTATTTCAGCCCCAAATTCCATTATTTTTGAAATAAAAGGCATCATAAATACTAGTGCAGAGCCTATGGTATTTAGTACTTTTTCGGCAATTGAGCCATTGCCACCTATTCCACCTAAACTTTCAGAAAGTTTGGCAAAAGCATCACGCACGGGGTTTAGTGCTACATTTATTTTATCAAAAATAGGTTTCAAAGCACCTACTTTGGCTAATATTTCGCCAAAAAGCGTAATAGCACCGTTGAGAAAAGGCTGTAAGTTTTGAAATAATTTTATACCCATATTATTGATTTGCGACACCAAAGTAGACCATTGCCCTGCGGTGGATTTGCTTTGGGCATCCATCATATTGAAAAATAAACCTCCCTCAGTAGTTACATTTTGGAACGCTTTTTCAATTAATTTAACATCTAATCCGTCTTCAGCTAGTTTTCGCACTTCGCCTACGCTTTTACCCATAATTTGAGAAAGCTGTTGAAAAATAGGAATACCAGCCTCCGCCATTTGGTTGAGCGAATCGTTTTGGGCAAAGCCTGCAGATTTCATTTTACCATACATTACTGCAAGTTCGTTAAAATCTTTGCCCGTACCAGCCGAAATATCGCCTAGTGTTTTCATGGTTGGCATCAAATTTTTAGCATCTACACCTAATCCCAAAAGTGCCTTACCAGCCCCAATTACCTGTGGAGTGTCAAATGGCGATACATCGGCAAAGTCTTGGAGTTCTTTTATCTTTGATTTTGCAGCATCTGCCGAACCCAAAAAAGTGGTAAAGGCGATATTTGCCTGTTCCATATCTGAGCCTGCCTTGAATACACTACCCGCCACACCCATAACGCCTTGAGCTACCTGTACGCCAATTTGCAAAAGGTTTAAGTTTTTTAGGAAATTTACCTTTGATGTTAGCCTAGAAATGCCATCTTCGCCTGATACATTGGCTTTGACATTGACAGTTTTAGTGCCAACTACAGCAGTTATTTTTTCTTTTACTTGCGTAAGTTGCTTTACCACATCAACGCCACCTTTTAGTTTAGAATTGATGTTTACCCCTTTTTTCAAATCATCTTTGATTTTTTGGATGTTTTTGAGCGGAGCGGTGAGCTTGTCTTTGAGTTTTAAGAGAAATTCTATGCCTGATTGTTTCATATTTTAGCCCCTAAATCCCCGAAAGGGACTTTTATAAGGAATTTTTTTAAGATTATTAAACAAGTATTAAATAAGTTCGTATATTTGTGATATCGAAAGATAAAATAAACCTATATAGTACTGGCACAGGATAGCTGTAGTCAAAGGCTTTATAGGTTTTATTCTTTATTAAGAGAATTTGAATCTTTTATTGTCCAAAATTGAAGTTCATTACTTTGTACCATTTCTCTTACATTGATGTAAGATTTTTCTCCATTAATTAAAACTTCAAAATAATGATGCTGTAAAATATCTTTTCTGTCTTTACTTTCATTTTGTGATCCTATATATTTTGCATTTTTTATAAACTCTTCAAAATTTAATAAAGCTTCAATTTTTTCTTTTTCATGTTTGTGTTTTTGTTGCACAGCTTTATCAATACCACTACCGTAAACAATAAACTTTCTATTAAATCCATCAATTTTAAATTGTTTACCTTGAATTTTTGATTTAACTTGTTTTTCAATTTCTTTTTTATACTTTCTAGCCTCTTCTTTTTCCATATTTGGTTGCAAATCTACTTTTTTTTCTAGATTTTGGGCATTTTTGAGTACATCGGATAGGGTAAGTCCAAATAGGTTATTGGCAGCTTCTTGGTGTGGTTTTAGCACCTCAAAATAGGGATGAGATGCTGGAAATATCGTACCAGTTTTGCCTACATTGTTTTTGAAAATAGGCTTCATTTCTGGTGTTTCTATTTTTTCGTTGGGTGTTGGTTTGGCTTGCTCATCGGTTACTTGCTCTACATTGCATCTACATCCCCAGTCGTTGGGTGGGAAGTAAATGTTCCAAAATGGGTCTGAAATAGGTTTGATTACGCCATCCAACAGTTGGTGTTCGGGTCGCACATTGGCATCGCCAGCGGTGCTGTATTTGAGTAATGGAAATAAGTCTGCATTTCGTTCAAACTCCTGCCACTGGCTGGCTGCCCTGCCACTGAGTTGTGCTAGATTGTATTCGGTTTCCAAATACCTGCCATTGAAGGTTTCGTCTATTTTCATGGCTTCGGTTTTGAAATCAGCAAAACTGCGTTTTTTGCCTTCGCTATCTATCAAAAGCGTATTAACGAGCAATACGTTGTGGTAATCTTTGTATGCCGAAAACTGAAATACATTGGCTCGCATAAAGGCAAGAGCCTTATAATCGGGGCTGTTGTAATCGATGTTTGCGATAGATTTGCCATATCCTTTTTCTACGCCATTATATAAAGTGTCGAAAGTAGATTTTACGTTTTCTTTAGATACCTGCCCAGGTTTGAGTATGCGATCGAATATTTGGCGGATGTATGGCTTGAGGTTTGAGTTTACAAATAACCCCACCCCCAACCCCTCCCCATAAAAGGGAGGGGAGCTTAAAGGTTCGATATGTCCGCAGGTTTGGCACATTTTAATTTTAAATTGTTAATTGTTAATTGATATACCTATTAAACAATCATTTAACAGGGGCAAATTTAGATTATCTTTTGTTTTAGGTAGCTTTGCTTAGGTTTGTTGAAATATCATGCCAAAAGCCTTATAATTTAAGTATATAAATTTTTTAACCGAGCATGGATATTGAGTAATGCTTGAGCATTGGAAGCCCCCGACCCCGAAGGGGAGTTTTTAGAAGTTTTTTTATCTTTATTTGGATTATCGGGTTGGGCTTCTTGTATTTCGTCTAAAGTAATGCCGTAGGTTTCTTCCATGTATTGTTTGGTGGGTTTAAAACCCATTTGGGTAATGGCAAGGTCTATGGCAGAGCGTTCGATAAGGTTTACTTCCTTGACTTCGTCCCAGTGAGCTTCGAGGTCTTCGCTTATTTTATAGCCATTAAGATTAAGAAATGGCAGTAGTTTATCTTGGATAATATTTAAGATAAACAGGGCATCGTCAGAGGTAATATCGTCTTCGGAACGTTCGTGTACTTCGGCTTGCGACCGAGAAGAGCCGTCTTCGGTAGTCATGGTTTGTCCAAGTACAGCTATTGCCATTTCTTTGTTGATACGGTTTATGAGTTCGTCATAAACTTTGAAAGAATCGGTTTTGGTAGTTTCTTGAAACTTGATTTCAGTACCTAATGGAAACACTCCCCACGTGGCAGAACCCATGTTTTGGAGCATATCTTCTACATCTCTGCGAATGGAGCTGTCGAGGGTGGGTGTGTTGGCATAGCGGAGTGGCATGCCAAATATTTCGGCAAATTCGCTCCAGTTGCCAATGGCATTTTTTTTGATAAATTGGTACAATGATAGTTTGAGCAATAAACCCAAATCTGCTTTTTCGCCAACTCCTATACACATTTGATTAAAAGGAGGCATGGTGTAATCATAGCCTTCAAAATCCATAGGGTTGATTAAAAACAGGTTGAACTCTGGAGCTACAAATCGCCTATCTATGAGTTGCACATCTTTGATTTGGCGTTTGTCATCAAAAACAAATTCTATTAATGAGTGGCCATAAAAGCGAGATTCGAGAGCTAAACGCAAAAACTTACGTACCCACGATTTGCGAAGGAGCTTTGTTGCCTCTTCGTTTGGTTCGCCTTTGGTATCACAAATTTTGATGTTTCGCT
This sequence comes from Cytophagales bacterium, assembly GCA_013297755.1. Lineage (GTDB taxonomy): Bacteria > Bacteroidota > Bacteroidia > Cytophagales > UBA9547 > REAG01. The sequence goes on from JAAFIH010000004.1 coordinate 122,534, forward strand.
TGGTGATTTTGAGGATGCGTTTTTCGATGATACCCGAAAGCACCAAGTCGAGCATGGCATCTACATATACTTCTTGTAATAGGTATCGTTTGGGCTGATACACCTGTAGGGCTTGCATACGAGCAGTTGCCCATGTGCTAAGGTCTTTGGCAAATAGGGAGTTTGGGAACCGTTGCAAACTCATGGCGATGCTCGTAACTAGGTTTTCACGGGTAGTTTTATTGAGCTTGTCATCGTAGCTGGCTGGTTTTGTGCCAGGAATGGATGAGGGTTTGGTTGCTAAAGCAACTATGGACGGTTTTTTGTGGTTTTTTTTCATGGTTTAAGAACCCCACCCTAAATCCCTCACCATAAAAGGGAGGGACTTGAATAAGGATTTTTTTTAGAAATAATTAGAACTATTGCTTCTGAAAGTGCTTTTTGAGCCAAATTTTACGGTGCTTTCTAGGTTATCCTGCACCGCAGGTTCTGCTATGGGTAGGTTGGCACTTAGGTCGCCTATGGCTACTGCTTTGAGCCATGCTATGGTTTGGTCGTAACGGTCTTTGTAGAGCTCTGGTACTTGGCGTGGATTCATGCGACACAAAGTGTATAGCACAATATCAATAACACGGGTTACGAGCAATGGCGAACGCTCATAAACGACTTGCCACTCGCTTGGGTTAAATATACCAGCTTGCACTTCTACAATGGCTTTATACACTTTTTGGTTAAGTACTATTTTAGTGCCTATTGTGTAGCTATTGAGCGGATTGTGAGCATCATAATCTAAGAACGCATCACGGGTATTGTATCGTGAGCTTAGGTAGGTAGATACTTCTTCAATAGCCGAAAGTTCGGCATCTTCACGTATGGTAACATCGCCAGAGATGATAGTAGCCAGTACTTCGTCTTTAATGCGTTTTTTGTAGTCGGAATTTTGTAAGAACATATATTTTAATTATTAATTATTAATTAGTTTCAATTTCGTCTTTGTGGTTTGGCAAATAAGTGATTAATAGCTTATTGTATTCTTTCAATAGCTTATAATACTTGTTTTTCCAAGAATCCAATTCTGCTCCCATTTCTTTGAGCTGTGCTTGTAGTTCGTCTTGTCTTTTATTGACAGAATCAATTTGAGCTTGTAATTTTTCGATGAGGGTTATGTCAGCATCTTTGGTTTCTTTTTTGGTTGCAAAAAAGCTGTCCCATATTTTTAAGCCTAGTGCCCCAACAAGGGTGCAAATGGCATTGATAATTAAGTTTTGATTTTCCATGATTTTTTAATAACCCCACCCTAAATCCCTCCCCATAGGGAGGGACTTAAACAAGGACTTTTTTATTGTTAATAAATTCGTTTATGTTTTCGCACTCCGTAGCTTGGTTTTTGTTCTGTAAATCGGGTTTTTTGTTGGAGATAATACCAGGCACCTTCGTCAGCATCGGGGCTATCGTCTGGTGTTCGGCTTCCTTTTTCGATGGCCAATAGCTGGTCGATGGCAGTCATAAAATGCCTGTCTGATTTTTTTGTTTCATTGTAATATATGTGTCCACGTTCGTAAAGTGGAGACATGGCTTCGATACGCTGAAACTTATCTGGTTTTTTGCGTGTATCTGGGATTATCGGTATTTGATAGCCTCGTGATTTGCCCTCTTTTACAAACTCGTCCATTAATAAATCTTGCACAAAATTCGCTTCCATCATGTAGTTGATAATGCAGTTGGATGGTTTGCGTTCGTGCAAATCATAAAACCAGCGTACCATTGCCGAAACTGAACATTGGTCTACAAGTGCATCTATCAAATGCAAATCAGTGCCTATTTTGCCCCAAAGTTTGATAGCCTTATAATCGTTTCGGGTGCTGTTTTTGAAACTTGGGTCGCAATAGGCTACTAGGTGTTCGTATTTGTGCATGGCCAATGGTTTTGCCCAGTTTATCCATTTGGCATCGAAGACAGTACCCTCTTCGATGGGGTTGTTCATGTATTCTTTCTCGAACCTGCGAAAACCCATGAACTCACGTATGTCTTCGATTTCTTTGAAGTTGTATTTTTGATGCCATGCAATGTTGCCGTTATCATCTATCACGTTTACTTTGGTATGAAATAGCTGAGGTTGTTTTGCCAAATTTGCCAAAACAGAATTTTTGTGAATACGATTACCTACCATGATAAACCTGCCACGTCCCATATCGGTAGCACCGAGCAAGGCAGTAAGCACCCAGTCGAGCATTTTTCGGACACGGGTATCGTTTTCTACGAGCTCGTCATCGTCTAAATCGTCTATCACTATATAATCAGGTCGAGATTCACGGTGGCGTAGCCCACGGGGAGATTGTCCACGGCCTCGGGCAAAAAAAGCGGTGCCATCTTGGGTTACAAATTCGCCTTCTGTCCAAGAGCCAGCTTGGTATTGCGAGCCAAAATCGTTGATATAGCGTTGATTAGATTGCAATTCGGCTTGAATATCTGAAAGTAGTGTATCGGCACTGTCTTCGGACTTACCTACCAAAACCATGACATTGATTTGCCTTTCTTTTTGAATTTTGAGCCACATAGGAATCATAATATCCATGTGTGTGGATTTGGCATGTCCACGGGCCCACTCAAATATGGCTCTTAGATTTGGAGTTTTGAGTATTTTGTTTGCAGCTGCTACTTGAAAATCGCCACAAGCACTTTTGGCATAGTGTGGGAAATAGTAACTCACAAAAAAGGCATAATCTTTTTGGGCTTTGCGGACACGAGCCATTTGCACGGCTGGGCTTTCGTTTACATCAATAGACGTATATTGGTGTACTTGCTCGCAGTGTTTTTGAAAATCCCTTAATTGTGCGTCTGATTTACTCATTTTCGTTTAATACATGTAAGAATTTTTGTTGGTATTCGGTGATTTGTTTTGCCAAAGCAGGATTGATTTTGACTAAGAAATTATTAAATTCTTTGAATACAGAAATGGCATTTGGTAAGTTTACCTTGCGGTCGAGCTTATCAATCGTGGATCCTATTTTGCTAACGGTATCCATTTCTTTTGAGTTCATAATACGGTTATCGTTTTCGGCTTCAGATATTATTTTGAGAGCTTGGGCATATAGCTTTGTAATCATAGAATCTTTACCCAAATGACGAGCTGCTTTGATTTTGTCCCATCCGTCTTCGTCTTTCCATTTAGAAAGTGTTTTTTCTGAAATGCCTAAGTCTTCGGCAATTTTTGCTTGCGATGCATCACTATATATATATAGTTGTTGGGCTAATCTTTTTTCTTTGTCTTTCACACTTATTTTTTTTACAAAAAAACATAAAAAAATAAGCTATAACTAACTGATTTTCAGAACAAATACGCTAAAAATAACTACTTCTTTTTAAGTAAGGATTAGTACGATTATGTCGTTTTTTTTTAGAAAAAATAGGTTGTTATTTTGAAACACCAAAAGGGAAAAAGCCCCTCAACTTAAAATAATATAAATGAAAAACTACCATATCATCCAAGCTAGTGATTACGCTGAAATAAACATCAGTGGCATGATTGGCGTGGGCGAGGGTTTGGTAAGTGCCAAGCAGTTTATGGATGATTTTGATAAAATGGCATCTATTTATGGATTGGTAAAAATAAAAATGAACTCGGCAGGCGGTTCGGTGCAAGAGGGTATGCAAATGTACAATGCTATTAAAAAAAGCTCGGCACGGGTAGAGACCTATTGCAGTGGCATAGTAGCCAGTATGGCGAGTGTGGTTTTTAGTGCTGGAGCTATTCGCACGATGGCAGTAGGTAGCCGCATGATGATACACCAAGCCAGTGTAGAAGGTGCTAATGGCAATGCGAGCGATTTGAGAGATTTGGCAAAAGCCATAGATGGCGTAAACGAAGACATGAAAGCCATATACATAGCAGCCAGTGGGCAACCCGAAAAAGTAGTGAATAGCTGGATGGAGCGTGGCAAAAATACGTGGTTCAATGCCACAGAGTGCAAAAAATTAAACCTATGCGATGCCATAGATGACAATAACAAAGTGGGTATATCCATAGCCTTTGAGCCTGAAGCTCATAAAATGGTAGCAGCTTATCATACATTATTAACCCCAAAAAATCCTGAGATGGACAAAAAACTATTGACAGCTTCGCTTGGACTAAGCGAAACCGCATCGGATGCCGAAATACTGGCAGCACTTCAAAACTTGAAGAACAAAAATATGGAATTAGAAACCACAAATGCAACGCTCAAAGCGAGTGCTGAGGTGGCTCAAAAGGCACGCATCACGGCATTGATAGACGATGCTGTGAAAGCAGGTAAGATTACAGCCGATGTAAAACCTAGTTTTGAAATATTGGCACAATCCAATTTTGAAGCCTGCAAAGTGGCCATAGATGCCATAAACCCTGCCCCAATGCAAGTGCCTAGCATAGCTGCTATGGTTGCTCAAGCACATGGATCGGCTCAAGCCAGTACAAACAAGGATATGACCTTTAGTGATTGGCAAAAGAAAAATCCAGATGGATTGATGGCAATGCACAAAAATGATTTTGAAAAATTTTCGACATTGTATAAAGCTGAGTTTGGTGTAGTGCCTGAAAAATATTAAAAAAATTGTCTGAACCCTGATTTATAGGATTACCAAGATTAAAAAAAGTAAAATTTAAAGATTTAAAAACCATTTAAAAATAAAAAAAATGAAAAAGTATAGTTTTAGTTCGTTATTATTTAATATAGTAATGGCATGTTTTATCACAGCCATTTTGCTACCTTTTACGGGTGTTGCCATGGCTCAATGTGTAGGCGTTACGTGTATTGTACTGCCACATTTGAGTTATTTTAACAAAACCGCTATGCTGCATGGCACGCTCAGAGTGGGCATATTAAAAGAAACATGGCTGCCTGTTATTAAAGAAAACTTTTATGCTGATGCACCGCATATGGCTAGGAGTACAGACATGAGTAGCTATGTAAATAACAATGTAATCAATTTGGCAGAGGCAGGGGTTAATCCTAATGTTTTGATAAATAATACAGTTTACCCAATAGCTACTGCAGCCTATAATCCACAGGCATTAATAATTCCACTGCGATGGTTTGATACCGAAAATGTGCGTTTGGTAAATGTAACGGCCAAGCAATATGCCTTTGATGGTGTGAAGGAAATGACTAAGCAGTTGAAAAAAACGTTGGTGGAACGCATTGCAGCAGCTACTACACACAGTTGGGCACCAAGCACGAATGCTGCATTGACACCTATATTGACCGCCACAGGTGCAATAAGACCAGACACTGGTAGAAGAGCATTGACATTGGCAGATGTGGCACGCTTGCAATACAGCTTCGACAGAGCCGATATACCAGCAAGTGGCAGAGTATTGGTACTATGCCCCGAACATAGACAGGATTTGTTGAACGAAGACAGAGCTTTGTTTAAAGCCTTTGGCGAATTGAGAAGCGGTCAGATATTGCCATTATATGGCTTTGATGTGTATGTTTATAACAGAAATCCATTGTACACCACGGCAGGAGCGAAAAAAGCATTTGGTTCGGTAGCGGTGCCAGCCACAGATTGCTACGCTTCGGTGGTTTATCACGAAAGCGAAGTAATGATAGCTGAAGGTACGCTGGATGTGTTTTTTAGACCAAAAAACATCAATACAGAAGGCAGAGCAGATGAGCTAGGGTTGCAAATGTTTCACATTGGTACATCGATCAGAAATAAGGCAATAGGAGCAATATACTCGGGAGTTTAACCTTTGGGTTGGTAGACTGGTAGTAATTCTACCAGTCTACCAACCTACCAACCTACCATTAAAAAAATGAAATTAGTCATCCTTCGTAGCAATTTTGATAGACAGACACTGGGCAATATGCTGGTGTTGAATGATACTGACATAGTGTATCAGTGCAAAACTTTGGAGTTGCCCAATTTGGCCAACCAAAAGCAAATAAGCTGCATACCTGAAGGCACATATCAAGTTGTAAAACATGTATCGCCAAAATTTGGGGCATGTTTTTGGGTGAAAGATGTGCCAAAACGTGCCGAAATATTGATACATAAAGCAAATTATAAGAGTGATTTGCTTGGTTGTATTGGTGTAGGCAGGGCTCATACGGACATCAATGGCGATGGTTTGAGAGACATTACAGACAGCCACAATACCATGACTGCTCTACTAAGATTGTTGCCAGTGGCATTTGAGTTAGAAGTGGTAAATATAATTTAATTTAGAATTTAGAATGAAAAATTTACTTTCAATAACTACAATTTTGCTGATTTTAGCAATATGGTCGTGCCAAAAAACACCAGTGCAAAGCCATACAACGAGTGATAGCTCTTGGGTGGTAACAAAAAAAGATACGCTATTTATAAAATCGGAATCGGTGCAAAGAGGCATCAATTACGATAGTATTAAATATGTATTAAATAAAATGCTACAGGCAGGGTTGAAGCCCGAAATAGTCTATAAAAATGCTCCACAAAGCCCTACTAGTCTTACTTTTAAGCTAGACACCAAGGGCAAATTGGTGGCTGATTGCACCAAAGGCGACCAGTTGATAGAATATCTAACAAAAGAGAACAATAGGCTACGAACGAGCTATCAAGTGAAGATAGTAAATGAAACAGCATGGTACGATTGGCTATGTAGAGGCATGGCAGTAGGTTTTATGTTGTTTTTAATAATTATTTTGATTCAGAGTATAAAAAAATAAAAACCCCACCCCAACCCCTCCCCATAAAAGGGAGGGGCTAAAAAAAGTAAAAAATGGCAAAGCAATTGACACCCGATGAATTAGAAGCCAAAATAGCCCAAGATGCGGCACTGGCTGAACAAAAAAAACAAGCTGAAGCATTGGCCGAAGCGGAGCAAAAACAGCGTGAAGCTGAGGATGCTAAAAAAGCAGACTTAGAAGCCAAAGCCAAAGCCGAGGCTCTTGAAAAGCAAAAACAAGCCGATAGCTTGGTGCATAAGAAGCAAGAAAAAGAAGCGATGAAAGAAGTGTATGAAAAAAACAAAGATACGCTTAAATATCTGTTTGATAACCTTACGCAAATAGATACTTGGTATGTAACCAGCGATGGCAGTTGCTTTGAAACCCTAAACGCTGCCTTGTATGGCAAAGCTGAAGGTGTAGCATTGGTAAGTATTACGAGAGAAGAGTATCTTTCTTTAATTTAACCCCACCCCAAAAAAATTCTGCTACGATGTCGCAGAACCCCATAAAAGGGAGGGGCTTAAAAAAAAGCATCACACCAACCCCTCTCCAAAATAGAGGGGCTTAAAAAAAAGATTATGTCAGTAAAAGGAGTAATAACAGAAAAAAAAGTACCGCCAACGGGCATACGAACTACGAGCGATGGCATAAGTGGTTTGGTGCTACATGCTGTGGCGGTGGTAGGTAAGTTTGTGCTTGGCGATTGCTACAAGCTACAAGGATTGCGAGATGCTAAGGCATTGGGAATAGATGAAGACTATGATAACACCAATAACGTGTTGGTTTATTACCATATCAAAGAATATTACGAAATGGTGGCTTTGGATAGCAACACACCATTATATATCATGGGAGTGGCTCAGTCTGTGGCTTTTGGCGATATGATAGAAGACACTACCAGTATTTATGGCAAAAAATTGGCTCTATTTGCCAAAGGCGAAATAAAGCAATTTGGGTTTGGAAACAACCCAACTGCCTATGCACCCACACTGGCAAATGGAGTAGATGCTGCATTGCTGGTAGCCATAGCCAAAGCCCAAACGCTACATAGTTGGAGTTTAGACAACGCTATGCCGTTTGAAATTGTGCTAGAAGGCAAAAATGGCTGGACAGGTACTGCAACAGCCATGCAAGATTTTACTGCCATTAGTGGGGTGCAAGCTCCGAATGTGGCCGTAACTTTTGCCCAAGACTGGGAGCAAGGCGATAAAAAAACGATATGGAACAAACATGCTGCCGTTGGCACTGTGTTGGGTGCCATAGCTGCAAGGCGAGTAAACGAAAGTATAGGCTGGGTAGAAGTGGGCAATATACAAGATGTGGCTCGTGGACGCTGGATAAAACCTGCATTCTCAAACCATATATTAATTGAAGCCAAAAAAGAAGACTGGCAAACCCTGCAAGACAAAGCAGTGATAGTGCCGCTGACTTACGCTAATTCGGATGGTGTGTTTTTTAACACATCCAAAACCTGTGTGGCTCAAGTAACGGATGCCGAGGGATATATCAATGAATGGAACATAGAATATGGCAGAACGCTCAATAAAGCCATTCGTTCGGTATATGCTGCTCTTTTGCCAAGTGTGAAATCGCCACAGCCTGTGGATGCTACTACTGGCAAATTGGATATTGGTGTGGTAGCTTTTTTTAAAGGCAAAGCCGAATCTCGTATTGATGCCGACTTGGCAAACGAAATAAGTGGTAGAGCGGTTTTTATTGACAAAAACTCTGACTTAATCAACGCTCCAAGAGAGCTAAAATCGGGAGTTACGGTAGTGCCATTCGGGGCTACAGATGTAATACGTGTAAATATAGCATTGAAAAATAGAATATAATTATTAATTATTAATGATTAATTATTAATAGGCTACGCCTGTGTAATTCATTAACAATTAACAACTAACCATTAACAATTATAAAAAAGTGGGAATAATAAACGCATTTGGAAAACAATATGATGGCGGAGATTTAACGATTTCGCTATTGGGCAATCAGCCTGTAAACTTTAATAAGTTTACTTATGAAAAAACGCAGGAAGCTCAAACCAATAATGGCAGAGGCAATAAAGTAATAGGCTATTCGCATGGCAAAGAGAGCTTTACGGCTGAGCTGGAACTGGGCATGAACGAATGGAGAGGTATAGTAAATGCTTCGCCCAGTGGTGATCCGTGCAAAATAAAACCGTTTCAGATAGTATCTACGTACGCCAACGATGACAACGAAGTGGCCATAGATATAGTAACAGTAAAAATTGTAGGCTACAATGGGGGCTCAGATGTGGGTGCTATGAACGTAATGGTTACACCAAAATTGCTGTGCCTTGGTGTGCAGGTGGGAGTGAAACTCTAATTATTAATTATTAATGGTTATTGGTTAATTAAAATATCTAAATTATAAAAAATGAAAACAGAAAAAATTGAATCAAAATTGCCAAGTTCGGTAAATGCCGAAATGGTACAGGATTGGAAAAAAGAACATGGCGAGGTGCAACTTATATCTATTGCCGATGTGGAAGACGAAAGCAAAGTGTATAAGGCTGTGGTAAAGAAAAAAATAGGTAATCGCACAGCATCGTTGGCTATGCCGTGGATAGATAAGAATATTTACAAATATTCGGAAATATTGGTCAATGCCCAGTGGTTGGGTGGCGATGTGGTTTTGAAAACTGATCCAGGTTATGTAATGAAAGTAGCCTCGAAACTGAGCGAAAACCTAAGCACTGGCGAGGCTGAAAGCGAAAATTTGTAATTGAGCCTTTGGAGTTGGGTGGGTATCAGAAAATGGATGCCTTATTGATGCACGTTTTGCACATTCAAAACCCAGAGGCTCTAAGCGAAGAGATGTATGCCCTGAGAGTGGCTCAAATGCAGTGGATAAGGGATAATGTTAAATAATTGGTAGGTTGGTAGAATGGTAGAATGGTAGGTTGGTAGGTTGCGAAGCCCTACCAATCTACCATGCCAAAGGCGACTACCAATCTACCAATAAAAAAATGGAATACAGGCTAGAAATTAGAGATCGATTGCAGGCTGCATTTGCGGTGTCGCCAAATATTAGCTACGTGCCAGGAGTGGCACTCAATAATGCGTTGCAAAATACCATAAGAGGCACTACTGCTAGTATTTCTAAAAATTTCAGAAAAGGCAAATATGCTCTCAACAATACTTTTGATGATATTAAAATAATAAGCCCTGTGGATTATCAATTTCCACTCGATCCATTAGTAGATGTGGCTTGGGGATTTAAAAATATCATTACAGATGTAAACAAGGGCTACCCTGTCTTGGAGCAAACAGGCAAAAACCTATGGGCTGTTCGGATCAAAGGCATTATTTGGGATGGGAGCGAAAAATACCCTGAAGTTGAGGTTCGCAAATTTATAGATACATTTAAAGAACAGAGGGTTTTTGGTGTAAGCTCTAGGATTATGAATATTTATGGAATTACAGATATATTTATAGAAGATGTGAGCCTGCCTGCATTGGAGGGTTTTGAAGATACTCAACCTTACGAAATACAGGCGTATTCTTACAAGAGTAATACGCTGATTATTGAAGAAAATCCAGTTGCCCCCTAAACCCCTAAACCCCAAAAGTGGAATTGTTGGCACATATATTTAATTATTAAACTTTAACTATTATGAAATTATTGATTATGCTTTTAACCTGCCAAATTATTATAAGCAATGCCACTCACAGGGTGGTCCTTAGCGAAGTAGAAAGTGTACGTATACGCAAAGGGTTTAGCAATTTGCTTAATACGGCCGAAATTACGTTCCCTAAAAATATAGCTTTTACAAGCCAAAACGGACAAAAACTAACCGAAATTATAAAATACGAAAGCAAAGTAACCATAGCTCTTGGCTACGATGGCAACAACGAAATGGAGTTTGAAGGATATGTAACTCAAGTTTGGCAGACTATACCCATTAAAATAAGCTGTGAGGACGAGTTTTTTGAATTAAAAAGAAATACACTACAGCCCAAAACATTTGACAATGCCACTCTCAAAGATGTGGTAGATTATATTATTCCCAAAAAGAAAGTCTATACATTGGATGTAACCAATGGCACGGTTGGCAAATTTAGTATATCGGGTAGCAATGCCACTACGGCTCAGGTACTGCAATATTTGAAAGAAAAATATGGGTATGGTACGTATTTTAAGGATGCTAATAAATTAAAAATAGGGTTTCCATTTAATATTAAGCCCGATGAGGTAAAATATGTTTTGGATTTTGGATTGAATATCAAAAAAAACAGCCTCAGTTTCAAAACCAAAGAAGACATAAATATTATGCTGAAAGGCATAAGCCACCGCAAAGGCAAAGAGCCAGTACGTGTGGAATATAACCCAAAAAGATTGGTAGATGGCGATGGCGAAAGCCGAACCATACACTGCAACTCGAACCTTAGCGAAACCCAAATATTGGAGCAACTCAAACAAGAGTATGAAAGGGTGCAAGTAGATGGATATAGTGGCACAATAACGCATAGATGGCGATGGCGAAAGCCGAACCATACACTGCAACTCGAACCTTAGCGAAACCCAAATATTGGAGCAACTCAAACAAGAGTATGAAAGGGTGCAAGTAGATGGATATAGTGGCACAATAACGCATTTTGGAATACCAACTCTGCAACCTGGCAATGGTGTAACGCTACGTGATAGCGATTTTATAGACCGTAAAGGCACTTATTTGATAAGCGATGTGGATATAGAATTTAGTACAAGCAGTGGGTATAGTAGGACGGTGAGTATAACGAAAAGAATTTAACCCCACCCTAAATCTCTCCCCAAAGGGAGCGAATTGAAATTATGTTTGAAAAATTAGTATCACATATTCTTGGGAGAGTGCCAGTGCAATCTAAATATGCTAAGGTTACCAAAATTAATGATAATCAAACCATTGATTGCTCGGATTTGGTGGATAAAACAGAATACAAAGAAGTGCAGCTAACGGCAACTGAATCTGATAATTTGTATCTGAAATTAGTGCCAAAAGTAGGTAGTGTAGTCCTAATAAGTAGCATTAATAATTCGCAGGAAGACTACTATGTAAGTATGTTTTCGGAAATAGAAACTTTAGATTTAATAACAAATAAATTAGTATTTAACGAAGGAAAATTAGGAGGAATGGTAAAAATTAAAGAATTGGAATCGAATTTGGAAAGATTAAAAACCTATTGCGAAACATTGAAATCGGCCATAGGAAGTGGCTTAGGTGCTGTGGGGGCTGGTGTAGCTGCCAATGGTGCTAGTGGTGCTAGTGCATTTAATGGAGCTATGGAAAGTGCCGTGATAAGTTTTGAGGATATGGAGAACGATAAGATTTTAATGTAGAATGTAGAATGTAGAATGTAGAATTTTCAATTATGAATTATGCTTCCGCCTATAACCTATAACCTACAACTTATAACCTTAAAACATGAAAGATATATTACTAGATGCCAATTTTGATTTGAGTATAAAAGATGGCGATGGCGAAAGCCGAACCATACACTGCAACTCGAACCTTAGCGAAACCCAAATATTGGAGCAACTCAAACAAGAGTATGAAAGGGTGCAAGTAGATGGATATAGTGGCACAATAACGCATTTTGGAATACCAACTCTGCAACCTGGCAATGGTGTAACGCTACGTGATAGCGATTTTATAGACCGTAAAGGCACTTATTTGATAAGCGATGTGGATATAGAATTTAGTACAAGCAGTGGGTATAGTAGGACGGTGAGTATAACGAAAAGAATTTAACCCCACCCTAAATCTCTCCCCAAAGGGAGCGAATTGAAATTATGTTTGAAAAATTAGTATCACATATTCTTGGGAGAGTGCCAGTGCAATCTAAATATGCTAAGGTTACCAAAATTAATGATAATCAAACCATTGATTGCTCGGATTTGGTGGATAAAACAGAATACAAAGAAGTGCAGCTAACGGCAACTGAATCTGATAATTTGTATCTGAAATTAGTGCCAAAAGTAGGTAGTGTAGTCCTAATAAGTAGCATTAATAATTCGCAGGAAGACTACTATGTAAGTATGTTTTCGGAAATAGAAACTTTAGATTTAATAACAAATAAATTAGTATTTAACGAAGGAAAATTAGGAGGAATGGTAAAAATTAAAGAATTGGAATCGAATTTGGAAAGATTAAAAACCTATTGCGAAACATTGAAATCGGCCATAGGAAGTGGCTTAGGTGCTGTGGGGGCTGGTGTAGCTGCCAATGGTGCTAGTGGTGCTAGTGCATTTAATGGAGCTATGGAAAGTGCCGTGATAAGTTTTGAGGATATGGAGAACGATAAGATTTTAATGTAGAATGTAGAATGTAGAATGTAGAATTTTCAATTATGAATTATGCTTCCGCCTATAACCTATAACCTACAACTTATAACCTTAAAACATGAAAGATATATTACTAGATGCCAATTTTGATTTGAGTATAAAAGATGGCGATTTTGAGATAGGCGAAAGCACTGCTCAAAATATAGAGCAAATACTTTGGGCTAGTCCTGGCGAATTTCCAGACCCGAAAATTGGGGTGCAAATTATACGTTATATAAATGCTAGCCAAGCTGAAAAGGACAGACTAGAACGTGAACTTAATGTGCAGCTGCGTGATTTGGAAGGTATGAAAATAAATAGCATAGATACAAGCCAAGGAATTGAGAAGCTATTTATAGATGCTCAATATTAATGAATTGGTAAATTGGTAGGTTGGTAAAATTTTAATTATGAAAAAAGTAGTAGTCAATGGCAGGCAGAGTTTAAAGGATTTGGCTCTGAAATATTATGGTAATTTAGAAGGCATGGCTAGGTTGATAGAATTGAACCCTACGTTTAGTTTCAATACCATTTTGACAGCTGGCGATGTGCTATTTGTAAGCACCGAACCCATAGTAGATAGAAGTGCCAAGGCTGTAGTAGAACTATATAAATCAAATAACTACACACCAGCCACAGGCTCAGATTTATTCGTACCCCCAAACCCATTTATATTTGATAGAACTTTTGGAACAATGTTTAATTAAAAAATTATAAAATAAAATGGCACTTGATACCGAAATTAATATTAAAAACAGAGCAGACCAGATACGCAACGAAACTGCCGAGGGTGCTAATACTGCCAACCGTGTAGGCTCGTGGATGCGCGATGCGTGGGACACGCTAATTGATAAAATAGGAACTCCAATCACAATACAAGAAATAGCCGATGCACTGGCAGGGTTTATACCACTTACCCAAAAGGCTTCTCCAAATGGTGTGGCTACTTTGGATGAAAATGGAAAAGTGCCAAATGCACAACTTGATATACCTATTCCAAACTTACAGCAGGTAAGTACAGCTGGAAATAGTACTACAATACCATTACAAGTAAATGATAGAATAGGATCTTATGATTATAACACTACTATTTATCCTAATTATATAGATATTAATAACAATGTGCCAAGTAATCCAAAAACAAGAATAGTTGCAGGTGGTTTTACATGGTTTAACTCTATTAACTCAAGACTATTTATTGCTTGTGACCCACTTAACAATTTTATAAGAACAATAACATTTCCACACGCTAATGGTAGAGTTGCTCTTCAATCTGAAATTGAAGGAGCTGCTTTTAATCTTCAAATCCAAATCAACGCCATAAACACCTTATTGCAATCCAACGATGTGAATTTAGATAATGTGCAAGAATTGGTTGATTCTATAAAAACCGTACAAACGAGCCTAGCTACTATCTTAGTCAATGATTTGGTAACGGGTGGCGTAACTAAAGCACTTACATCAGAGCAGGGCAAGGTGTTACAAGATACTAAGCAGAATATATTGGTAAATTACAGCGATGTAGATAAACACTTGCTAAGTGGCGGTGAGGTAAAAATAGATGTGGGTAATTCGGTTCTTTTGGCTTATAATCCATTGAATAACAACCCCCCAAGTGGCGAGGGTTATTTTGAGCCAAGACTTAGTTGGATTTTAGGCAAATTGTATGCCTTTGATGGTGTTAGTACAACAGAAAGTGCCGATTGGCAAAATAGACAATTAAAAAATAGTAATGGAAACGTAACATTTGATTATGAAAACACCAAAATACCTCTTGGAGATTATGGTATTGGATGGGATTTTGCAAACTGGACAATTAAAATAGGGGCTTTCCAACCAAACAGCTTGCCAATTATAAATTTCAACAATAGAAATTTGATTGGACGTAGAATGATAAATAGTGGTGGCGATTTATTGGATGCTATAGTTGTCAATCTAAACTGGGATGTGAATCAATACAGACCTGCTACAAATGAATTTGAAAGCTATTTAGGTATTCCCAAAATAATCAAAGAAGTGCCAAATGCAGACGCCAACAATTTTTTATTTTTTGTTGGTACGGATGGTGCTTTAAAAGTGAAATCACCAAGTGGCACTGTAACAACCATAGCACCAGCGTAAATAATGTAGAATGTAGAATGTAGAATTGGCTTACGCATTTTTAATGTAAAAACATTCTAAATTCTAAATTAAAAAAAATCATGGCAAAATCAATAGCATTTTATTACAACCAATTAGTTGATTTGAAGCATACTCAAAGTGTATTACGAAATCAACTATTACCCAATGGAGATAGTTCGGTAGAGAATTTGGATAGCTTACTAAGTGAGCTTAATAGTAGCTCAAAGGTGGGTATTTGGCGACTATGGGCGTGGATAATGGCTACTTTTGCGTGGATAACGGACACCAGTTTTGATACTGCAAGGGTTGATTTGCAATATACTGCCGATACTGCCTTGGTGGGTAACAATCGTTGGCTCGTGGATGTAGCCAAAGATTTTAGATATAACACAGCTACAAATAACATGGTTCCGTTAGTGATAGATGCCATGACTAAGGCTAGTGTTTATGCCAACCCCACCTTGCAACCAAACGAAATACGACCTATTACGGTAGCCACCGTGATAAAATCAAACGCTGGGTTTACCAATTTGCTAATTGCTAAAACCGTAAGTGGTAATTTTGCCAAGTTGAATATCAACGAAATGAATGCATTTAGAGATTATCTGACAAAATACAAGCAATTTGCAGGTACAAATATTCAGATAAACAGCCAAGATGGCGATATTTTGAAATATAACCTAAGCGTCCGTTTTGATTTTACGCTCGGTACACCAAACCCTGAAGTTGCCATAAAAACAGCTATCATAAATGCACTCAAAAATATAGATTTCAACGGTAAACTGGAGCGATTGAAACTAGACGATGCCATACAGGCGGTGCCAGGAGTGCAAGGTATAACAGGCACGTACTCGGCTCGTGGGTTTGATAATTTAGGATATATTACCTTCCAAGATTTTTACCAAACCTTGAGCGGTTATATCAATGTGAGCAACGTGCCTAGCGAACAGACTATTACATTGATAGCAAATGACTAAATTCTATGAACGTACTATTTGATTTCAGAATTTTTATCATCCAAACCCTGCCTGTATTGCTACGCAAACCCAAGCAGGTGGCGTGGGTGGCGTGTATGGTAAGCCCTTTTGTAACTATGCTACAAGAGTTGCAAAATTTTATAGATACAACCCTATTGGATGCCAAATATAGTGCTCAAACACAGGTATTTACCTATTTGCTAAAATCCAAGTTCCCTGCATTTCAACTATTTATAGAAAATAGCAACAAAACCATAGTTTCGGATACATACATAGGTACTGGTTTATTGAATGATTACGATGTATTTATAGGTACAGGGCTTAACAACAATTATAACGTAATCATTGGTACTGGCATAGGTGGCACAACCGTTGACAAACCCGATTTCTATGTAGTAATCACTACTGGAGTGCCAACAGCTATTCAGATAATGGCCATTAGAAGCTATGTAAATAAATATAAGATATACAGCACCACGTACCAAATAGTAAATTTCGCCAAAACGGTCATTTATTATAAAAACTATAATTAAAGCCCCTCCCCTTTGGGGCAGGGGTTGGGGTGGGGTTTTAAAATTTATTAAAAAAATTATTACAATAAAATAAAATAAATCAATGAAAAAATACGATATAAAAACAGCAGACATTACAGCCCCAAATTCGATAGAGGGTATAAAATTTAGAATCCAAGACCTAACCTACATTCAAGATGGGGTTTTGGAAAATGATATTGCATTTGCAGAATCTATCATACAAGGAAATATTCCTAGCAGTATTCCTGTAATAGTAAATGGATGCAAAATTACCAAAACTGGTAATACTTACGATGTAGAGGCAGGTACAATTTATTACGAAAAAATGTTTTATACGGTATTGGCAGGTACACTAACTACGCCAAATGTGCCAAGATGGGCAATAGATACAAGCCCTAGTGGAGCTTACGATAGGCGATTTGTTACTTCTCAAAACAACAATCAGACTATTGAAGTAAACAAAGATTATCAAATGGAGCTAGTAGCCACTGGGGGCATACGTGATTACAATAAATTGTATACCTTTAAGCAATTAATGGTGTATAACAGCTACACGTTTGAGGATTTGAGGATAGTGCATAATTTTACTGGAACTGATTTTGAAACCAGTAGAATGGGTAAGCCTTATGGCAGATATGCGGGATTTGCAATCGCTGATAGTGCAAATGTAAGCCCTATTGGTAATCCAAGTTTTGCAGGCAAATTTTTGGCAGGGGTTAATGGGCTAAACCCTGATTATGCAGGGGCTGGAGTTGCAGGTGGTCAAGACAGAGTTACGCTAACCAAAGAACAATGTGCAATGCAAGACCATGTGCATAATGTTAGTGCAACTCAAGCACCTCATAATCATGGAGGGAATACAGGAAATGGCGGTGGGCACAAGCATACTGGAAGTACAAGTACGAATGGTGCTCATACGCACAATGTTGGTGTAATTGGAGCCACAAATGCTGAGTTTGGAAGTGGCAGAACGGAATTGGGTGGTGGTAACAGAACCACTTCTAGCAATGGCGACCACTCACACACTTTAAACATTGATAATGCACCAGCCCACGTCCATACCATAAGCGATGCAACCCCTGCAATAACGGTTACAGAAACTACAATAGGAAGAGATGCAACACAGGCATTTGACAACCGCCCAAGTTATATTACGGTTGGCTATTTGGTAAAAGTGGAGTTGCCGATGTAATTTGCCCCTAGCCCAAAAAAGCATAGTCAAATCCATAGTAGCCTGCAAAGGCGACCGAAGCAAAACCAAAACAGAAGTATTTACTACCAACTACCCACTAGATTAAGTAATTTTTCTAAAACTGTTAAATAATCATTTAACAGTTTTTTTGTGTCATTTTGAATTAAAAGTTTGTATCATTTTGAATTGGCGATTATAATAGTGTGGTTGATTCTTCTCAAACAATGCAAAAACTTTTTAAATGTTTTTTAAGAAATACCTTTTTATTTAAAAATATCCCAACAAATTCTTAAACATGCCTAGAACCCCAAATGGAGTGGCTTTTGGTACTACTTTTTTAAAAACACTATTTTAAAAGTAATATTTTAAAATTTTAAAATAAAAAAATTCAACTCTTTTTCCTTGACATATTGAAGATTAATTGTTTGAATCATAAATATTTAGTGTACCTTTCAATTGATACTATTGGGTTTTGTATACAAAATAGCAAGTAAAATATACCATTTTGGCAATATTGTGTCAATTTTGGAATGCTTGAATTATAAATATACTGAAAATCAGGGAGTTAGCTTTAGAATGCGAAAACTAAAATATTTATTTTAATTCTGGTTTTATACTATCAATCTTTCCAATATATCATTCATAACATTCAAATTATTACTTTCTAAATACAAAATATACTGCCATTATAATACAAATGAATGCTGCAAAGTAATTCCAATTCCATTTGTCGGTTTTAAAAACAAAAAGAGCCATAATTACAAAAATGATTAATGTAATTACTTCTTGGATTATTTTTAATTGAAATAAATTGAAAGGGCCTCCATTTCCGGTAAAACCAATTTTGTTGGCTGGTATCATGAGTAAATACTCAAAAAATGCAATCAACCAACTCAAAATAATAATACCAATCAAGCTAGAACCCGAAAACCAACCCCATTTTTTGAATTGCAAATGTCCATACCATGCAAAAGTCATAAATAGGTTTGAAAGCACAAGTAGTAATATTGTTACAATTCCTTTATTCATGTGGTTTGATAACATCAAATTCTACTCTTCGATTTATTTTTTTGTCTTCGTTGGTTACCTCCATTCTCAATGGCCGCAAAGCACCATAACCTATGGCTTCGATTCTATCTTCGTCAATCTTACCTTTTGATTGTATATATTCTTTGATAGCTTCTGCTCTTTTTTGAGATAATTTTTTATTGGTATCTGCACTGCCATCAGAGTTTGTATGTCCCGAAATTTTTAATTTATACAATGGATTATCTAGCATAAATTTCATGACCATATCCAAAGATTTGTACATTTCAGGTAAAATAGACCAACTATCATGCTCAAATTCTATTCTATCCAACACCAATGGTTTATGATTGTCAATCATTTTGGTTACAAGTTTGATAAGTGTATCATTTTTTAGGGTAAACTCTTCTTCAATACTAAAAAAATCATCGCCTTGTATCACAACCATATATCTGTTGTTGTTGATTAAATCAAACTCAAAAGAGCCATCTGGCCTCAAAAACTTAGGTGCTACTTCTATGCCATGATCAAGATCAATAATAGAAATCATACCTTTGGCCGGTTTATATTTTGACTCTTCTGCTGGAATTGGTTTTACTATGTCTTCTATTTTGTTTTGTGGCAAATCTTGGGGTTGTGTTTCTCTCGAAAACACAGGATCGCTGTGTGTAGAAATTGTATCTTGAGTAGCCACAGAATCTGGTGAAATTTGAGTAATAATGGCTTCCTCGTCTGTTTTGAGAACTTTGAGAGTACCAACCAACTTGGTGTAAGAATTGGGCTGTGCCTCCATGGGTAGAGGAAAAGAGTATAAATCTAGGTTTTTAAGGTCGTTTTCTTCAGATTTTGCATAAAACAAATCTTTGGAAGCTGCATCAATCGTAAAATAATATTCGGTACCTTTGCCATTGACAAGTGGGCCAATATTGCGAGGTTCGTCCCATTTTCCATTGATTTGACGCACTTTATATATATCATAATCTCCAAAACTATTGGGATGCCCATTGGAACTATAATATAAAACTTGAAATTTGGGATGAAAAAACGGACTTACTTCGCTGCCTCTGGTATTTATAATTGGCCCAAGATTGCTCGGAAACGACCAAGAATCATCATTTTGCCGCACACAAAACCAAATATCTGAAAGCCCAAAGCCACCCAATCGGTCGGAAGCAAAAAATAGGGTATCCTCGCTGTGCGAAAGCGATGGTTGCGAATCCCAGGCTCTACTATTGACATTGGCACCAAGATTACGAACATTTTTCCAAATCACATCGCCAGTATACTCATCTACATCCTTGTCGGCAGAGTATATATCACAATTTCCATAGCCATCTCTGGCATTACAACGCACAAAATAAAGCCTGTTTCCATCTTTTGTCAAACAAGGCGAACCTTCATTGAGGTCTGTATTAATACCTTTAAATTCTTCGGCATTGTTCCAATAACCATCTTTTCCAGTGCAATAAAATAGGTCTTCGTTGGATAAATAATCCATACCTTTTTTATTTCTTTTAGATGTAATGAGTAATAAAGTGCGTTCTTGGTTTACAGAAGGACCATAGTCAGCATCTCTACTATTTACCTCTGGGCCCATGTTGAGCAGCACACTATGAGGTGGCCTAAGGGTATCAATATCTTTGCGATAATCTACCATTTTGTAGTAATAATCTATGGGTACAAAATAGTCTTTGTCTAGTTGCATGAGCGAATCGTAATGTGTCCAAACACGCTTTAAATCTTGTCTGTGATGTTTTAAAACTAGTTTATACAACGAGCGAGTTTTGTTTTTATTGCCAAATTTCTCATATAACTGTCCTAATCGCCAAAGTAAATAAGTATCCATATAAAAATTACGAATACCAAATTGACTTACATATTTTTCGGTAAGAAAAAGACTTTTTTTGAAGTCTCTTTTCGAGTCTGCTTTAGTTATTTCTGCTTTTAATTTTAAATCTTCAAAATAATCAATCACATTGATATTTTTGAAATACATTTGGTAATCTCCAGAAGGAATCAAATGGGTAATATTACTATCTTTTAATGACTCTATATTACCTTTGAGTTTTTTCTGAGATAGGGCAGAAAAATAAAAATTTATATATAATAGGATAAAAATTAATTTTTTCAATGTAAAACTTATAGATAATGCAATTATATTAAATTGACTAAATTAAAATAAATTACACAATCATACTATTTATTTTGATTTATTTATAAACAAATCATTAAAAATTTAAGAAATTAAAATAAAATTATTTGATATTAGTAATAATATTTTATTTATTATTATTTATAAAAGTAATAATATTAATAATAAAAATGTTATTTATTTACTTTTTGTTGAGCATATCTTTGTTTACTTTTTTTTAAAATTACAATAGGGGAATTTTTAAACTTCGATTTTTTTGACTACACCTATTAAAAATCAAAAACGAAAGTTTTGAAAGTTATATATAGATTGTAGATGGGGCATGGTTTTTGGAAAAATTAGTAGTTTATTAGTTGTTTCATTACATTTGATTAAAAAAATGTTTGTTTCTACTTTTTATAAATCTTAGTCAATTATTATTATATTTTATTATTTTTGCATGGTTTTATCAAAAAGTGAAATCATATAATATGAGACAAAAATTATTGAGTGAGGGTGCAAAAGAATTGAGTTATGAAATTAGAGAAATAGTAAAAAAAGCTGATTTAATAAAACAATTAGGGCAAACTATTTATTGGGAAAATATTGGCGATCCTATTGCCAAAAATCATCAAATGCCTGATTGGATGAAAGAAATTATCGTTGAAACTGTACGTGAAAACGATAGCTATGGCTATTGCCCATCCAAAGGAGTACTCGAAACTAGAGAATTTTTGGCCTCTCTTAATAACAGAAAAAATGGTGTAAAAATTACTTCTGATGACATTTGTTTTTTCAATGGATTGGGTGATGCTATTGGCAAAGTATACCAATTTTTGAGTGCAACCGCACGCATTATTCAGCCCTCGCCTGGGTATTCTACACACTCAAGTAGCGAAAGTGCCCATGCACATGCAACCCCTATTACCTACAAACTCGATCCTGAAAATCATTGGTTTCCTGATATAGACGACCTGTATTTGAAAGTGAAATATAACCCAAATATTGTTGGTATTTTGATTATAAACCCAGATAATCCTACAGGAATGGTTTATCCTTTGGAAAGTTTGAAGCGAATTGTTGCTATTGCTAGAGAGTTTAATTTGTTTATTATTAGCGATGAAATATATCTAAATATTACTTATAATGGAGCTAGAGCATACGCCTTATCAGAAGTAATAGAAGACATGCCGGGAATAGCCCTTAAAGGAATATCCAAAGAATTGCCTTGGCCAGGCTCACGCTGTGGCTGGATGGAATATTACAACAAAGACAAAGATGCAGATTTCTTACGACTTTGCTCTGCCATAGACAATGCCAAAATGATTGAGGTATGTAGCACCAAAATACCTCAAAAAACAATTCCAAGAATCATGGGCGATAGCCGCTATTGGCCATACAGAAATGCTTTGAACGAAAAAATTGGCAAACGGAGTTCTATCATTTCTGAATATTTCAAAGATATACCACAGTTGGCTTTTAATCCTACTTATGGAGCTTTTTACAATACTATTATTTTTAGAGAAGGTTCGCTAAAACCAACCCAAAAACTTGACATAAAAGACAAAATGATTGCAAATCTGGTAGAATCTTGGGTTGATATACCAGATATGCCCCTTGATAAGCGATTTGTATATTATTTGTTGGGAGCTACTGGTATTTGTGTGGTGCCAATATCATCGTTTTGCTCTGATTTGCAAGGGTTTAGGATTACATTATTGGAAGAAAATGAGGAATTATTAAAAGATATTTTTAGGAACTTGAGAAATGCCATTTTAGAATATTTAATCTGAGAAAATTATGAATAATTAATTGAATTTATCTATCAATGTAAAGAAAATAAAGTGGAAATAGAGGCATATCATCATACAAAAAATAAATTTGGGCAATACTTTACACCAAAAGTAATGGCTGATTTTATGATTGAAATGGCTAATATTTCTGAAAAATCAAGAATTTTAGAACCTTCTTGTGGAGAAGGTGTATTTTTAGACTTATTACGACAAAAAGGATTTGATAATTTAACAGCATTTGAAATAGACCATGAATTAGCACAAGAATTTGATTGTGTAAGATATGAGAGTTTTGTATCAGCAAAAATTGACGAAAAATTTGATTTAATTATTGGCAATCCACCTTATATTCGTTGGAAAAATCTTGAAGATGAACTAAAACAAGAACTTTCAGCCAATCCAATTTGGAATAAATATTTTAACTCACTCTGCGACTATCTCTATATTTTTATTCTAAAATCTATTGAGTTACTAAACGATAACGGACAACTTATTTTTATTTGCCCTGAATATTGGATGAATACTACTCATTCAATTTCATTAAGAAATTATATGGTTCAAAATGGCTATTTTGAAGAAATTTATCACTTCAACGAAACGCCAATTTTTGACAAAGTAACGGTTTCAATTGTCATATTTAAGTTTGTAAAAAGTAAAGAGAGCATAGAAAAAATAAAAGTTTCAAAATTTTACGCTAATCAAAAACTGACAACTGAAACATTACACAATCTTAAAAATCAAATTCCATTTAAAGATGCTGAATTTTTAAGTGTTTCACAGTTTAAAGTTAATCAACGATGGCTTTTGCAATCAGACATTGTCAGACAAGAATTACAAATTTTAGAAACTAACTGCTTAAAGAAAAATCAGAATACATTACTTAATTTGTTTGACGAGGACAAACAAGAATTTCATACTATCGGTGATTTTTGTGATATTGGCAATGGTTTAGTGAGTGGTTTGGACAAGGCATTTCAAGTGAATGGACACGTTTTAATAGAAAATGAACTCAATGCCACAATTAATGTAGTAAAAGCAAAAGATTTAAAGCCTTTTGTAATAGATAACATAACAAAATACATATATATAAATGAAGGCTTGAAAGAAGAAAGTTTTAAAGAAAATTATCCTAATTTTTATATTCATTTCCAAAAATACAAGTCAGATTTAGATAAAAGATACCAATATAACCGAAAAATAAATTATTGGGAATGGGTATTATTGCGAAATTTCAATTTATTCAAAAAAGAAGAAAAAAGAATTTTTGTGCCTTGTAAAGAAAGAATTTCAAATAAAGATTATTTTCGTTTTGCTTTGGTTGATGAAGGTGTTTTTCCAACACAAGATGTAACTGCCATATTCAAAAAATCAAATACAAAGGAAAGCATTGAATATATTTTAGCATACCTGAACAATCCTGTTGTTTTTGATTGGTTAAAATGTAATGGTATAGTAAAAGGAAACATTGTAGAATTTTCTGAAAAACCAATATCCAGTATTCCTTTTAGAGTGATTGATTGGAAAAATGAAAAAGAAGTAGAATTACATCATTTAATTTCTGAACAAACCAAAAATTATCTTAAAAGTAAAGACAAATTTTTGCTTGACTTGATTAATCAATCATTTAACAAATTATTTAGCATAACACAATGAATGTAAATTATACAGAATTAATCAAAAGCATAAAAAGGACGTTTGTACAAAAACCACTTTCAGGTACTTTGTCAGGGCATTCAGCTGGAGAACCTTTTGACAAACACGTTTATAGCGAAATCAAAAAGCAATTACCCAATAACACATTTAGACAATACGAATATTTAAACGATTTGTATAGTAAAAACGCTGAAATCATAGGAGTTCAAGCAAGACAAGCCTTGTTTAACTCACCAAGTGTATTGTTTTTGTTGAGCAGAGGAAAAGAGGCAACAAAAAAATGGTCGTTAGAAAATCCATTTGACGAAAAACAAGATGATACTGCGGACATTCTTGTTGTCAAAGACAATTTTTACGAAGTAATTGACATAAAGACAAGAAACTTGTCCAAAACAGCACAAGCACCAAATATTATTTCAGCATTCAAATTAGCTCAACTTTGTGCTATTATGTTGGATAATAAAGAGTTTGACAACCTTTCAATCAATTATTTTGAAGTAGATTGGCTTTTAGAACAAGACAAATTAGTTTGTAAAGACGCACATTTTGTAAGCCTATTTAAGTCAATTCCAGAAAACTTGTATATCAATTGGGCTGCTGCCATGCAAATTCAATTTCATGTTTGTAACTTAGACCAAGACTTTAAAGGTACAATAGAAGAGTGGGCAAAAACTTACTTAAAACATTTTGTAGCACAAGTATATAGGCGTTCAGAATATATGATTGAGAAGTATGCTAAACCGTTTGAAAAATATATTTAACTAACAAAAAAATATACATTTAATAAAAAAAATTATTACATGAAAAAAATATTAATAACAGGTGGACTAGGCAATTTGGGTTCTTGGCTTACAGAGCATTTTGCAAATCAAAATGAAGAGGTTTGGGTACTTGCCAAAAATTATAGAAAATTAGATACCAAAGCAAAATACCATCTTATCCATTGCGATTTGGCTGATTATCAAGATGTTAGCCAAAAATTAAAAGATACAAACTTTGATATTGTCATTCATGCTGGCAGCGTAAACGATGGATTTGTACCCGATTATTTCAAAATAGCACTTGAGGTAAATGTGCTAGGCACTCGTAATTTATTAGAATTTTTTAAAGATAAGAAATTAGAAAATTTTATCTATTTTTCTACTTTTCAAGTGTATGGCAAATATGCTGGCACTATTGATGAGAACACGCCCACAGAACCCAAAAATGACTATGGAGCTACCCATTTATTTGCCGAATTTTATATAAAACAGTTTTTTTATTCACATCAAATGCCACATACTATTTTGCGACTTACCAATAGTTATGGCTGCCCCAAAGATTATAAATCCTCAAAATGGTATCTTATACTGAACGATTTATCAAAAATGGCTTTTGAAAAAAAACAAATAGTTCTAAAATCTAATGGGCAAGCTCCCAGAGATTTTATATGGATGGGCGATGTGGCACATATTGTTGCAAAAATGGCTTCTACACAAGCTACAAACGACACTTATAATATTGCAGGTGAGAAAACTTTGACTATGCTCGAAATAGCTTCATTTGTAAAAAAAGCCTATCAAAATAAATACAAAATCGATATTCCAATACACATAAACTCGGCAGATACTACTATTTATCCAAAAGATTTAAAAGTAACTGCTACTAAGTTGAAATTAAAATTTAATTACAATTTATCTGATAAATTTGTAGACGAATCTACGGCTATTTTTGAGTTTTTGGAAAAACAAATAAAGTAATATTTTTTAATTATTAAATAATATAAACATTTGTATACTTTTAAAGTTATATGTCTAACTTTTAAAAAAAAATTAATAATAATTTGATTTATAAAACAAAAAAATGCTCAAAATTGATGATTTAAGGTTAAATTACACACGTTCTTCGTTAGAGATTGAAGAAGTATACAAAAATCCAATCCAACAATTAGAGGCTTGGTTTTCTGAAGCTATTGCTCAAAATATAATCGAACCCAATGCCATGGTTTTGAGTACTGTCGATCGATTTCATAAGCCACATTCAAGAGTGGTGTTGGCCAAAGCAATTTCTAACGATGGTATACAATTTTTCACAAACTATACCAGCCACAAAGCTCAAGATTTGGATTCAAATCAAAACGCTTGTGTTACTTTTTTTTACCCAGATTTGGAACGACAAATTCGTATAGAAGGCACAGTAGGTAAAATATCTAGGGAAGAATCTGAAAAATATTTTCATTCAAGACCCAAAAGTAGTCAAATTGGAGCCCACGTTTCTGATCAAAGTAAAGTAATACATTCGAGAGAAATATTAGAACAAAAACAAGCCCTTTTAGAATCACAATTTGAAGGCAAGGTAATACCTTTGCCCGATTTTTGGGGTGGATATTTGCTCAAACCAACTTATTTTGAATTTTGGCAAGGCCGCACCAGTCGTTTACATGATAGAATTGCTTACACACTATCAGAAAATGGATGGAAAATAGAGAGATTGTCTCCTTAATTTGATGATTTTAAAATAGGGATATCAATGTTGTTTACTTAATTATTTTGTAGCTTCCTATCTTAGTTTTTCTCCAAAGGAGAAAGATAATATGAATCCTAAATAATCGACCTCTTTATGGATATAGTAAATATTTGGCTCTTATCAATTTGTATTTTTCTAAGTCTGTTTGCCAAGTGTTTTCGATTTCTGTCATGTATGCTCCATTTTTGATTTGTTCTTTAGTTATTTTATTTCCTATAAGTTTATCGAAAAAATTATTAAAATATTTATCTTTATCCTTACTTTTATTATAAAAATCAATCACATATTTTAAAGTAAAATAGGGTAAGATTTCTAATTTCATAAAATCTAATCCATAACATTTTTTGCCTTCGTGCATAGGATTTTTGGCCATGCCTTCAATGGATTGTGGTGTAAATACATAATCTCCAAAACTAGAATCTGGGTATCCAATAGCCTGAAAAGGAAATTCTGTACCTCTAGCCACACTTATATTTGTACCCTCAAACAAACAAAGTGAAGGATATAAACTTATGCTTTTGCTGTTTGGCAAATTAGGCGATGGTTTTATGGGCAAAACATATTTCATGGAATGATTATAGTTTTTGCATGGAATTACTGTAAGATTTATAGGTTTTGAAATCCATTTTTCTCCTACAATCATTTTTGCAAGTTCGCCCACAGTCAGGCCATGTACAATGGGTATTGGGTGCATTCCTACAAATGATTTTAGGGCTGTATCGAGCACTGGGCCTCCTACATACATGCCATTGGGGTTGGGTCTATCCAATATAATAAGTGGCTTTTTGGCCTCTGCACAAGCCTCCATTACATAGTGCATGGTCGAGATATAGGTATAAAACCTACATCCAACATCTTGGATATCAAAAAGTAATATATCTACTTTATTTAATTGTTCTAAAGATGGTTTTTTATTTTTACCATAAAGCGAAACTATGGCAATACCAGTTTTGGGGTCTGTGCTAGAATTTACTTTTTCGCCAGCATCGGCAGTGCCTCTAAATCCATGTTCGGGTCCAAATATGGTTTGTATATTTATTTTAAGTTTTACGAGGGTGTCTACCAAATGCACTCCACGAACCTCTGATGTTTGATTGACTACAAGCCCTATTTTTTTGTTTTTCAACAAAGGTAAGATTTTTCTTAAATCATAAGCTGCTGGTTGTGGTTGTGCCATACAATAGCTTGCAGCGAATAATAGTATTATAAAAATATAATTTTTCATTTTTTTTTCATTTTTAAATTAATCCAAATTGGGTAAAGTGGTGTTTAAAGTGTTTTTGGTGAAACTTGTCCCATTGGTCTTTGTTTAAGTTACCAAAAGTAGGGCTATATAAAGTAGTGTTTTCATTTTTTTGCCAAAAATCTTTATAAATTTCTAATTCAGTTATAAATTCTTGAATAGCATTATTCAAAGAAATATGTTTTAAAGCTGGTAAGTTTTCGCCTGTCAATGGACTTATAAAACCTTTTGGAAAATCATTTTTGCCCATTAAAAACTTTTTTAAACCATCAAATATATGTTCTGGCACATCTGGCATTTTTTGTGGATTATTA
Organism: Cytophagales bacterium; assembly: GCA_013297755.1. Lineage (GTDB taxonomy): Bacteria > Bacteroidota > Bacteroidia > Cytophagales > UBA9547 > REAG01. The sequence goes on from JAAFIH010000004.1 coordinate 151,020, forward strand.
CCATTAGACATTTGAAGTGTTTCGGTCAGGTGTTCTATACAATGCTGAAAAGACATTTTGCCCCACATTGGCACTGTACTTGGTGAGATTTGTAATAAAAAATCTGTAAAATTTATTTCTTTGAAGTCTTGCAATCTTAGTATTTTAAAACAAATGTAGTAATTTGAGAGTTACAAATGATTTTTTGCTTAAATTTTGATTAAGATTTTATTTATACATTAATTTATTTTATTTTTTTTTAAAAAAAATCAAAAAATTGATTTATATCATTTTTTTAGACTTTTTTTTTTTCAAATTTTGCAAATCAAAAAAATACAAAACTTTTGTTCTATTGAACTCAATCTTTGTTTTTATATCTCTTTAGATACAATATTAGCTATCTATATTTTAATTTTACAGGTTTCCTGGATAATTATATCTACAACAAATCAAATTTCTTATTATCAAAATTTTGTATCTCACATATATATATATGTACGATGAAAAAACAATAATACTATTTTACTTTATTACATTATAAACCCTTACAAAAAATGAAAAAAATATTACTATTCGTAGGACTAGCTACGTCTATTCAGTTCAGTGCATTTGCTCAAGTTGGTATAGATAATCCTCTGCCAGATCCACATTCGATTTTAGACCTCAAAGCCATAGACAAAGGTTTGCTCATTCCTAGAATGACAACAGCCCAAAGGTTTACTATCTTGTCAAATTGTAATTCTAGCTGTCCATCAGGGTTGCTAGTGTATGATACCGACAAAAAAGGTTTATTCTATTTAGATGCCAATCAATGGTTTTTGATGTCCCCATTTATTGCTCCAGATGCACTATCTGGTGCTCCAGAGGTTGTTCGTACAGACAATTTGTTGGTTTCAGATATGGGAATTGGTACAACTCCAGGTGTTGGAGTCAAGCTACAAGTGAAAGGAAACGTAAAAATTAACGAAAATCTAGTAGTTACAAATAATACTACCATAGAAACAGGTAATTTGGCAGTAACAACAGGAAATATAACAGCAGGTGGCCCTGTAAATTCGTTGAGTAGTATAGCAGGTACAGGAGCTTTGCAAGGGAGCTCTTATGGCACATCTACATTTAGAACAGATGGCTCTCCTAACTTTTCGGGCCCTGTACCAAGAGGTGGTATTATTATGTGGAGTGGTACTACTGGAAACATACCTGCAGGATGGGCACTTTGCGATGGTGCCAATGGTACTCCAGATTTGAGAGAACGATTTGTAGTAGGAGCAGGTGGCGACAACACTACTGTATCTGATGGCACAGGATATACTGTAAATAGCACAGGTGGTACCAATAGGCATACTTTGTCGATGTCTGAAATACCAAATCATAATCATGGCGGTAGTACAAATACAGCAGGTGCCCATACACACAATACTTCAATTAGGAGTAGAGGTCTACAAGATGACGACCCTGGAGTACCAGGTTTAGAGCCAGGGAGTGGTGGTACCAACAGTGTAACCTCAAATAGTGCTGGCGATCATTCACATACTATTAGCTCACAAGGTGGTGATCAACCTCACGAGAATCGTCCTCCTTATTTTGCACTTGCTTTCATCATGAAATTATAATTTTAAATTAAAATTTTATATGAAAAATCTCTACTATAAGCTACTTTTCGTACTTATTGCGATTAGCTTTTGTGCCAATGCACAAATCATAGACACTGCTGGTGTTACTATCAAAGGCTCTAAATTGTATATCAAATCTGGTACATCAGTGTTTTTGGATGGTAACTTACACAATGTTACCAACGATTATCCTTTTGATGTAACCCCTGATGGCGATGTTTTCAACGATGATACGCTCTATTTGGCTGGTAATATCTCCAATAGAATCCTGAATAAACCATTGTTTAGTTTTGGTGGTACAGTGAGTTTGCGTTATAATTTTCCACAATACTTTAGAAACGATACTATCAATTTCCATAATTTAGTTATTAATAAAAGTAATAATAAATTGTTTTTACAACGAAGTATCACAGTTGGTAATCAGTTGAGGCTTACCAAAGGAAATGTAGACATGGTGCAGTTTAATATCGATTTGCTCAATAATGGTAGTTTGGTAGGGGAGAGTTTTCAGAATAACATTTACAGCAATTTGGGTTGGATAATTGCGAGAAATAGATTGTTAAGTCCCTCTAGCTCAGGCGATATTAGTACATTGAATTTGGGGCTTACCCCTGCCAATGATAACCTAGGATTGACAACTATTTATCGTAGAAACAAAGTGCAAGATAGTCTTGTAGATGGAAGTATAGAAAGAATGTACGATGTATTTCCTAATACTAATGGCGAATCTGATGTTGCATTTAATTATTTTGATACAGAATGGCAAAATTTGCCTGGTCCACCATCAGAAAATAATTTTAAATTATTTTTATCTACCCAAACTGGTGTAGTTCAAAGCTCCATTCAAAGTTGGAAAATAGATACCAATGCTGTTGTAGATATTACTTCTAATAGGGTAAATGCTACAAATAAATTATTCAATACTACTGGCACACGATTGACAGTGGCAGATAGAAATTGCAAAACTATTATACCAATAGCACTGCCTGATGCTCCAGTTTGGTTTTGTGATGGCGATTCTGTAGTGTTGGATGCTGGCACTTTGGGTACAAAATATCAATGGACAACAGGGGCAACAACAAGAACGATAAAAATCAAAACTGCTAGTATCACAGGTATAAAAGACACCATTGGGGTATATGTGTACAATGCCAAAGGTTGTAAAAGTTTCAAATCAGTAGAAGTAAATGTGTTTCCAAAACCTACACCCATGTACACTACTGCAGCATCAGCTTGTGCAGGTTCTAGCTTTTTGTTTGCCAATACATCTACTATTGTGGGCGGAGTATCGCTCAACTATCTTTGGAAATTTCATGACAACACCACATCAAGTGGAACTAATATTACTAAGTTATATCCATCAACTGGTACATTTACTGCTCAGCTGGTAGCTACATCGCCTTATGGTTGCAAAGATTCTATATCCAAAAGTGTGATAGTAGTACCCAAACCTATGGCTAGTTTTAGCATTGATTTTACTGAAAAATGTGTAGGCCAAACGATTAATCTTACCAACAATTCTACCATTAGTACAGGTGCTATTGGTCTTAGTAATTGGACTTTTGGCGATGGTTTTTCTTCGGCTTTGTCTGGAGCTTCTGCAATGAATAGTGAAATAAAAGCATATCCAAATCAAGGTAATTATAGCATTAAATTATTGGTTCGCTCTAGTGGGAATTGTGTTGATTCTATATCAAAAAGTGTAAAAATAAATCCAAAACCTGTGGCCAATTTCAATGCAGTTGGATTAACATCAAATCTACCTACTACTTTAAACAATACGTCTAATATCACATCTGGCTTTTCGATTTCTTATTTTTGGGATTTTAGAGATGGATCAGGAAATGTTTCGACAGACAAATCTCCCTTGTATACGTACACTGTATCAGGCATTTATAAACCATTTTTAGAGGTTACTTCCAACAAAGGCTGTGTAGACACTTTGAGCAAAACTATAGTAATTTCTGGCTTACCAATCGCTAATTTTAGTGTTTCTGCTCCAAATTTGTGTACTTATGATGCTTTTTCATTTTCAAATTTATCAACCATAGATGCAGGCTCACTAGCTTACACTTGGAATTTTGGAGATGGAACAACATCAACACTTGCTCATCCAACCAAAAAATATACAAATGCAGGTACTTATACTGTTTCCTTGCTTGTAACTGCACAATCTGGTCTTACGGCAACGTACACTAAAACCATTACTGCCAATCCAGTGCCAAATGCTTCCTTTGTGGCCACAAGTGTTTGTCAAGGTTTAGCAACCAATTTTACAAATACTTCCTCTCTTTCGTCTGGTGCTTTTAGCAATTCTTGGGATTTTGGAGATAGCAATATATCAACATTGTTTTCGCCACAACACACATATATAAATGTAGGCTCTTACACAGGAAAACTCTTCTTGGTTTCTGATTTTGGTTGCAAAGACACTGCTGAGGTTGTATCAAATGTATATCCTATACCAGTTGCCAATTTCACAGTTTCAAATGGTTGCCAAGGTGCTTCTACGGGATTTGTAAACACATCGAGCATTGCTGGCGGTAGTTTTAGTTCGTTTTGGTCTTTGGGCAATGCCTCAACATCAACCCAACCCAACCCAATAACCACGTATGCCAGTGCTGGAAATTACATTGTGCGATTAAATATTGATTCTGATAATGGTTGTAGTGCAACTATTCAAAAAAATGTTCAGATTTTTGATAATCCAACAGTCAATTTTTCGTCATCCATTGCTTGTACTGGCGACCAAACAAGTTTTACAAACCTTTCGGCTATTAATTCAGGTACATTAACTTATAGTTGGAATTTTGGCAGTGCAGGAACTTCTACAGGAATCAATCCTACAGTAGTTTTTCCAAACGCAAATTCGTTTTCGGTTCAACTTACAGCTACATCAAATCAGAATTGTAACAAATCTATTTCTAAAATCGTAGATGTAAAACCACTACCTAATACAGATTTTACGGCAAACGCTGCTTGTTTTGGAGAGCCAACTACTTTTGTTAATAATTCTACTATTGCAACTATACCAGTCGAAAGTGCACTTACTTATTTTTGGAGATTTGGAAATGGAAATACATCCACTCAACCTAATCCAAACCAAAATTATGCTACAATTAGCAATTTTAATGTAACTCTTACAGCTACATCAGTTTTTGGTTGCAAAAAAAATACCGTTAAATCAATTTCAATTAATGCCTTGCCTACAGTCGATTTTACATTAGCTAATCATTGTATAGGTACTAATTTGCCGCTTACCAATACTGCTACTATTGTTGGCAGTACACTAAATTATCTCTGGAATTTCAACGATGGTACTACATCCACAGCTCAATTTCCTACAAAATCATTTGTTGTTGCCAAAACCCATACTGTAGACCTAACTGTTACCTCAAGCCAGGGATGCACAGCATCTGCTACCAATAGTGTTGTTGTATTTCCACAGCCCAACGCCAATTTTAGTAGTCCAACTACTGTATGCTCTGGTTCTGTTTTTACTATTTCTGATAATTCAAGCATAAGCTCTGGCACTTTTAGTCGTTTTTGGAATTTTGGAAACGAAGGCACATCTACTTTGGCAAGTCCAAGTTATACATTCAATACATCTGGCAATTATAGTATTTCTTTGAAAACAGAGAGCAATAGAGGTTGTATCAAAACTATCTCTTCTAATATCATCGTGAAAGCAACGCCAAAGGCTGATTTTTCGGTTTCGCCAAACGTGGGCAATGGGGTTATTTTTACAAATAATTCAACCATTAGTGGGGGTGCTGCAATGTTGTATCAGTGGAGTTTTGGTAACGGTAATACCTCAACGGAAGTAAGTCCATCGTATGTTTATCCTTTTAATGGAACTTATAATGTAAATCTTGTAGCTAGTGCTGCCAATGGTTGTACTAATACTTTCACTAAAACAGTAAAAGCACCTTATAATAATATTGCAGATTTTGAGATTTCTGGTGGGGTTTGTGCAGGGAGTACGTTTAGTTTTACAGACGCTTCCATTTTTTCAGACAATAGTTTAACTTATTCTTGGAATTTTGGCGATGGCAATAGCTCTACCCTCAAAAACCCCAAAAATACTTTCAATAATGGCGGCACTTTTCAAGTTACTTTGGTAGTTACTCCATCGGCAGGAGCATCAGTATCAAAAACCAAGCAAGTCATTGTTTACGATGCACCACAAACCAACTTTACTGTAAATAACGGTTGTGTTGGCAATAGCATTAGTTTTACAAATACTTCTATTGACAAAACCAACGTAAGTTATCAATGGAGTTTGGGAGATGGCAGCCAAGCAACTTCTACAAATGTTTCACGTGTTTATGCCATTGAAGGTGTTTATCCAATTCAACTCAAAGCCACATCACTACAAGGATGCGAAAGTTTAGTATCAAAAAATGCTATCGTTTATAAATTACCTTCCATAGATTTTACTCAAAATATTACTACATGTGGCACTTCATATCCACTTGATGCTCAAAATGCGGGTGCTAGTTTTGTTTGGTCTACTGGTGCCAATACCCAAACGGTTACTGTTTCTAGTTCTGGCTTATATAGTGTTCAAGTTACAGATGTCAATAGTTGCAAAGCAAGCGCTTCTGTGTTTGTAACCCTCAATCAACCTTTTGCTGTCAATTTGGGAGCAGATGCTTCAGTGTGTGAGTCGTTCAAAATAGATGCTGGTTCGCCTGGTGGCACTTATATATGGTCTAATGGCGAAAGTACACGTTTTCTTACAGCAACGCTAACAGGCAATTATTCAGTATCTGTAACCGACCCCAATGGATGTACAGCGTCTGATAATATTTCGCTTACTATCTTACCAAAACCTTTGGTCGATCTAGGCACTGATAGAGTTATTTGTTCAAGTTCAATTACTGCATTAGATGCTCAAAATGTGGGTTCTACCTACCTTTGGAGCAATGGACAAACCTCACAAAAAATTAATTTATCTCAATCAGGGATTTATCAAGTAGAGGTTACAAATACCAATGGTTGTAAAAATTCTGATATGGTAGTTATCACTATTTTGTCATCGCCAACTGTTACTTTGGGGGCAGATGTAGCTTTGTGCGAAAGCAATTTGCCATATTTGTTATCTATAAATCAAAATTCAAATACTTATGTATGGTCTGATAATTCGATAGCTACTACATTACTAGCCACTGCCACAGGTATTTATTGGGTTGATGTAACTGCAAATAATGGTTGCCAAAAAAGAGATTCTATTGAAATTACATCAAAATCTAGTCCATTAGTAGCTTTAGGAGCTGATAAAGGATTTTGCAAAGGAGATTCATTGACATTGAACGCTCAAAATGCAGGAAGTACTTTTGCTTGGTCGAATGGCAAAAACACACCATCTATTAAAATTGGAACTGCTGGCACATACACAGTAGAAGTTACTCAAGCCAATGGATGTAGTGCAACAGATGAGATAATCATTACTGAAAACGCTTTGCCATTTATCCAACTTGGAGATACCATCAAAAGATGCGACAATCAATTACCATTGTCTATTCAAGCAGATGCAGGTTTTACCTATTCTTGGAACACTGGAGCTAGCTCTCAATCCATTCAAGTTTCTACAATGGGTGGGTATGTTTTGACAGTAACAGATGCCAATTTTTGTACATTTGTAGATACAGTTTATGTTAAAATTAATGCTTCTCCAATAGTAGACTTAGGCCCTGATGTAGCTTTTTGTCAAGGAAATGTAGTAGCACTAAATGCTCTAAACAGTGGAGATACTTATGTATGGGCAAATGGAGAAACTTCTCAAATTATTAATGTATCTTTAGGTGGCATATATCAAGTACAAGTTACCAATAACAAAGGATGCTCGGCCAGCGATGACGTAATATTGAGTGCAAAAATAAAACCAATAGTAAATTTAGGAGCCGACCGTACCCTTTGTGAGGGCAATGCAGCAACCCTAAATGCAGGAAATATTGGCAGCAATTTTCTTTGGTCTGATGGTAGTACCAATCAAACGATACAAGCTACTGTAGATGGTCGCTATGAAGTAACAGTAACTGGTACTAATAATTGTAGCACAACAGACGATGTTGTAATTAATATAGTAAATGCTCCATTTAAAAACTTTGGTAATGATGTTGCTTCTTGTCTGACCCCAACATTAGATGCAGGCAATGCAGGTTCTTCTTATCTATGGTCTACCAATGCAGCTACACGTGCCATTACAGCCAATGCAACTGGTTTATATATAGTGCAAATCACAAATGAAAATAATTGTATCACTCGTGATTCTGTAGATGTAACTGTATATCCAAAACCAGTAGTAGATTTAGGAAACGATGTTAGCATTTGCCATTTGCAATCACTCGAACTTGATGCTCAAAATTTTGGCTCTTCTTATTTTTGGTCCAACAATACAGTAGATAGAACATTGAAAGTAACCCAACAAGGGGTATATAAAGTTACAGTTACCAACAATTTTCAATGCACAGGTTCTGATTCTATAAGAGTATTGGTAAAGCCCATTCCACAATTCAGTTTTGGTGCTGACAAAAATATTTGTCAAGGAGCAAATGTAGTTTTATCTACATCGCTCAATGTAGGAACAATCTTTTTATGGTCTAATGGTAGCACTGACAATACTTTTACTGTAAACACCACAACATCTGTTTGGCTTAAAGCCACAGCTACCAATGGTTGCCAATATGCTGATACTGTCAATGTAAATGTAAGGCCATATCCAATAGTCAAATTAGGAAAAGACACTATAGTTTGTGGCAAAATAGTTTTAGATGCACAAAATGTAGGCTCTACTTATGTATGGTCTGATAATGTGATTACTCAAACCAATGAAATCAATAGAAGTGCTACTTTTAGTGTGAAAGTTACCTCTGCATTTGGTTGTGTAAGTGCTGATACCATAAAAGTAACCGTTAGAGAATCGCCTTTGGTAAATCTTGGGCCAGACATAACAGCTTGCAATGGAGATAGTATTTTCTTGTTGGCTAATACAGAAGCAGATAAATTAAAATGGAATACTGGTGATACTTTATCAAAAATTAAAGTTATTACCACTGGGGAGTATGAATTAGAAGCTACCAATGGCAATGGATGTAATTCAAAAGACAAAGTATTGGTTACATTTTCGGATAAGCCAAGAATAAATTTAAAATCAGAATACCCTATTTGTGGTACAAAACCATTGATTTTGGATGCCGAAAATCCTGGTGCTACTTATTTATGGACTTCAGTAGCTAATGAATATAGTTCTACCAATCAAAAAGCATCAATAACTAAAGATGGAATGTATACATTAAAAGTTACAAATGCCTTTGGATGCTCTTATACACAAGCTGTAAAAGCCAATAAAAATGACTTTAGTTTAGTAGCTGAGTTTTTGGCCACAAGCAATATCAAAGCTGGCGATAGTGTAAAAATGATAAACTTATCCTATCCTGGCAAATTTCAATCTACTTGGGATTTTGGCGATGGCATAGTTTCAACTGTAACAGACCCAGCACATGTTTATTTTATTTCTGGTGCTTTGCCAGCTACACTTACTGTAAGCAATGGTGTGTGTTCTGACACAAAAACCAAAAAATTAAATATTGCTGCAAGACGAGAATTGATTTCACAAGATACCACCCAACGTGATTTGTTTGTGTCATCTACTGTTTATCCTAACCCAACAGATGGACGATTTATGGTAGAAGTACAACTTTCTGAAATGCAAAAACTAGCCGTTGAGTTTTTCAGTCTTCAAGGAAATTTATTAGAAGTAAGGCAATTATTGCCTAGTCAAAACCATCATTTAGTATTTGATAGACAAGATATTGCAGATGGCATATATTATATAAGACTCTCTGCTAAAGATGAACAAAAGTATATCAAAATTTTAAAAGTTAAATAGTAAGTTTCAGTAGTTTTATTTTATACATTTCTTTAATTCGTTTCATGTTTTATTTTCAAAGTTTTACCCAATCAATGTTTAAATGTTTAAAATTTATTACATTATTCATTTGCCTTCAAATAGCATCAGTTTTTGGTCAGGGTGCTGTATATCCCTTAATCAACGATATTTGTAATACAACATCTACCTTTGGCTTATCTTGGTCTGGCGTAGGTGCAGTAGACAGGTGGGAAGTTTTCAATGGCAGTGGATGGTCCAACATTGCTTCTACCAACACATCTATTACAGTAACCACGCCTTTGCCTGGCAATTATCGCTATCGAGTATATGCTGATTTAGGTGGAGGAAATTTCCAATATTCAACAGAATCTACTGTAAATGTGTATGCACCCTCGCAAGCTCTTGGTGGTGTTTCTGTGTTTTTTGATCCTGCTTCTCGTTGTGCAGGCGATAATGCAGGCACTATCACCCTTAGCCCTGGTGCAACAGGAAATATCGTAGGTTGGAGTTCGGCAGCAAACCTAAATGGTCCTTGGTCTGAAATTACAAATGCTACTTCTACATTAAATATATCCAATGTTGCCACAACTACTTACTACAAAGCCATTGTACAAAATGGCGTTTGTCCAGCCATATTATCAACAAATTTTGCATTGATAGATGTAATACCAAATCCAGTTGGAGGTGTGGCTTCTACTGCTTCTAATGCTATTTGTCAAGGCAGTAGCACTTTATTAAGTGCATCTGGCCAGTCAGGTACAAGTTTTGATTGGCAATTGGATATTTCAGGTACTTGGACTGATCAAGCCTCTGGTTCGACTTACTCCTTACCCAATTCGCTTACACCAGCTAACTATAACTACAGACTAAAAGCCACCAGAAGCTGCAAAGATGCTACCAATGCAGTTGTAAATAAAACTGCTTTTTCAAATCCAGTAAATGTGTTGGTATCGGCCCCAACCGCCATCACAAATCCAAGTGGAGCCAATGTAGTATCTGCATCAGACCCCACCATCAATAGCATTACTGCCAGTCCTACCAATGGCTCAATAGTTCGTTGGGAATTGTCAGACGACAACACCCAATGGACACCTTTATCTGCCAATGGCACTACATATAATTACAGTAATTTAACGCAATCAACTTTTTATAGAGTAATTACCAAAAACGGAGCTTGTGCTGAGGCCACATCTTCTGCATCTGTAAAAATAACAGTTGCAAATGGTGGCACAATATCTGCTCCAACCACAGAATTTTGTTCGCCTTCTGGTGCAGGAAGTTTAAGTTTATCAGGCCAAGAAGGCACATCTTGGGTATGGGAAAGTGCCGTAAGTCCTTTTGTTTCTTGGACAACAGTTGTGGCAAATGTGGTTTCAAACGCTTTTAATGGATTGACACAAACCACTAAATATAGAGTAAATATGAATAGCGGAAAAGCATATTCAAACGAATTGACAATCAATGTTACATCCCCCTCTATTGCTGGTTCGTTGAACACTGCCAATGCCACAATTTGTCCATCTGATCCCACAACCAGAACCATCAATTTGACTGGAAATACAGGAATTGTACTACGTTGGGAATATTCTGAAACCAATGGAGAACCTTGGACTGCCATCAACAATACTACATCATCGCTTACTTTTAGTCATTTGGCTTCTTCAGTATTTTACAGGGCGGTTATCAAAAGTGGTGCTTGCAATCAAGTAAATACTCCATCGCTAAAAATTGACATAGCACAAGGTGGACAAGCCATAGGTAATGCTAATATTTGTGTTTTTGATGCCAATGTACGCTCTATTTCTTTACAAAATAGCAATGGAACTATATTGAATTGGGAAAAAAGCGATTTCAATACAGGAACTCAAACTTGGGGTGCATACACTAACATTGGTAATGGTGGAAGTACTTCTATTACATACTCTAATCTTACAAAAAGCACACGTTACAGAGCTGTTATCCAATCGGCTTGTGCTGCTCCTTTGTATTCTACAGTAGCCGAAATTACAGTAAACGATGCCTCTGTTGGTGGTACATTATCAGGCACTAAAACAGTTCGACCTGGAGCAAACGCATCTGCTATCAATGTAGTTGGTAATAATGGGTCTGTGGTTCGTTGGGAATCATCGCCAACCAATACAAACCCTTGGCAAACAATTAATAATGTTTCTACAACATTAAATTATACAAATATTACAGAAACAACTTATTTTAGAGCCATAGTTCAAAATGGTTCTTGTGCAGAAATTGCTACTAATGCTGTTTTGATTACAGTAGCCAATGGTGGACAAACCAGTGGTATATCTGAAATTTGTCAAAATGTAGCTACCAATAATACCATTACTCTGGCAAATCAAATAGGTACCATTTCTCGTTGGCAATCTACTATCAATAATGGAACATCTTGGAATGATATAGCTTCTACAGCAAACCAAACAAGTATTGCTTTTAGTAATCTTACCCAAACTACAGGGTATCGTGCAGTAATTACTGAAGATGGTGGCGATATTTATTCTACACCCAAATATGTAACCGTAAACCCACTTCCAACACCCAATTTTACATTTACTACTGCTTGTTTAAATAATGCTACTAATTTTACCAACAGTTCTTCCATCAATGTAGGTTCAATATTGTCTTACGTTTGGAATTTTGGCGACAACTCAGGTGCCTCTATTACAAATCCATCAAGAACTTTTGCTAATGCAGGTACATTTGCAGTAAAATTAATTGCTACATCTGATAAATTATGTAAAGATTCTACTACAAAAAATGTACTCGTAAGACCACTACCAGAGGTAGATTTTACATTCAATAATGTGTGCGATCAAGTACCAGTTTCTTTTACCAACAATTCTAGCATTTCAGGGTATACTTTAACACACGCTTGGGCTTTTGGTGATGCAACAACAGACAATGCAAGCGACCCAACGCATACCTATCCTAGCAAAGGTACTTATAATGCTACTTTGACTGTTTTTGCCAATGGAACTTGTGCCAAATCGCTTACCAAAACTGTTACTATTTATGAAAAACCAGTAGCAAATTTTGCCTTTAATAATGTGTGCGATCAAAATGCCATGCAGTTTACCAACGCATCTTTTATTTCAAATGGTAATTTAACTTATACATGGACATTCAACGATGCAGGTGCCACTTCAACATTAATCAATCCTACACGAGTATTTACAAATGCCAATACTTTTAATGTAAATTTGGTAGCTACTTCTGCCAATAATTGTACGCATAATGTTTCTAAAACTGTACAAGTATATCCAAATCCAGCTCCTGATTTTAATGTTTCAAATAATTGTTTTGGGCTGAGCACTTTGTTTACAAATGCCTCTACCATTGCTACAGGTTCTATGTTATATGCCTGGGATTTTAAAGATGGAAGTACCTCTACTGCCCTAAGTCCAGCAAAAACGTATGGTGCTACTGGTAGCTACTATACCAAACTTACTGTAACTTCTGACCGAGGATGTGTAAAAAATATGGAAAAAGAAGTCATTGTATATCAAAAACCAAGTGCTAATTTCTTATATAATAATATTTGTGCCAACGATACAGTGTTTTTTACAAACATTTCTACACATTATGGCGGCACTATGACACATCAATGGAATTTTGCAGATTCCTCACCAACTTCTGCTATTTTTTCTCCTAAAAAGGTGTATGCAAATTATGGAAATTATATGGTTACATTAACTGTTACATCAAACAATGGTTGCACAGATATTGCCTCAAGAAATGTAGTTGTTTCTGCCAATCCAGTGGCTTCGTTTACCAATAGTGCAGCTACTTGTTTTGGGCAAGCCACTACATTTACTTCTACAGCCACTATTCCAGTAGGTACAATTACATCTAGGAACTGGGATTTTGGTAATGGACAAACCTCAAATCTAGCTAATCCAAGCCAAGCCTATACCCAAGATGGTACTTATACTGTATTTTTAACAGTAGTTTCTGCCAAAGGTTGCAAAGATGTTTTTTCAAAAACAATCACTATCAGTCAAAAACCAAAAGCATTGTTTACACAAAACGATGTTTGTAGATCAGGCTCTATGTCGTTTATCAACACTAGCTCAAGTACTGTTTCTACGACTAGCTACCAATGGGATTTTGGAGACAATGCTGGCGTTTCTACTGCACAAAGTCCAAGCTATTTGTATGCCAATCCTGGCATGTACACGGTTACTTTGACAGTTTTAAACCCAAATTCTTGTTCAGATATCTACACCAAACAAGTACAAGTATATCCTAATCCTGTAGCCAATTTTATCAAAAAAGATACTTGTGAAGGCAATTTATTTCAGTTTACCAACCAATCATCCATTACTGGCGGAACGATGAGCTATTTATGGAATTTTGCCAACGGTAGTACATCAAGCAATGCAGATCCATCGATTGTGTATGTAGGAAGTGGCACTTACAATGTGTCTTTGTTGGTAACTTCAGATAAAGGATGTCAAAGCACAAAAACGATTGCTGTAAATTCTTATCCAAATCCTATCGTTTTGTTTAGTGCACAAGATGTTTGTTATAATTTCAATACAGTATTTATAAATAATTCTCAAATTCAATCAGGTACAATGTCATATACCTGGGATTTGGGCGACCAAAGTACAGCCACTGTTACCAGCCCTATCAGGTTATATAATGGTCCAGGTACTTATTTTGTACGATTAAATGCAGTTTCAAATCGTGGTTGCAAAGGCACAAATGCTAAATTTATAGAAGTATATCCTAAACCCAATGCCGACTTTACTTTCAATGAATTGTGCGAAGGTTTGGCAGTTAATTTTAGTAATATATCAGCTATTGAATCTGGAAGTATGACATATTCTTGGAAACTAGGCAATAATCAAACTTCTAACAATACCAATCCAGCCACCACATACAACACTGCAGGTGTATATAATGTAGAACTTATTGCAGTATCTAACAGAAATTGCTTGGATACAACAAGCAAAAATATTACTGTATATCCTTTACCAACTGTTGGATTTTCAAATGATACAGTTTGCGATGGTGTGCCTACATCTTTCAAAAACATATCTTCTATTGTAGGCGGAAACACTATTGTTTATTATCAGTGGGATTTTGGAGATTTAACTAACTCACTCCAAGAAAATCCTACACATCAATTTTTGAACGGTGGCAATTATAATGTAAAATTATTGGCAGAATCTGATAAGGGTTGCAAAAAAACATTAACCAAAACGGTTTCTGTAAATAACGTACCTGTGGCCAATTTTACAGCATCTACTGCTTGCTTAAAAAATCCAACTGAATTTATCAATAAAACCAATATTATTGCGGGCAGCCCAGGAGTTATATCTTATGTTTGGAAACTAGACGATGGTAGCACTAATATAGTAAAAGATCCATTACATATTTATGAAAAAGCAGGAACATATCTTGTAACTTTAAAATCAATCATCAGTGGTGGGCAGTGTGCTGATAGTATCACAAAAGCAGTTACTGTAAATCCATTACCAAAAGTTTCGTTGCCAAAAGACACCTCGGCTTCTAAAGGTAGTCCATTGGTGCTTAAAGCATCGGCCTCAGAGGGTACTTATACCTGGACCCCAACTGCTGGCATAGACAACCCCATTGGAGCAACAGTAGTAGCAAAACCAAGCGAAACTACCAGTTATATTTTTACTGCTACTGATAATCTTGGATGCAAAAATTCTGATACGATAAAAGTTGTTGTCAAAAATGACTACGAACTTGTAGGTATTGGCAATACCATAGCCAATGTAGTCGTACCAAATGGGAACGGTAAACACAAATTTTGGGTAATAGAAAACATAACTTCTTACCCAGACAACACTGTTTACATCTACAATCGTTGGGGACAAGAAGTATTTAAAGCTCAAAATTATCAAAATAATTGGGGTGCTGTATCTGATAAAGGCGACCAGTTGCCCGATGGTACTTATTACTATGTTGTAACTTTTGACTCATCACCAATAGTGCACAAAGGAGCTTTGACAATACTTCAAAATGCCGAAAATTCAGTTATTTTAAAATAATTTATCATCTCTTTTTTGTGGTTGTTTTATCTTAATAACCACAAATTTTAAATCATTAGCAAAAATATAAATATAATAAATTCAATGAAAAAATTACTAATTACCATTTTATCACTAGCGTTTGTAGCAACCCAAGCCCAACAAACGGCCAATTTTACACAAATATTTGTAAATCCATATCTAATCAATCCTGCTTTTGCAGGCAATAGTTCTGATTTGATTCTATTTGGACATTACCGCAACCAAATGATGGGCCTCAAAGGTGCACCAGAAAGTATGATGTTTACACTTCACAAAGGACTACCAAACGAGCGTATGGGGCTTGGTATTCAGGCTTTTAATGATAGAATAAATGTTTTAGAACGCTCAGGAGCCAATTTTACATATAGCTATTTAGTGCCAATCACTCAAAAACATTTGATTCGTTTTGGTTTATCACTTGGTTTTGCATCCAATAGAATAGATATGGCAAAAGTGGTGGCTTCTGATGCTGATGATATTTCAATTTTATCAAATGTAGCCCCTGTAAATTCTTTCAATAGCGATTTTGGGGTGGTCTACAGCCTAGAAAAATTCCAATTAGGCATTAGTGCTATGAATTTATTTAACAAAACTTCTTTTTCGGATAGCAAAGCACTGCCTTATGCCCAAAATGCTCTGTTTAATGTGATGGCAAAATATGAATTAAAAATGACAGAAAACGTAAAATTGGTGCCTATGGCTTTGGCCAGAAGTTCGCAAGGCTTAGGATTTCAGATTTCTGCAAATGCTATTTTTCAATTCAAAGATTTCTTTTGGGCAGGCATCAACTGGGATTCTCAATCCTCTATTGGTATGTGTACTGGTATAAGATACGAAAATTTTACTTTTGGATACAATTATGGATACCCAACAAGTAAATTGGCTACTCTATCCACAGGCATACACGAAATAGTGGTGGGTTTCAATTTTGGGTCATCAAAAAACAAAAAAGAATTATCTAATACAGAAATGCAGCCAGTTACTGCTCAATCTATGACCAAAGATAGCACCTCAAACAATGCTTATTTGGCCAATAATCTGTATGCTAACAATACCTACAAATCGAGCAAAAAAGATACTTTATATCATATCGTAGTGATGCAAGATGGATCTGATGCAGAAGCTATGAAAAAGATATTTCTGAACGACCAAACTTCTTATATGGCAGAATATCCAGCAGATGCACCCGTAGACGAACAAAAATTAGAAGAATTATCACAAATTGAAGAAAAAGAAGGAGACAAAGCATTTAAAAAGGACTTTCCAACTGGCAAAGCCAATGTTATCATTGCTGCTTATGCTAAACTAGAAAGTGCGAAAAATTATCAAAAATTGCTTATGCGTCAAGTAAATTTAGAAACAAAAGTAATAAAATCAGATAAAGATCATTATTATTTTGTAATGACAAAAGAAGTAAATAATTATAAAGAAGCCCATGCAGAAATCAAAAGAATCAAAAAGAAAAGTGTAAAAAACTTGATTTTTGGCAATATTTGGTTGCATTGATTTATCAAATTTTATAGTAACTACTAATTAATTTTTAAATCTTTTTTTTAAAAATGTTTAGTTGAAAACACGAACCCAATTAATTTAGACTTGATATAAGTGCAATCACAAAAATTTAAAATCTTTACTTTTAGTTATTTTATGATGTTTTTAATACTAAAACGAAAGGTAAATTTTATTACTTCTTTTTTTCTTATTTTAAATTTTTGTGCTTTTTCGCAAGATGTAGAAAAAAGTTTTGCAAACATAAAATCAATCAAAGATGCACAACCAGTAAAAGTTACAGGTGGGTTCAATGCCTCTTCAGTATTTTATGGTGTCAATGGGATTCCATCTCGTAGAGCACCTTTTGCTTATGCTTTCAATGCCAATGTCAATTTTAATTTGTTTGGCAAAATAAGTATTCCCTTGGCAATCAATTATACCAACAATGGAGCGTCTAGCGAAAATCCATTGCCTGCTTTGCTTGCAGGCCTGCTCAATCGTACAGGAATAAGCCCAAAATACAAGTCTGTAACATTGCATCTTGGCGATAGAAGCATGGATTTTACTCGATATTCTTACTCTGGCGTTCGTTTTTATGGCGTTGGTATAGAGCTGGCTCCTATCAAATCGATTTTCAAATTTTCGGCTTTCTATGGTCGTCTCAACAGACGAACTTTGGCAGACACCATCAACAATGTACCAGTTTTGCCTGCCTATTTGCGTATGGCTTGGGGTACAAAAATTGATATTGGCAAAAACAAACACGTTATTTCTTTGATTGCTTTCAGAGCCAAAGACGATTATTTCTCTGGCGACCCACTAGCTACTCGATTTGGGTTAAGCCCCCAAGAAAACATTGTTTTTGGTATAAAAACCAAAAATCAACTTACCCCAAAGCTAGATGCCCAATTAGAGTTTAACTCAAGTGCTTACACGAGTGATTATAGAAACTTGAATTTTGAACAAGTAGGTAGTTTCAATTATTTCAATAACATGGGTGGGTTGTTTTCGCCTGTTCTTTCTACTCGTTTTAATAATGCTTATAGCATTGCTGCAAACTACAAAGAAAAATATTTTACGCTTGGTGGTACATTTTTGCACGTAGACCCTACCTATCAATCTTTGGGTGTGCTTACTGCCAAAAACGATATTGAAGCATTTACAGCCAATGCAACCACATCTATTTTTAAAAATAAGGTAAATATTACTGGTACTGGAGGTTTAGAGTACAATAATTTGAACGAAAATTTAAAACAAACCATGAAACGATATATTGGTTCGCTCAATGTAACCTATAATATTACCAAAGATTTAACCGTAAATGGTAATTATTCTAATTTTAATCATTCAACAGGGCCATCTGTGATTGTAAAAGTAGATTCCGTAAAATTAGTGCAAGTCAATCAAAGCATGGGGGGCATGTTAAATTATAGTTTTGGAAAATCTGAAATCAAACATAGCACCATGCTTTCTGGTACTTTTCAAGAAGCAAGAGATATAAAAGAATATGTCAATTATGAAATATTGGCTCTCAATAAAGTAAGAAATTTTCTGGCAAGTTATACCCTTAATAAAACAGATTGGTTGGCCATGGCCACATTTACTCTGAATTATAATCACATACAAGCCCCCTCGGTCAATACCATTTCTATAGGACCATCTTTGAATTTGAATAAAAAATTATTAAACAAAAAACTTACACTCAATTATACTTACACATTTTTGTCCAACCAAGATATAGGGGCGGCCTCTACTACCATGAACAACAAAATATCTGGCAATTTTAAAGTAAACAAACACCATACTTTCAAAGCCGAAACATCCATAGTTGGTCGCAGAACCATAGAAGGCAAAGGCCAGACGTTTACAGAATTTCAAGGCAAAATAGGCTATGACTATGTATTTTAATTATGAGTTATGAGTTATGAATTATAAATTATGAGTTATGAATTATGAGTTATGAGTTATGAATTATGAATTATGAATGATGAATGATGAATTATGAATGATGAATGATGAATCAGGGCAAGTCCATTTAAAAGTTTTTCAAAAATTATAAAAAATAATATAGAATTATTACTAATAATATCAATTTTTGAAATTGCAGAACCAAAAAGCCCCTCCCTTTGGGGAGGGGTTGGGGTGGGGTTTTTGATAGTTGATAGTTGATAGTTGATAAATGCGAAGCAAAGCCCCCTTCGGGGGTTTGGGGGCTTTTCGGGTTTTTTAGGCTTTAATAAATGTGTTTTAATATAAGTAAGGTTAATATTTTATAAATCCAAAGGCTAAATGCCACCAATAAAATGAAAAAAATAATTACAATACTAGCTCAAGTAATATTTGTAATCAATATAACTGCACAGTTGCAAAACCCTGTGCAAGTCAATACCATTCTGACACCCCCATATTCGCCATTTTTTAGTGATTTATATAAGCCTGGAGGCAAAGGTTTGATTGTGAGTTTGGTGTTTAAAGATTTTACAGAACCTTCTTGGGATGTTAAATTAAGAATTAGAATTGAAGGAAATGCTGGCCTAACTTTGGTTACCAATCCAGATATTGCCTACACTCCCATTACAATTTATCCTGGAGTACCTTTTACCATTGATGGCGATGATTGGAGCCAATATTTAGAATACAATAGTTTGAAAGTAGAGTCTGGCGATGCCTCTGTACTCAAAACTAGGGGAGTGTTGCCCGAGGGACTTTACACTTTTTGTGTAGAAGCTCTGGATGCTCGATCTGGCAAATTATTATCCAACAATGCTTGTGCTTCTGGGCAGTTTTTGTTGGGTGGTATCCCACAAGTGATTTCTCCAAAAGGAAACTACATTTTGCCAAATATCCCTCAAAACATTATTTTTCAATGGATAATGACAGCTCCACCGCTCAATCCTGCGGCCACAGAATATAAATTATTTGTGTATGAAGTTACCACAGAAGGTATAGCTCCAGAGGTGGCTATCAAAAGTGATAATGCCCTAAAAATATATGAAAGTGAACCATCGCCCAATTTACAACTCAATTATGATGCTTCGGCTACCAATTTAGAGCTTGGAAAAAAATATGTGTATAGAGTAAAAGTGCAAGACAAAAATGGAGAATCACTTTTTAGAAACGATGGTTTTAGCGAACCAGGCTGGTTTATGTATGGCTACCCAACTGGTGGTAAAGTAGAATTATCAAAACCAGAACCCAATTATCAGTTTTCGCCAAAAGATCAGCAACTCTTCAAATGGACTGTGGCCGATAATAAAGCTGCTCCATCGCAACCTTTGAGTTATTACCTAAAAGTAGTAAAAATAGAGCCAAATGACACCAATAATTTGGATGAAGCCATCAAAACCAAAGAAATAGCTTATGAAGAAACTACTCGTGCATCTACCAGCAACAATGGTTGGGAAACACTTGTAAAAGAGCCATTTGAGCAAGAAAAATTATTTGCTTGGAAAATAGAAGCCTTCTCTGGAGAACAAAAAGTGGCCGAAAGTAAAGTCCAAAAATTTAAAGGAAGACCATTTTTAGAGAAATTTATGGCTGGCGAACACGAAGTTGTGGTTTTGAGTACTGAAGGAAACGATATAACCAATCTCACGGGAAAAGGACAAATAAAATTGGATAAAAATGGCGACAAAAAAGTAGAGATTGATTTTAAAAATATCAAATTGAAAAAATTATCAGAGAATCAATATGTACTCGAAAGTGGAGAACTGTACAAAGAATTGACTGATGTAGATAAAATAGAATTAAAAGGCAAAGACGAAGGCGTGAAAAGTGCTTTCTTTGCTCCCAATGCTGTGAAACTCGACAAAAATTTGCTGAAATTAAGAGGAAACATGGAAGTTCCCCTAGATATTGTCCTTGATGGTGATGCAGCAAAAATAACTGCAAACAATACTTGGGTCGATTATAATACATTTAGAATCACTGGCGGGGTCAAAGTTTCAGGCAAATTTGATTTGATGGAGCCACTCAATTTTAGCATTTTATTAGACACCAATACCAATATGGTTATTGGCAATACAGGGTATGATTTATATTATTATGGCAGTATAGGCCTGCCCGAAAGCTCACAAAATATAGATGGCAAACGCATTACACTTCCGTTTATAAATCTAAAAGAGCTTTCTTATTTTGAACTTGATTCTGAAAAAGATCGATTAATTATTCCACCCTATCGCCCTATACCAAACATAAATTTGTTGGTTTATCCCAAACGATTTGTTATCGATTTTTCTGATAAAAAATCGCCAGCCAATTTTCCTAAAGACTGGAAAGGAGCTTATATTCCAAATTTCGATATAGTTTCAAAAACCGATTTTGATGCACAAAAAAGAATAACTTTTGTGGAAGAGTCGAAAGAATCTTACGATTTGGCTTCTAATACTCAATTCAAAAATCATTTTATGGCCACAGGTTTGTTTTTTAATTACAAAAAAGAATTTAATCCAGCCACAAAAACTAATTTCAACACTTTTGCAGCAAAGCCCACCTTATTTGAAGCAGCCGTAGAAAATGGTGTTGTCAAATCTGGGATTTTTACTGCCACCATAGATATTCCTTTGTTGAGTAGTACTAGAAATTATAAAGTATTTTCAAAAATCAACACAGAAGGATTTGTTGATGGTATTTTAGACGAAAAATTAGAAGGCGAAAAAATAATTTTTAGCGAAAAATCTGAAGAATCTAAGGGGATTTTCACTATCAAAAGAGCCAAATTTAGCGATGCTAATTGCTTGGATATGACTGTGGATATGCAAATCCCTTCTCTTAAAGTAAGTGCTAATAATTTGAGTGGTTTCAAAATTTTTGGAAATAGTCAAATAGGTTTCAACAAACCAAATGGCGAAATAGTGTTTGAAAAAGAACTAAAAGGTTTGCTGTATAATATTGTTGATGTTAATCTGCCCTCGATGGGTGTGGCTTACATGAGCGACAAATATTTATATTATATGAAAGGTGCTCTTAATATTTCAGACGATTTTAGTGGCCCAGATGGTACACCCCTGACCAATAATTTTTTCGGCTCTATTGATGTAGATTCTAAGTTGGCTATTCAAAATGATTTTACCAACAAGCCCGTAGTTCCTATCACTGCTGAAGTTATCAATACAAAACCTGAAAAAATGAGGTCTGTATTTAAACTAGCCGTAGACCTTACGTCTCCGCTCACCAGCATGAAAGGTGATTTGGAATTAAGACAAAACGACCCAGATTTTGGTACTGTCTTTTTTGGAAACCTGTCAGGTAGAATCAAATCTCCTGCTGATATGAAAATGGATGCCTCCATGATTTTGGGTAGACACAACGATGGCACTAAATATTGGTTTTTAGAACTAGGTGTTTCTGAAATTGTAACTAAAGAATCTAAAGAGAAGAAAAAGAAAAAAGACAAAGCAAAAGACAAAAAACCAATGGTGCCTGGTATAGTTGATATTCAAGGCATTGAAGGCAAATTGTATGCCAATATGTCGGCTGTTGTAGACCCAACTACCAAAGCCATAACCATGAAAGTGGATAAATCTGTAAAATATGGTGCTGGTTTGTATTTACAATTAACAGATGCTGCCAAAGAAGGTATGATCATGTGTGCAGATGTTGGTGTAGAAATGAAGGTCAAAGATGGTGATTTTGAAATGGCCATGCAAGCAGAAGCAATTTTCTTAAATCTTACCGAAGATTTAGTAGCAGAGGCGCTCGACCTCAAAGGTGCTGATGTGCCACAGGCCAATCAAAATATACAAATGACTGGGCCAAACAAAATTGGTAAAATCACATCGAACAAGCCTAGTATACTCCAAGCAGTAGCTTATGCTTCGTTTAGTACCAAAACTGGGGAGTTGTATATCAATGGTAAAGTTACGGCCACAGAACCCTATATGTGCATAGAAAATGGTAATATAGATTGTAAATTTTCGTTGGATGATTTTTATGTAAAAATAGCCGAACCCAACAGAATGGCCAAATTGAGGCCCCTCTGTATGGGGCTCGAAACAAGAGGTTATCTACACATAAGCCCACGTAGATATGCTGCTGGTATTGGCCATAGCTACAGATTTGAGCTTTCGGGTGGCACATCTATAGAAGAATGGGGCATAACCATAGTTTCGATTGAGGCAGGAGTAAAATTTGGTTATAACATAGAGGGCGAAGCCATAGTATTTGTAAACAAAGATGGAGAAGATTATATCGTTGAACTCGAAAAACTCAGAATTTTAGTAGAGGGCGATGCAAGTGCCTACATCAAAGGTTCTGTTCTAGGCTTTGGCGTTAAACTCAGTGTAGGTGCCTTTATGAGAGGCGAGTTGATTCTTGTTTTGATGAAAAAAGAAAAATCTTTTGAAGGCAAATTAGCAGCTGGAGTAGAAGTGATGGGCGAAGAATTTTCGATTGATTTGAAAGCAAAAATATCAATTTAGTTAATTGTTAATGGTTAATTGTTAATTATTAATGGTTAATGGTTAATTGTTAATTGTTAATTGTTAATTGTTAATTGTTATTGATTAAAATTCGTGCATTCGTGGCGATAAAATTGCTAATATCGCAATTTCCCTTCGGGGGTTTGGGGGCTTTAAAAAAAATCCTATTTCCCCCCCTCCATAAGGAATTAGGGGGCAGGGGGTGGGGCTTTTTAAGAATTGAGAATTGAGAATTGAGAATTGAGAATTGAGAATTGAGAATTGATAATTGAGAATTGATTATAGATTATTGATTATTGAATAAAATTCGAGCATTCGTAGTTTTATAAATGCGTTAGCTAAGCCCCCTTCGGGGGTTTGGGGGCTTTAAAAAAAAATCCTATTTCCCCCTCCCTATGGGATGAGGGGGCAGGGGGTGGGGCTTTTTAAGAATTGTTAATTGTTAATTGTTAATTGTTAATTGTTAATTGTTATTGATTATTGATTAAAATTATTGCTTTCGTGTCTTTATAAATGCGTTAGCTAAGCCCCCTTCGGGGGTTTGGGGGCTTTTATTCGGGGGTTTGGGGGCTTTAAAAAAAATCCTATTTCCCCCCTCCATAAGGGATGAGGGGCCAGGGGGTGGGGCTTTTTAAGAATTGATTATTGATTAAAATTCGTGCATTCGTGGCGATAAAATTGCTAATATCGCAATTTCCCTTCGGGGGTTTGGGGGCTTTTATTCGGGGGTTTAGGGGCTTTTCTTACTTGGGTTAAATACTTTTTACTTTAATGTAAAAATTTTATTATTTAAAAATTAATTTACAAAATGAATAAAAATAAATTTGTAGTTGTACTTTACAATTTGGTTTTACTTTTCGCTTTGTCTTCAACAGCTCAAAAAGTCAAAAACAAAAACTTTGTGTTTGTTTCCAATGATTTTTACCAAGTGGGTTCTGGTAAAGTTATCATCAAATTCTTTTCTGATGAGTTAAAATACGAACAAGGATATAACATTTATAGAAAAAAAGAGGGAGAATCTAATTTTATTAAAATTAATAGAACACCCATAGTTTTTTTAAAATCATTACCAAGCCAGATTAAATTAGTTGATGATGATAAAGAATTTTATGAAAAACTAAAATCATTAAAACCAGAAACCATCAACAAAGCTGGTATGGCAAAGGCCATTGTTAAACTTAGGGCTGTGCTTAGTACTGAATTTGCACTAGCCATAGGAAATGCCTATATTGATAGTTTGGCCACCAAGGGCGAAACTTATCAATATCAAGTGAAACGAATCAATAAACCAAACGAAATATTGATTGCTAATTCAACAAATATCAAAGTAGAAAACTGGAAACAAGCCTCTGAACCTCAAAATATCAAATTTGAAAAGAAAAAAGAAGGAATTAAATTTTCTTGGCTTCACCAGCCAGATTTATTTTTTGGCGTTGATATTTACCGAAAAACTGATAAAAACAAAAACTACACCAAATTGAACGATATGCCCATTTATCCTCAAGTAAAAGATGATGGTACATTACCAAATTATTACTTTTCGGATAATAGGGTTTCAAAAGATACAGTATATCAATATAAATTTAATACTGTAGATTATTTTGGTAAAATTTCGGTGTCGAGTGCTGATATAAAAGTAGGAAAAAAAGATTTTGATGCACCTTTGCCAGCCGATAGTTTAATGATAGACATAGATACTTTGAAAGTAAAATTGACATGGAAACCCTCAAAATCGCCTGATTTGATGGGCTATCATATTTATAGAAGTAAAAAATATGACAAAGGTTATGAAAAAATATCTTCCAAAATTATTCCCAAATCAATACTTAAATATACCGATATTGTACCCAAAGTAGACGAATATTTTTATGTAGTAGCCTCTGTAGATTCGTCTGAAAACGATAATTTATCGAGCCCCAAAATGGCCGATGTACGCGATGTTGTGGCTCCTCAAATACCCAAAAATCTAAAGGCAGTTATCGAAAAAGATATGATTGTGCTTTCATGGTCGCCTGTACCTGATACTGATTTGCAAGGATATTTTGTGTATAAAGCCCCTGCTGGTGTCAATGATTTTGTGATAATGAATGGTAAAGCTATCAAGGAAACGACATTTTCGATAAAATTTTCTAAAAATTCTAAAACCAAATATATTTACAAAGTTTTGGCCATAGATAGTAGTTTTAATAGAAGCAAACACTCAGAACCAGTAACGCTACAATTACCTGATGTGATGCCGCCAACACAGCCTTTTATCAAATCTGTAGAACTTAAAAATGATCTCCCCAACATTATTTGGATGAAAAATGTAGATAATGACTTAAAAAACTACCAATTAGTAAGAATAAAGTATGCTAAAGATACCTCAAAAATAGTTTTAAATAGTAATATTTCTCTCAAAGATACTTTTTTTGTTGATAAAACTGCCGAAATAAATGAAAGCTATAAATATATATTGAATGCTACCGATAGCACTGGCAATGTTTCAATGGGTTCTACCCCTTATATATTCAAAAATGTAGTTTTAGCAACCCTATTAAAAGTAAAAAAACTCGAAGCCAAGTTGGATAAAAAAGCCAAAAACATACCATTAACTTGGCTACTAGAAGTAGACAAAAATTACTATGGATGTGTGCTTTTTAGAGCCTTTGAAAACGAAGACATGACTCAATATACAGGCAAAATGATTTCTGAAATATCATTTACTGATAAAAACATAAAAAAGCCTGGCAAATATACCTACCAACTACGCATCTACGACAGAGTGGGCAATGTAACCAAAAGCGAAATCAAATCTGTGGATGTTCCAAAAATGGAGTAGGTAATTTTTGATTCTTTATAGTTATTTGAATCTGTTAAAGTTATGTGGCTAAAGCTAAAAAATAATATTTAAGTATCCAATCCTAATTAGTAATAAAATAAAAAATTAATAAAATTTAATAAGCTATTTTTTATCTGAAATAGCTAATAGATTGATGCTTTTAGTAATTTATTGTAGATTTTAGATCGTGTGATAAACTAAAAATAAAACACTTTTTGCTTATTCTATTCGCAATTTTTACTAAAAATCCCCTTTTTTTATTCATTTTAAAAATTAGTTTTGGTTTCTATTTTTAGTTTTTATAATTAAATAAATCAAATTTATTATGGTCAAAACAGCAATAAATTTAAAATTCGTTATTATCTTTGTTTTCGGAACTTTATTATTCATATTCTGAATTGTCTTTACATTTTATAATTCTTAATTGACACAATTCCCATAATCACAAGCCATTACAAATAATTCTAAAATCATTACGCATTACACATCACGCATTACACATTACACATTACGCATTACGCATTACACATTACACATTACACATTACACATTACACATTACACATTACACATTACACATCACGCATTACACATCACACATTACACATTACACATCATGCATTACACATTACACATTACACATTAAACATTATACATTACGCATTACACATTACACATTAAACATTACACATTACACATTACACATTACTTATGCTTATCCGTCCTCGAAGAAATAGAAAATCAGCTGCCATACGTCATTTGGTGCAAGAAACCCAACTTTCTATGCACTATTTTATCTATCCTATGTTTATTACAGATGGAAAAAATTTAAAAATTGAAATAAAATCAATGCCTAATATTTTTCGATTTTCTTTAGATTTATTACTAATCGAGATTGCCGAATGTATGAAACTTGGTATAGAAGCCATTGCTTTGTTTCCACATTACGAAGAGCATAAAAAAGACCCTTTAGCATCCGAAAGTTGGAACAATCAGACGTTTTACTTACGTGCTATTGCCACAATAAAATCCCAATTTCCTACTTTAATTTTGATGAGCGATGTGGCCATGGATCCTTATAGTTCTGATGGACACGATGGATTTGTGCAAGATGGCAAAATCCTTAACGATGAAACTTTAGAGATACTAGGTCGTATGGCAGTGGCTCAGGCCAAGGCAGGTGCCGATATAGTTGGCCCCTCTGATATGATGGATGGACGCATAGCTTATATACGTAAAGAGCTTGATAATGAGGGTTTTATAGATGTTAGTATCATGAGTTATTCTGTAAAATATGCCTCTGCTTTTTACGGGCCATTTAGAGATGCCCTCGATTCTGCACCTAAGTTGGGCGATAAAAAAACCTATCAAATGAATCCTGCCAACAGCCGAGAAGCCCTCTTAGAAGCCCAACTAGATACTCAAGAAGGTGCAGATTTTTTGATGGTAAAACCAGCAGGTGCTTATTTAGATATTATAAAAATATTACATGATAATTCTACACTTCCTATAGCTGCCTATCAAGTTAGTGGCGAATATGCTATGCTCAAAGCAGCTTCTCAAAATGGATGGATTGATTATCAAAAATGTATGATAGAAAGCCTTATGGCTATAAAACGAGCTGGAGCTTCCATAATTTTGTCTTATTGTGCCAAAGATTTTGCACTTACATTAGCAAAATAAATTAGTAAAAAATAATTTTATAAGATTTTTTTATTTCCTCTAATTCTGTACTGTAATCAAATTGAAGGTCTGGGTGTAGTTTGTGTATCTCTTTTTCGATTTTTAAAACAGTTTTATTGTACAAATTTTGCATCACAGCATAGTGATTTATTTTTATATTTTCGGTTTGTATTCTTTTGCAATAGTGTATCAAAAGCTCAATTTCAGTTTGAGCTATGCCCGAATATTTGATATATTTTTTGGTAATAGCAAGTGTTTTTCGTAATATTTTTATAATATTTTTATAGTTATGACTTGCTACATCATTCAATAAATCTGTAATTTCAGTTTTTTTTGCTTCAATAAACTCACTTTCATTGCTAGCCGAGTTTAGTATATAGTCTATTAATTCTTTGTTTTCTCGTTTAAATTTTGCTAAACGCATACAAATTTGTACAAGTTCAGGTGTATTTTTTGTATGTAAATTTTTTTTCAACTCACTCAAACTTGCCATAATATTACTTAAATTACACTTCTAAGGATTTATGTTTAGGGGTATTTTTTGTTTTTTTTAATATAAATTCTGACACATGGTGGTAATTTTTTTCTGAAACTTCAAAAAATTCTTTATGCACATCAAATTCTGGTTGCCCATTGGTTTCTATTTTACTATAATATCCGTTTTCTTCCATTTGATAGGCATTTACATTGTCTTTTAGGTTGTAGGCAAGTATATTGATGACTTCATTTTTGAGTTTTTCGTCTACTATTAAGTATAACGATTCGATTCTACGATCAAAACTTCTTACCATAGCATCTGCACTTCCGCTATATACGAGAGGAAATCCATTGTTATGAAAATAAAATACGCGTGCATGTTCTAAATAATCGCCAACGATAGAAAAAACTTCAATATTTTCGCTCAAATCTTTTCTTTTGGGTCGCACACAGCATATTCCACGTACAATAAGTTTGATAGGAACTCCAGCCTTGGATGCTGCATAAAATTCGTCAATAATATCTTTGTCTTGCAAAGAGTTGCATTTCCAAACTATGCCACAGGGCAAACCTTTTTTTGCATTTTCGGCTTCGTTTCTTATCAATTGAGTAAGTTGCTTACGCATATTATGTGGTGCAGTAATCAAATATTGATAGTTTTCGGGCTGAGAGTGGCCAGTTATTACATTAAAAAATTCTGATACATCGTTGGCATAGCCCTCGTTGGTGGTTAGCAAACCTAAATCAGTATAAAATTTTGATGTAATTTCGTTGTAATTCCCACTCGATATATGCACAAACCTAGTAATGCTTGAATCTGATTCTTGCCTTACGATAAGCATAAGTTTGGTATGGGTTTTAAATTTGCCAACGCCATAAATCACAAAGCAGCCAGCTTTTTGTAACTTTTCGGCCTCTTGCATATTGTGTTCTTCGTCAAAGCGAGCTTTTACTTCAAACAAAACAGACACATTCTTACCATTATTTGCAGCTTTGAGCAGTGCATTTGATATTCTTGAATCTTTGGCAAGCCTGTAAATGGTAATTTTTATAGCCAAAACACCAGGGTCGTTAGCGGCCATTTCGAGTAGTTGCACTACTGGCTCCATGCTATTATAAGGATGGTGCATCAACAAATCTTTGTGTTTTAGATATTCAAAAAGATTTTCATGTGCTGGATTTTGGTAGCTGATAGGATTAACCTGCCTATGAGGTGCTGGCAAAAGTGCCCTCAAATCAGGTTGTTTCATAAATTGCATGAGTCCTGTATAATCTACCAGGCCATTGATTTCAAAAAAATTAAACTCATCTATCTCAAATTTATCAAGGAGCGTTTTGTGTACATTTTTTGGAGCGTTGGGTTCCATTTCTATCCTCACTACACGACCAGTTTTGCGTGTATTGATTTTCTTCTTCATTTCGTCCAAAAAATTGGTATCAGTTTCGTCTATATCTTCAGTAAAATCGCCATTTCTAGTAATTCTAAAAAGAGTAACTGATTGAATGTCTACATTTCTAAACATTTTTTGCATTTGCCAACGAATAATCTCTTCAATGGGTAAGAATTGAATTTTATCGCCACATTGAATTTCATAAAATCTTGGCAAGTTTTGGGGTACTTGCACAAATGTAATTCGTTTGGCTTCTTTTTCTTTTACCATTTCGCCTTTGGTAAATACAGCAAAACACAAAACTTTGTTAGAAATGATCGGAAACGTATGTGTATTGTCATACAACATAGGCGTAAGCATTGGAAAGATGGTTTTATTAAAATATTTATACACCTTTTCTCTGTCTTCGTCTTTTATATCATTGATACCGACAATCGAAAATCCACTTTTATGAAACTCTGATGCTAGCTCGTTGTTGAAACAATCGTTTTGTTTTCTTACGAAACTATGCACTTCCATGAGTAATTTTTTGCGAAATTGCTCTGCATTTAGCCCCGAATAATCTATCCTGTCTCTATTAAAATCTATGTAGTTGTATAACGAGCCTACACGAATCATAAAAAACTCGTCCAAATTGGAACTGCAAATTCCTAAAAATTTTATTCTATCAAGTACCGACCTGTTTTTGTTGAGGGCTTGGTCGAGCACGCGATAGTTGAATTGCATCCAACTCAAATCTCTACTTATATATATACTATTATCTAGTGTTTTTTCTTCTTTTGAACTAAGCGAGGGCATAAATCTGTTTTTATTAATCGAATTACGAAAATAGTATATTAATTGTTAATAAATTATGAAAAAACTGTAATAGTTTCACAAAATGAAAATTATAGCTTCTTTTTTATCATTTATTTTTCAACCATCCATTGCACCAACGATGTGTTTGGTAATTTTTCATTTGTTTTATCCACATATTTTGATGCCATTTGTAAACGAATATTTTAGTCCTTTATTGTTATTGATATTTATTGGAACTTATGTATTGCCTTCTTTCGCCATCATTATTATTAAAATTACTGGCATTATCCAAAATTATGACATGGATTCTAGGTTGGATAGAATCAAAGCTGGAGCTGTTGTTTTGTTGATTTGGGGTTTTGTATTTTTTAGTGTTATTACTAAATTTCAATTATCAGATACATTAAAATACCTATTTTTCAGTCAAATGATTGTGCTAGTATTAGTAAGTTTTATTAATTACTTTTTTAAATTTAGTATTCATACATTTACTATTTCTTTTTTAGTAGTCTTAGTTGGTTTATGTATTCATTTTACCAATAGTTTTGAGTTTTTGCCTATTTTTTGTTTTATTATTTTGATTGCTGGCACTATTGGCTGGGCTCGTATGTATTTGCAAAAGCATACATTGTGGCAATTATCTGTGGGTTATTTGTTTGGTGCGTTGTTGGGGGCAGTTTGTATGCTTTTTTTGAAGTAATATTATCACAAATATTACTTCAAAAATTTCTTTATCTAAATAATTTTACATTTTTTTTAATTTCTTATATACTGATTTTCATTGTTTGATTTTGATAATTTTTGCAAGTAAACGATGCTATATTCTGATTTTTTTACAGCCTTTGTCGTAGATTTATTAGCAGGTTTTTTGGAATTATTCTTTACATTTTTATTACTTATTTCTGGATCTGAGGTGTTGGTATATATGACCATAAATTTATCTTGTCCAATGCCTTTTTTGATTAAAAAAGTACTAATAGCACTTGCTTTTTGAGCTGCTATCTGACTATTTTTTATTTTGTCGGTACTTCCATTTTCTACAATTTTAATTTCAATTTTACAATTTTTTTGCGAAATAATGGCTTTTACCAAACTATCCACATCTATTCCTGCCATGCCTGTTACAGATTTGTTGAATGTATCAAAAGTAATTTTGGGTAATTTTACCACATGGCCACTATCGGCATATTGTTCTAATTTAATATGGCGAATGATTGATAAATTTTCAGAGCTATCCACAAAATCAAGCAAAATATCTTTTTTGAAGTGATTTTCAAGTTCTACACTCATTTTATACATTTTGCCCAATGGTACTACAAGGTTATAAAATTGGTCGTCTTGTAGTATTTCGTTGGAGTTTACGAGTTCGCCTTTTACATTAAATATTTTTATGTTTCCTGTATATTTTGTGCTATCTTTCATTGATTTTACGGTACCTTTGATGATTGCTTTGGCTTCTTGTCGCAACATTTTTGGAATAGTAACCCTAAACATATCCATTTTTTTTATAGTATCACTGCTAGTGTTAGGTGTGTGATAAAAAGCATGGTTGCCACTTGCCGATAGTGAAAATCCACAATCATCAACTTTTGAGTTTACCAATGGACCAAGATTCAATGGTTTAGACCAATTTTGCCAAGTATCGTCCAATCGTTGGGTCATATAAATGTCGTATCCACCAAAACCTATATACCCATTGGAGCTAAAATAGAGTGTTTTGGTATCTACTGACAAAAAAGGATAATCTTCTGAAATTTCGGTATTGATACCTCTGCCAAGATTGATAGGTGCCGACCAAGTATTGGCTTCGGCATCTTTTATAGAAGCATACAAATCTAAATCGCCAACAGAGTTGGTATCTTCTATGGCCATTACGATTACTTTTTCGCTCGAGGCCATATAAAAATTGGCATGGTCGTTTTTATTGGTAAGTTTTGGTATTTTTATGGTTTCGGGTATCCCCCATGTGCCATCAGGTTGTTTGTGCGATATAGATACGCCATCGCCAGCACTAGAGCCATCTTTGTTGTAGGCGTTGCCAAGAATCAAAAATTTGCCATTGAGCCCCACAGAGGCCACAAAATTATGTGCTTCGTTGTTGAGAGGGGCAGGGGCTTGTATGCCTTCGGTCCAGCCACCTTTGTCGCTCACTGTCGATATCCATATATCTTGATGATTTTTGTTTTCACATTCTTTTACGTAATACAATAATTTTTCATCGTGCGATAATTTTGGATTGAAACTAATACATTTTTCTTTTTTATCATTATAAATAATAAACTCTTCTTTGCCATAAAATTCGTCTTCTGTAAAAATTTCGGGTTGCAAATCCAATAAATTATTAGAATTGACAAGCCCAATTCCTTTGATAATATTCCAATTATTGATTTTTTGATGGTCAATAGTTATTTCAATGGCAGTAACCTCACGAGGCTCAAAATAGATGTTGAAATTATGAAATTTAGAAACTGAGCCTTTCATCATTTGATAGATTTCTTGTTTTTTGCCTTTTTGGTTGATGACATAAATTGATTTGATAGTTCCCATATTCATAACTCCACCTATTACGAGTTGCTCGGCCACTATGGTACTCGCAAAACCAAGCGTAATGACATTTTTCTTACCAGTTGGATTGTTATATAATATATATCCTTCGGAGAAAGGGTCTATGTTGCCGTTCATCACACCCTGATAAATGCTAGGCATGCCCAACATGTGATCTACGTTGTTGTCGAAAGATTCAAATTTTTCGGTTGTATGTAATATTTTATTGGCCCAAGATATTTTTTGGGCTTTGAGTTGAAAATTTATCAGCAGGTTAATAATAAAAAATACATTTAAAAGTTTCATTTTCATTTTCTAGTTGATTAAGTTGTATACATATTGTATGTATGAAATTTTATTTATTTGCAAAAATAATAGAATAAAATGTAAATACTAAAATAAAAATAACCTCTTTAGATTATTTGAGATATAGCTCAAAAACCTTATAAATATTATCAATAACCTTACCCCAACTCTTAATAAACAGAATCGCTATACACTTATGTTTTTTGCAATAATAGAAAAGCAGTAAGCTGAGAGGGATTTTTGAAGTTATCTAAAATAACTTTTTCATTAAAATTATAATTACTAATGCTTATTTAGTAATATTTTTTATCTTTAAGGTAATTATTTACATAGTCTTCTATGCCGTCTTCTAAAGAAGTAAAAGGCTTATTATAGCCTATTGAAATCAATTTTTGCATTTTTGCTTCCGTAAAATATTGATATTTATCTCTTATATCCAAGGGGGTATCTACAAATTCTATGTTTTCGGCTATTCCAACATTTTTGAAAACATTTTTGGCAAGATCCAAAAAAGTGCGAGCAGTGCCAGTTCCTAGATTATAAATTCCTGAATTTTTACGATGATACATCAAAAACATACACACTTCTATCAAATCTTTGACATAAATAAAATCTCTTAGCTGCTCACCA
Organism: Cytophagales bacterium; assembly: GCA_013297755.1. Classification (GTDB taxonomy): domain Bacteria; phylum Bacteroidota; class Bacteroidia; order Cytophagales; family UBA9547; genus REAG01. Next base: position 185,127 of record JAAFIH010000004.1, read on the forward strand.
TCCTTAAAATTTGGGTTGTGGGATCTAAATAGTTTTGATTTACCAGTGTTTTTTATTTGATTAAAAGTGTGAAAAATAACAGATGCCATTCTATTTTTATGATACTCGTTGGGACCATATACATTAAAAAACTTCAATCCAGCCCAAAAAAAAGGCTTTTCATTTTGAGCCAAAGCCCAAATATCAAACTCGTTTTTTGAATCTCCATAAGGATTGAGAGGTTTCAACCGAGAAACCAAGGATTCGTTGTCGTCATATCCATTTTCGCCAAGACCATAAGTGGCAGCCGAAGATGCATAAATAATTGGAATTTGATATTGAACGCCAATTTGCCATATTTTTTTAGAAAAACTTACATTTAAGTCATCAAAAATGGCTTTGTTAAATTCTGTAGTATCTGTACGAGCGCCTATATGAAAAATACATTCTATATGAGTATGATTTGTAAGAATCCACTCAAAAAACTGCGAACGCTCTACTTTTTGTTTGATTTTTTTATTTTCTAAATTTGGTGTTTTTTCTATCATCGAAAAATCATCAACAGCTATAATATAATTAAAATTATCAGCGTTGAGCCTCGAAATAAGGCAACTTCCAATAAAACCAGCCGCTCCAGTTACTACAATCATATAATTTATAAATTGAAATTTAAAATTTATTGGTGTGAATATTTCTTACAAAGGTAAAAATATTTTTAAATTAACATCATTAAAACTAGATTGATTTAATCCCTAACCCCGAAAATATTTTACGGAATTTGTACTAAAAACCGATTATTTGCTTTGTATAGTCGGTTTTTTTGTTTTTATTTGCGTTCCGTAAATACGTATTATATATGTCTTCAAATCACATCTACCCTGCTTGGGCTATTGAGCATCGTAAACCTGCTACCGAACTCAGATTCATCAACAACAAGTATTATCTCTATGAAGTGAGTTCGTTTTATGACCCTATTCTCAA